>DAOTJS010000001.1:0-269286 GCA_035448825.1 Fidelibacterota bacterium
GTTACGGTAATTACTATTCTGTAGCATTCCATGATGGTATTCTTATCGCTGTAGGGGAGGACAATCCCAAAGCAGTAATTCTTGTAGGTAGGAGGAGTATTCCATGAAAAAGTTAATAATTTTAGTGGTGTTGGCAATTCAGGGATTTCAAGTTACTTTAAAAGCCTCGCCATTTGGAACCAGTCAAAGTGAGTATATTACTTATCCGCCGTCAAACCTAACAACGACTACATTAAGAGTAGCTGTATATGTGATTAATCGAAATGACGGTAGTGGCGGATTAACTTCGCAGCAGGTAACCGATGCAATCAACCACTTGAAGCAGGATTTCGCACCAACAAATATCTTTTTTATTATTGTAGAAATTAGTGCCATAAACGATGATAATTGTTTTAAAAAAAAAGTGCCGGTTAGCTGGTACGCACTTTATAATAGGGGACATAAGGATGATGCAATAAACGTGTATCTTGGACCGATGGGCGTTGAGAATGGCGTTATATATGCAGGTGAGACATGGTACTCTCCGGGTAATTTTCTTTTTGTACATGGCGATTATACCACAACAGCTGCCCTGGCTCACGAAATGGGACATTGTCTGGGTCTATTTCATACTCACTATGGGCGAGGTCAAGACGCAGGAAGAGTATGTGAAGAAGCTATAGATGGGTCTAATTGCGAATCTTGTGGCGACTTGTGTCTTGATTCTCTTGGAAATGGAAAATTGTTTGACATATTTAAAGGGGAAAATTTTCAATCAATATAATAATCATAATAATGAATAAATAAGGGAGCATAACATGAAAAGGTTAATGAAAACGATTTTTATTATAATCGGCCTGGGGGGTTTCGTTTTGGCGCAGGAAAAAACAACGCAGAATTTGCCAGGCGGGGCAAATTTCATCGCCACGAAAACTTACCCGGCGGAAGAAGATGCCCGCATCCTGAAGCTCTTCGAAGGATTGCGCGTGGCTGACGTTTCCGATGGAATGGATATGGTGGGCTTGCCGGGTGTCGGATTGGTTGATCCAGCTATTCATCCCGACTGGCTTGATCTGGAAGACCTATCGCATCAAATTCGCGGCATTGCCGTCACGGCGCGCTACGTTCCCACGCAACGTCCTGACCGACCGCAAGCCGGTGAAAATTTTCAGGAATGGGAAGGGAATTTTTATAATGTTTATTCGCCTGAAACCTTCGACAAGTTGATTCGCCCGGGCTCGGTCGTTGTGCTCGATGATGTTGAGGAAAAGGACATTGGTACCATCGGTTCTTACAATATCTTAGCCTGGCATAAAAGGGGGGCGGTCGGAGTTGTCACCGATGCCTGTGCACGCGATACGGATGAAATTGCCAAAGAGAAAGTGGCGTTATATTTGAGGAGAAAAGGTCGCGGTATCAGACCGGGGCGTAATGAGCTGGAATCGGTCAATCGTCCGGTTGTCATTGGCGGAGTTTTGGTTTGTCCGGGCGACGTAGTAGTAGCCGATGGTGACGGAGTGATCGTAGTCCCGCGCAATGTTGCCGAGCAAGTTGCTAAATATGCGCGGGAAATTATGGTGAAAGATAAAGCCGGTCGAAAAGATTTATATAAAAGCCTCGGTCGGCCTCTGGATAAGACAGTCGAATAAAATGCCAGAATTTGTCAATAAATGAAAGAATATAATTAAACTGGGAATTTTTATGCGATTAAAGTTAATTGATATCGTTATCATTCTTCTGTATTTGTCCTTCACCGTTGTCATCGGTCTGGTTCTTAAAAAGCGGGCGCAGGAAAGTAAAACTGCGTATTTACTGGGTGGCAAAGAATTGCCCTGGTATATGCTGGGAATATCTAACGCTTCCGGTATGTTTGATATTTCCGGGACAATGTGGCTGGTGACGTTGATGTTCGTTTATGGGCTTAAATCCATCTGGATTCCCTGGCTCTGGCCGGTTTTTAATCAGATATTTTTAATGATCTATTTGTCAGCCTGGCTCAGACGCTCGAATGTCACAACCGGCGCGGAGTGGATCGGAACGCGTTTTGGCTCGCGCCGGGATGCGACGCTTTCGCATAATATCGTGGTAGTTTTCGCTTTGCTGAGTTGTCTCGGATTTTTAGCCTACGGTTTTATCGGTTTGGGAAAATTTATGGAAATTTTTATTCCGTGGGAAGTCGTTTCCAAGTATGTGCCTTTTACCGTTCCAGATAAATTTGTTCCCCACTTGTACGGGATTGTTTTTACGTTGTTCAGTGTCTTTTATACGATTTTGGGTGGAATGGTCAGTATCGTTTGGGCGGATGTGGTTCAATACTGCATAATGGGAGTCTCGGCTATCGTGATTGGAATAACTGCTATGCGGGCGCTTGCCATTCATCCGCTAGTAGTGCCGGAAGGCTGGATGAGTCCGTTTTTCGGCTGGAAATTGAATCTGGATTGGAGTGGCATTATTACGCAAGTCAATGATAAGATTGCCAGCGACGGTTACTCGCTTTTTATGATCTTTTTTATGATGATGCTTTTCAAAGGGATTCTGGTAAGTGCCGCTGGTCCGGCACCCAATTACGATATGCAGAAAATTCTGGCAACTCGTTCGCCTAAAGAAGCCGGATTGATGAGCGGGTTTGTTTCGGTAATCCTGAACCCGATTCGCTATATAATGATTGCCGGATTTGCCGTGTTGGGCATTATTTATTACGATCGTCTGGATTTAATTGTCGGTGGACGCCTGGATTTCGAGCAAATATTGCCTTCAGCGATTAATGAATTTGTTCCGGCCGGTTTGACCGGCTTGATGCTGGCGGGACTATTAGCGGCGTTTATCGGCACTTTTGCTGGAACGCTTAACGCCGCTCAAGCTTACATTGTCAATGACATTTACCTGAAATATATGCGTCCTAAAGCAACCAACCGCCAGGTGTCATCGGTGACTTATATATCGGGCATTGGGATCGTTGTTATTAGTATCATTTTTGGAATGTTTGCTCTGGACATCAATAGTATTTTGCAATGGATTGTTTCGGCTTTGTGGGGGAGTTATGTCGTTTCCAATGTTTTGAAGTGGTACTGGTGGCGATTCAACGGCTATGGTTATTTCTGGGGAATGGTGGCCGGGATTATTCCGGCGTTGATTTTTCCCATGATTTTCGACACCCTGGATTTGTATTATTTCCCGTTGATTTTATTAATTTCGCTGGCTGGGGCGCTAATCGGAACCTATCGTCACCCACCGACGGATGAAGCGGTCTTGAAAAAATTTTATAAAACGGTGCGCCCGTGGGGATTCTGGAAACCGATTCATGAGAAAGTCGTTGCCGAAAATCCAGGCTTCGTCAATAATAGCTCCTGGAAACGGGATTTACTAAATGTGCTGATCGGAATTATCTGGCAGACGACCATCGTGGCTTTGCCGATTTATTTGGTGCTGAAAAAGTTTGGTAATGTGGGGATTTGTTTATTAATAATTATCGTGACCTCCGTCTTTTTAAAGAAAAATTGGTACGATAAAATGGAACAAGATTAATTTTGAAAAAATCCCGGTAATTGGAAAAAATCAAAGTAGAATATGGATATTGATGCAATTGAAAAGTGGCGCAAACAGGTAACCCGCAATTTATATGAAAATATTATCCCGTTCTGGATGACCTATTCGATTGATCGTCGAAATGGAGGATTTTATGGTCGGATCAGCAATGATTTGCAGGTGGATCAAACCGCGCCGCGCAGTGTGGTGTTAATCGCCCGGATTTTATGGACTTTCGCGGCGCTTTTTAGATTCGATAAGGATACCCGGCATCTTGAGATAGCTCACCGGGCATTTAATTATTTGACCAGGTATTTCAGCGATGGTAAATATGGTGGAGTTTACTGGCTAGTGGCGCCCGGCGGCGAAGTCCTGGAATATAAGAAAAAAATTTACGGTCAGGCTTTTGCCATTTATGGGCTCAGCGAATATTATGCAGCTTCCGGTGAGAAATCGGCTCTCGAAATGGCGAACCAGATTTTTCAGTTGATTGAAAAATACTGTCATGATGCGATCAATGGAGGTTATTACGAAGCCACTAACCGCGACTGGTCGGAAACTCAGGATTTGCGCTTGAGCGCGGTTGATTTGAACGAAAAAAAGTCAATGAACTCCCATCTTCACTTATTGGAGGCTTTGACCAATCTCCAGCGGGTTAATTCCGATAGTTTAGTGCGAGCTCGTCTGCAGGAATTGGTTGAATGCCACCTGAAATACATTCTCAATCCGGTAAGTAATCATTTGTATCTATTTTTCGACGAAAAATGGAATCCCCGTCTGGATGCTATTTCATTTGGGCATGATATTGAAGCCAGCTGGCTGATCAGTGAAGCCGCCGACGTCCTCGGTGATGATAAAATTCAGTCGCAGGTAAAGTCAGCCACCAATAAAATGGTAGCGGCGGTAGTTGCCGAAGGTTTGAATCAATATAATGCCTTGCCGGTAGATAAAGATTTGACAGATAATTTGGATTCTAATCGTTTTGAGTGGTGGCAACAAGCGGAAGCGGTCGTCGGTCTGATTAATGCCTACCAGATCAGTGGTGATTCATCCTATTTGGATAGAGCCTGCCGCCTCTGGGATTTTATTGATAAATATTTTGTGGATTGGCAATATGGTGAATGGTATTATGAAGTTTCCGCCGAAGGAATACCGAATCCCGATAAGCCCAAAGTCAGCGAATGGAAATGCTGTTACCATAATACCCGTGCCTGCCTGGAAGTCCTGAAACGCACCGCTCAACTCATTAATCAAGAGGAAAATCGCTATGCAGAAACAAAATAAAACGGAGTTTATTACCAGACTGAATGAATTGCTAACGGAACAGAACGCTTTGCTCGATTTGCCTAATCAGGCGTGTCCTTCGCTGAATGGAATCTATCAGCGATACCAACGTCCGGTTCTGACGGCTCGACATATTCCGATTAACTGGCGATTCGATCTGGATTATGCGACCAATCCGTTTCTAATGGAGCGTTTAGGAGTCAATGCCGTTTTTAACTGTGGTGCGATCAAGTTCAACGATCAATATTGTCTGGTAGCGCGCGTGGAAGGACTCGACCGCAAGTCGTTTTTTGCGGTCGCCGAAAGCCCAAACGGCGTTGACCATTTTAAATTCTGGGAATATCCGATAATTATGCCCGAAACCGAAATTCCGGATACGAATGTTTATGATATGCGGTTGACCCTTCACGCCGACGGCTGGATTTATGGTGTGTTCTGTACTGAACGCAAGGATCCCAACGTTCCAGAGTATGATACCTCTACGGCGGTGGCGCAAGCCGGAATCGCTCGCACCCGGGATTTGCAAAATTGGGAACGGCTTCCGGATTTGCAAACGAAATCGAGACAACAGAGAAATGTGGTTTTGCATCCGGAATTTTTCGACGGCAAGTATGCCTTTTACACGCGACCGCAGGATGATTTTATTCTGGCGGGAACTGGCGGCGGGATTGCCTGGGGACTGGCTGACAATATCGAAAAAGCAGTTATTGAAGAAGAAATCATTATTGATAGTCGCGTCTACCATACCATTAATGAAGTAAAAAATGGCGAGGGACCAGCGCCACTCAAAACTGCCGAAGGTTGGTTACATCTGGCGCATGGTGTCCGCAATACCGCGGCCGGTTTGCGTTATGTTTTGTATATGTTTCTGACGGATTTGAACGCACCTTGGCGGATAATCCATAAACCGGGTGGTTATTTTCTGGCGCCGGAAGGCGAGGAGCGCGTTGGGGATGTCTCCAATGTAGTTTTTAGTAACGGATGGATAGCCGATCCAGACGGGAGCATATTCATTTATTACGGTTCATCGGATACCCGAATTCACGTGGTGACGACCACGATCGAGCGACTTATGGATTATGTTAAAAATACCCCGGAAGACGGGCTTAGATCGGCGAAATGTGTCGAACAAAGAGTAGCGCTAATCAATCACAATCGGAATATCATTGATAACCTTAAAAAATGATTGTCAGTTCTATGAACATTAAGTTTTAATTGTGGAATCTTAGAGGGTATTGTCATGAAGAAATCCATTTTAATGATAATGCTATCTGCAATATCGCTATTTGGACAGATTCCCGGTTTTAGCGATGACTTTGAAGACGGTTCGCTGGATACGTTGTGGAATGATTCGCTAATAACTCTCTGGCATGATGATTGGTATCCGGGTATTTTTAATCTGACAGAGAGCGAAGGAATTCTTCAGGTGGCCTATAACCGGAAATCAAGCGATAGCGATTGGCCGGCTTTCTATTTTACCCCGCCGGAAGTCATTAATGTTGCGCATAATCCGAAAATCGTTATCGAGATTAAATCCGACATCACGATCACTTTTGCGATTAAACCGATTTATACCAACGGCAAAGATAATTTTCAGTCAATTACCGTTCCGGGTTCGAATGCGTGGCAAACTTATACTTTTACGCTGAGTAATTATGCGGGTGGTTATTGCAATCAAGTCGTATTCCACTTTGACGGCGGAACGAAAGTTGATAAGCAGGGCACAGTCTGTTTTGATAATTTTATTATTGCCGGATTTTCAATCGGTATCCTGGGACTAAATGCCAAATTCGATCCGATTAACCAGTATGTTGATTTAGTCTGGAACTGCGATAATGAGGCGGCTGTTGATCATTATAATGTTTATCGCGATACTCTCAGAGGCTTTGTTTGTACGAACGAAAATTTGATTGGCGAACCGGAAGGAAAAAACTTTCGCGATACACAAATTGATATTGGTACTTACTACTATAAAGTTGCGGCGGTTGATACGATGGGCAAACAACATGCGCTTTCAATGGAGATGGCTTGCAGAACCTATATGATCGGAGAAATTCCGGTGGTCGAAATCGCCGGTGTCAATTCGAGTACAGTCGGAAAGTATGATAAATTCGAAATTACTCTAAAACTGAGCGAGGCTTCTTACGGCAATCCATACGATCTCGATGAAATTGATGTATTTGCGTACTTCATTTCTCCGCTATGTGATACTATTCGGGATAATGGCTTTTTCGATAATTATATGGATATAGCCGAATGGAAAATTCGCTTCTCTCCACCGGTTGTCGGCCAATGGGAATATCAGGTATTTGCCCGGGATATTGATGGCATCGGCGAAAGTGCTAAATATAGTTTTACGGCTGTCGAATCCGATTATCACGGCTGTTTAAATGTGTCTCCGGTTAATCCGCATTATTTAATTTATCACGATGGAACCCCATTCTACGGAATCGGCGCTTACTATCCCTGGGGCGTGCGAAATGATGACGACGGGCTGGGAATTTTAGCCGCATCGGGTGGCAACCTATTCGGCTACTGGAATGGCAATTACGACGGAGCCGGTAACGGCGGTGGAATTTATCAAATCGAATCAATTCAAAGTGGCATCGGTTATTATGATCAACGCAAATGCGCTCGAATTGATGAAATTTTAGATTGGGCGGAACAGCGTAATCTGGAGATGATGCTTGCCATCTGGCCGCATGATATTCTCGATCAAAGCACCTGGGGTTATAAAGGCTGGGATGACAATGCCTATAAAACTATTTGTAACGCCGCTAATTTTTATACCGATTCTCTCGCCTGGGTATATCAGCAAAAATTGTATCGCTATCTGCTTGCTCGTTGGGGTTACTCACGCAGTCTCGGCATCTGGGAATTGGTGAACGAAATTGACGGCACGGACGGCTGGTCGCGGGGCAATAAAACCGGAGCGCTCGAATGGGTTCAGAAAGTCCACAATTATCTCAAGGAGAATGATTATTTTAAACGACCTACGACTATCTCCAAGAGCGGAAGTTCTGCGAATTACTGGCCTGAAGGTTATCAAATTTGTGATTTGCCCAATGTTCACCTCTACGAAAAGGGTTGGAGTGCGCCTTATTCCAGCGATCCAATCCGAAGTAGTTATTGGACATATCGCAATGTCGCCCGTCAATTATGGACTGGTTTCGAGAAACCGGGAATTTTCGGTGAAGCCGGTGCGGAACCGACCAATATGTATGCCGCAAATATTGAAAAGGGTTCCAGTAAATATGTCGAAATTTATCATAATGCGCTCTGGTCAGCCTGGGCGAGTGGTTTGGCGGCCACGCCCATCTGGTGGGAAATGAATGATCGGGAGTTAATGACTGACGAGGTTTTTGCTCAGATGAAAGCCTTCGCGAGAGTTGCTTCTGACATTGACTATGCTGACTTGAACCTGATTTCAAGTAATGCGAGTGCCGATACCGCGGATGCTTTTATGATGACGGCGGATTCCCTCGGGTTCGGCTGGTTTCGATCATATAATAATAGTGCGATTTCCGGTCGTTTTACGCGGATTAGTGGCTTAAAAACGGGAACATATCAAGCTATCTGGTATGATACCTGGACTGGCGATAGCGTCATTGTTGGTAATTGTGTATCGGCTGGTAATATGATCTATACTGAAATTCCTGAGATGCCGACTCCGTGCAAAGATATTGCCTTACGGTTGACGAAAACCGAAGATGGGACTCAACCGGCGCGCTTGAAAATTTTTATTGATAAACCGATTATAGCTTCGTTTCCTGTAACCAATTATCTGATAATATGCTATGTCAGTGATGCGGAGAATCGCCTTTGCGCCGATTCTTTTCAAATTTCGCTAACTCTCGAAGGCCCTGGAATTATCAGCAATCCTCAAGTAACTACCAGCAATGGCGTCGCCGTTTTTAATTATCTGCCAGAACAAGGTAAGTCGGGAGAGGTAGTCTTCACGGCTTCAACCGAAGGATTAGCCAGCGTTTCTCTATTCAATACTGTGCTGAGTGCAATTGAAATCGAGAGAAGTGCTTCCATTCCGACGGAATTTGCCCTGAAAGCCAACTATCCTAATCCCTTTAATGCCAGTACTGTGATCGAATTTTCCCTGCCAAAAACCGCGAATGTCAGAATTGATGTCTATAATTTGACGGGACAATTAGTCGAAACGCTTGTCCAGGGACGACAATCGGCTGGAAATTATAGAATATTCTGGCGTCCGGTTAATCTGCCGTCAGGTATTTATCTATACCGGATTACCTGTCCGGAGTTCACTGCTACCAGGAAGTGTATGATCCTGAAATAGGGAAAGCGATTTTTACAAATTTTATTCACAGAGAATTCGCACTTGCGAAAAGGCTTGGAATTTTTATATTATACGAAGGATATAAGGCAATGAAAAAGGTCATCAAATATAGTATCTAACTTTACTTAAAGGAGAACCCAATGACTTATACCTATCAGGAGCTTAAGACCAAAACAGTTGGCCAGTTGCGGGAAATCGCGTCCCAACTGGATAGCGAAGCTGTCAAAGGCTATACCCAGCTCAATAAAGAGCATTTACTGGCCGCTCTCTGTCAAGCTCTTCAAATTGATCAGCATGAGCACCATCAGATTGTGTTGCAAAATAAGACTGAGATTAAAAGCAAAATTCGTGAATTAAAGAAAGAGCGCGACGAAGCCATCGCCAATCATGATCGTGCAAAATTAATCCGCGTTCGTGGGCAAATCCGTTCACTGAAAGATCGTCTGCGTCGCTCAATGGTCTGAGTTATAAACGGAAACTAATATTTTGGTCAAATTAACCTCCGGGAAATTATATAATTGTTTTTAAAAAATAATACAATATATTGTTAACAAAATAATTGTAATATAAACGATCTAATGTTGATACCACTGTTTTGGGGAGTACCAGAAGTTGAATGTATTTCAAAGGGGAAAGCCCATAAACGTTATGAATTTGGCGTAAAAGTTGGACTAGCAAGTACTGCAAAGGATAACCAGCCTGCTCCGCGATCACATCAATGCCGTATTATGTGCAAGTGGTTATAATATGAGAAAACTTCCCTATTTGCTGACAGACAGGCGACAGGCAGGTGAAAGTTTTCTTTTTGCCCAAATTCTTAAGCCAGAAATTAGGTCAGATTTTCTATAAAAAGTTGTATGTGAGCCCTAACCGACAAAACTATGCCTACCTTTTATGCACCTAATACTTTTTTTCAGGGATGACCAAATAGGTCGAGTAAAATTTGCATTAAATTTAGCTTCATTTAAAGCAGGAGTAATTTATGTTGAAGTTCAAACGCATTTTTTTCATTACGGTATTAGTTTTACTAAATATTGTCTATGCTGGGGAAATAAACCCGAACTATGAAGTCGGAGTCTGGCAGGGATTTCGTTCCGCGGCGGTCACTTTTACCTTTGATGATGGTTGCGCCAACCAGTTTACCGTGGCTATTCCACTCTTTGACCAGCATGGATTCAAACTCACCTTATATCCGGTAATAAACTGGTCGGGTGGAATTTGGTCAAAACTACAATCCGCCGCGGCTAACGGCCATGAAGTCGGCAGTCACACCGTAACTCACCCTGATTTGAGCGGTTTATCGGAGGCGGAGCAAATCACAGAATTACAAAATTCGCAGAATGAAATTAACTCTCGCATCAGCGGACAGCGATGCATCACAATAGCTTATCCCTACTGTAATGCCGGCAAAACTTCAATTTGTAAGCAATACTACATCGCCGCCCGAGGTTGCTCCGGCCAAATTGAGCCGAAAACTCCGAGTAATTTTATGAATATCAGTTCTATCGTATGCGGTACAGAAGGTTCAGTAAAAACCGCTAACGATTTCTTTAATAAAGCCAAAAGCGCGGCGAACTCCAAGGGCTGGGTCGTTTTTCTAATTCATGGCATTGATAACGATGGCGGTTGGTCGCCAGTGACAACGGAAAATCTGACTGGTGCGGTTGATTCTCTAAGTGCCTATCCGGATAAATTCTGGGTATCCTCCTTTGCCAACGTGGCGCGCTATATCCAGGAACGCAATAATGTATCAATTACCGAAACGGCTGTTACTGATAGCAGTATTACTTTTCAGGTCACTGATACTTTGGATAATGAAATTTACAATGTTCCGTTGACTATTCGCCGGGTCTTGCCGGAGGGTTGGTCAGCAGCTGAAATTTCCCAAAATGGTGAGAAGATCAATGCCCAAATTGTCGAGATCGGGACAGCCAGGCATCTAATGTTCGACGTTGTTCCGGACGAAGGCGATATTATCCTAGTGAAAAGCGTAGCCAGTGCCATTCGATTAAAAAATGTACCGACTATTCCTTATTTAAAGCAGAATTATCCTAATCCCTTTAATCCGGTAACTACCATCGCTTTTTCGATTCCTCAGAAGTCTTTTGTGACCTTGAAAATATATAACTTATTCGGTCAGGAAGTAGCTACGCTGGTAAATGAGAGTAAAACTTCGGGTGAATATACGGTTGAATTCGATGGCAGTTATCTCCCCAGCGGCACCTATTTCTACAAAATTCAGGCTGGAAATTTTTCAAGCACTAAAAAACTGATTTTATTGAAATAGTCCAATAATCAGTTCGACAAATTATAAGGAGCGATTTATGAAACGCATTAAATTTAAAGAGATAAAAATAGGATTTATCGTTTTATTCGGAATCATTTCAATTTTTACGGAGAACGGTATGGCGCAGAAAAATGAAAAGAATGTGTGGAATAATAAAAAATGTGCGGTTTGTTTGACTTATGACGATGCTTTGAATGTTCATCTGGATTCAGTAATACCGGTATTGGATTCCCTGGGACTTAAAGGTACTTTTTATCTGTCGGGAAATTTTCAAACAGTTCAAGAGCGGACAAACGATTGGAAATCAGCTGCTGTTCACGGGCACGAACTGGGCAATCATACTTTATTTCATCCCTGTGACGGGAAAATGCCAGGTCGGAGCTGGGTCAATCCTGATTATGACCTCAGTAATTATACGCCTTCGCGGATAACAGATGAAATAAAAATGGCTAATGCTCTCCTGCAAATTATTGACGGGAAGTCGCAAAGAACGTTTGCCTATCCTTGTGGCGATATGCAGGTTGGTGGCGTTTCGTACGTTGATGTAGTTAAAGAAAATTTCCTTGCTGCCCGCAGTACCGAAACCCGACTCGAGACGATTAATGACATTGATTTATATAATATCGGTTGTTTTATGATCAATGGAGAATCGGGAGCCGAGTTGATTGACCTGGCTAAAACTGCTTTTAAAAATAAGGCTTTACTCGTATTCTTGTTTCACGGTGTAGGTGGCGAACATAATATTAATGTATCTTTTGAAGCTCACAATCAGCTGGTTAATTTTCTAAAGCAAAACGAGAACGACATCTGGATCGCGCCGCTGGCCGAAATTGCCAAATATGTTGCTGACTATCAGGGAAAAATTGGCAAATGATCGTTAGAGAGAATTAAATGAAAGGCGCTTCAGAGAATTGTATGGAAAAGAGGGTGAAGAATTGAATAAGTTTTATGAAAGATAAGGAATTAATTATACACTCAGATATTAGGTATCCAGTCGCTCTGGCGAATAATAGAAATTATTCTGGAAATGCAAAGGGAGCAAGTTGACATTTATGTTGAATGGCCGTCCCAGACTGAAAGAGAGTGCCTGTAAATTACATGAGCGACGCGAGGAGCGAGTCTGGCGTCATTTGTACACTTGTCAGGTAATGACCTATATCCCTTGATTGCCTGTTTTATTGATCGACCATATAGTAACGGTGCAAATGAGTGGTCCAAGATGGATTTTTCGGAAAAATTTGCCGAGCCGGAGAAATGGATCAAAAAGATTAATAATGACTATGGAATGCAAGTAATGACCTGGGTCGGGCCGCTGACTTTTTCCGACTGTGATTTTCCGGGCTTGTTTCCGGATTCCAGAAATTATATTGATTTGACTAACCCTATGGCGCTGGTGGAATTCGAACAACGCTTAGCTTCGAACCAATATGCGGTTGGCATCAAGGGACACAAAATGGATCGAGCCGATGAGCATTTTCCACTGACGGCTGACCGGTATGAACCGACTAAAGAATATTCAGGGCCAGTAAAAATTTGTCAACCTGTTCCAGTCGAACGGATACCGGTATTTATCGCGAAAAATTCTATTTATATTACGGGACAAATCTATCAAGGAAATTCAAAGATCTGGGAAGGTGCCTTAAAAGGGAAAGAAAATTTAATAATTCATCTCTATCCTGGTGAAATAAACGAAAATTCACAGTTCACTTATGTTGATTATCTGGACGGCAACATAGAAAAATTAATGACGCTCCAGCATCAAGAAGGGAAAGTACTTTTTTCCTCGACGGCAATTTCAATCCAGTCGGTTGTCAGGGTTATGATACCGGAGAAGCCAAGGAAAGTATTTTTCGGAGGCAAAAAAGTGGCTTTTAAATACGGTAAACAAAATCAAATTGCTGAAATTGCCTGCCCGAAAGATCACACCATCCAACTCGAAATTAGATATTAACATCGTAGGACAGCCTTTCTAGGCTGTCAATTCCCGATAGGCAGGAGTGTCTTAACATTGTAGGGCGATTTGCTAAATCGTCCTGGTCGAAATAACATTTCGATCTACATTTTATTTCCGACAGGCAGGAATGCCTGTCCTACAGTTGAAAATGATGCGAATTCGTAGGACAGCCTTTCCAGGCTGTCATCGTCAACCTTGAGTCGACATGTAGGAATGCCTGTCCTACGTACGCTTAAGCGGCTTATTTTTCCCCGTGAAATTTTTCTGGATAATTCTGCCCGGGGATCGGTTGCCAGGCGTAGGGTGAATTCCAGCTTTTTGTGAATATATTTCGGAGTGTTTTAGCGACGGTAGCATTTTCTATTTTCAAGCCTACGTTGCGTGAATCGTAGAAATAATTGCGTGACCAGTTATTGCTGCCGACCCAGCTAAGGGATTCATCTATGACCATATACTTGCAGTGTTCGACGCGCGCATAGGGGATATAGCCAGCGCTGTATTCTGGGATGCTACTTATTTTTAAGTTGATATTCGGTAAGATGTCGAGGCTTTGCAGATAGGGTAGTTCGTCAGCGCTGATATTCCAGTCGGAAACCAGCAAATTGACGATGATTCCGTGAGCTGCGGCTTCGCGCAGAGCATTGTCTATTTTCGCCCAATATTTGGTTTTTTTATCCAGTGGTGAATAAGAAAGCAGTTGGATATTAATTTCCTTTTTGGCGCAACGAATAAGCTCCAGAATGACTTTCTCATCGCTGGCTATTCCGTCCGGCAGGTTTCTGGCCGGACTGCCGGAAGCGGTGAATTCGACTGTATCACCGGGAGCAATTCCCACTTTAAAGTTATGTGGTTCGGTCAATTTCCGGCCGGGCATTTTAGTCAATACCGCATAATCCCAATCCATCTCGAACAGTTCTGTCATCAGGCTCGCATATTCCGGATGGCAAATGCGCAGGCCAACCTCATGGATATGTTCGAGTGCGCGCCAATCGAAATTCTGACTGCCAATAAAAACTTCCTTACCATCAATAATAAAATATTTAGCGTGTTGAACGCCGTCACTGCGATTAAAAGTCTGACTTTGACGAATAGTAATGTTTTTGGTTTTGGCAAGTCGGTTAATAGTTTCAGGATAAGTCTTGGCCATACGGACATCAACGATAATCCGAACTTTAACACCACGTCGTGCCGCCTGTTCGATCAACTTTATAATTGGTTCCAGCGATTCGCCAACTACATTTGAGATATAATATTGTTCGATGTCAATAGTCTCACTTGCCGCACCGAACATTTCGGCCCAGACTTCAGAAGTATTACGAATTTCGGGATTGTCGAGAATAGTCTCAATCGGAATGCTTTCAACAATCTCAAAATCGGCACTCGGCATTTGCGCCCAGGCCGAGAGAAAGAACAGCCCAAAAAACGGTAAAACGAGCCGAAACCGATGGACTGACAAATTCATCCTAATCAAGAAGTTATTTTTTAGAAGATCGCCGCCGACGCAAGAGAATTAATTTTTCGAATGGCTTCTCTTCGCCTTTGAAAAGTCGTCGAATATTAGAACGATGAGTGTAAATAATAAAAATCGGAATAAAAAAACTGAAAATCAGGAGTGCTTTATCCACTGGCGCAGTTCCAAAGCAGCTGAAAAGTAGTAAAATAATCGGCAAACTGACCGCGGCGCTAATTGATGAAACTGATACTATACCGGTCGAGAACAGGACTATGCCGAAGACCAGCAGACATAGTAAAAGCGCAAGAGGATATAACGCAATGATCATCCCGGCACCAACCGCAACACCCTTGCCGCCTTTAAAACCGGCGAAGATGGTGAAAGTATGGCCCAGAATGGCACATAAACCGGCTAAGATCATTAACCAGGTGGGATTTAGCGGCGGAACATCGAAACGAATTTGGGAAATATAGGCGGTAGCTAATGCCCCTTTGGCAATGTCAAAAAGAGCCACGAAAAGCCCGGCTTTCCAGCCTAAAACACGAAACGCATTCGTTGCGCCGGCATTGTACGAACCGTATTGGCGAATATCAATTTTTTTAGTGAGTTTTCCGACGATAATAGCCGTCGGGATCGAGCCGATTAAGTAACTGATTACAATAATTGCTAATAGTGTTATCATCATTCGCTCCAGGTAATAGCAATTGCGGCGGCGCCGTTTCCGGCATGTGCGCCCAACATCGGCGATACCGGCAATATATTGATTTTTTCGACATTGAATCGTTTCTTTAATTCATTATTGAAATATTCGGCTACTTGCAGATTATTAGCGTGAGCAATGGCAAACCGCGGATTGACTTTTTGCGCCGCAAAATTGCTCGCCATTTGCAGAACTTTGGCGAAAGCTCCCTCCTTGGAAAAACTTTTCGATATATGTTGAGGTGTGCCATATTCGTCCAAATTTAAAATCGGTTTGATATTGAATAACTTAGCTATCAAGCCTTTAGCTTTTGAAACACGCCCGCTACGCATTAGATATTTCAAACTTGGTATTCCGACAAATAACTGTGTCCGACGGGTAGTTTTCTCCAATTCATCGGTAATTTCATTATGCGATTTTCCGGCGGCGATCAATTCCACTGCCCGTTCAGCTAGAAAACCGAAAGAAACCGAAAGAGCCTTACTGTCAATCACGCTGATTTTTCGCTTGGGAAAACTTTGCGTGGCTTTCAGGGCATTCTGGTAAGTGCCACTGAGAGTGGTTGGCAGGTGAATTGAAATGATTGAATCATAGTGGCTGAGCAAGAAACTATACAGATTGATAAAATCGGCCGGCGACGGCTGGGAAGTACGGGGATGTTCCGGCTCCGTGTCGAGCATCTCGTAAAAATATTCAGGAGTGATTGTGACTTTATCGAGGTAGCTCGATTGACCGAACGTCAATCGTATTGGTATAACATGAATGAAGGAGCGTTCGATGAACTCAGTTGGCAAATCGCAGGCCGAATCTACTACCAGCGCAATTTGCGGATGAGGATTATGGGCAACTAAATACTGTTTGAGCATATCGTCGGCTTTTTGCTGAAGGAGATCACCATATTGATGGGCAATTTTAAAAACTTTAGCCGATTCGTTAGTATGAATATGTAAACGCGCCTTCTGAGGTGAACCGGCTAAGACGATCGAGTCGCCGTAGGGTTCGATTTGTAGGCGGAGGTTTTCTATCGGAATATTTTTTCCTTCGATAAGGCATTCGGTGCAGAAGCGGTAGGTTATCTGTTCTGGTAATACTTCCGTGTGGGCGATGGCAGAGACCGGCTGCATATTAATCTTTTCCAGCTCTTTAAGCTTTCCGCGATTGATAAAATGACTTATACCTTCCAGAATGTACACAAAGCCCTGAGCGCCAGAGTCAACAACATTAGCATTTCGTATCGCTTCAATTTTAGTGCGGGTATTTTCTAAAGAACGCCGAGCAGCTTCCAGGGAACGATTTAGTAACTCCTGAAAATCGAAAATTTTCTTACTATTTTCGTAAATATTTTCCGCCCAATCTTTGATGACGGAGAGGATAGTACCTTCGCGCGGTTTGGAAAGCGCTTCGTAAGCATGAGTCTTGGCAGAAATGACAGCTTCGCCAAATTGAGTGGTTGTGAGACGTTTATTTGTCCCGATTCCCTTGGCTAATCCATAGAAAAACTGAGCCAGAATAACACCGCTATTGCCACGCGCTCCTTCAAGCGCTGAATCGGCGATGTTTTTTGTTGCTTCATCAATCTGGTTTGTGTCTTCGTGAATATTATTTACTATAGTTTTCATAGTTGCAGCCATATTGGTGCCCGTATCCGCGTCTGGAACCGGAAAGACATTGATTTTGTTGAGATAATCTTGATGATCAACGATTTTATGTGCGCCGGCTTTAATGCCTCGTATAAACCTCTTACCATCAATGTATTTAATTTTCATAACCGATTGTCTCTTTTCCTAATATTTTCTCATAAGGTTAAAATAATCAATATATCTATTCAAGTTTTCATTTATGTAAATCAAAGGTTCATTTGAAATAATTAGATTTTATTTGCCTCGGAATTATTTATTTTGTCGGCCGAACTGAGATTTAACTTAGGGGGCATCATAGCACCGGCTGAAATGATAGCCTTGAGCCCCTGCTCGATATTCATATCGGAAGGATAAACTTCATCTTCAGGATAAAATATCACCCAACCAGAAGTTGGATTGGGTGTCGTCGGGAGAAAGATGCTAAGAAAGCGTTTACCATCATAGTTGGTAATTTCGCCTGTTAGGAAACCAATTACCCAGGTATTTTTGCGGGGATACTCCACCATGACGGTTTTTTCAAAACCAGCTTTGGAAAACGAAAGAGCATTCATTACTTGCTTACTTGTATTATAAATTGTACGAACGATGGGAATATAATTAAGCCATTTCTCAACAATTAGTAGGATTGATTTTCCAAGAAAATTAGTGATAAAAAGACCAAGCAAATAGATAGCAATAAACGCCACGATCAATCCCAAACCTGGCAAATGAAAACCAATCAAAGGATCGAGCACCGGACTGACAATCCGATCGAAAAAAGAAATGACTAGTTTAATGAAATAAATAGTCAGTACAACCGGAGTAATAGCAATTATTCCGGCAATTATTTTATTGCGCTGAGAAGTTTTCCACTTTTGCCATAAATTGGGCTTAGAGTTAGGTGCGTCTTTTGACGCTCGGGAATTTTCAGGAGAAGATGAATTCATGTGGAAGGTTTTTTATTAAAAATTAGGTAAATCCCAAGCAGAATTAATGTAACCGGCCAGTATCGCAAAATTGCCCATTCACCAGCCAGAAAAATAACGGCAATCACGATCAATATAGTCCCGGGGATCCAGAGATTATTGCCTTGTGGCCCAAAAAAATACATAAAGAAAAACCCAATCCCAGGTGCTAAGATGAAAATCGGCCAGAGATGATCCATACTGGTCCAGGTTGTCCTTTCTAGATAAAGAAACAATGTTCCGACGATTAGAAGAATCATAGCGGGCATCAGTAGGCCGTAATTGCTGCGATTAATAAAGAAACCTACCAAAAATAATAAACCTATCCCGATGATGATTAGCGGCCAAAAATCAGACCAGTCAAAGTAATCAAACTGAATTAAAAATATCAGCAGACCGAGCAGAATCAGAAATAGCCCAATTATCCAATTGGGATGCGAAGATTGATTAGTCATTTCCTACCTCGAAAAAGATAAAGCCCCGTTTGGGGCCTTACCATTTTGATTTTATTGTCCAAGGACAGCCTCGGTAAAGATTGCCCCATGGCTTCAGATTAGGCAATCGTAACATTTTTGTCGAGATAAACATCCTGGACGGCATTGACGATCTTGACGCCTTCAGCCATCGGTCTCTGAAAAGCTTTGCGTCCCAGTATCAAACCCATACCACCAGCCCGTTTATTGATAACAGCCGTTTTAACTGCTTCAACTAAATCGTCTTCACCGCTGGCGCCACCAGAATTAATCAATCCAGCCCGTCCCATATAGCAACCGGCAACTTGATAGCGAGTAAGGTCAATCGGGTGATCAGTAGTCAATTGTTCGTAAACTTTCTTATTAGTTTTTCCAAACTTCAAGGCTAAGAATCCACCGTTGCACTCGGGTAATTTTTGCTTGATAATATCGGCTTCGATGGTTACGCCAAGATGATTAGCCTGATTGGTCAAATCAGCCGCAACGTGATAGTCTTTTTCCGCCGTCTTAAAGGCATTATTACGTAAATAACACCAGAGTACCGTAACCATACCGAGTTGATGCGCATATTCGAATGCTTCACTGACTTCCATAATCTGACGACGAGATTCCGCCGAACCAAAATAAACCGTAGCCCCTACAGCAACTGCACCCATATCAAAAGCTTGATCAACGCTAGCAAACATTGTCTGATCGTGCATATTGGGATAGGAAAGCAGTTCGTTGTGATTTAGTTTTAGCAGAAATGGAATTTTGTGGGCGTATTTACGGGCAACACTTCCCAGAACGCCGAGCGTTGAAGCTACGGCATTACATCCGCCTTCGATGGCTAATTTGACAATATTTTCCGGGTCGAAATACATCGGATTCGGTGCAAACGAAGCCCCGGCGGAATGTTCAATGCCTTGGTCAACTGGCAAGATCGAAAGATAACCAGTGCCAGACAGGCGACCTTTGTTGTACATTGTTTGCAAATTGCGTAGGACAGCGATAGGCCTATCCGAATAAAGCAAAATCCGATCAACAAAATCGGGCCCAGGCAAATGCAGTTGTTCCTTGGAAATTGTCGTGCACTTATGATTCAGTAGAAAATCTGCGTCTTTTCCAAGATATTCTTCAATTTTACTCATACAAAAACCTCCAAAAAATTTACATCAGAAAATAAACAAAATTATCTAATCTTAAAAGAGATTTGATGTAAAAATGGAAAATATTACTTGAATTTTTCCATAATTGATGTTAATATTAACTTGTAATGAGTTCAAAGTTGATAAATATTAAAGGTGAATTGGAAAAGCGTGGTATTAAACCGACTTTCCAGCGCTTATGTGTTTTAGAATTAATGGAACAAAGTAGCGATCATTTGACTGCCGATGCGATATATGAAAGTCTGTTAAAAAAGATGCCAACGATGTCGCGGACGACGATTTATAATACCTTGAATTTATTCCTGGAAAAAGGACTAATAGCGCCGATTATGATTACCGGCACCGAAGTCCGCTATGAAATCTCAACCAATCAACACCATCATTTTCTCTGCTTACAGTGCAACCGAATTTATGATGTTGACGTTCAATGTCCGTTATTTGAAAGTAAGGAAGTTGATGGGCATAAAATCCAGGAAATTCATGGCTATTTCAAAGGAATATGTCGAAACTGTCTAAATCAATAGAAAGGGAACCTAAATGAAAGAGAAAGTTGCAGAAGTAATCGAATCCATCCGGCCGATGTTGATGGCTGATGGCGGTAATGTCGAATTAGTCGAGGTTACCAAAGATGGAGTCGTAAAATTAAGATTAACAGGTGCTTGCGGCGGTTGTCCAATGAGCACTTATACTTTGCGGATGGGCATCGAGCGCCGTCTCAAAGAAGCTATTCCAGAAATCAAGAGCGTCGAGCAGGTTTTTTAGCAGAAAATAATCTGATTTTAAAATCACGATTCTATGATTAATTTTATCCTAGAAAAAATGATTTATGAAATATACGTTCAAAATTCCGACGATGAGCTGTCAGCATTGTAAAATGCGGATCGAGAAAGCCTTGAGTCCGTATGTCAATCCGGCTAATATCGCTTTTGATTTAACTTCAAAAAAGGTAGCAGTGGAGACTGACACTCCCTTGGCGATACTGATTGAAGCTATCGAATCGGTTGGTTATCCCGTTGAACATGATAATTAATAATAAGAAAGGAGAAATATATGCCAAGTTTAAAAGGAACCCGCACGGAAAAAAACTTGTTGACCGCTTTTGCCGGTGAATCTCAAGCTCGTAATCGTTATAATTATTTCGCTTCTCAAGCCAAAAAAGAAGGCTATGAACAAATTGCCGCGGTATTTGCAGAAACGGCTGATAATGAAAAAGAACATGCCAAGCGTTTCTTCAAATTTCTAGAAGGCGGTGAGGTTAGCATAACCGCCGCATTTCCAGCCGGAGTAATTGGTACGACAGCCGAAAATCTGCTGGAAGCCGCCAATGGTGAAAAATATGAAAATTCGGTAATGTATCCTGAATTTGCTAAAGTTGCCGATGAGGAAGGATTTACTGAAATTGCTAATGTTTTCCGAGCCGTGGCCGTCGCCGAAACCCAGCACGAGAAGAATTATCGCGCTTTACGTAAAAATATTCTGGAAAACCGCGTTTTTGCAAAGGAAAAGAGCGTGATATGGCGTTGTCGAAACTGCGGCTATATTCATGTGGGTACTAAGGCGCCGGAGAAATGTCCTGCCTGTGCCCATCCTCGGGCTTACTTTGAATTGTTGGCTGAAAATTATTGAAAATAGGATTTATTAACCCATTTACAGGAGGTAATATGACTAAATATGTTTGCACTGTTTGTGGTTATGTTTATGATCCTCGCAAGGGGGATCCGGATAACGGCGTTCGTCGCGGCACCGCTTTTGAAGATTTACCAGATGACTGGGTTTGCCCGCAATGTGGTGCCGAAAAAGAGGATTTTGAACCGCAGGAGGACTGAAATTGTCAGTCCAGATTTTAAAGCCTAACATTTTTAGCGTCGGTGTGCGCGATTGGGATCGTCGGTTATTTGATGAGTTGATTCCACTTCCGGATGGTACGACTTATAATGCTTATCTAATCAAAGGTTCGCAGAAGACGGCTTTGCTCGATACGGTTGACCCGCCTAAAAAGCAGGAATTACTCGAAAATCTGCATAAAATTGGAATCGAACGAATTGATTATCTCATTTCGCATCATGCGGAGCAGGATCACTCCGGAGCTATTCCGGCAGTCCTCGAACGTTTTCCGATGGCGCAGGTAGTTACTAATCAAAAATGCAGTGTTTTGCTTAAAGAACATTTGCTGATTCCGGACGATAAATTCAAAATCATTAACGATAATGAGGAACTTTCACTCGGAAACAAAACTCTCCGCTTTATTTCTACTCCCTGGGTTCACTGGCCGGAAACTATTTCGACCTACCTGATACAAGGCAAAATCCTGTTCTCCTGTGATTTTTTAGGCTCGCATTTAGCTACGAGTAATTTATTTGTTGATGATGGAAATCGAGTTTATCGTTCCGCTAAGCGCTATTATGCCGAAATTATGATGCCGTTTCGCTCGAATGTGCGTCAAAACCTGGAAAAAGTAAAGAATCTTGCAATTGAAATGATTGCACCCAGCCACGGGCCAGTTTACCAGAATCCGGAATTTATTATGGAAGCTTATGCCGATTGGACTTCGGATCAGGTTAAAAATATAGTACTTATACCGTATGTCTCGATGCACGGCAGTACCGAAGCTATGGTTCAGTATCTCACGAAGGCTCTGATCGAGCGTGAACTTGATGTTCAGCCTTTTAACCTGACCAGAACAGATATTGGCGAATTGGCAATGGCATTGGTGGATGCAGCTACAGTAATCATCGGATCGCCAACTGTGATTCTCGGTCCGCATCCGGCGGCGGTCAGCGCGGCTTATTTAGTAAATTTGTTACGGCCTAAGACCAGGTATTTGACGATCATTGGCTCTTTTGGTTGGGGCGGCAAAATGCCCGAACAGATCAAAGCCCTAGTGAGCGGATTGAAAGCCGAGTTTCTGTCTCCGGTGGTCATTAAAGGCTATCCCAAATCGGAAGATTTTTCGGCGCTGGATAAATTGGCGGATGAAATTGCCGTCAGACACCGCGCTTTAAAATCGTAAGGAGGTAATGGATGGCTATTTTCAGCATTCGTGACGTGTTCGATGTAGCGGTTAAAATTGAGGAAAGAGGTGAGAAATTTTACCGCGAAACAGCTAAAGTCATTCCCAAAGTAGAGGTCAAAGATCTCTTCGAGAAACTGGCTGACGAAGAAGTCGTGCATAAGAAAATTTTCCGGCAGATGGGGCAGAAAATTGGGGCGGTCAATCTGGAATCTGCGGCTCGCGAGGAATTCTATGATTATCTGGAAGCCTATACCCAGAACCTGATTTTTTCTGACGCCAGTGATGAATCGAAAATACCGGCGATTCAAGATGCTAAAACGGCTTTGCTTTATGCCATTGAGAGAGAACTCGATTCGGTTCTGTATTATAAAGAAATCAAGGAGTTAATCCCAGTCAGCGAGCATCAATTGATTGACGGTATCATTAACGAAGAGCGCCGCCATGTCGTCCGACTTTCGGAATTGAAAAAGAATCTTACGTCTTAATAAATAGATTCTTGCCAGATTGGTAAATTAAAGTAATGGGCGCGAAAAGCGCCGGGTTTTTGATTTTTAATAATAATATTTGCTCGAACGAAAAAAATCTATAAGGGATAAAATCGCAGTTGAAATTTAAGAATAAATATCCGCGGCGAATTTTAACGGCGCGCCAGCGTAAACGACCGGAAGATATTCGCGGACCGTTTTTCCGCGATCAGACGGCGATTATTCATTCTTTAGCTTTTCGGCGCCTAAAGCACAAGACGCAGGTCTTTTTCTCGCCGGAGAATGACCATATTTGTACACGGATCGAACATTCATTGCATGTGGCGACAATTTCAGCGACGATTTGTCGAGCTTTGAAATTAGACATTGACTTGGCGACGGCGATTGGGCTGGGGCATGATCTGGGACATGCGCCTTTTGGTCATGCTGGTGAAAAATGGCTGGAAGAGTTATTTGGCGGCTTTGTGCATGAATTACACAGTCTGCGAGTGGTTGATAAACTCGAAAATTATGGGCAAGGGCTGAACCTAACTTATGCAGTGCGAGACGGAATCGTTTCACATTGCGGTGAAGTTGATGAACAATTTGTCGAAATCAATCCGACGCTTAACAATCTGGACAATTTACAATTACGCCCAGCTCAGCCTTCCACCTGGGAAGCCTGCGTTGTACGCCTCAGCGATTCCATTGCCTATTTGGGACGCGACCTGGAAGATGCGGTCGCGGCTAATCTGATTAATAAAGAAGATTTACCGGAAAAATTGCGAAAGGGTATCGGCCAAACAAATAGTGAAATTATCAACAACCTGGTTTTCGATGTCATTGATTGGTCGGGGAAAAATGGCAAAATCGGTTTTTCACCGGAAAAATTTGCCTTGATTAAAGAGTTCAAGCAATTCAGTCGGGAAAATATTTATGATAATCCCAAAATGAAATACTGGCATAACTACGCCGGTTTTGTAATCGAAACCCTTAAAAGTTATCTGGTTGCCTTATATGAAAAATATCAGAACGATTACGAGAAATATACCAACAGCAAAACGCCGCTGGACGTGAAATTCGGCAAATATCTCAAATCCTTGCATGAACGCTATCAGGCCGAAAAGTGTCCCTCGGAGTTAATAGTGCGCGATTACATAGCCGGGATGACGGATGCCTATGCTTTACATTGCTTTCAGAATATATTGACGACGGGAACACGCGGGCTTTAGGATCTGTAACAACCAGTAAAAAGTAGGCTATCCTTCGGTAATAAAAAAAGGACAGTGTGTTGTGATTATTTTTATTCCAATCTGCGTAAGGGGCACAGACTAAACCGCTAATTAGTCAATTGTGTTATGTAGAGACATTTAACATAAAAAGTCGTCAGCCTCGGTTTGCGATCCAATTCTCTTCTAAGAAAACTCTTGAAATTCGTTATAATATATCTTACAATCCAATATGGATTTTATCATAAAAAACGTAAACTTTATGAAAACAAAATATATGGGGGATGCTTTTATGAAAAAGAACTACCGGTTACTGGTTTTATTGCTTTGGGTTCCATTAATGGCTCAGAAGTTCGACAAAATGGCGCTGACGCCACCGATGGGTTGGAATAGTTGGAACAGATTTGGATGCAATGTCAATGAACAACTTATTCGGGAAACAGCCGATGCGATGGTGTCCAGCGGTATGAAGGCCGCCGGTTATCAATATGTGGTAATTGATGATTGCTGGCAGGGGGAACGCGATGCTCAGGGATTCATTCAACCTGATCCGACAAGATTTCCATCCGGTATGAAAGCTCTGGCGGATTATATTCATTCCAAGGGATTGAAATTTGGTGTTTATTCGGATGCCGGTTGGAAAACATGCGGTGGGCATCCCGGTAGTCGTGGGTATGAATATCAGGATGCACTTACTTATGCCAATTGGGGAGTTGATTATCTGAAATATGACTGGTGTAATACCGAGGGGCTCAATGCCAAAGGTGCCTATATGACTATGCGGGACGCTTTGTTCGCGGCCGGTCGGCCAGTCGTTTTCAGTATTTGTGAGTGGGGTGATAATCGGCCATGGGAATGGGGCAAGGATATTGGCCACCTCTGGCGTACGACTGGCGACATCGCCGCCATTTTTAATGGACAGGAGGGGCATGGTACCTGGAATTCCTGGGGTGTATTACAAATTCTCGATATGCGCGAAAATATCCGTCAATATGCCGGACCGGATCATTGGAACGATCCGGATATGCTGGAAGTCGGGAATGGGATGACACTTGCCGAAGATCGGGCGCATTTTTCCTTGTGGTGTATCCAGGCGGCGCCTTTAATTGCGGGCAACGATCTCAGAGATATGAGTCCGGAGGTAAGAGATATTTTGACTAACAAAGAGTTGATTGCCATTGATCAGGATCCGCTGGGAATCCAGGGATTTAAATATCTAGCAAAAGATAATTGGGAAGTCTGGGCAAAACCGCTGGATAAAGGCGAACTGGCACTCTGCTTTTTAAATCGAACGTTAGCACCGATTAGGATTGACCTTGATTGGAAAAAATATCCGGTCAAAGACGATGAATTTCATTACTATTATTATTTTAACGAAAAGGAATACCAAATTCGTGATCTTTGGTCAAAAAAGGAGATTGGAACAACCGCCAAACCGCTTTCAACTCAAGTAGGTGCTCACGATGTAGTGGTATTAAGGCTAAGTCCGGTCAGGTAAGATTACAGACCAGTTGGGAAATTTTTACCCTTTGGCATTCCATTATAACTGACCACCGCTTCTGGTTTACCGCAGAGTAAAAAACTGTGATTGCGATGATCGCGCTCGTCGAGTCCGATTCTCCGGAAGACATCTGCCCAGGAGTCAAATTTTCCGTATTCATTAATCAGACCGTTTTCAACCGGTTGAGTTTCCCATTCCGGGTGATCGGCAACGAATTGGGCATAAACATGTTCGGCATGATCCTCGAATTCAGCATTGAAAAGATATGCGCGCCGAATATTACAGAAAGCTAAAGTTTTAGCAAAAAGGCGATAACCTGCAACCATTACAAACGGAACGAGCGGAGAAAGATACCAGGCATCTCGAATACCCTCGGTTTTCATTTTTTCGTGAATAACCAGCAAATGCCAGTATTCGTTATCCTGGGCTGAGCGGCTCCAAGTGATAATTTGTTGACTTCGAGCGACTTTTTCATAATTGTGGTAAACGTGGGTTAGACGGGTATAGTGATGTACTTCCCAAGCGCGATACGGAATACTAGCCAAGATTTCAATTAATTTGGCTTTGGACAATGTAGTATGACATCCAGTCACAATATCCATAAGTAAAAAGAAGGTGCGTGCCATCAACGAATATTTATAGCGCGGCCGGTTAAGAGAACTAATTTGCTCTTTTTCAAGATCAATCGTCTCGGTATTATTATTCATACTTCCGCAGTTTTGATTAGCAACTGAAAATATAGTTAAAAACGGTAGTTCAAAAAATAACCCGTCTAAATGTGCGCTACATTTTTACAAACAGCTGGCTATCCTTTATTTGCATATAAGATAGCCAGCTATTATTAATTTGGTGAGTATTTAGCCGACGATAAACAGACTAATAGCGTCCGCCGCCGCGCCGATTATCCCTCGGTTTGCCGCCGAAATGCCCGCTACTCGAACGACCGCCGAAGCGATCGCCACCGCGTCCGCCCTCCGTACGAGGACGAGCTTCATTTACGGTGATGGTTTTACCCTTCAGGTCTTTGCCGTTTAAATTGCTGATAGCGGCTTGAGCTTCAGCCATTAGGGGCATTTCGACGAAGCCGAAACCTCTTGACTCGCCGGTGAATTTATCTTTAATAACGGATGCACTGGCGACTTGCCCGAAAGCCTCGAAAGCCACGCGTAAGTCACCTTCCGTGACATTCGATGCTAAATTTCCTACGTAGATGTTCATTATGACCTCCTTTTGATCTTGAACGCTTTAACGTACTTTCTTTTACATTGACCAAATGCTTATCTCTAAGCGGGTTCCATAACCCAACTCCAGAAAGTAGTTTCCGCCAGTACCCGCAAAATGGGTATTTTCGTGATCAAAAAAGGTCTACCACTAAGTGAAAAAGTTTTTCTGGTTGGTTTGTGATTGATGGTTTACTCGTTTTTCGAAAAGCGTTGTATTAAAATACTTTAAACCCTACAGTTAAACAAGCTTTATTTTTTTTCGGTATTAGAATTGATTTTACGGATTAGTTTCAAACTATGTAAAGCAGTTATTTTAACAATATGAATTTACCGGTGCGAACCTCTGAACCGGAATGGATTTGATAAAAGTAAAGACCTGAAACATAAGACCTTGCATTCCAAGTGATTTCATGCCGACCGATTCCCAGTTTGCCCAACTTCAACTCCTCGATTTTTTGGCCATTGAGATTAAAAATACTGACAGTAACTTCATTAATAATCGGTAATTCGAAGCTTATATGAGTTGAATTGTTGAAAGGATTCGGATAACAAGGATAAACCTTAAAATTGGCGGCGAGGAGTGGCTCTTCTTTGATAAATGTATTCGTTTTATAGAACCAGATTCTCCGCGCCAGGGTTGAATCCAGCACAAATGGATTGGGTTTATTATCCTGATAAGCGGCAATTTTCCAGGTGCGGGCATATTCTTTGGCATCAACAGTGTCATAATAATTCCAGGCTAGTAAAGTTTCTTTTTGAAAATTCCAAAAAGTTGTATCTGGGTCTTTAGCAAAGTAGGCATCCGAATACATTGCATAAAAATAAAACATCGAACGAGCACAGTTACCTTTATGGTCCTCGCGCGGCTCAAAACAGGCTGGCGGATCATTTTCTTTTTCCGAGTATTTATCAATGTTGGTAGTTGGAATTGTAGTCTGGGATTTGTTTAAATACCACCATTTGTCGGTATTGGCATCCGGTATTTCCGCAAAGGGATCATTGCCGCGGGAAGAATTTACGTTAGTAAAAGTTGGATATAAATGGTGCAAATTACTTCTTTGAGGTTCGGAATCGGCACCCATTGATTGTGGCCAAGTATGTTCGCAGTCAATAGATTTATTATAAGCGTCAGTGCTTGGGTCTTTGGTACGATCAAGTTTGATCGTATAACCAGTATAGACACAGGAGAGTGAATCACCATCTTTTAAATCAATCACGGCATACATCGTATCACGGGCTTTATCATAACCAAGCGTTTTAGTCGGTTTGAAATTAGCGATGACTGAATCCCAAAGGGCCGTGCCGTTCAGTTCCGGCCATAGCATAGTTTGAACTTGGGAATGCCCAAAGGAGAAAAATGAAGTAATTAAAAAATATAGAAATAGAGATAAAGTTTGTGGGGATTTTTTTATCATCTTTTCAAATCAAATTAGTCTCTATCGGATTTCTTTTTGCGGCGTTCTTCGATAATGCTTTCTTCGATACTCTTCGGCAAAGGTGAATAATGTAAAAATTCCATCGAAAAGGCCGCCCGACCGCTGGAAATTGTACGCAAAGCTGAGGCATAGCCGAACATTTCCATTAATGGCACTGTGCCGGTGAGTTTTTGAGAACCTTTACGATGGCGGCGCATATTTTCAATTTTGCCGCGACGACGGTTGATATCGCCAATAGCATCCCCCATATATTCGTCCGGCGTATTGATTTCGATTTTCATAATGGGTTCAAGTAATTGCGGCGCCGTTTTGGTGATAATTTCTTTCATACCGAGAATGGTGCACATCCGGAACGCCATTTCGCTGGAATCTACTGGATGATACGTGCCGTCGAAGAGTACGAATCTAATATCCACCATTGGATACCCGGCGAGTAAACCTTTTTCTACGGTTTCGCGGAAACCTTTTTCGACGGCCGGAATAAATTCGCGGGGAATATTACCGCCCTTGACGTGATCAACGAATTCAATACCCATTCCGGGATTAGGCTCGAGACGAAAAGCGATCTGAGCAAACTGACCTTTGCCGCCGGTTTGTTTCTTATAGCGGTAAGTGTGTTCGGCTTCACGGGTAATGGTTTCGCGAAAAGCTACTGCTGGTTCACCAACGATGACATCGAGTTTGTGTTCGGTTTTTAATCTATCAGCGATGATTTCAAGATGTAGTTCGCCCATTCCGGAGATGATAGTTTCTTCAGTTTCATCTTCGAATCGGACTTTGAACGATGGGTCTTCGAGAGCAAGGCGACTTAAGGCCATTCCAAGACGATCCCGTTCTTTAATCGCAACTGGTTCGATTTTCATATCGAGTACAGTTTCGGGATAATGAATATTTTCGAGCAAAATTGTATCATTCTCATTGCAAAGAGTGTCACCGGTGGTGGTCAGTTTCATACCGATCAAAGCACCAATGTCACCGGCTTTTAGCGATGGGATTTCAGAACGTTCATCTGCGTGAATGCGCAAAATCCGTCCGACGCGTTCCCGCTTTTGCTTGGTAGAATTGAAAATATAAGAACCAGAATACAATTCTCCAGAATAAACTCGCACGAAAGTTTGTTGACCAACGTAAGCATCATTGGTGATTTTGAATGCCAGAGCCGTTAGCGGTTCTGAAACGTGGGGTTTACGCGAAATTATAACTTCCGGATTATTGGCGTCGCGTCCGGTAATTATTCCTCGGTCAATGGGAGACGGCAGATAATCCACTACGGCATCAAGTAGTAGGCGAATGCCTTTATTCTTGAAAGCCGAGCCGCAAAAAACCGGGGTCACACATAAATTCAGGACGGCATAACGGGCGGCGTTACGAATATCAGACTCACTGATTGCAACGCCATTTACGAACTTTTCCATCAGGTTTTCGTCGAAATCCGCCAATTTTTCGATCATCTGCTCACGCAATTTTTGGGCTTCTGGTAATAAATTAGATGGGATTTCGCTCTCGAGCATATCGAGTTCGCGGTAGGTATAGGCTTTCATAGTAATCAAGTCAATAATCCCGCTAAAACCGTCTTCGTTACCAATTGGTAATTGGAAAGCAACCGCATTGGCGCCCAACATTTCGTTCATCATATTAATAGTCTGGAAGAAATCGGCTCCGGCGCGATCCATTTTATTGATAAATGCAATGCGCGGAACTTTATAGTTGTCCGCCTGATGCCAGACGGTTTCACTCTGCGGTTCAACGCCGCCGACCGCGCAAAAAACCATGATTATACCATCCAGAACACGTAGAGAGCGTTCGACTTCCACCGTGAAATCTATGTGCCCAGGTGTATCAATAAGGTTGATTTGATGACCTTTCCATTCGGTTGTGATTGCTGCCGAAGTGATCGTAATGCCGCGTTCTTGTTCCTGCTTCATAAAATCCATAACAGCTTGACCATTATGGACTTCGCCTATTTTGTGAGTTATACCGGTAAAAAAGAGGATACGCTCTGAGGTCGTAGTTTTACCGGCATCTATGTGGGCTACGATGCCGATATTTCTAATTTTTTGTATTTCAATATTATCCATTTATATATTCCTAAAAATAGCTAGGAAATTTAATCAACTAATCAGCGATTATAAAGAATAATTTTCAGTAAACTATGTAATTTAATTCATCATAGAAAAGTGTTGTTAGATAAAAAAGTACTGAAATAGAGACATTTACAAATTCATTATGAACCTTTTTGTCCATATCTTAAAAGAACGACAACGTTAATAATTTTTCGTAAGCCTAAACCATTGTAATTCAGAAATAAACTCTTCTTTACTCGCAGGTCTGTTCCCCGCCGACCTTTTTATTTTATTTAAAAATCCCTTGGTAAAATTGTTATTGAAACATTATTTTTAGAACATAATGGAAAATAATTTTGAGATTAAACCATATATTCTGAAAAACAAGATACAACATTATGAGTGGGGAACACGTGGCGAGCAGGCATTTATCCCAAAATTGTTGGGTATAAAATACGAGGGAAATCGTCCATATGCCGAGCTCTGGATCGGTGCGCATCCGTCAGCGCCGTCACAGGTCAGTATTTCCAATAATTTTATTGATTTGACCGAATTGATCAGAAAACACCCTATTGAAATTCTCGGCGAACCTGTTTTTAAACGGTTTGGAGCCAATTTGCCATTTTTATTTAAAGTCCTTTCAGCAGGTAAACCACTTTCTATTCAAGCGCATCCTAATAAATTACAGGCTGTTCGATTACATACGCGCGATCCTATCAATTATCCCGATTCCAATCATAAATTAGAAATAGCGATAGCCATTGATTGTCTCAAGGCTCTCGTAGGTTTGCTAAATGTCGCGGAATTAAGCAAAAAACTTGAATTGTATCCTGTTATTCAATCTTTTACGGATATGGTTTTACCATGCGATACTAAAATTTCAGAATTAGATGAAACTGTCATAGTCAAACGATTTTATTCGACCTTAATCCGGAAGTCCACCTCTGAACCACAATTATACGGAAATTTAGTCGAATCCCTTGCAGAAAGCATTCGTGCCCGTAGTAATCAAATTTCGGAGCCAGAATACTGGTTTTTAGAGTTGAAAAAATATTATCCACCTTCTGATATAGGTTTGATATTAATATTATTGATGAATTATATTCACTTAGACCCTGGACAGGCAATTAAGATTTCGGCGGGAATACCGCACGCTTATTTATCTGGTAATATTATTGAATGTATGACTAATTCAGATAACGTCGTCCGGGTCGGTTTGACGAATAAGTATAAAGATACTTCGGCTCTGCTGGAGATTCTTGATTATTCACCTCGTAAGGTTCAAATATTTAATCCGGATTTGCAGGATGGGATTAGTATTTATCAATCCTCAGCCGAAGAATTTTTTATAATGAATATGAAAATCGAAAAAAATTTTGAAAAGAAATTTTATACCAACGACAAAGTTCAAATTGGTTTAATACTAAATGGTCAAATAGAATTAAATTGGAATTCGACTGAAAAGTTGATATTGAAGAAGGGAGAGAGCGTTCTTATACCAGCCTGCATTAAGGAATACGTTATTCGATCGCGAAATTCGGCTGAAGTTTATATTACTTCGGTTGACTAGATTATTAAAAAAGGTTTTGTTGTTTTGTTTTAGAAAGAGGGTTCTAATAGTTAGCTTGCCTTATGTGGGATAACAGCCACCCGCTCCATAGAACGATAACTACCAGCTAAAAGAGTTATCAATAATTTTTTCGATTATCGTTCTGTTTTTCTGTTTCTTAATCCAGCTTTCCCAGAACATTGCTACAGATTTTGATTCAAATTCTTTTTGGAAGATTAATTGCCAGGGACGTCCACGTTTTGTCCAACCTTTGTTCTGCGAGTTATGATATTGTAGACGTTTTTGAGGATTTGATGAGATGCCGACGTAATAATGGTTTAGACTATTCGAGAAGAGAATATAGAGAAAATATTTTTCCATCCTATAATTTGCTCTGGAGGAGGGACTCGAACCCCCATCCCGCCCCGGCGGGATAACAGCCACCCGCTCCATAGAACGATAATTACCAGCTAAAAGAGTTATCAATAATTTTTTCGATTATCGTTCTGTTTTTCTGTTTCTTAATCCAGCTTTCCCAGAACATTGCTACAGATTTTGATTCAAATTCTTTTTGGAAGATTAATTGCCAGGGACGTCCACGTTTTGTCCAACCTTTGTTCTGCGAGTTATGATATTGTAGACGTTTTTGAGGATTTGATGAGATGCCGACGTAATAATGGTTTAGACTATTCGAGAAGAGAATATAGAGAAAATATTTTTCCATCCTATAATTTGCTCTGGAGGAGGGACTCGAACCCCCAGCCTAGTGGTTAACAGCCACCCGCTCCACCATTGAGCTACTCCAGAAAATTCAATTAAGAAAGAGCGTTATTCGAGTGACAGTAAAATTCTTAAAGAGGAGGGACTCGAACCTCCATCTCGCCCTGGCGGGAATCTTGTCCCGCTCCGGCGGGATAACTCCAAATCAATAATCTAAAAGAGCAAATCTAATTTAAATCTTTTAATGGCTATATTCAAATATCAAAAATCACTCATCGAATTTAGATTTTAGTTTCTGCCAGGTCTCAGTTAATCCTTCACTTACTACTTTGGTATGTCCAACAACCGGCATAAAGTTAGTGTCACCAGTCCAACGCGGAACGATATGGATATGCAGGTGGTCTTTTAAACCGGCGCCGGCGACCGTTCCCAAGTTTAAGCCGATATTGAATCCTTCAGCTTTGAGAGTATCGCGAAGAATACGGACTGACTTTTCGACTAAGTGAAATAATTCCAGGCGAGTAGCATCGTCTAAAGAGTCAAAATCGTTCGTATGCTGATAGGGTGCAACCATCAGGTGGCCATTGTTATATGGGTAAAAATTCATTATGACAAATGCCGATTTACCGCGCTGAAGGATTAGATTTTTTTTATCATCAGATTCAGAAGGATATTGGCAAAGAAAGCATTCTTTACATTTGGCATTAGTAATATAACCAATGCGCCAGGGAGCCCAGAGTTTATCAAATTCCACTTGAGTTACTCCTCATGATCCTTCTTGGAAGCCGCTACGACTTTATCTTGAATTTCTTTGGGCATTTGTTCATAATGGGAAAAACTCTGACGATGCATACCGCGTCCCTGTGTCATAGAACGTAGAGCGGTGCTATAACGGTAAAGTTCAGCCAAAGGTACTTTGGCGGTAATTTTTTGGAATGGTCCCTCGGAATCAACTCCCTGAATTTTTCCGCGCCGGACTGAAATATCACCCATCACGTCGCCCATATATTCTTCCGGTACAATGACTTCGAGATTGTAAATTGGTTCCAACAAAACCGGATTACCATTCATAAAACATTCTTTAAAAGCGCCTTTGCCGGCGATCTGGAAAGCAATATCCTTGGAATCTACGGGGTGCATTTTTCCATCGTAGAATACGGCTTTGACGTCGGTGACTCGGTAGCCGGCTAAAATTCCTTCTTCACAGGCGGAACGAACACCCTTTTCGACGGAAGGGACAAATACCCTATCAACATTCTGCCCAACGAGCGTATTAGTAAATTCTACGCCACTTCCAGGCGGACCTGGTTCGACATACATCCAAACCTCAGCGAACTGCCCGGCACCGCCGGTTTGTTTTTTATGACGATATTTGGAATCGCCGCGTTTTCTTATAGTTTCTCGATAAGGTATACGAGGAGAAAGTTGGTTGACTTCAACCCCGAATTTTTGTTTTAAGCGCTGTAAAATAATGGCTAAGTGTAATTCGCCTTGTCCCGACAAAATTGTTTGTTTGAGTTCGGGATCGAAATGCCAGGACATAGTGGGATCCTCGTTCGTTAGGGCTTGTAAACCGGCGCTAATTTTTTCTTCATCACCACGCGATTTTGGTTCTATAGCTACTTGAATTACCGGTTCGGGAAATGAAATTTCCGGGTAAATGATTGGTGCACGCTGATCGCAAAGAGTATCCGTAGTTCTGGAAAACTTAAGTTTAACAACGGCTCCAATATCACCGGCATGTAAATGGGCAACCTCCTGTTTTTCTTTACCATTAATGCAATAAATTTGACCGATGCGTTCGATTTTGCCGTTATTGGAATTTAGGAGATCAACGCCACTTTTTAATGAACCGGAAATAACCTTAAATATTGATAATTCTCCGACGTGCATTTCACTGACAGTTTTGAAAATGAAGAGAGAAGTTGGTTCACTATCGCTAATTTTACGGGTGATCGAGTTGCCTTTATAGCTGCCGCTGACTGAAACCTTGGCGGAGGGATTTGGGGCAAAATTGACGATATGATCCATAATTTTAGTGATGCCAATGTTATTCAGGCCGGAGGCTACGAAAACCGGGAATAATTCGCGCTTGATAATTGCCTTGCGCAAGCCATTTATAAATTCCTCTTCGGATATTGCGCCTTCACCTAAATATTTCTCGAGAAGAGCATCATCAGATTCCGCTACCGATTCGATTAATTCATTTTTCAAGGCAAATAATTTTTCTTTGATCTCACCGATCGGTTCGGATTCTGTATAAGTGCCTTTTTGATCGTTTTTATATTGGATTACTTTTTGAGTTACGACATCGGCAATTGTGTCGAAATTTGGGCCGCTATTGACCGGAATCTGCATCTGCACTGCTTTTTTGGTGAAAGAGGAATGAATTGAATTTAGCGACTTCTGGAAATCTGCATGTTCTTTATCGAGCATGTTGATAATAAACCAGACCGGCAATTCATCTTCTTGGGCAAATTTGGAAACTAATTCAGTTCCAACTTCGACTCCTGATTGACCGTTGATGGTCATAAGTGCCAAATCAGCCACTCGCGTAAGAGCTTTGGCTTCACCTACAAAATCAAGGTAACCGGGTGCGTCTAATATGTTGAATTTTACCTTATTCCATTCGCAATTCAGCAATGACGAGGAAATCGAAAACTTACGTTCGATTTCATCATCATGATAGTCGGAAACCGTAGTTCCTTCATCAACTCGACCTAACCTGGTAGTGACACCAGCCGAATAAAGCATAGCCTCACTAAGACTGGTTTTTCCGGACGAACCATGTCCCAATAGTACGATATTTCTTATTTCCTCAGTTTGGTATTCTTTCAAAATTAGCCTCCATATTATCGTGAAAATTTAACTCTTGTTAACCAGATTGCGAAGAATTTTTCCTGATAGGTCTCGTTCAAAATATGCTACAATGTCAATTAAATCCGGTCGAAGGTATCCCGGTAAATTGTTTCGGCAGAATTCATTCAATTCATCAATGCTGACAGACCCTGATTCGCGCAAGGATACACTAGCTTTAATTTGATCTTCATGGTTAGGAACTTTTATTGGGCAAACCATTGCTTCTCGAACTGCCGGATGCTGTTGTAAAACTTTCTCAATCAAAGCGGGATTGATATCGTAACCGAATTTATAGATTAAGTCAGGAATTCGACCTTCGAAAATCAACGAGCCGTCGTTAGTTTCTCTCACAATATCCCCGGTTCTAAACCAAGTGTTTTGATTAAAATGGATTCTATCCAGGTCATTAAAATAATTCAACATTAAAGCTGGCGAGCGAACCTGCAATTCACCGGATGTACCAGGTGCTACACTTGCACCAGATGAATTGACGATGCGGATGTCAATCTCTGGAAATGGACGACCAATGCTACATTCATACTGATCGAATTCATCATAGACAACGGATACCATCTGGGTTTCAGTTGTTCCGTAAAGTTCCGTGACGAAAACGCCAAAATTTTTCATTAACGTCTGGCGAATTTCTGGCGCTAAATAGGCACCGGAAATAATGCAATGTTTCAATGAACTAAGTTCGCCGGTTTTGGCGGATTTGATAAACTCCTTGAAAAAAATCGGGGTTCCGATCAACGTGTTAACTTGATTTAGATTAATTGTCTGAATGATTTCTTCTATTTTTAAATTTTCAACTAAAATGACGGTTCCTCCTGCCAAACCAATAGTGTGCGGAATAAAACTGTGCGAAATAAAATGAAAAATCGGAACGGTGCAAAGCAGACGCACGGTACGCATGCTACCGAACAACTTTAGGCAATTTTGAGCGTTGGCGAGTAAACTGGTCTGATTATGCATAACGGCTTTAGGAAAACCGGAATTGCCGTCGGTAAACGTAATCGCGGCCGGTTCACTTGCATAATTAATTCCTGGAAATAAATCGGCTGACAGCGGCGCTGCATTAGTCTTATTCACCGAATTATCTTTCCAGTTATTAGATGATATTTTTATCAGAGGCGAACCTTTTTTCAGTTCGATTTCGTCAATAATCTTTTGAAATTCTGACCCATAAAGAACTGTTTCTATTTTTAACTTATTAAAATTGTAGGTGAATTTATTGGTGGATAAATAAGTCGGTAGAAGCACCGGTAGAAAACCGTTCAACAGGCAGGCATAATAGGCAATCAGGTAGTCCGGTTCATTTTGAAATAGCAAACCGATGGTTTGCCCCGTCAGTATTTTTTGCTTTTGTAAATGTTCGGCCAGGCGAACTGATTGGAGATAAATCTGCGAATAAGTTATAGTCTGTCCATTAAAAATGACAGCCGGAAAGTCAGCCCGAGTATTCCAATTTTGAATTAATATTTTTATGACATTATTAAGCATCCTACTAAAACCAATTATTTTTAAAAGCACGCAATTTTAATCAAATTATTCAAATAATGTCAAGAAAATAGAAAAACAGAGGCGGATTTCTTCCGATTATTTAGAAGGTTTAACCTCTCCAAAATAAATAAAATTAAAGTGAAATAATTTCTATATTATTCAGATTATCAATAAGTTAGCAGATAAGCATAGGAAATATAAAAGGAAGTCCTAGAAGGGCTACATCCGCTTGATAAAAATATTACTGACGCCAACACCAGTTAAGCAAATAGCCGTCACAGTTATTCCAGCAATGATAACGCCGATAACATTGGCTACCATAAACTTCTTGAACTTTAAACCAATCAAATAAGCTGCCAGCGCCCCGGTATAAACGCCTGAACCCGGCAAAGGAATCCCGATAAATATCGCCAGAGCCCATTTACCATATTTATCAACCCCTTTTTGAATTTTTCGCTGTGTTTTTTCAACATAGTTATCCCAGACTTTGGTAATAACGGGAATTTTCGTAATAATTTTAATTATCAACTCCATCAATAAGTAGATTAGAATGCCGACAATTATATTGACAACCACACAAACTGCAAATACAATTAACCAGGAAATTTTGGCGGCGAAAATACCGTAGGGAATCGAAGCTCGCAATTCAAGGGTGGGCACAAAAGTTATCGCAATCATTTTTATAATTTCATTTATCATTCATTCTCCAATTGTTGATCGGCGGCTAAATTACAATAGTTTGACCATTCCTGAAATATTTGGGTTATAAAAAATTTCTTTACCAGAAATAACTCTTAAAAAATAGGCGAATAAATCTATAAGTATCTTTTATATTGTTAATTGAACTGCGAGTGTAATTGTAAATCGTCGGGATTTTGATTTCGGCATATTTGAATCCGGCAGAAAGTAACTTGATTAGCATTTCGCTTTCGAATTGAAAACCATCTTCCGAAAATTTAAACAGTTGCACAATTTTGAGATTAATCAAGCGGTATCCGCATTGGCTATCGTGAATACGTCGCCCGGTTCGGATGGAAATTAAAAATGAGGTAATGGTATTGGATAAAATTCGATGAACTGGCATCGCTTGGTAAGTAAAATCTCGGACACCCAGAACTAAATCGGCGCGCTTTTGCTTTTGAGTTGCGATGAAACAACTAATATAGTCAGGATCATGTTGTAAATCGGCATCCAGACAAATCGCAAAGTGGTAACCGCGTCGGTAAGCTTCGCGAAAACCTGATTGGAGAGCGGCGCCCTTGCCGCGGTTAACGGGGTGTTTAATCAAATGAATTTTCGGATAATCGTTTATAATTTCTGCTGTTTGATCGGTTGAACCGTCATCTACAATAATAATATCATTTTCGGCGAATTGCATAGTGATAGTTTTTAGCAGAGATGGAAGAGTTTTAGCCACTTGATAAGCCGGAATAACAATGCAATAGTTACGATTATCCATATCGAAAATTAGATTATTTAGAAGATACCGTCAAATGTAAAAATTATTGCATAAAGGAGGCGAAGGGTTTAAATTTACGCGCTTTTTGTTCATGCGAGAGTAGCTCAGCTGGTAGAGCTCCACGTTGCCAACGTGGCTGTCGCGGGTTCAAGTCCCGTCTCTCGCTCAACAACCTACCATAACAAAAATGACGAGCTTAGCGTTGCTCCCGACCGTTCGGGATCGCGGGTTCTTTCGGAGAAACTCTCCGGCAGGAGTCCCATGTGACCTAACGGAGAAGTCCCGTCTCTCGCTCAAAATTCATAAAATCTCCTCGAATTCCCCGGTCTTTTTATTCTTGCGAACATTATTCCAGGTGAAATAGCGACCATTCATTGCGATGTAAACACCGGGAGAAAGCGTCTGAACAAAAGCTAAGGCACTGCCAAGATTGAAGAGTCCATCGGAACTACCGAATTTATAGGGAATCATAGCCCCAGTCAGGACGATGGTTTTGCCGGTTACATTCTGGGCGATGAGGCGGGCAGTTTCCACCATTGTATCTGTGCCATGGGTAATAACAATCCGATCTTCAGCTGCTTTTTGACAGTGTTGAGCAATCAATAGTCGGTCATCATCGGTCATTTCCAGACTGTCAATCATCATCAAGGTTCGAATTTCGACTTCCACCCGCGAACGCCCGAGGATTAGCATTTCGGGTAAGTGCGTGTCTTTGAAATAGAGTTGTCCGGTTAGTTCGTTATACTCTTTATCAAAAGTTCCGCCCGTTACGAAAATACGGATTGCCATTTTTTATTCCTTTAATTTCTTCGTATTATGAATAATCACTGTCAATTTAATCAGTCTGGATTAATTTCATCAAAGATATTCCTAAAAAAATACCCTTACAAGTAATCATACCTGCAAGGGTATTTGATTAAGTTAAATTCCAATTAGGCTTAATTCAGTTCCTCTAATTTCCGGGCAAGCAGGGTAATATGTCCCATTTCTTCTTTAATAATGGCACGCATGTGAACAATATCATCTTCATTGAGCAGGACTTTTTCGATGCCGAGATAGAAAACGATAGAATCCTTTTCAAATCCAATAGCTAAGTGCAAAATATCTGCGATTGATTTTTGCTCTCGGATTAAGGCAGATGAATCAGCTGTCGGATCGAACACAAAGCCGGAAGCAAAGGCTTGTAAAAAGAGAGCTGCTTCCTGATTGGGATCGTAAGACAAATTTTGCTTAGTTTGTTTTATTTTTTCACGCATACCGGCGAAGGTTTTTTGGTGTTGATCTTCCATTTCAGCCAGCTTTAGCAACATATTTTTATGTTCAGCCAGCTGGCTGAGTTCCGACGCCTGGCGATAGAAACGACTGCCATTGACTTCTATCTGTTCGGCAATTTCGAAAACTTCGTCTATGTTAAAATTCATAACTTGCTCTTTCCTGCTATTCGCGTTTGCCAAGTTCACGATCTACCATAACCAGAGCCTGACCGTGGTCACCGATTTTCTTTAAAAGTTGAACAATTTTCAGAGTTGAATCTTCTTCTTCGACCTGTTCAGCCACGAACCAATTTAAAAATTCCTGAGCGGCGTAATCTTTATCAGCGATAGCCATTGTCATTAATTCGTTGATTTTGCCGGTGATAAATTGTTCGTGCTCATAAGCGGCTTGGAAAGCGGCGAGCGGCGAAGCCCATTTCTTGGCTAATATGTCTATCGGCTGAAGTTCGACGACATCACCACGTTCGAAAATGTGGTCGAAAAACTTTCTGGCATGGTTTATTTCTTCTTTGGTTTGAACTTCCATCCAATGCGCCATTCCATCAAAGTTTTCTGATTTGAACCAGGCATTCATTGCCGCATAAAGATAGGCGGATTCCAGTTCGTGTTTGATTTGATCGTTGAAAGCGGTTAATAATTTGGGACTAAGCATTATAATGTTCCTTTCCATAAGCCGTGAATATTGCAATACTCACGTGCGGTTACTTTTTCGGCTGATACGTTGAAAATGGCCACCGGTGTATCACCCGGTTTCAAATATTGGCGAAAAACCTGACCGTCGGCATCCAGTTCAATCCATTCGATATAATGAGTGTCAATCATAGGATGGAGAACGCTACCGACACTGACCTTGTAGCCCCCAGTGATTTTTTCAATTACCGGGACATGTTTTTCTCGGGCGGCGTCAGTCGTGTTCTCGACGATAAGTTTCATCGGTTTGCCACAGCAAACCAATTCGCCTACGCCTTCGTGCAAAACCTCGACAATATTGCCGCAGATTTCACACTTGTAAATTTGAGATTGTTTCGTCATAGTTTTTTTTCTCCTATTTTTTTATTTTGATAAACTCATAGGACTATTGTTACACAAATTTACGATTTTATTTAAAAATGCGGCTGAATTTTCTAATGATAATGAGTGGAGAAATTGAATTATTTTAGACAAGATTGACTCCGAAGGCTTCGGAGGAGTCTCAGAAGAGAGAGACCCACTCGGCGGGACAAGATTTTTCTTTTTTCTGATACCGCGCAGCAGTTAAGGTATTGTAAATCAATAGAGGTAAAAAAGTTATTCCCAGTATGGGATAAAGAATACTTGTTTGATCTAGGGATATAATCTACTTTTGCTCCACACTCGGATTTGACAATTGGCATATTAAAACTAAATTAAATGTTATTTTAAAAGGTAATAATGGCGGAATATAACTGGCAAAAAATTGTAGAGAAAATCGAGAAGTCCGATAAAATCCTGCTCACGACTCATAACAATCCGGACGGCGATGGGCTGGGCGCGGAAGCGGCGCTTTATCATTGCCTCAAGCATCTGGGTAAGTCGCCATTTATTTTGAATTCATCGCCTTTGCCGCCGGAGTATGTATTTTTGAATGAAGATAGAATTTTTCACACTTACTCCAATAAACAGAATCAGGTTGAACTGGCTGAGTACGACTTGCTGATGATTCTGGATGCCAGTCATACAGAACGACTCGGTTCGCTTGGTCCGGTTCTGAATTCGCTTAATGCTCCGACTATTTGCATTGATCATCATCCATTTAATAACTGCTTGCCGGAAAATATTAGCGTCATTGATGATAAGGCTCCGGCAACAGTCGCGCTGGTTTTTGAATTATTAAAAATCATAGCGCCGCAAGCAATAGATCAAAAAGTGGCTGAGGCTTTGTACGTCGGCTTAATGACCGATACTGGTTCATTTCGATTTGAAAATACTACTGCTGAAACGATGCTATTAGCGGCTGAACTTTTGCGGTATAACGTTCAACCGGGATTGATTTATCACTATGTTTACGAGAACTATCGTCCGGAAAGGATGAAATTGCTCGGGATGGTGTTGCAGAATGTTCAATATGAATTTGAAAATCGGTTGGCATGGTTTTGCGTAACGCAGGCTCAGGTAGCCGCCGCCGGAGCCTATTTAGATGAAGTTGATGGTTTTACGGATGTTGTCCGCTCAATCCGGGGTGTCGAAATTGCCGCTATGTTTCTGGAAGAGCGTGATAACCGCACGCGGATGAATTTCCGTTCCAAAGGGCGTTATCCCATTAATAATATTGCGCGCCAATTTGGTGGTGGTGGGCATCCGTATGCGGCTGGTTTGGTAATGGATGTCGGATTGGAAGAAGCCGTAAAAACAATTTTACCGGCTTTACGAAAAGTTTTTCTGGATGAAGGATAAAATGAGCGTCAAATCCGATCGCTGGATCGAGGAAATGGCTTTGAAACATAAAATGATCGAGCCATTCGAAAAAAGTCAGATTAGTTCAGGAGTAATTTCCTTCGGTGTATCGTCGTATGGCTATGATCTGCGAGTGGCAGATGAATTTCGTATTTTTCACAGTCAAGAGGATGCAATTCTGGATCCCAAGCAGATAGCGACGGATTTATTTACGGATTTCAAAGGTGCGGTTTGCACGATTCCGCCGAATAGTTTTATACTCGGACGTAGTCTCGAATATTTCAGAATACCGCGCAATGTCATTGCCATTACAAACGGCAAGTCAACTTATGCCAGATGCGGGGTTTTCGTCAATGTGACTCCGCTCGAGCCGGAGTGGGAAGGTTTTATTACCATTTCCATTGCCAATCTGGCACCGCTACCGGTGAAAATCTATGCTAACGAAGGTATTGCTCAGGTTATATTTTTAGAAAGCGATGAGGCTTGTCGAGTTTCATACGCCGATAAAAAGGGAAAGTATCAAGCTCAGCAAAACATTACGAACGCGAAGATCAAGGAATAATGGCTTTAAAAGTCAACATCTCAGCTACGGTCGGTTTTTGCGCCGGAGTTCAAAATGCAGTCAAGAAAGCGCAAACCGCGGCTCGAAAATATGGTCGCGTGGCGATGCTCGGCGACATTGTCCATAATGAAAAAGTCATTCGAGAATTAACCGATTTGGGTGTCGAAGTAGTCCAAAATCTTGATCAGATTGAACCGACCGTACCGGTTTTATTTCGCTCGCACGGAACGCCTCGACTTATCTGGGATGAAGCGCGTCAGCGAGGTTTGACAATTATCGATGCGACCTGTCCTTTGGTTCGCAAAATTCACACCGAAGTCCAAATGCTGACCAAAGAAGGGCGGCAGGTGATAATCATTGGAGATAAAAATCACGAAGAAGTCAGCGGCATTGCCAGTCAGGTCAGTGATTCCATCATCGTTTCGAGTCCGGAAGAGGCCGAGCATCTGCCAAAGATGAAAAAAATTGGGGTTGTAGCGCAATCCACTCAAATGATCGAAAATGTATCGGCAATCATTGCAGTTCTGGCGACTAAAACCGACGATCTGTGCTTTATTAATACAATTTGCCGCCCGACCCGCCAACGTCAGGAGCAAATTCGGAAACTCGCCTTGACGAATGACGTCATGCTGGTTGTTGGTTCAAAAAATAGTGCCAACACGCGGAGGCTGGCAGAAATTGCTAGAAAGTTGAATACCAATACTTACCACATTGAAAATGCCGAGCAGATCAATTTGGAATGGTTTTTAAATAAGACATCAGTTGGCGTGGCGGCGGGAGCCTCGACGCCCGTTGAAGTAGTAGAAGAGGTGGTTAAAAAAATCACCAATTTTGAGTGAAATGTCTTAAATTTATTTGTATGAAAAGGAGTAATTATTAAAAATGGATAAAGGTTCTTTTGAAGTAAAAATCGGCTTGGCGGAAATGCTAAAAGGCGGAGTCATTATGGATGTAACAACGCCTGAGCAAGCCAAGATTGCCGAAGAGGCTGGAGCCGTCGCCGTAATGGCGCTCGAAAGGATTCCGGCCGATATTAGAGCGGCGGGAGGAATTGCCCGTATGTCGAACCCCAAAGTAATTAAAGCGATTCAAGATACGGTTTCTATTCCGGTGATGGCAAAATGTCGTATTGGCCATTTTGCAGAAGCGCAAGTTCTGGAAGCGCTGGGGATTGATTTTATTGATGAGAGTGAAGTTTTAACCCCGGCCGATGAAGAAAACCACATCTGGAAACACGATTTCAAGGTGCCGTTCGTTTGCGGTTGTCGCGATCTGGGTGAAGCCTTGCGTCGCATCGGCGAAGGCGCGGCTTTGATTCGCACCAAAGGTGAAGCCGGTAGCGGCAATATCGTCGAAGCGGTGCGCCATATGCGCCGGGTGCAATCCGAAATTCGTAAACTGACGACTTTGTCAGATGACGAATTAATGGCGGAAGCCAAACGTCTGGGCGCTCCCTTTGAATTGGTCAGGCAGATTGCCAAAACCGGAAAGTTACCGGTGCCGAATTTTGCGGCAGGTGGCATCGCTACCCCGGCTGATGCTTCTTTAATGATGCAATTGGGAGCAGAGAGTGTTTTCGTTGGTTCTGGAATTTTCAAATCCGAAGACCCAGCCGCCCGGGCCAGGGCTATCGTTATAGCGACGACTTATTATAATAATCCCGAAAAAATTGCTGAAGTTTCGGCTGGATTGGGAGAAGCGATGCACGGGCTCGATATCGCTGAGATTCCAGAAAACGAACGACTTGCAAAACGCGGTTGGTAAAAATAGAAATAGTATATCGAATCGCATTATCTTATGAATAATAAAGCCAAAAGAGTTGGCGTATTGGGACTTCAGGGCGCTTTTCAGAAGCACATAGAAATTATTAATTCCCTCGGAGCCGAAGCGATTGCTATTCGCTACAAAGAACAAATCGAACAATGTGACGGTTTGATAATTCCGGGTGGCGAATCAACTACTATGTCAAAGCTAATTGATGAGATGGACTTACGTGAGAGTCTCGAGAAATTTCCCGGAATGATCTTTGGTACCTGCGCCGGAGCCATTTTGCTATCAACGAACGGTGAGGATCCGCTGGTCAAGTCATTAGGACGAACTTCTATTAAAATTAAGCGAAATGCCTACGGACGACAGATAGAATCCTTTGTCGAAAATATTGATCTCACATTTTCCGATAAACCCTTCAAAGGCGTTTTCATTAGGGCTCCTAAACTTGATCATTTAGATTCGTCTGCCGAGATTCTTGGCCATTTAAACGGCGATGTTGTTTTCGCTCGGTCAGGCAATAATCTCATTGCCACTTTTCACCCGGAATTGACCGACGATACTCGTATTCACCAATATTTTCTCAAGCACTTACAATAATGGCGGAACAGGAAGCGAAAAAATATCCCCGACTGGAGAAGATTAATTCCCCGGCTGATTTGAGAAAATTATCAGTTGACGAACTGGTTAGTTTAAGTACGGAACTACGTGAATATATTATTGAGACCATTACTAATACCGGTGGGCATCTGGCGTCAAGTCTGGGGGCAGTTGATCTGACGATTGCATTGCATTATGTATTCGATACGCCGGTGGACAAATTAATCTGGGATGTCGGGCATCAAGCATATGGGCACAAAATTTTGACTGGTCGTCGAGAAGCCATTAGAACTATTCGCCAATATGGTGGTATTAGTGGCTTCTGTAAAATGTCCGAAAGCGAGTACGATTGTTTCGGCGCCGGACACGCCAGCACCTCGATTTCCGCGGCGGTTGGAATGGCAGTTGCCCGCGATTTAAATAATGAAAACTATCGGGTTGTTGCGATAATAGGTGATGGAGCGTTTACCGGCGGGTTGGCTTATGAAGGTCTGAATAATGCTTATAATATTGACGGCCAATTCCTTGTTATTCTAAATGATAATGAAATGTCAATTTCGCGCAACGTCGGGGCAATGTCTAATTATTTTACCCGCATTGTGACCAGTCCCGGCTATCTAAATTTTAAAAACCAGGTCTGGAATTCGCTTGCCCTTTTACCCCGCGGCACCGGTTTTTTTCGGAATGCCGGGCGGAAATTATTGGAATCCTTTAAAAATTTTCTGGCACCCGGAATAATCTTCGAGGAATTTGGATTTCGCTATTACGGACCGGTTGACGGTCATAATATTCAGCAACTAGTCAATACTTTAAATAATATTAAAGATCTGGAATATCCGGTTATTCTACATGTTATTACTCAAAAAGGGAAGGGGTTAGCCAGTGCTGAAATTGATCCGATTAAATATCATGGAATCAGCCCGCGGAAAGATATTAACGGTTGCGTTTCAAACCCAACTGCACCACCCTTTTTAAGTGCTTTCAGCAAAATCGCCTGTGAAATTGGAGAAAAATATCCTCGGTCAATTTTTATTACGGCCGCAATGGCAGAAGGCACGGGATTAGTCGAATTTTCCCACCGCTTTCCAACGCGCTACTTCGATGTTGGGATCGCGGAGGGGCATGCGGTAACTTTTGCTGCCGGTTTAGCAGCCAGTGGCTTTCGACCGGTAGTGGCAATCTATTCGACCTTTTTACAACGCGCTTACGACAATATTATTCATGATGTAGCGTTGCAGAAATTACCGGTAGTTTTTGTTTTAGATAGAGGAGGAATCGTAGGTGAAGATGGTCCGACTCATCACGGCACTTTCGATTTGAGTTACTTATGTACAGTGCCCAATATGATCGTAGCCGCACCACGGAACGGCACTGAATTGCGCAATTTAATGTTCACGGCACTCGAGCAGAACTACGCGCCATTTGCTATTCGTTATCCGAAAGATTCTTGTATCGAATTTGATGATCAAACGCCAGCTATGACCTACGAAATTGGAAAATGGGAGATAATTCAAAATGGCCAAGACATCGCAATCCTATCGGTTGGCGTAATGACCAATAACGCGATTGAAGCGGCCTGTCTGTTAAAATCAAAGAATATCTTTCCAACTATTGTCCATGCCCGATTTGTAAAGCCTTTCGATACCCAGATGCTGTCGGAAATTGCCAGTAATCATCGCATCATTATCACAATTGAAGAAAACAGCATCGTGGGTGGATTCGGGGAACAGGTTGCCAGATTCTTTGCTGAGCAAAACCTGCCGCAAAAGATCAACATCCTCGCTATTCCCGATCGTTTCATTGAACAAGGAGCGCGCGAAATATTACTAAGCAACCTGGCGCTTGATGCCGTTGGAATTGCGAGCAAAGTCGAGCAAATTTATCGTCAAGTTGATTATTTATAAAACCCGGGAAAAATTATTAATAAACTATTTATTTCCATTGGATACAGATTATTGAGACTTAGGTCACATCATTTTATTATTAATCAAAATAAAATCAATCAGAAATTTTGAATTTAAATGAGGATAATAATGCAAAAGTTTAAAATCATCATCATCGCCGGAGTGGCGTTTCTATTTTCATTTTGCGATCTTAAAATACCCAGTGAATCGGATTATCCCACCTGGTCAGTGAGTTTGAACGTCCCATTATTAAATGAGACTGTTACTGTCAATGATTTATTAGAAGATTCGCTGATAGTCAAGCTCCCTTATGGTACAACTGGAGATTCGATTTTTGCCTATGAAGATCAAATCCCAATCGAGGAAGTCCGGGTAGGTAATAAATTAAATATTGATGACATTACTCAATCAATCGAGCAGGGTGTAGATGAGGTCAATATTGCCGAAAGCGAAAAAAAATATTCCTCGGGTTTTAGCCAAGTCGGCGTAAAGCCAGTCTCGGAACAAAACAAAAATATAATCGGTGATATTCAGCTGGATGACTCCGATGTCGAATCCACCACTCCGATTTTATTTTCGGAGATTGTGGATATGAGCGGAATCGCCGATGGAGCCAGCACGACAATTGCCAAAAGCACACCTTTTCCGACAAAAGATCGGCAAATTACTTTTAATAACTTCGCTAATGCCAATTTTATTGGAGGTATCCTCGAAATTAATATCCGTAACAATTTAGTGGTTGAACTTGGTGCACCGATTTATGTCCGCTTATTGGATGCCTCTAGCAATCCGATTGTAGGAACGGACGGAGATTCGGCTAAAGCCGTCTGGACTGAAGGCTTATCATCTGGAAACTCCAGCAAGAAAACGATAGATTTAACCAACAAAACTCTGCCCGGAACAATTATCGTCCAGGTTTCGGGAGTCATTTGTGGTTCAGCGGCAACTAATGTCACGAAAAATACAACGACCTTGAATTCTTCATTCGTGGTTGAGGTTCAAGCTAAAGAAATAACCGCCTCATCGGCGACAGCGATTGTACCGGAACAGACCATTGACACCACCGGCACGATTGAATTTGCGGGAGACGAGCCCAATAAAGTTGAAACTGCGGTGATTAAAGATGGTCACTTGAAAATTAATATTCAAAATAATTTGCCGGTTAGCGCTAATCTAGAACTAACTATACCTTCTTTAAAAACTACTTCCGGTGGCAGTAACTTTTATCAAGTCATCCCAATGGCGGCTAACCAGACTGTCAATCAGGAATATTCGCTGACCGACAATAAGTTAGAAATGGATATTACCAAGCAGGAAGTCAATTATTCTTATATTGTTCGCACCATCCCGACTGATCCTCAAATGGTTAATATTTCTTCGACCGACCAGGTTGATGTCAATATTGATATGTATGGAAAAGATTCTGAATCCGACATTACTTTCTCGGAAATCAGAGGCATTGTCGAGCCACAAAATGTCAAAGATAGCGGTGAAATCAATACCGCTTCCGATGCCCGAATCAGTACGGCGCAAATTTCCTCCGGTGGCATGACTTTTTCAATTGAAAATAATATCAATGAAGGTACGAGTGGCATTCCGCACTTGATTCTCGAATTCCCAGAATTAGTGTCTACTGCTGGAACTCCAGTGACAGTCGAATCGGATCTTCCGGCCGGTCAGACCGAGATTAATTATGATTTAAGTAATTGTACAATTCAACCATTATCCGAACAAGTAACTGTTGACAGCGTTCGGCAGTATATCACTTATAATAGTTTGGTTACGACTTCTTCGGGCGAGATAGCTGAGTATAATTTGATGGATTCGATCAAAGTTGATATTAATGTATCCGAAATGACTTTTTCGAGTGTTACCGGATATTTTGACCAGGAAGCCATCGTTGCTAATGAGGTGCTCGAACTGGAAGATAAAACTAAATTAGAGACAGCCCAGATTTCGAATGGTAACCTTATCCTGACTTTTGTCAATAATATTGGAGTAGTCGCCGATGTTCATTTCACGATCAGTGAAATTGTCCACCGCACAGATCGTTCACCCTTAAACCGCATTATCCACTTACCAAGCAGTTCTCAACCGGTGATTGAAACCATTCCGCTGGATGAATACAATATTAAATTGCCTTTTACAGATTTAAACACCAACCAGAAAATCCACTACACCTCGCGCGTTAGCATTCCATCTGATAGGGAAATGACAATCACTTTTGCCCAGAAAATCAATGTTGATGTCCAGTTGACTGAAATGGAATTTTCTCAAGTCAGCGGGTATATTGATACGGTTCGGGTTGATATTGAACCCACCGAAAATGAAGTGAACGCCTTACCTGAAGGCTTCGACGGAATTAACCTAAAGAATGTCGAAATGGTTATAGACTTCAATACTAATATTGGTGTGCCGGTCGAACTCCATCTATTCATTTCGTCTTTTAATGAAAAAGGCGGCTCGGTTAACCGAGAAATCCATCAGGTTATTACCGAAAATCCGAGGGTTGTTATTCCTGACGCGGAAGAATTAATCAACATCAAGCCGAAGAAAATCGTCACCTCCGGTTACGCTCTGGTTGGCGGTACTGGTCAAGTTGATACAGCCCAATATGTTGGCGGCAATATGTACATTTCGGTGCCATTTGAAATGGAAGTTACGGAAGGTGCTAAGATGAAATTTGACCCGTCATTGGTCAAGGAAGACATTCCGGAAGAAATTGAAATGGCAATTTTATATGCGGAAGTAGAGAATGGATTCGAGATTGGTGGTAAACTGATTTTATTAGCCGCTCAGGATACTTTATTATTCGACGCCGCTCCGCCTTATGGTGCAGATACTCTGGCTGTCATTAATGTTTATCCCGATTCAACGTTTCGAGAAGTTGTGGAATTAGGTGAAAAGCAGACGGCTTTATTTCAGGACTCAGTTTACGTCAAGACCCAATTCAATCTAGTCGGTCGAACTGATGACGCAGGGAATCCGATTCCTTCTCGCTTTATGAAGGATGACAAATTAAAAATACTGCTATATGGAACAATCAACGGCTTAATTGATTTTGCTGATCGGAAGGAGAAGTAGCCTCATGAAAAAGATAAAATATATCGCTTTTGCTGTTTTATTAATGATTGCTTCACAAGGTTATAGCCAGCTCTATATGAATCCGCGCAGTATCAGTTTTGCCGATGCTTACGCCACACAAGCGCGGGGTGGTGACGTGATCGGCTGGAATCCGGCTAATCTCGGATTGAACGATAATCCCAAATTTCAATTCAATTTTGGAATTATCCCGATCGTGCCATTTCCGGCTTTACAGATTAGTAATAATACTATTTCAACACATTTATTAAATAATCATATTTTCACCGGTGGATATTTGGATGACGATGACAAGGAGGAACTGCTAAGTCATTTCCCTGATGGTGGTTTGAATTTTAATCCCTTGGTACAGGTGCGTTTTCTTAATTTTTCGGTAAATAGTTGGGCTTTTACGCTGGGCGCTGAAGTAACCGGTAGAGTTGTCGCGCCTAAGTCGCTTTTCCGTCTCGCGCTATTTGGTAATGAATTCGAAGAACCTATTGATTTAAGCGATACTGATCTGGATTTACAATCGGTAGTTACTCTGGGAATAGCTCACGGATGGCAGATTGATAATGTACCTTATCTCAGTAATTATGTTGATAAATTTTCCGTCGGTATTGCCGTTAAACTTTTAGCTGGAGCGGGTTATTCCGGATTCGACGATCTAACCGCGAATGTTACGACCTATAAAGACCGAGTTATCCTGGAAGGCGATCTCAAAGGCGAATACGGACTGGGCGGTGCCGGTCTGGCGATTGATATAGGAGCGGCATCTGTCATTAATGAAAAAATGACTGCTAATCTTGCCTTGAACAATGTAGTCGGTTTTTTAAATTGGGGGATAGGAGAAGCTGGGAAAGCCGAATATTCTTTTTATGCCGATATTCCTAGTTCGGATTTCGGCGATATAGATTCAATAATGGATGAATCTTTAAAAAAAGACACTACCTACACAGTTTCCGGTATTAGGACAAATTACCCGGCTTATATGATAATGGGATTTGAATATAGAGTATTGCAAAATCTGCGGCTGTTTGTCAATTATCGCCAGTCTTTCAGCAATGATATGGCATCCACAACAACCCCGGCATTTTCTTTCGCGGCTGAATTTTTACCGGCAAACTGGTTGCCTATAAGACTTGGAATCGGAGTTGGAGGCAACGATAAAATTAAATGGGGCGTCGGTAGCGGAATGATCTTTAGTCGCTATCGTTTGGAATGGGGTTTTGCACAAACGGGCGGATTCTTTAATCACGGAAAAGGTTTTGCCTTCTGTTTGGATCAATCCTTGGTTTTCTAAGATATGCTTCTTACCCTAATTTCATGGAATGTCAATGGAATTCGGGCAGTATATAAAAAAGGTTTTTTAGATTGGGTCAAAGCTACTCAGCCAGATATATTAGGAATTCAAGAAACAAAAGCTGAAGAATCGCAATTACCGCCGGATTTAGCCCAAGTTAGTGGCTATTATTCTTATTTTTCATCGGCAGTTAGAAAAGGTTACAGCGGAGTCGCTTTGTATTCTCGCTTAAAGCCGGTTTCCATTACTCAAAAATTTGGAATCGAGAAATTCGATACGGAAGGACGTCTCCTCATTGCCGATTATGATCAATTTGTTTTATTTAATGTTTATTTTCCTAATGGACAGATGTCGGAGGCGCGCCTACGTTTTAAACTTGAATTCTATGATGCTTTTCTCGATTATGTTGATCGGATAAACGTCAGCGGTCGGAATATCATCATAGGTGGCGATGTCAACACGGCACATACCGAAATAGACCTAGCTCATCCTGCGGCGAATTCCAATATTTCCGGTTTTTTGCCTGAAGAAAGAGCCTGGCTCGATAAATTTCTCAGCCACGGTTATTATGATACTTTTCGATTATTTAATAATAAACCGGGTAATTATACATGGTGGAGTCCTTTCACCAACGCTAGAGAACGTAATGTTGGATGGCGCCTTGACTATTTTTTCGTCAACAAACGATTCGTTGCGAATGTTCGTGCCGCCGAAATTTTAGCCGAAATAGTGGGTTCAGATCATTGTCCGGTTTCGCTCCAGATTGAGATTTGATCTGGCTTTTTACCATTCTGGTAACAAGCATTATAAAAATTAATTGAGAGAGTTTTAAATTTTAGTCTCGCATTTTATAGCCTTTATTAATTATATTTGAAACAGTTTATTTACAAAATGATATTTATATGTTTTCGATAAATTTTAACGTTTAAAAAGGGGGATAAAATGCGTTTTAAAACAATCACATCGTCATTAATTGTCTGCATTGCAATTACGACGGTTTTAACGGCTCAGAATTTGATAGGGCCAAATTGGAAATTTCAACCCGGCGATGATTTAGCCTGGGCTGATCCGCAATATGATGACGCTTCCTGGAACTCTATCATTGCCGGTAGAACCTGGGAAGTGCAAGGCTATGAAAATTTAGATGGATTTGCCTGGTATAGATACAGTGTAATTATTCCATCAACGCTGAAGGAGAAAGCCGTTAAACATGGCGGATTTATTCTGCGTCTGGGGCGTATTGACGATTCCGATGCTACCTATTTCAATGGTGAATTAATTGGGCAGATGGGTGGTTTCCCACCAAATTATGTCGGTGCTTATGGTCTGGATCGCGAATATATTATCCCGGTCGAACTGGTTCGCTGGGATCAGCCGAATGTCATTGCAATTCGAGTTTATGATGCAGGTGGCGGTGGTGGATTGTACTACTCAGCCGCTGAGCTGAATGTGATTGGTCTTTCCGATCAGCTAAAAATCGAAATTGCCCTTCCTCAGAAGGATCACGTCATTAAGAATTGCTCCGAAATTGTACTTCCGGTCATTATGCGTAATGAAAGTAATGAGTCAATTGAAGGTATTCTCAGGCTGTCGATCAATAGTGATTTCGGGGATAAAATCTATGATAAAGAATTAAAGATTACGATGAAAAATAATTCTGCTAAAAAATATTCCTACAACTTAAAGAAACTGCAACCCGGCTTTTACCTCGGGGCAGTAAGTTTCGAAAGTTTAGGCTGGAATAAATTGCATAAATTTGCGATAGCAGTTGATCCGGAGAAGGTGATTTCGCCCGTCGATGCTCAGCCGGATTTTGATGCTTTTTGGGAGCAAGCCAAAGCCGAACTGGCTACCGTTGACCCGCAGTTTAAGATGATTCGTCAGGATGAATTATGCACCGATAAGCGCGATTATTTCTTGGTAGAAATGCGCTCACTGGGGAATATTTTAATTCGCGGCTGGTACTCGGTACCCAAGCAACCCGGAAAATACCCGACTTTTCTGCAAGTTCAAGGCTACGGTACAAATATGCAGCCGACCAACCTGATTACGGAAGATGGTTTTATTAGCTTCGGTTTGAATATTCGTGGTCACGGGAATAGTCGGGACGAGATCAATCCCGGATTTCCCGGCTATTTGCAATATCACCTGGAAAACAAAAACGAATATATTTATCGCGGCGCTTATATGGATTGCGTGCGGGCGGTAGATTTTCTATGTTCGCGACCGGAAGTTGATACAAGCCGAATTATCGTTGATGGACAAAGTCAGGGTGGAGCTCTTTCGTTCGCAACAGCCGCCTTAGACAATCGCATTTGCCTGTGTGTACCAGGCGTGCCGTTCCTGTCGGATTTTCCTCACTATTTTAAAGTTGCTGTTTGGCCCGGCAACGAGTTCAAAGACTATGTTAATAACCATCCCGAAACAACCTGGGAAGAGGTTTTCCGGACGTTGAGTTATTTTGATATTAAGAATTTAGCGCCGAAAGTAAAGGCGCCGGTTTTTATGCTGGCAGGACTGATGGACGAAACCTGCCCGCCGCACATTAACTTCGCGGCTTATAATAATTTGCGGTGCCCAAAAGAATACATTATTTATCCTTATTCCGGACACGGTTTACCGGCCGAAAATTACCTGGCACGGATGAATTGGGTTCGTCAACAACTGGCTTTGAAATAAAGGAACATATCAGGTTTTCAATAATTTTTTAGCACTTAAAGCTTTGATAGAGAAGTTGTCGCCGAAACCAATTTAGCCCCGCCTGCGGAGCGTCGGAAATTAGTTGAGCTTGTAGCTTAATTAAATATACTTTTTAATTACGTTCAGCAATGTGCCCGGCATAACGGGTTTCTCGATAAATTCCTCGACTGGTAAAGTTTCCTTATCCTTGTCATATCGAATGCCCATTTGTTGGCTGACGGCGGTCAGCATAATAATGGGAGTGGCGGCTAATTTGGGATTATTGCGGATTTTTTGGACAACTTCAAATCCTTCGTCCCAGGTAGCCATCATAACATCGAGAATGACGAGATCGGGGCGTTCTTTTTCAACCAATTGGTAGCCGCGGGTGCCGTTTTGGGCATCTATTACGAGATAGCCATTTTTCTCCAGCGATAAGCGCAGAACTTCCACCAGATCAACATCGTCGTCTATAACTAATATTTTTTTAGGCATTACTTTCCTCGTTTAGTATTAAAAAGCGCTCGAAGTTAAAATGCTTGACCTTATTCTGCAACATTTGAAATTCAGCGTTTGAGTTTTATCAACCAATCGCGCAAATCGGCTAGGCCGTCTCCACGCTGAGCTGATATCGGAAAAATGGTGAGTTTGGGATTGATTTGCAACATATTTTGGCGCAGTAAATCCAGATTCAAATCGAGATAGGGAAGCAGGTCGGTTTTACTGATTAATGCCAGATGACAGACCCGGAACATTAGTGGATATTTGAGCGGCTTGTCCCCACCTTCGGTTACACTTAGAACGACCACATTGACGTCGGCGCCGGTATCGAATTCCGCCGGGCAAACCAGATTGCCGACATTCTCGATGAAAACGAAATCGAGGTTGGCTAGGTCGAGACTGTCAAGCGCCGGTAAAACTAATTCCGCTCCGAGATGACAGTCGCCGCCAAAGGGTTCGGTATTGATCTGTACAATGGGAATGTTCAAAGGCTGAAGGCGTTCGGCATCCATCGTGGTGGTGATGTCGCCTTCGATCACGCCGATTTGGTAGCCTTTTGCCTGAAGCATTGGAATCAATTTTTCCAGCAGGGTAGTTTTGCCGGAGCCGGGCGAACTCATCAAATTGACGAGTAGTGTTTTTGAATTTGCCGTCCGCTGACGGATTTCGGCGGCTAATTTGTTATTGGCTTCGAGCACATTGCGAACGATTTTAATTTCCATTATCAACCTCTTTTTCAATTACACGAAGGTACACAGAGTATTTATAAAGTTCTTTTAAGTTCTTTTAAGTTCTTTTAAGTTCTTTTAAGTTCTTTTAAGTGCTTTTAAGTGCTTTTAAGAAAATGGGTAATTGAAAATTCTCAATATTTCCTCGTGTTATTCTTCTAGTTCGATGTTGTCAATAAACATTTCATTCCCACTAATGATTTCAAGGTCGCCGTTCCGGCAATTTGGGCAAATGAATATCGGCTCGGAAAGTTCCTCGATATTACCACAGGCCTGGCATTGAACCTTGAGGGGAATTTCTTCGATACATAAGCGTGCATTGCGCAACTGCGGCTCAGCCTTTTTAATCGAATCAAAATTGAACAATAGTGATTCCGGAATAATGGCATGAAGACATCCCGCCTTGAGATGAATGACTTTAACCGGCTGAGTTAGCTTTCTTTCAGCCAGTTCATTCTGGACGATATTAATAATGTTGTGAGCGATTTTCAGTTCGTGCATAATTCTTTCGCAAAGACTTCAGGGCACAAAGCATTTTTATAGATTATCAATGATCCAGGTTTCAATTTGGTTAATTTTAAATGAGACGGAAGTTGTTTTTTAACCAGCCGGATTTCCTCGAAATTTTTAATAGAAAACTCATAGGTTATTGGAAAATCCCTTTCAGACAGAATGAAGTACAGAAAATATCTTAGCGGCTTTGCGGTTTTGCATATGATTTCATTCAACATATCCGTGGCAACATTTCGCCGGTCAGCATATCGAGGACTCGTTCGGTGCCAATGCGGGTTTTAAGTAGAACGTGTCCGGTCGGTTGAGCGATGACTTCGCCGATTATAGCAGCATTCCGGCCGAGTGGATGTGAACGCATCGTCGTTAAAGCTTCCTCAGCCGCTTTTTCCGCGACTATAACTACGACTTTACCTTCGTTGGCAAGGTACAACGGATCAAAACCCAGCGGTTCACATAGACCCAGCACGACATCGCGGACCGGAATTGAATTCTCGATGATTCTAATCCCGAAGCGGTTGCCATCCATAAACTCATTTAGAGTCGTTGCCACACCGCCGCGCGTTGGATCGCGCATAATTCGAATGCCCGGGACTTTTTCAAATAGGATTTCAGTCAATTCATTTAGCGGGGCGCAGTCACTGATAATGTCGAGGTCAATCTGAAACTGCTGGCGGGCTTTAATGATCGCGGCGGCGTGATCGCCTATAAAACCATTGATGAGAATCTTATCGCCGGGAGTGATCAGGGATTTACCGATATTGCGCCCCTCCGGCAGGTAGCCGATTCCGGCTGTGTTGATAAAAAGCCCATCGGCTTCACTGTGTCCCACGACTTTAGTATCACCTGTAACGATTTGCACTCCGGCTAATTGAGCGATTTTTTGCATCGAAATCACAATTTTTTCTAGCGTATCGAGATTGAAACCTTCCTCGATTATCATTCCACAGGAAAGCCAGAGTGGTTTGGCGCCGCAAACAGCTAAATCGTTGACTGTTCCGGAAACTGCTAATTGACCGATATCGCCGCCGGGGAAGAAGAGCGGCTGAACCACGTGAGAGTCGGTCGTGAATACTAATCGCCCATGCATTTCCGGTAGAATCGCCGCATCCAGCAATTCGCGTAAAGGCGGATTGTCGAAATGTTTCAGGAAAACTTGCTTGATCAGATCATGAGAATATTTACCACCGGCACCGTGAGCGCTGGTGATCTTCTTCTTATCGGAAAAATTGTTCGCCATTCGACGCGCATAAGATAACCACGTGAAATTCTAAGTCAAAATGAAAAGTGAGAATGCATGAATGCATGGGTGAATGAGTGAATGGGTGAATGAGTGGTCAAGTGCTAATAAGTGCTTTTAAGTGCTATTAAATCCTGCTAAAGACTTTTTGTCACAAGGTTTATCAAAAGCATGAATGTATGATTGTATGTGTGCATGAATGCATGTTGAAGACGTAAAATCTCGAGTATATTTAAATTTCTTATAAGCACTTAAGAGCACTTAAACGAACTTAAAAGTACTTAAAAACCTCCGTGCTCTCCGTAAATATTCTCCGTGGAACTCCCCGCCTGAATGAATGCATCAGCAGTCGGGCAGGCGTGTCGCAACTTACTTCACGAAGGCGACTTTCTGCATTGATGTATGATTGCCTGATTGTAAACGCACCAGATAAATCCCGGCGCTCAGGTTATCTGGCTGCCAGGTGTAAGAATAAGCGCCTTTAAGAGCATAAGCGTTGACAAGTGTTTCAACTAACTGCCCGCGCAGATTGTAAACTTTCAGCGACATTTGCCCATCTTCCGTCAAACTGTAAGGAATAGTTACACTCGGGTTGAATGGATTCGGGTAAGCCGATTTCAATCCAAATACCAGCGGAACTTGCGAGTTCTCAGCCTCGACCTTAACCTCGACCGCTTTATGCCAGGTCACTTTCCCTTTGTAATCCACATCGCCGAGACGATAGAGATAAGTTGTACCCGGAATGACTGCCGCATCGGTATAGAAATACTCGTGTGCTTCAGAGGTGCTGCCGTGCCCCTGTAAGGCTTCATTCATTGCATAGCTGGCAATTTCGGCCCATCTTCCGTCTTCCTTTTTCTGCTTTTCGATAATGAATCCCAGATTCTCAATCTCGGACTCGGTCGTCCAGGAAAGTACTACGGACTGGCTACGCGACTGAGCAGTAAAAGAAGTCAGGGAAATAGGGAGGGAGTTGTCTTTAAGGTCAGAACCAAGATAAAAACGATCAAATGTCCCAATTGATATACCAGTTCGGTTAAATACCGTTCCGTTTCCATCAGAATGAGTACCGACTAAACTAAATGTATTTCCATCGGTCGAATTAATTAATCTGATCTTTGCCGGATCACTGATCCCTTCTTGACCGTCAGCGTCTATTGATAAATCATAAGTGCCGCCAGAGATGCCATTTCCGGTTAGAGTCCAATACATATTCGAACGCCGATTGATAGTATACTCATCATCTTCTATAGTCGAGGATAGATTAGTTCCACCTGAACCATCAGTATGAGATACTAAGATTTTACCGCCAGTCGCAACACCTGCCGTAGAAATAGTAACTGGACGGTAGTTACTCTCAGTACCAACTGGAAATATAAAATTGGAATTGGTGCCGGGAGCAAACCACCTCTCGAAATTACCAATAACCGTGCCGGAGGTTCGGGATAAATTACCGTACGAAGAAGCATCTTCCCCCAATGTAAGAGTATTTGAACTGGTGATAATATTACCGCTAGTCATAGTCAATGTATTGGATATAATCATAGACCGAGATAGAGACAGTCCATTTGAGTTGTTGATAGTGAGATTTTGAACGGTTGTCGGTAACATAGAGCCGGTTACCTGAGCGGATGTTCCATTGAATATGTAATGGGCACTGCTACTAAATGAATTCGATCCGGTTGTCTGTACATTTCCATTGAGTCCGTCTGGACTGCCAATTTTCAGAGTAGCATCATCTGAAACAATCAATGCCCCGCTACCAGTTATAGCATAAGCGCCACAATCCAAAATTGCGCTTAAAGTTACATTACCAGCTATTGATAAGCCTCCGCTACCTAAACTAGCCGTGCCAGTTCCGCTGATTTCGGCTGTAGTAGCACTAATTATGAATTGTCCTGATGTGCCCTGACTCATATTTCCATATACCTTGATTCCATTTCTAAAAGTTTTAGTGCCTGCGCCACTCCAGGAAAAATTTACTCCACTTGCAACCTCAATTATTCCATTGATTACTGTAGGATTAGCACCACCAACCAAAGATGTTAAGGCCGTAATACGAAAAATAGGTATGGTATTCTCATCAACATTAGGGAAATAAGTAATTCCACTAGCTGAAAAAGAAGATGTAGGAGTATATTCTAATATAGAGCCACTTTCGTAAATATGTGAGGTGGCATGAATAACGGCTGTAGACCCGGTTAATCCAGTTGCCGATATTCTAAGAATGCCACCAGTATTGATCCGAATAATACTGCCAGAATTATAGGTCGGTTGACTGCTATAAATAATAATGCCGCCATTTTGAACAGTAATATCATCGCCTGAACCATCATTGACCGTCATATTCGACCCGGTTGCTAATGTGCCTCCATTTTCTACAGTGACTTGATCTATTGTTACACTAGAGTTTATTGTTACCGTGTGCCCGTTTTTAATTGTTATGGTATAATCGTTCGAGGTAGGAGTTGAAGATGCATCACTCCAGGTCATTTGATCCGTTGATGATTCCCAGGTAGAATTATCACCCCAATTTCCAGTGGCTTTACTTCTATAATACATCGCTGGATTGGTCACAGTTCCACTGCAGGTAACAGTTCGATCGTCGGCACCAGTAGAAGAACAGGTAATATTTTCGGAACTATATGAGCCAATTGCCAAGCCGGCTTTTAATCGTACGTAGATAGTTGTTTCACTCACTGATCCGCCTGATTGAGCAAGAGTAAGTGATGAGGTGAATCCAGAATCACTTGTTTTCGAGATTTCAAAGTGATCCGGTGCCGAAATTGATATATCTGCCGTTAAGTTCGTGCCGCTAACCGTAAAAGTCTGCTCGGCAGATGGGCCAGAGCCAACGATATAGGTAAAACCCGTAAGGGTTGAAGGGGTTACGATTATTGAAGCACCTGAAGTTATTTCTAATTTATATAATTTTAATGTATTTGTTGATGATGATAAATAAGTCCTCCAATCAGTTTGATATATTGAAATACACCGTGAGTTAGCGCTTGAATGGTTGGATTGAAATTGAAAGCCTTTTCCGCTACTATATGTAACAAGATATTGGTGCGTTGAGCTTTCATTTAATGCAAAACTAGACGTAGTATTTCCTGTAATTTCACAATATTTTGATATTGACTCATTATATACAGTATAGTTATCCCCAACCTTATCTATTTTCCAAACAATTGCTGTAGATGGATTAATAATTGAGGATCCACTGAAGGAAATTGATGTGTTTCCTAATTTTCCACTAGAAATTGTGTTTGTCATAGCTCCTGTGTAAGTGCCACTGATACCATAAAAAACATAATATGTACCAGGTTCTAAATTGTCTAAACTGGCTATCTCGTTAAAAGTACCTGAACCAGTATATTGTCCCCACCCCACCTCCACTATCGTGCTCAGCACCGCTAGCATTATTAAAACATAGACACCTTTTTTCATACTTTCCTCCTTAATTTGCAATTTAAAAAAATATTTACTATAGAATGAATATCTTCCGAGAATTATTCCTAAAAACCGCTCTCTAATCGTTCGTATCAGATATTCACAGTTACATCCAACGGCCAAAATATGAGAAAGATTTTAAGAAAAAGCAATGATTTTTTAGACTAACTATCCAATTTTTAACCAAAATTTTTATAAGTATTTTAAAAGCCGGTTCGTAAAGTTATTTATGGTATAATTGCTTGCCGGAATTGCAATTAAGTGATGGTGATAATCTGAGCAAACCCGAGGTGAGATTTACTTAATTAATAATTCCCTAAAAAAAATATTGACTTAATAAAAACTATTTTTTAAAATTCACAATGAATTTTATAATATGGGCGAAAATTAAACTAACAAAATGAAAAAAGCACCCAAACTCCTTTTTGTAGTGAACACACGAAAACGGGTACATTCGATTTCGCTCAGTTGGGGAAAGTTGATTGCCGTTGTCGCCGGTGGAGTTTTCCTCCTTATTTTTGTCATTATTTTAGGCGCCAATTTGTTTTCTAATCTGGTTTATCAATCCAGGTTAACTCGTCTTAAGAAAAACAATAATCGGTTGGTTTCAACCTTTTACGACCTGAATAATCGCATCCAGAAAATGGAATCGGATATTAGCATGCTGGTTGAAAAAGACAAGGCTCTACGAACCTACGGTGATCTCCCTGTAATTGATCAGGACATCCGCCGGCTTGGTGTTGGTGGTCGTTTAATGCCCAAATCGGACGAATTAGATCAGCTCCTACCTGAGAGTGATATAAAAGTTTCGGAATTAGTCAATAATCTGGATCGCCTGGCGCGGGAAATTAAATTTGAGCGCATCAGTTATGAAACGATTTATGATGCTTTCAAAAATCGTTCCGATCAGATTCAGTCCACTCCGTCCATTCGACCGGTTTATACTGGTTTTATCAATGACGGTTTTGGTTACCGGAGAGATCCGTTTACCGGTCGGAGAGAGTTCCATTATGGTTTAGATATTACGACGCCAACTGGGACTCCAGTTTTTGTGACGGCTGATGGAGTCGTCGGTAAATCCGGGTATCAAGGTGGATATGGTTACGTGGTCGAAGTCAATCACGGCTACGGATATTCAACCCTCTATGCTCATCTTTCGAAAATATTAGTTCGATCCGGCGATGCCGTTAAACGCGGTCAAAAAATCGGCGAGGTCGGCACCACCGGCCGCACGACCGGACCGCATTTGCACTACGAAGTAAAGCAGTTTAATATCAATAAAAATCCGCTTGACTTTTTCTTCTCCGGATATATTCGTTAAGCGTAGATTCATTCCCTCATATAAATTTCTTAGTTTTCATTTCCAAAACCGGTTTTATATTTTAAATTTCAGCAGTTACGATGGAAGCCCGCAAATTTTATATCGAAACCTACGGCTGTCAAATGAATGAAGCTGACTCTGAATTAGTTGCCGGATTACTGCAAGAAGCTAATTATCAGCCGACTGGTTTACCCGAAGAAGCCGATCTGATTCTAATTAATTCTTGTAGCGTTCGCGAAAATGCCGAAAAGCGGGCGCTGGCTCGATTGTCACAATTTAAAAGTTTGAAGAAAAAGAAACCGGAGCTACTATTAGGACTTATCGGTTGTGTCGCTCAGCAAGATTATGATGAAATTCATGATGAGAATCAATTTGTGGATTTAGTTTTGGGTCCGGATTCCTATCGCAATTTACCAGAATACTTAAATCAGAAGCGAGTTCCAGTCGTGGATGTGAATCTATCGCGCACCGAAGTTTATGATGATCTCATTCCATCTCGCAATAGCGCGGTCAATGCCTGGGTCTCGATTATGCGCGGCTGTAATAAATTTTGTGCTTTTTGCATAGTTCCGTATCTGCGCGGCAGAGAACGCAGTCGCTCACCACAGAGCATTATCAATGAAATTCAGCAAGCACTAAATGAAGGTTATCGAGAAGTAACCTTGCTTGGCCAAAATGTCAATTCCTATCATTACGGCACCTATCGTTTTCCGGAATTGCTTGAGGCAGTTGCTGCCATACCGGGTTTAAGACGCATTCGTTTTACTTCGCCTCATCCCAGCGATGTTGACGAAAAAATGCTGGCGGTTATGCAATCACATTCCAATATTTGTAAACAAATTCACTTGCCTCTTCAGGCGGGCTCATCTCGGGTCCTAAAGTTAATGAACCGTACCTACGATCAGGCGCATTATCTCAAAGTAGTCGCTATGATTAGAGACTATCTACCCGAGGTCGCCCTTACAACGGATATTATCGTCGGTTTTCCGGGTGAAACCGAAGCTGATTTTGAACAGACTTTGCAGATAATGCAGTCTGTCAAATTCGACGCGGCTTTTATGTTCAAATATTCACCGCGTCCGGGAACCAAAGCGGCTAAAATGACCGACGATGTCCCGGAAGAAGAAAAATCGCGCCGCCTGAAAGCCGTTATCCAGCTTCAAAAAAGTCATACTTTGGAACGTAATAAAGCCTTGGTCGGTACGATTCAGGAAGTATTAATTGATGGAGTCAGCAAGAAGAATCCAGATGAAATGATCGGTCGTACCGATTCCAACAAAATCGTTGTGATAAAAGAAGGACATCCTAGAGTCGGTGAGTTTTGTAATGTCCAGATCGAAAAGGCTGTGGGAGTGTCTTTATTTGGTAAAATCGTTTAAATTGTGAGGTGATTATGAAAATTTTACGCTGGGCTGTAACGCTTTTGATTATGTTTTTAATTGTGTTCTTTGTTATCCAGAACTCAAACTTGAATCCACCAGTGAAAATTCATTTTTTCTGGAAGTCATCCGTGGTTGAAATGGATGTCCTGATTCTGGTCTTTTTGACTTTTATCCTGGGACTCGTGATTGGCTTTTTAATTACTGGCATCAAGATTCTTGCCAGCAAGAACGAACTGCGGGTTCTATCGAACGACTATAAAAAATTGAAAAAGGAAGTCGATTTGTTGCGCAATCAGGGACTCGAAGAAACCGAAAATAGTAATTCAAAAACTGAATAAGCAGGGAAAAATATGACTTTACTGGATATACTTTTAACGCTGGTTTTAATCGGGCTTATTGTATTTATCATAGTCAATTTGACGAACCGACACCGCCTTAGCCGATCAGAGAATTCAGGCAGTCTTTATGCGAGGGCGCTCAATCATATGTTGCATGGTGAAAATGATACAGCGATCCGCTTGTTTCGGGAGGTGATCCGGACTGACACTGATAACATTGATGCCTACATCAATCTGGGAATTCTGATGCGCAGGAGCGGCAAGGCTAAAAACGCTATAAAAATTCACGAATCGCTTCTTTATCGGCAGGAAATCAGTAATATCCAGCGTCTGGAAATATTACGTAATTTAGTGGAAGATTATATCATTACCGGTGATAGAATCCGTGCCTTAAGTTATGTCGAAAATATCCTGAGTATTGATAAGAAAAATATCTGGGCTTTAGAGAAAAATCATATTTTGAACCGCGACTTGGGGCGCTGGGAGAAGGCCTCCGAATACCTGGCAATGGCTTTAGAATTAAAAAAGGAGCGCAACGACCGGCTTTTAGCGCTGTATAAAGTTCAAGAAGGGCTAGTCAAATATCAGGCGGGTGAATACCATGAAGCCCGTCTAATTTTTCGAAAAGCGCTTAAGATTGATCCAAACTGTGAAGCGGCTTATTATTATATTGGTAATTCCTATGTTATGGATCATCGGGAGGCAGATGCAGTCGAAGAGTGGGTAAAATTTGCTGATGTAGCACCGCACAAAGCCTATTTGATTTTTAAACCTTTGCAGACGATTCTGTTCAATCTTGGGAATTTTGGAAATATCGAGAGTTTTTATGAAAATCTCTTGAAGAGATTACCCGATGATCCCAAAACCTTGATTGCTCTGGCCGGTTTTTATGAAAAAAAGGGGAATATAAATAAAGCCATTACTATTCTGGAAGATTTAGTCGAAAAAAAACCCGATTTGTCCATTGCGAAAATTAATTTGGCTAAGCTACTAATTGGACAAGCCGAATTGAGTCAGGCTACAACCATTCTCAATGATATAATTGAAAAAATGGTTGATACAAAAGAACATATCTGCTCGAATTGTAGCAATCGGAGTCCCGATATTTTGTGGATTTGTCCAGTTTGCGGTATGGCGGATACTTATTTTACTGAAGCATGAGACGATTCATTTTTCTCGCATTGATTCCGGTCTTTATTTTCGCCCAAAATCTTGGCGAACAAAAACAGAAAATAAATGCGGGCGAAATTGATTCCGTAAAAATATTGCTACCAGCATTGATAGCCAAATATCCCGACAATCCCGAACTGCTATTTATTAGTGGAATGATCGAAACTGATGGCGAAGCGGCTTTGTTAATTTATCGTGATGTTCTCAGTCGTTTCCCTAATAGCTCGGTAGCTGATGATGCATTTTTAAAAATCATCGAATATTTATATGCCAAAGGTTTGTATTCTAAAACAGAAAAATATGCCAGCGAATTGATCAAAACCTACCCGCAATCGGATTTGATTGACAAGGCGGTTTATCTCCGGCTATGCAGTTTGAATGCCCTTCATCAACGGGATTCCGTTGACTATTATTATAAATATTATTCAGCCCAATATCCGAATCTGGATTTTCATTTTGAAAATTACCAAATCGCTTCCAAGCGCTCTACTGTTGAGTCGGGAGAAAAATTCCAGCCGACCGGCAGTCAAAAAACAGCCCAGCCCGCTTTCTCTCCAGCTGTAGAAAAATCAGAACCGGGAAACTTTACTCTGCAAATGGGTGTTTTTGGTGAGATGGCTAATGCCAGAGAATTGCGCAATAAATTGGAGAGGCTGGGATATTCGGTTACTTTTCGCCAGGTAGAAAGAGCTGGCCGTAAGTTGACGGCTGTCCTCGTCGGTTCTTTTAAGACAGAAGATGAGGCGCGTGCGGTTGGAAATAAATTGAAAAGAGATCATAACCTGGATTTTATTGTTGTCAAGCAATAAAAATGGGAATGAATGCTACCCCGGTGGGGGCCGCGGTCTTCAAAACCGTCGTTCCCGATCTAATCGGGAAGCTGGGTTCGACTCCCAGGCATTTCCGCAAAGTCAAAAATTAGTTGCGTCTGATTTTTCGAGTTATTAATTTCCAGTGATTTTTAACAAGTGATGGTCCGGGGGTGCTGACCCGTTTGACGGGGCGGCTGAGAATTTACCCTTTGAACCTGATCTGGATAATACCAGCGAAGGGAGTAATTATGCACCAAAAAAACCTACCTGCATTTTTCTTCATTCTTTTCATCCTTATTTTAACCGGAGCAAACGCTTTCGGTGAAGAACATTTAATTTTTGGAAAATTAGTATCCGAAACAACTGGTCAGCCAGTCGAATCTGCTAATATTTTGCTGGAAGATGGCTCCGGTACATTTGCGGACAAGGACGGCAATTTTCGCATCAAAACATCGGTTCTGCCGATAAAAGTGACCGTTACTCACATTGCTTTCCGGGATACGTCTTTTTCAGCTAATTCCGAAGATTGCGGTACGATTTACTTAAAGCCGACTGTAATTACCGGCGAGTATGTTTTCGTTACTGCCACGCGGGCAGTCAAAGGCAAGACACCGGTGGCTTTTTCGGAATTATCCATTGAGGAAATCAAAAGTCGCTACACCGTAGAAGATGTGCCGATGATTTTGGCTATAGAACCCGGTGTTTATTCCTATAGTGAGAGCGGCAATGGTACCGGCTATTCCTACGTCCAGATTCGTGGTTTTGACCAGAGTCGGATTGCGGTGATGTTAAATAACGTTCCTCTGAATGATAATGAAAGTCATCAGGTTTATTGGGTTGATCATGGTGATATTCTTTCCGACGCGGCTGATGTCCAGATTCAACGCGGTATCGGCAATAGCCTCTACGGTTCGTCGGCTTTCGGCGGATCGATCAATGTTCTGACTACGATTGGGACTGACCGACCGACGTGTTCGATTGATTTGGGCGGTGGTTCGTATAATACTTCGAAATTACGTCTGAGTGCTTCTTCCGGACAATTACGCGATGGAAAATTACGACTTTCAGCCCGTCTCTCGCAGATAGAGTCCGATGGTTACCGCGAATATCATAATACTTTTCAGCGTTCCGGTTCGGCGGGAATAGAATATAACGGACAAAATATTTCTCATCAATTCCGGGCGCTTGTCGGTTACCAAAAGAGTAACCTGATGTGGGATGGCGTTCCAGCTGAGTTTATCAATGATCGGGTCAAACGCCGTTCCGGTTACAAATCGTATATAGATAATTTCCTTCAGCAGGTTTATTCCTTGAATAGCAACTGGCGGATCAGCGAGCATCTGAACTTCTGTAATGTCGCTTATCTGGTGAAGGGCGAGGGCTATTATGAGTCGGAAAAATCAGCCGCATATAATCTGGCTTTTGACGATGCATCCGCTCGGGATGAATTTCGGGATTTTTTGTATTCTTTTAACCTCGATAAGTATTATCCGGCCGATGCGGATAGCCAATCATTGGAATTGACGCGCCGCAAATGGATTGTGAATTCGTATTGCGGAATTGTACCGACTTTGACATTTATGAATACTAAATACCGTCTGGACATCGGAGGGGAATTGAAATATTATACCGGCAATCATTTTGGTGAAATTTCCCGATTTTCGGATCAGAATTTGATAGCCCAAATTGGAGAGGGCTGGTATCGCTATTATCGTTATGTCGGGGAAAAGTCAATCGCAACCGGCTTTGTCCATTTTACTTTTGAACCGCTAAGGAAATTGAAATTGATAACTGACCTGCAATATCAGCACTTGCAATGGAATCTGGATCAGAAAAAAGTCGGTCATGCGGTTGGGTATGATATTTCTGCTAAATGGGATTTTCTGAATCCGCGATTAGGAGCGATATATGAATTATCCAATAATATTTCAATTTTTGTTAATTATGGTCGGTCGCAAAAAGAACCGACTGATGAACAGATAATTGAAGCCGATGATTATTGGAGCGAGCCTCAGAAAGCCGCCGCGGAGTTGATTGATGATTACGAACTGGGCGCCAACTATCGTGGTAGAAAGCTTGGATTTGATCTGAATCTATATCGGATAAATTATAAAAATGAGCAATTGAAAAATATTGACATCAAGCAGGAAGGCGAATATGTTTATACTCAGGCGTCGGCAACCATTCATGAGGGATTAGAATGGGAAGCTCGCTATCAATCAAATCCATTCTGGGTATTGACTTTGAACGGAACTTTCAGCCGCCATATTTTTCAAAGTGGCTCTAGCAAAGGTAATACGCTACCCAATGTACCGGGTATCCTTTTCAACGCAAGTTTGGATCTTAAGCCGGTGCAAAATATGACGATTTCAGCGATCATTCGTCACGTCGGCAAACAGTATATTGACGAAGCCAATATCGGAACTATTCCGGCTTACTGGCTTACCGATGTCGGGCTGAGATTTGCATTCGGTCGGTTTGAAATCGGCGCAAAAATCAATAATTTATTCAACCGGCTTTATTCGACTTACGGCTATGGTTACGAATGGGGTGAATATTATGCTTATTATTGGCCGGGGGCGACCCGCAATGCCTTTTTTTCGTTTTCATATCGTTTTGATTAAAAATATTGTAGGACAGGCATTCCTGCCTGTCTATTTTTACTGAGCTGACAGCCTGGAAAGGCTGTCCTACGAGTTATTTATTGCAGCAATCCGACTAAAAATAAACTCAAATCCGGAATATAAGTAATCAGAACCAAAGCAATCAGCATAATAAATAGAAACGGCAGAGAAATCCGATAAAGTTCCGTAATGGATTTATCGAACCGATAACTAGCAATGAACAAATTCAATCCGATAGGTGGAGTCAGATAGCCGATTTCGAGATTAGTCAGAAAAATAATTCCGAGGTGCACAGGGTTAATACCATAACTGAGAGCAATCGGAACAATCAGCGGCACAACGATAATGATGGCTGAGAAAATATCGAGCATCATTCCGGTTATTAATAGAAAAATATTCAACACTAACAAAAATGTAATTTTAGAAGAAAAAACTTGCTGAGCCCAGAGCAGGGCTTTTTGGGGAATTTCAGCGTCAATCAGATAAGCCGTGGCTCCCATCGAACAACTTAAAATGATTAAAATGCCGCCGACTAACTGCACACTGTCGCGCATAATGCGGGTCAAATCACGCCGAAAAGATAAATCACGGTTCAGTACAAATTCCGCTATCAGTACATAAAAAGCAGTTACGGCGGAAGCTTCCACCGCAGTGATGAATCCCCCGTAAATTCCGCCTAGGATAATGACTGGTATCGGCAATTCCCAGACCGTTTCTTTGACCGCTTGCCCTAAATTCTTCCAGGAAAAAGCCACTCGTTCGCTCTTTTTTAAAATATCATTACGGACGGAATAAATCGAAAGCAGGACAATTAGCAGAATTCCCGGAATCAGTCCCGCAATAAAAAGCTGGTCAATAGAAACTGCCGCCACCACACCGTATAAAATCAAAGGCAAACTGGGTGGAAACAATAAGCCAAGTGATCCGGAACTGGTAATTAGTCCCAGAGAAAATTTCTCTGAATAGTTATTTTTAAGCAAAATTGGCAGAATCAAACCACCTAAGGCGATGATAGTAATTCCGGATGCACCGGTGAAGCAGGTGAAAAGAGCGCAAGTTACGAGTGAGCCGATTGCGACACCGCCGGGTATCCAACCCAGCAGAGCTTCCGCTAAATTCAAAAGCCTTCTCGGGGCACTGCTTTCGGCTAAAACGTAACCGGCTAGCGTAAATAATGGAATTGCCAGAAGAGTTGGCGCCGAAGTTACTCGGTACATTTCGACGATGACAACGGCTGGATCGATTCCCGAAAGGGCGAACTGGATAATTCCGGTAATGCCGATTGCCGCGAAGAGCGGCAGCCCGCACAAAATCAAAACAACTATTAGAATTAAAAACAGCAGAGCCATCAGTTTTCAGGAGTTTGCGATTCGTCTATTAAACGCAGAGGAAAAGTCAACGCCAGCAGGAAAAATCCAACTGGCAGAATAATTTCAATAATCCAGGCCGGGATAACACCGGCAATCATAGATTGCATGCTTATTTCTAAACGCACGAACTGCCAGGCGTACCAGCTGAGGCAGAAGCAAATCGCCGCCGCCGTCAGATTGAGAATCCAGTTTAAAATCCGACGAGCTCGGCCTTTTAATATACGCGGCAGAATGTCAATCGAAATGTGTTTACTGCGCAAGGTCGTCAATGCAGCCCCACAGAAAGCGATCCACAATACTCCATTGCGCATCAGTTCGTCTATGACGTTTAACCCAATCGCAAAAAAATTGCGCAAAATCACCTGTAGGAAAGCCATTCCGACTAAAAATAGCATCAAGGCGACCGCTAAGGCCGAGACAAATTTTTCGATTATAGTTCTAATTTTATTTAGCATGCCCGGCGCGATATTCATCCAATAGCATTAGAACCCGATCAAGCATTTCACGAGAATATAAAACACCAGCCAATCGGTTTCTCGTTCGTACTCCGGCATCAATGAATTCGGCAGCCGCGTCGCTTTTCAGGCTGGTTAATTGTATGCCATTATCTTTGAGAACCTGGATAGACTCTAAATTCTCCTGCCTACCGGCCAGTACGATCCGGCGTGTATTTTCCTTGGTTTTCTCGATTAGAATATTTCGTAAATCTTCCGGAATGGTATTCATTTTTTTAGTCGTAATCAGGATTGCTCCGATGGAATTAGTCAGCGGATAATTCAGCATATATTTAGTTTTGGTATACCATTGCATTGCCAATGCGCCGTAGGGAGAGATGTAAACCCCGTCAATTAGCCCGGTTTGTAAACCGGTATGAACATCGGTGATATCGAGTGGAATCGCTGAGATTTTCATCTCGTCAAAAGTGGCTTTGGCAAGCGGATCACCTTTCCAGAGCCACATTTTGACATTTTTAAAATCTGCTAATCTGGTAACCGGCGTGTTAGTGAAAAGGTAAACGAACCCGACTTCAGCCCAACCGGCCAGAAAAAATCCTTTCTCGAGGAATTTGGCTTGAAATTCATCGAAAAGGGCGTCGCAAACGTAATCAACTTCGGCGCTGTTCCGAAAAAGGAAAGGTAAATCGAATATACGCACTTCCGGTACAATTTCACCCAAACCGACACCGGTAAAAGTCCCGACATCTATTTGTCCTAATTGCATTTTACGTAAAATGTCTTTTTCGCCGCCCTGAACACCGCTGGCATAAACCCGAAATTTGACCTGACCGTTAGTCAGAATATCTACTTCCTTTTCAAACTGTCGGAATTGACGCATCCAGCTCGAACCTTCCGGAGCGACGGTGGCAACTTTTATTGTATGGACTTTTTGAGCCATAAGGGTAGGAACTATGCATAAGATTATAAATATCAATGGATTGATAAATTTCATTCGCATTTTTTTATTTACCTTTCGTTAGTCTCTAACGGTTCATCCAGGTCGAGGAACAATTCGACATTCTGGCGCAAGTTGGCGGCTTTTTGTTTGGCAAGCGCATTGAAGAGTCGGATTTCAGGAGCGCTTTCGAGGTCGAAAGTCTCGATTTCGGTCAAAAGTTGATCAAATAGCGCCTTATCCTGTACCTGCACGGCATAATAGCGCGCATAATACAGTTTTGTCATTAAAAAATCCGGATTGCGTTCGATATTTTTCAGGAAATAACTACGACCCAGCTCCGGATTGCCGCCCAGCATTGGTGGGCGAGCGGAATAGTATGTTCCATAAAATAGGTCCACACCGCCAAAATTATAGCCGGCATCCAGTTCGGCTACTCGCCGCATTATGATTTCAACCTTGGCTAAGTCGCCCAATACGCGCGGCTGATCCAGATTTTGTAGAATGTACATTCCCCAATTATATCCGACCCAGAATAATTGCGGCACGTCGCTTTTACGGCTGGTGGCTATAAGTAGCTTTTCCAGATCGCTCGGCGTGATATTGCGGGAGAATCGAATTTTTGGTGGTAAGGACTTGAGAGCGTATTCCAAGCCGCGGAAATAAAGCCGACCGGCGCGCTGGGGATCGTTGTCTTCGACGAAAGCCATTGCATAGGCTCCAAAAGCCTGAGCCGCCATCAGATTCAGGCGCGGATTTTCCGGGTCCTGCGCAACTAAAATGACAATCGTTTCCAAATTGCTTGATAGAAATCTTTCCGCGAGCTCTAAATCACCTTCTTGATAAATTATTTCGATGCCGCTGTCGAAGACATTGGAAACTTTATTGAATAGAAAGCGTCGTGGACTGCACGATAGCCCATATAATAGACACAAACTCACGATAAAGCTTAAGCGTTTGATATTTGCTATTGAATTTTTGTTCGACATTATAATGGCAAAAATTTATATTCTTTGTTTTGAAAAACAAATTTTTTAGAATACTTTAAATGTGTTCTTAGGTATCAGGATGAAAAAAATTGTTAAAACTATTTTATTGCGTAGTATCTGGCTCGGTCTGGGTGTTATCGTAATCGGATTAATTTTCAACTGGCTATCACCGAACGGTATTCCGCTTGTGGCTAAATATCAGACGGTTATAGTTCAGGGTGAAAGTCAAAAAATCCCGCTTTTTATGAAACGTAAGGCTCAGTCGAATAAGGAAACTGATCTCGGAATCAGCCCGGTTTCCGAACTAAATACCGAAAAAGCCCGGCAATTTTTTACCACTGGCGGTACCATTTTTATTGATACCAGAGAATATGAGGATTATCTCGCCGGACATATTGCCGGTGCCATATCAATTCCATTTTCGGAATTTCAAAACGATCCAACAATTGTCGAGGAATTGGATCGTGGATTGCGCATCGTAACTTATTGCGACGGTGGTGAGTGTCAGTCAAGTATTGATATGGCAGTTCGTTTAAATGAAATGGGTTTCGAGCAGGTTTGGTTTTATTTCGGCGGCTGGAATGAATGGGTAGAGGCTGATTTGCCGATTGTAAAGGGGAGCAAGCCATGAAGTCCAAAGTCTGGGATTGGCTGGAATATTTTATCCGACTGGTTATCGGTTTTTTGTTCATTTATGCCGCTATCGGCAAGATTATCCATCCGGAAAAGTTTGCCGTGGTGGTTTATAACTATCGCGTTCTACCTATTGAACTGGTAAATATTGTTGCGATCCTGGTACCATGGCTGGAAATTGCAATCGGCGTAACTTTAATTTTAGGGGTTTGGCTGGAGACGGCGGCTTTTCTGCTGTGCATTTTGACCATTGGCTTTATTGTCTTGATTATCAGCGCTATTGTGCGGGGCTTGAATATCGAGTGCGGTTGTTTTACCCTGACGAAAGAAGGAGCGCTGGTTAGTTGGAAGCGAGTAGCGGAAGATGTCCTGATTTTGGCGGGCGGTCTGTTTATCTTTTTCCGGCATTTACCGCAAGAACAATCTACGACCGAATAGTTATTTCGTCAGATAACAGTTTATTTCTCCCTGTAAAATGTTTTTAGCCCCTGATTGGCTGAATTCCATCTTACCAATAAACTCAACAATTTACTTTATAGGGAGTAAGATACACTGAAGAAATTACTTTTTTGCGACGGGTAGCGGCAGTAGCCGATTATAAATTTGTCTAAGTTGTATGCCACGCCCCAGGTTATAAAGTTTTCATCGTTTGCAATATGTTGACCGCAGTGAACATATAGTCGCTTAGAGAGGCTGATCGCACCGCCGATTAAGTGACTTTCTAAATGATTTTCAGAATCGGATTCATAATATTCTTTAACGAAGTCGTAGGAAATCGTAGCGCTGATCAAGTCTTTATTTAGCAAGCGCCAGGCGCTTCCGAGTCGTAAACAGCGAGCGAGGTTCGACTTATAATTGGTAAAATCGTTGTGATATTTGATTGGCGGTCCTAGATTGCAAAATGCGGCGCCCAGTGATAATCCGCCGGTCTTATTTTCTCCAATTGTGAGGAATGGCAGAAGATTGTTGATCTGAATGCCCAGGTCGCCGGATAAACCTTTGCCATTTATGGATTGAATGCCATCGCTCGCAGTGCTTGGCGCATTGGTATAAATGAGTTTTGCCGACGCACCTAGCGCAATTTTTCGGGTAAGATTGTGTCCATATCCGACGGAAACGTATATAAAATTATAGGAAAAATCGGTTGCGATGTAATCATCTCCGGTTATTCTGGCATCGAGATTGTACAGGTACAAGCCGGTTCCCAAACCACCGTGGTGTTTGAAATTCCTGACAGCGCCGACATAATATATTTCACTATTGCCAAGCCAGGTACCATAATTAGCCGAGGCGCTTAATTCATCGCAATTGGCTAAACCGGCCGGGTTATAGTAAAGTGACGCGACATCATTGACTATCGCTGTAGCGGCTCCGGCTGACGACGCGTAACGCGTTTCGGGATTGATTAATAGCCAGACTTCGTCAGCGAAAACAAGAGATGCAAGAGAAAAAGAGAAAAAAATTATTGGCAGGATTTGGTGTTTTGAAAAATTTCCCATAAAAATTCTAAATATCAATCCGATCTGTATTTTATCTAACCGCTACTCAAAAATCAATAATTTTAAATTTCAGGATAGCTCCCAGTTTTTTAGAAAGTTTAACCCCCCAGAGTAAATGGTTTTTGAAGGGAATAATTTTCACAATACTTTAAGACCTCCGGTTTATTTTGGATTTTGTGGTCGTTAAATTATTGCACACCGCTCTGCGGTTAGGAATGAGATAAAGTAGTCTATTTTTCAACAATTTATCAGATAAGAGCAGTAAATATCGGAGGTTATACTTTCAATCCTAATCATTAACTTTTCCTTGAAAAAATGTGCCCCGAAATACGATAATTAGCCAAAACTCTTGGTTAAGTATAATTTTTTAGAGAACTTTAGACTGAATTTGTGATAGATTTAATTGAAAATATTTGACGTTAAAATATGACTGAAAACATCCGCGTTCGTTTTGCCCCTAGCCCAACCGGTTCATTACACCTGGGAGGTGCGCGAACAGCTATTTATAATTGGCTATTTGCGCGTTCGGTCGGGGGCAAATTTCTCCTGCGCATTGAAGATACCGATGTTGAGCGTTCGCGTAAAGAGTTGGTGGATCAAATTTGCGATTCGTTGCAATGGCTGGGGTTGAATTGGGACGAAGAGCCAGTATTTCAGTCGCGGAGATTGGAACTTTATCAACGGAAAGTTGCCGATCTGCTGGAAACCGGCAAAGCTTATCACTGTTTCTGCAGTAGTGAGGAACTGGAGGCTGAAAAAGCCGCTACGATTAAACAGAATAAAGCTTATCGTTACAGCGGCAAGTGCCGTAACCTATCCCGCCAACAAATCGAAGAACTGATGGCGCAAGGCAAACCGTACACGGTGCGTATCAAACTTGAACCAGGAATTATCGAATGGGATGATCTAGTTTACGGACACATCGCCGTTAACAATACCGAACTCGATGACTTTATTATTCAACGCTCGAATGGTATTCCGGTCTATCAGATGGCGGTTGTCGTAGATGACATTGATATGCGAATTACTCATATTATTAGGGGCGAAGACCATATTCCGAATACGCCTAAGCAGATCAATCTCTTTCGAGCGTTCGGTCAGCCGATTCCGCAGTTCGCTCACCTGCCGCTTCTGCTTGGTCCGGATAATAAACGCCTTAGTAAAAGGCATGGTGCAACCGGTGTAGATGAATATCGCGATCAGGGGTTTCCCGCTGAAGCTGTCGTGAATTATTTAGCCTTGCTGGGCTGGGCACCGCAAAATGATCAGGAGGTGCTAAACGTTGACGAAATCATTAGACAATTTCAATTGACTGCGATTTCGCGGAAACCGGCTGTTTTTGATATTAAGAAATTGGAGTGGATTAGCGGTGAATATCTTAGCCGTATGCCGGCCGAAAAAATCAGACAGATTCTGATACCCAAATTAATTGCGGCAGGGCTTATCAATCAGGAAGAAGCTGAAGAACGTACTCAGTACATTGATTCCGTTATCGAGTTATTACGCGGTCGTGTTAGAACTTATAATCAGTATCTCGAATGGGGCTGCTATTTCTTCCAGGATCCGGAAGACTACGACGAAAAAGCTGCTGCCAAATATTGGCATACCCCGGCGACCAACGAACATCTGGCTAAATTAAGTCAGGAATTGGCATCGCTGACAAATTTTTCAGCGAACAATATCGAGGAAACATTGCGACGAACCGCTGAACATGCCGGACTAAAAGCTGCCGATTTGATTCATCCTTTGCGATTGGCTTTAACCGGTTTCGGAATCAGTCCCGGAATTTTTCAGGTGGCGGAAATTCTGGGGAAGGAGACCGTTCTGCGCCGAATTCAAAAAGCCATTGAATATTTTAAAACCTGAAGGATTTAAAAATGAAAAATAGTTACCGCATCGTTTTTTTACTGATTATCCTGATTGGGTTGGTTGGGGCACAAACGTCAGATTCTCACTCGACTTATTTATTTATTCTCACTTTTGCTAATTATAATGCCGATCCGGAGATTGACTGGTGGAGAGAAGGTTTCGTTGATTTTTTGATGGATTATTTCCAAAATATACCCGGTCTGATTGTTCGGCGAAGCGATAATCCGCTAACTATCCTGAACCAGATTCAAAATCTCCCGGAAATAGGAACTACTGAATGCTTTATTTTAACCGGTAGCTATAAAATAAATAATCAAAAATTCGAAATTGATCTGGAATTAATTAATACTAATACAGGGCAACCTGTTCAGGGTAAGAAAATCTCGATCCTATCAGCCGATATGGCAAAGATTATCGAGTCGGTTAATCGCAGTGCCGCTGAAATGCTTAATCCGTATTTAATCAAAAAAACCGAAATCGCCGTTCCTCAAGAAAATACTGTTGAGCAAAAAAATAACGCATTACCTTTATCTTCTAAAAATAAATATCAAGAGACTATTGCCGCAACCAAAGAAATTTCCGCCGCGATTGATAAACTTTCAGGAATTTATTCAGGCGCCAAAACTTACCAGGAGCCATCGCAACCAATGCCCAGTTTCGCTGGCACCGCGACTAATGAACTTTCTCGCAAATTCGGAGAATCCATTGCTCAAACCGGCAGTTTTCAAAACACTATTAATCAGATTGTCCGGAATCCATACAAGCTGGAAATTAGCGACCCATTTTTCCGGCGACTTTCTTCGAACGATGAAATAATCAATGTCACCTTTTCGGCTCATTATGTTCTTAGTCGGGATCTAATTCAAGATATGTTGATAGCATTTCCCCATGAACCTCCGATTAAAAATGAAGAATATGTCGAATATATTTTTAACGGCAAGCGATTTGCTTATAGTGAAGATTTTATTAAAGCCATTGCGCGGGGCGATTACCGAACTCACCCGGTATTTGCCTTTATCACCAATACCGGAACAGTCGCCTGTGTCCTAATTGATATGCCGTTAATGTACCGAAAAAATATCACCCCTTCATCCAGAGTATTATTTACAGCTAAATATCAACCTTTGATCAATGTAGCTGCCAATGGTTGGAATGTGGTAATCCAGCTTAAGAATACTGATATTGAGGTCGAATACAACTTAGATATAAACCTCGAACAACTACAACGCGTCAACCGAATAGATGTGTTGTTTCTTTCAGAAGCGGACATTCAAGAATATTTGAAATTGATAGATTAATATTTATTTGAAAATCTATTAGTTCTTGAATATATTACAATTTAGAAAAAGTTATATGAACATGGAGGAAAAGATTAATCTGGATCTGAAAATTAAGAGGGAGAGGATTCAGCCATCAATAAAGATTTTATTTTTCGAGGGGATATAATGAATGAGTATAGAATATTAATTGTGGATGATGAACAAAATGTTTGTGATTTTCTGGGGGAGTTTTTACAGGATAAAGGCTATATTGTTTTAAAAGCCAAATCGGGTGACGAAGCGCTCCGGTGTCTGGGAAAAAATGGGGTGGATTTGGTTTTATTAGATATTCTAATGCCTGGGATGAGTGGTCTTGAAGTACTTAAACATATTCGAAAATTATATCCGGATTTACCGGTTATTATATTGACAGGTGTGAAAGACAAAAAGGTGGTGGATGACATCATCAATGTAGGGCCGGTTGATTTTATTCCTAAACCGATTGATCTGGATGTTCTCGAAAAATGTATTACGAGGAATCTCTCACCAAAATAAGGTAAAGACAATGGATACCGCCATTTTATATTTACCTGAACATAAATTTTCCGATAAGGCTCTTGGTATACTTGATAACATCAGGCTTATGTTAAATGATCTAACGAACCTGAATATTGTATTTCAAAATCTTAAAGATGGTCTGACAGTATATGAACAGGTAACCAGTGTGAAAAATGCCTTAGTATTTGTTTCTCTTTACGAATCTATTTATTTAGAAAAGTTTCATAATTTTCGACCGCTCTTTAAAATTAAAACGAAGTTACATGATAATATCCTGGTTATTCCCAAGAAATCAAACATTCGCCATCTTAAAGATCTGGCAAGTGGCAAAGTGCTGATTACTAAGGGAATTGATCATAACTGTGTCAATCCGGTGATTTTATACTTGCTTAAAAATTGCGAGTTATTTTCTACTCCAAAATCATTATCAATATACTATGAACCCAGTACATTATTGGATCAATTGCTAAAAGGTGATGCTTCGGCGATTCTTACCAATACTTTTAATTTTGATATGTGGGCAACGGATGAACGTAAGAAATTGAAAACCCTTGGTAAATGTCCGGGTGAATCTGACATTATCGCCTTAGGCGGTCCTGAATTAAATGTAAGAAAGTTGAAGAAGAACCTTGACGTTTGGTTGAAGGGACACGGTTCAGATAATTTTAAAGAAGGTTTTACATTACAGTCAATTGATAAATACGAAAATACCCTACTAATTGAAGCTATAGAAGGATTAGGATACAAATTAAAAGAATTCATTGAAAACTACCCTGATTTGATTTTCAAACATATCAAAAGTAAATTGATGGAAGAGGATGAAACTCTAAATGAAAAATATAACGGTTTGCAGGTTTTTAATGAAAGATTGGTTGATATGTATAAAGAGATTCGCGAAAGCCACGATCGTCTTTATGAAGAAATAGATTCTGCCATTGAAAATCAGATTTTATTTCTCAAAGATGGCACAATAATCGGTACTTCGCGGGGGTTTATGAATTGGGTCAACAAATCCCGTCCGGAGATTATCGGTAAAAATATTAGCGATTTTATTCATCCAAATATAAATAAGCCTTTTAATGAATTGATCCAGCAGGTTGATTATGGTTTGATCAAATCATTTGGAATACGTTTAAAAAATGCGAATAACGATGACACAACGGCCAAAATGGATTTTACCATACTTGAATTACGGGACTCTAAAGTGGTAATGGGAACTGTTAGTAATGTAATAAATAGATAAAAATTTAAATGGGAGTAGAAAAATGAAGAAGTATATCGTATCATTAGTTTTCTTATTATTATGCAATTTAGCGATCGCTCAAAATCAATTCGCGACCGTTTTGAAAGTAGCGGGTGACGTCAAATTACGTGCGAAAGGACGTGGTGCTTTTTCAACTAAGGTGACGATTGGGATGGGTATTAATAGCGGAGATGCGGTCAAGACCGGTTCCGATGGATTTGTAGCTATTATATTCACTGAAGATAAAAGCTTACTCAAAATCCGCAATGATTCCGAAATTGAACTAATTAAGGATAATTTAGGTGCCAGAACCTCGAAAGTTGCGCAAGGCAAAGTCCTGGCTGAAATTACTCCAGGTCTCAAATCATCCTTCCGAATCGAGACGTCAACTTCGGTAGCATCCGTCAAAGGAACGAAATTCTGGACAGTTTCGATTCCAAATTTCGGTGATAAATTTTATGGTGTCGAAGGACAGGTAAGTATTTTGAATTTGATTACAGGTATGGAAACCGACCTGGAACCAGGGCAAATGGTAGCCTCGACTGTCAATGGAGAAATATTCAGTATGCCGGTAGACCCAGATGAAATTCCGACCGATCCCGAAGAAACCAAACCCGAAAAGAAAGAACCGACGGAACCATCGGGAATGGAGATGAAAGAAGGAACTGAAATGCCCGAAATGGGAGCAACCGGCCAACCACCTGCCGAATCGGTATTCGAAGAAGGTAAAAAAGAAGGTGGTGAAAAAAAATCTAAACCTTACGGTATGGGATTAGGACTTGGCTCAGTAACGATTGACGGGAAAATCTATAATCAGATTGCCCTGCGTCCTGAGTTTAAATTTGGGAAATTAGGTGTTTCTCTTGACATTGCCTTTTATATGGATGAAAATGGCAACATCCGCAAAAATGAGTGGGACGAATTTACCGATTATATTGACAAACTATATTACGTGCGATGGGCTCAGCAGGGTGATCCGTTCTTTATTAAAATTGGAGCTCTGGATAATGTAAGTATGGGTTATGGAATCCTATTAAACGGCTACTCCAATACAACTGAGTATCCCCAAGTCCGCAAAGTCGGTATTCATACCGGAATGCAACGAAGTAAAATTGGCTGGGAAGCCTATATGGCTAATCTCAAAGAAATTACCGGACCGGGATTAATGGCGGGTAGGTTGACCTATAAACCGATTGAAAAATTGCCATTGATTTTGGGAACGACTGTCGTCGCTGATGTTTATCCCTATAAAGGTTTGCCGGATGCGGATGAAGATGATGTCGCCGACGCACTAGATTTATATCCGGGAACTGACGATAATGTTGTCCTGGATTCGCTTAAAACAAGTTTCACCCTAAGTCAGCGTGAGTTTCTGAGAAATAATGGTTTTAACATTCCGAGTGAAACCGTCATCCAGAACGGGATAACCAAGCTCTCCGATTACGATCGGCTTCTAAATGGAGCGGTATCGGTTGATGTAGGAATGCCTGTTCTGAATAAGAAATTCTTCAACTTGACGGTTTACGGTCAAGCCGCTTCTTTTATTCCCGTGGAAGATTCGGCCGTAGTTTATAACAGTGCCACTCAGAGTTACGACCGCGTGGCTTTTACTCCTGGATACGGCTTTGCTGTTCCTGGTGTAAAAATGGGAATTGCCAGAATTGCGAACCTGACCCTTGAATATCGCTATGCCGGCGAAAATTTCCTGTTCAATTACTGGGATAGAGCTTATGATTACGAGCGAGTTCAAATTCGTAATAACCAGATATATACCAAACAACAAATGTCTTTGATGCAAAGTTCGATGCAGGGAGTTTACGGAGCTGTTGACGTTAATATTTTGAATTACTTTATTCTTGGTGGTTATTATCAACATATGTTTTCAGAAGGGACTGAAATCAAGAGCTTTATGGCGTCAGCGTCTATACCGAAAGGAATCGTTCCTAAGCTGGCGGATGCAACCGCTTTCTATCAACGTAATAACGATGAGAATCCTTTCGATTTCAAGAATCCTTCCGAGAATACGATCCTCGGTTACAAAATTGGTTTTGAATTGGGTGGTGGAGCGATTATCTACTATAAATTCCAGAGAACTTACCGTGATTTTGACGGTAATGGAAAGGTTGATCCCAATACGGAAGCAGTAAATCTAACCACTATTGAGACTGGGTTTAGTTTTTAAAGCATTATATCAAGTGATAAGTGAGAGTGCCAAACCGGAAAGACCCTGTTCTATAAGGGGCCTTTCCGGTGGGGGTAGTTTAATTTTTATAGTCGGTACATTAATTTTACTATTTATAAACCTTAAAATTGGGATTTGCCAGGAAATTATTGTCATCCATCCGAACGTCGGCGCCACGATTGATTTGGAAGAGAAAATTCACTACGACCTTTTCCCTGAATTTTACAATTTTTCCGATGCCCAGTTTTATCAAACTCATTCGGATACGGTAATTGCTAAAATCAGGTTATGGACCGAAAATGGTTACCAAGAGCAATTGCAATATTTTACTCCTTATCAGATGTATATAATCGCTTCCCGGATTGCCACCCGCGAGCCACTCAGCGACGAAAGCCGTAAATTGATTCAGAAAAAGTATCGGCCTTTATATGCGGATAAATTTTTAGCTGAAATACCGGTGAATTCCTATTGTCGTCTAAAATTGAAAGATAAAAGCCAATTTGATGCGGTCTATTACCGTCTCAAAGGCGATAGCTTGTTATTTTGGATGGACCGCCGGATCGTTCCAATAAATCGGAACAACATTGTCAAATTAAGATGCTGGGAGCATTATCGGCAAAATAACTGGGTCAAATGGGGCAGTATGGGTAGTGTCGCTATTGTGACTTACTTTGGAGCCGGATTGGTAGCCGATTGGCTCAATGTTTCCACCCCAACCGCTACTTTAACTCAATTCGCGGCCGCCTCAATCGGTTGTATTATCGGATACAAGATTTCTCCGATTATCAATGAATATATTATGCCATCTACGGTGATCCAATTTCATACCGGCCGTATAAAAAGACTTGATACTATCGCAAGAATGTGGTATAATGTTAAAAAAACGAAGGATAAAATATGGCAAACTATTACACCTTGAATAAAAATCTATCCCCGCGACGAACGACTCCACAACCTGAGAAACCACCTCCATCGCCGGAAGTCAAAATTGATTTTAGTGTGGCTGATCAGCGTTATGAATATATCCGTAACAAATTAGATGATGCAATGCAAAGTATTGGCCAGTGTTATAGCGATCGCCTGACCAAGGAACTACTGCGCCGTTTGGAAAAAACCATCCTCGATTTCCATACGGAGGTTACGGCTCTTTTAGAAAAGTTCGAAAAGCTGGAAACAGAACGTAATCAACCGACAATGCCAGCTGTTACCCTTGAAATGGAAACCATTAGTACTGCGGTAGAATCTCAACCGAGTGAACAGGAAAAACGGATAGAGGAACGCGAACGGAAAAAAGCCGATCAAGCCAAAGAATCGGAATTAACTAAAAAAACCGAGAGTGAAACGAAGAGAAGGTTTTTTAATCGTAAAAAATAAGCATTCAATTATCTTTTGATAGATTAGCTGATTTTTAGTAATTTAAAAATATCAGTTATTTGATAAAAGAATGTGGTTTTTAATAGTGGCAGGCAACCTAAATATTTCGTTTACCAAGAAAATAACGATTTTATTTTTTATCAGTCTAAATCCAACAATATTAGGGAAAACGCTTCGGTCTTATCTGGCAGATTGCCACTGAAAGTCACCATTCATTGAAAAAGGGGCTGTAGCTCAGCTGGGAGAGCGCAGGGTTCGCATCTCTGAGGCCGTGGGTTCGATCCCCATCAGCTCCACTGTTATTTGATACGAACTAAATGATTGGCTATGCTACACGGGGAGCTAGCGGTGCCCTGTAACCTGCAAACCGCTTTAGCAGGGTGAAATACCAGGCAGAGGGTTTGGTCGGGGATAATAAGTTAAATCAAAAGCGATGACGTTTTCAGTTTTGCGCAATGGAAAATTATCAAACCCCGTCAGGTCCGGAAGGAAGCAGCGGTAGATAACCCTTTCTATGTGCCGCAAAATCATCGAAAGCTAGCCGATGACTTAAGCCGAATGTCCCTAGACGAATTCGATGCCTGGTGCATAGCCTGAATAAATATGAATTATCAAGTAGTTTCTCGTAAATATCGTCCCCAAAATTTCAATGAAATCATTGGCCAGGAGCATATTTGCACGACTCTGCAAAATGCCCTGAAAAGTGGTCGCATTGCTCATGCTTATCTCTTCACTGGGTCACGCGGAATTGGTAAAACTTCGACTGCCCGAATTCTAGCTAAAACACTCAATTGCCTTAATCCCCAAGAGTTTAATCCATGTAATGTTTGCCAGAATTGTATTGAAATTACCAGTAGCCGCAGTATGGACGTTATTGAAATTGACGGCGCTTCCAACCGCGGAATTGATCAGGTGCGCGAATTGCGCGAAAATGTCAAATATCCGCCGTCCAATTCGAAATATCGAATCTTCATCATTGATGAAGTCCATATGCTCACACGCGAAGCTTTTAATGCGCTATTGAAAACGCTCGAGGAACCGCCGCCGCAGGTAGTCTTCATCTTCGCTACTACTGAACCGTTGAAAGTACCACTTACCATTATTTCGCGTTGTCAAAGGTATGATTTTCATCGCATTCCAGTTCGCGAAATTGTGGGACAATTAAAGAAGATTGCGCAATCTGAAAATTTAGCGGTTTCGGATGAAATCTTGACTTTGTTAGCTAAGAAGTCCGAAGGAGCGATGCGCGATGCCGAAAGTCTCCTAGAACAGGTTATCTCGTTTTCCAGCGAGAATATTAACCTAAATTCTATTCAGAAATTACTTGGGCTGACTGACTACGAGTATTATTTTAGTATCAGCAATCAAATTTTCGAACACGACCTTAACGCTCTCATCAAATCAGCTGAAGAAATATTCAACAACGGCGTCAATATCAGTGAATTTCTGATCGGTCTATCGGAACATTTCCGGAATTTGTTAATTACGGCGATCGTTAAATCAGCCGCCGATCTGGACCTGCCGGATTCATTTAAAAATCATTACCAGGAAGAGGCTCAGCGATGGTCAACTAATGACCTGATGCGTTTATTAAAATTGATCGGCGAAGCACAGGTCGGTCTGAGAACGAGTATGAATCAACGAACTCATCTCGAATTTGCCCTTCTTCGGATGGGAGCGATGGAAAAAACCGTAACGATTCAATCTATTCTGCAAGATATTGATAATCGTCATCTTGGAAGTACTGTTCAACCGAAGCCAGCCGCACGAACGATAGATATTTTTACGCCTAAGCCGGTGATCTCCCAGTCCTTTTCAAACACTCAAAATAATACAGTTAAAGAAAAAGAGGCCGAGAAGTATAAACCCGAGAAAGAATCTGAACCACCTCCGAAACCATCTGGTGGTTTAGTTACGTTGGAAGCAATTCAGGCTCAATGGGCGACCATTATCTTGAAATTGGGAAAAAACAATCGTTCACTGGCTGAATTTCTCAATGTTGCTATGCCAATGCAATTAAATGGGAATGTCCTGGATTTGGGCTTTACTAGCGAACGGGATTTTGCTCGTAAAAATATTGCCAAACGGGCGCAAATTATCGAGCAAACGCTGACTGAATTTTTCAATAAGGCAATTAAAATTCGTTGTATCCAAATTGAATCAGCGGATAAATCAGCTGATACCGTAAAGAAGCCGATTGATGAAATGACTGAAAAAATAGTTGATATGTTTGATGGTGAAATAATCATTACATAAGGAGTATTGATGGTACCTAAAGGTGGCTTAAATAATCTAATGAAACAATTTTCAAAAGTACAAGCCGAAATGGAACGCGTCCAGGCAGAACTCGCTAACCTAACTGTCGAAGGCAGTGCCGGAGGCGGGATGGTTAAGGTTGTGGCTAATGGCAAACAGGAGATTCAATCCATTAAAATCGATCCGGAAATATTGAAAGACGATGTGGAAATGGTTGAAGATATGATCGTTGCGGCTGTCAATCAAGCTTTGACTCGTGCCCAGGAATTATCGCAGGAAAAAATGGCTGGCTTAACTGGCGGAATGTTGTCCAACTTGCCAGGCGGTATAAAAATACCCGGTTTATGAGCGCATTTCCCGATTCGTTACAAAATTTGATTGAACGTTTTGCCCGATTTCCAGGGATAGGCCGCAAATCGGCTCAGCGCCTGGCTTTTTATTTACTAAAAGCTGACCGGGAGGAAGCGGTTGCATTAGCGAAAGCCATTATAGATGTCAAGGATCGCATCTATAAATGTTCACAGTGTTTTAATATTTCCGAAACCGATCCCTGTAAAATTTGCACCGATGAAAAGCGCGACCACACGACCATCTGTGTTGTGCAGGAGCCGATGGATGTATTCTCTATTGAAAAAACTGGACATTATCGCGGTTTATATCATGTTTTAGGTGGAGTATTATCGCCATTGAACGGGATCGGGCCGGATGACTTGAACATTCAAGGTTTACTCTACCGACTGACCAATGTGCGTGAAGTAATTTTAGCCATCAATCCGACGCGCGACGGTGAAACGACCGCACTCTATCTATCCAAATTACTTAAAAGTAAAAATGTAAAAGTTACTCGGATTGCCCAGGGGCTTCCGGCTGGCATAGAATTGGAGTATGCCGACGAAATTACTTTGACGCACGCTCTTGAAGGTCGAACGAGTTACTAATATGAAAAAACTATTTAATTGGCCTAATCTGCTGACCATTTTCCGGATTCTCTTAACTCCGCTCTTTCTCTATTTTCTTTTTAATAAAAGACCTTATTTTGAAATATTTGCGCTATTGATTTTTATTATAGCTTCGGTGACTGATATCTACGATGGATACATTGCCCGGAAATATGCGAGTGTTACCAAGTTTGGCAAATTTCTGGATCCTTTGGCTGATAAAATTTTAATGTCTACCGCCTTTATTTCATTTGTTATTTTAGACTTGGTGCCACTCTGGATGGTCATTCTGGTCATTCTCCGCGATTTTATCGTTACCGGAATTAGAATATTAATGAATTCGCGCAACCTGACGATGGAAACTCGCAAATCAGCAAAGGCTAAAACCGGGGTTCAAGTCGGCGTAGTTTGTTTTGTTCTGGTATATCTGATTACCCAGCGCTGGGAGATTTTTCGGGGTGTTTCCGACTACATCAAAGATTATAAAATTATTTATATCTTGATGCTAGTAACTACCATTATCACAGTTTGGACCGGGGTGGAATATATTCTGGTAAATAAAAATGCAATTCGACTGGCTTTGAAAAATGAATGTAACAAATGTTAAAAAATTAGTCTCTCGAATAATAGCGAGTTTTTGCTTTATCGGTTATATTCCATTTGCGCCTGGTACCTGGGGCACAGTAGCGGGTTTAGTTGTCTGGTTCTTATTGCCCTGGCATTCCTTCTGGTTTGAATTAATTCTGGTGACAGTCGCTTTTTTTATCGGTATTTTCACTTCCGAATATATCGAAAAGAAAATTGGCGAAATTGACCCACCGTATGTAGTAATTGATGAAGTAGTCGGAATCTGGTTGGCGATGACCATCATTCCGACTTTAAACTATTCCGAGGATATGGTCTGGATCGCTGCTACATTTATTATTTTCAGAATTTTTGATATTAAAAAATTCAAACCAATTCGCAAACTGGAATTGATCGGCGGTGGATTTGGCATAATGGCGGACGATATTCTGGCTGGTGTTTTTACTGGAATTATTATCAATTTAGGAATTCTGATCCTATGACCAATGCGGCCATAATTTCGATCGGAAATGAACTAATCTCCGGACTTGTAAATAATACTAACTCTACCTATATCGCTCGGACATTAAATAATTTTGGTATTGCGGTTAAATTAATTATAACTGTTGGTGATGATCAGGAACAAATCTGGACAGTTCTTGACAATTTAGATCCGGAAATTAATTTGGTAATGATCACCGGCGGTTTAGGTCCCACGAATGACGATATAACGGTTTCTGCCCTCACCAGCTATTTTGATATACCGCTCATTTTTAATAAAGAAATAGCTGCTAGTCTCGTAAAGCGTTTTGAAAAACGGGGATTGAAGATGCCGGAAGTCAATCTAAAGCAAGCCTACCTTCCGCAGGGTGCCATCATTCTGGAAAATCCGGTTGGTTCAGCTCCAGGCTTGAAAATTGAACATCGAGATCGGATTTATTATGTTTTACCGGGTGTCCCGCTGGAAATGCAAGCGATGCTGACCAAAGTGATCGCGCCGCAATTAGCCGCGCTTGGTCATAAAGCTATTGGGAAAAAATACCTGCACATTACCGGAATGCCTGAATCTCAGATTTATTCATTATTAAAAGAATGGATTGAGCAACATCCCGGCGTCAAGGTCGCTTTCTTGCCGCAGATGGCGCAAATTGACCTCGAGTTAACAATTCGTGAACCGCAAGAAAGTGCTAAAATAGATGAGTATGTCAAGTCTATTCAAGAAATTATCGGCGATAATGTTTTCGGTTTTGATGATGATACTCTCGAATCGGTTATTGCTCACCTTTTATTACGAAAGCATCTGACTGTCGCGGTAGCTGAATCCTGTACCGGCGGTCTGGTTGCCAGCCGTCTAACAGACGTTTCAGGTAGTTCGAATTATTTTAAGACCGGAGTCGTTGCGTATAGCAATGCCACGAAAATTAATTTACTCGGAGTTGAACCGGAAATTATCGAAAAATACGGTGCGGTGAGTTCGGAAGTTGCCAATCAAATGGCTAACCGAGTGCGACAGATTTCCGGTTGTGACCTTGGTTTGAGTTCCACCGGGATAGCGGGCCCTTCCGGTGGTAATGATGCCAAACCGGTTGGACTGGTCTGGATTGGTGTTTCCGATCAAAATACTACTCGGACTTATCAATACCAATTTATCGGCGATCGCTTGACTAATAAGTTTTGTTTTTCCCAGGTGGCGTTAAATCAACTGCGTTTATATTTACTTGGTAAGTGAAAGATGAAAAGAACCTTTATTGCCATACCGGTTAGTCAGGAAACTTGCTTGCAAGTGGAAGCAATCAAGCAGACTATTCCCGAATTGCGGGAAAATGTGCGTCTTGTTCCAACCAATAATTTGCATTTGACATTGAAATTTCTGGGTGATACCGATGAAAAAGCCATCCCGGACATTTCAAAGGCGTTAGATAGTGTCATCACTACAATTGATAGATTCGAATATATTTGCGAAGGATTAGGCTGTTTTCCCAATAATCGCAAACCCCGCGTATTATGGCTGGGAATTGGTCAGGGATTCGAGCAAATTCAAAAACTCTCACAAGCAATTGAATCGGTTTTAGGGAAGTTTGGTTATCAACCGGAAAAGCGCGAATTTAAGCCCCATTTGACCATTGGGCGGGTCAAAAATCCCTTAAAAAAGGTTGCCGGGCTGGAAAGTTTTTTAAATTATGAAATTAATCCTACCATAAATCCGGTAGAAAATGTAATTTTTTATGAAAGTAATCTGACAGCGGGAGGACCAATTTACACACGCCTAGCCGTGTTTAATTTAAAATAAAATAAGGAGAGAAAAAGATGGCGGAAAAAAATGACGATAAATTGAAAGCTCTCGATTTAGCCATAACCCAGATTGACCGTCAATTTGGTAAAGGCTCGATTATGCGTCTCGGAGACGATTCGATGAAAATCGCCGTAGATGTAATCCCGACCGGTTGCCTATCTTTGGATGCTTGTATTGGCGTCGGTGGTATTCCGCGCGGCCGAATTACTGAAATATTTGGACCGGAATCATCGGGGAAAACAACTCTAGCTTTGCATATTATCGCTCAGGCTCAGAAAGCAGGCGGCTATGCGGCTTTTATTGATGCCGAGCATGCCCTCGATCCGCAATATGCCGCTAAACTTGGGGTAAATACTCACGATTTACTGATTTCGCAACCGGATCACGGTGAGCAGGCGCTGGAAATCACCGAAACTCTGGTACGTAGTAATGCTATTGATGTAATCGTGATTGATTCGGTAGCTGCGCTGGTGCCGCGTGCCGAATTGGAAGGGGAAATGGGTGATTCGCATGTTGGATTGCAGGCACGCTTGATGTCTCAAGCACTTCGTAAATTGACCGGTGCGGTCAGTAAATCCAACACAGCAGTAATTTTCATTAACCAAATTCGGGAAAAGATCGGGGTAATGTTTGGTAATCCGGAGACAACCACCGGCGGTCGGGCTTTGAAATTCTATACCTCACTGCGTCTTGAAATTCGACGAATCTCCACGATCAAAGAAGGCAACACCAATATTGGCAGTCGCACGCGGGTCAAGGTGGTCAAAAATAAAATGGCACCGCCGTTCAAAGAAACCGAATTCGACTTGACTTTCGACCAGGGCATTTCGTACGTTGGTGACATTTTGGATACCGCCGTCGAAGCTGGACTTATCCAGAAAAGTGGAGCCTGGTATTCCTATGGAGACGAACGTATCGGTCAGGGACGTGAAAGCGCTAAGGTTTATCTAACCGAAAATAAAGAAATGCTGGCGAAACTCGAACAGCAGGTTAAAACTTATCTCGGGCTGATCAAGGAATAAATTCTTTTTAATCCAGAAAGAAATAAAATGTCCCCAGATTTTTCGCCCGAACCTGAGATATTAAAAGTCGTGACTAAAATCGAATCGCAGAAGAGGAAGTCGGCACGCATTAATATCTATCTCGATAATGAATTTGCTTTCGGCATTGGTGCCGAAACGTTTAACCTTTTCCGGGTTAGCGTTGGTCAGCAATTGACGGAAAAGCAAATTAGAATGATTCAGCAGCACGAACTATTCGAACAGGCGAAAGAGGCAGCGATTAAATACCTGGGACTTAGAATGCGCAGTCAAAAGGAACTCGAATTATACCTTAACCGTCGCAAGAAATATCCTCTAGATGTCACAAGCCGGGTAATCAAGTATTGTATTGAAAGAGGTTATCTGGATGATAAAGTTTTTTGCGAGACCTTTATTCGCGATCAACTACAACTAAGTCATAACGGAGTTCAGAAAATTAGGCAGGCTTTGATTGCGAAAGGAGTAACGCGTGAAGTAATTGACGAGGCAATTAAAAACTTAGTGAAAGATGAAGATCAACTGGAAGCAGCTTTGCTCGTCGGGCGGAAAAAAGCCTCGAGTCTCAAAAACGATCCGAAGAGCCGCGACAAGTTATATCGTTACCTAATTCAAAAAGGGTATAAGCCCAATGTGGTTATTAAAGCCTTGCAAAAAATTCCATAGAAATAAAGCGATTAAAGTCTCCATTCCTCAATATCTGCTTGATTATAAACCGGATTCAAAATAACTTTCACCCTCACATTTAATTAAGAGTAAATTTGAAATATGAATATTGGTATTTATAAAATTCACAGGAGCATAATTGAAAACTGCCAGTGATATCCGTCGTGAGTTTTTAGAATTTTTTGCCGCCCATGGACATAAAATTGTTCGTAGCGCACCGGTTATTCCGCAATCTGACCCGACTTTGTTATTTACCAACGCCGGAATGAACCAATTCAAAGGTATATTTTTAGGGCAGGAGAAAATCGAAAACCCGAGGGTCGCCAATTCCCAGAAATGTATCCGGGTTAGTGGTAAACATAACGATCTGGAAGAAGTAGGAAAAGACACTTATCACCACACTTTTTTCGAGATGCTGGGTAATTGGTCGTTTGGCGATTATTATAAAGCTGAAGCCGTGCAAATGGCGTGGGAATTGTTGACGGAAGTCTGGAAATTGCCGACGGAAAGATTATGGGTGACAATTTATCACGATGATGAAGAGGCGCTTCAAGCCTGGCAGAAAATAGCCGGCCTCGATCAGAGTCGGATTCTACGCTTTGGCGAAAAGGACAATTTCTGGGAGATGGGCGAAACTGGCCCCTGCGGTCCTTGCTCTGAAATTCATTATTACACCGGCTCACATCTGGAGAACCAGCAAGCGGAAATGATTAATTCCGGCAACCCGGAATATATCGAACTCTGGAATCTAGTTTTTATCCAGTTTGAACGTGATAAATCCGGGGAGCTGAAGCCTTTGCCGCTTAAGCACGTTGATACCGGCGCCGGATTAGAGCGGATGGTGGCTGTTTTGCAGGGGAAAAATTCCAATTACGATACTGATTTATTTAAGCCGATTATTGATCAAATTGTGTCTTTGACTGGCAAAGAATATCATCCGGAAACCAGTGTGGCGCATCGCGTTATCGCCGACCACATTCGGATGCTGACGTTTGCGATTGCTGATGGTGGTTTGCCGTCCAATGAAGGCCGAGGTTATGTTATTCGTCGAATTCTGCGCCGGGCGGCGCGTTTCGGTCGAATGCTGGAGATGCGCAAACCTTTTATTTACCAATTAGTTGATAGTGTGATTGAAGTGCTCGGCGCGACTTACCCTGAAATTATAGAGCGGCGGAATCATATTCAGGCGGTTATTAAAGCCGAGGAGAAGTCGTTTGGTTTGACGCTTGACCGGGGATTGGAAGTCTTTGCTAAGATCAGGGAAAACATAGAACGAAATAATATCAAAATAATTCCTGGTGAAGAAGTTTTTAAACTCTATGATACTTATGGTTTTCCGATGGATTTGACTCGCTTATTGGCGGAGGAAGCCGGACTTAGCATTGATGAAAAGGGATTCGAAAATTTAATGAACCGCCAGAAAGAACGAGCGCGAGCTGCGGTAGCGTTTCAAGCTGATGATTTTATGGAAAATGAAAATTGGCAAACGCTGACGACCGGCGAAGATTCTGAATTTGTTGGCTATGATAAGCTGGAAACGCAATCGGTGATTCGCAAGTACCTAATCGAAGGCCAGAAAGTTCATTTGATTCTCGATCGGACGCCGTTTTATGCTGAGGCTGGCGGCGAAATTGGCGATGTCGGAATTATCGAGGGCAATAATTTCAGAATCAGGATTGACAACACGCGGAAAATCGGTTCTTCAATTGTCCATAGTGGTCATTTTGAAAAGGGGAATTCAATTGATGATCCGATGGTCAAAGCCAGCGTGGACAATGTCGCTAATTTGCAAATTCGCGCCAATCACACGGCAACGCACCTTTTACAGGCGGCTTTGCGCCAGGTTCTTGGTGAGCATGTCCATCAATCCGGTTCGCTGGTGACGCCGGAGAAATTGCGTTTCGATTTTACCCATTTTACTAAGATGAGCGAATCAGAAATCGAGACCGTTGAAGATTGGGTTAATGCCCGAATCCGGGAAAATCTGCCGGTGAATGCCGAACAGAAAGATTATCAAAGCGCTCGGGAATCAGGTGCGATGGCGTTATTTGGCGAAAAGTACGGCGATGTGGTGCGAGTAATCAACGTGGGTGATTACTCAAAAGAGCTGTGCGGCGGCAAGCATGTCAATCGAACCGGTGATATCGGCTGTTTCAAAATTATTAGCGAGACGGCAATTGCCGCTGGTGTCCGTCGCATCGAAGCCATTACCGGCGAAGCGGTGTTGAAATTATTGCGCGAGAATGAACGCCTGCTGGAAAAGATCGCGACTATGCTCGGCGTCAGCCGTGAGCAATTACCCCAACGAATCGAAAAATTATTAACCGATTATAAGAACCTGGAAAAGCAATTTCATAAAAACAATAAAGCGGATCTCGAACAGGAGATTGATACTCTCTTAGAAAAAGCCGAAATAGTCGGGGAATTAAAAGTTTTTACTTTTCGAGCGAATGTCAAAAATCTCGATGAATTAAAGGCAATCGGTGACCTGGTGCGCGCTAAATTGCATAACGGCGTCGGTGTAATTGTTAGCGTAATTGATGAAAAGCCGAGTATTGCCGTGGTGGTCACCGACCAAGCTATCAAACAATATGGATTAAAGGCCGGCGATATTGTTCGGGAATTGGGAAAAATTTTAGGCGGCGGTGGCGGCGGTCAAGCGCATATGGCTACGGCCGGTGGCAAATTTACTGAAAAAATTCCAGAAGCCATGCAAGCGGTTATCCCATTAATTAAGTCAAAAATAGAATCAAAAAATTAAAAGGAATTCGAGATGGAGAAATTAATATACGAGTATTCTCAAGCCGGTAAAGAAGGTGTTTCTTTACCGCAAGGTTTTGCATCGGCAGTTTCTCCCGCTGAATTAATTCCATCCGAGCTCCTGCGCCAGAGCGAACTGCAATTGCCGGAAGTTAGCGAGCCGGAAGTTGTGCGCCATTTTACCAATTTGTCAACGATGAATCATCATGTTGACAAAGACTTATACCCGCTGGGTTCCTGCACGATGAAGTACAATCCGAAAGTCAACGATCGCTGTGCCGCTCTTCCCGGACTGGCTAATTGTCATCCTCTCCAGGATGAGAGTACGATTCAAGGCGCGCTCCAGATTATTTACGAGCTGGAACAATATTTATGCGAAATTACCGGTCTGCCAGCGGCTACGCTTCAACCAGCGGCAGGTTCACATGGCGAATTGACCGGCGTTTTGCTTATGAAGAAATATTTTGAGCAGAAGGGAGAGACTCGCCACTTCATCTTGATTCCTGATTCGGCGCACGGTACCAATCCAGCCAGTGCGACTTCGGCTAATTACAAGACTATTTCAGTGAAATCCAATCAACGCGGTTGCATTGATTTAGAAGACTTGCGCGCCAAAATGAATTCCTCGGTAGCTGGTTTGATGCTGACCAATCCTAATACGCTGGGACTTTTCGAGGAGGAAGTAGGTGAAATTAACGCAATAGTTCATAATCAGGGCGGTTTGGTCTATATGGATGGCGCCAATCTAAACGCCTTGCTCGGGATTGTGCGTCCGGGAGATATGGGTTTTGATATTACTCATATAAATTTACATAAAACCTTTGCGACACCTCACGGTGGTGGCGGACCTGGTAGCGGTGCGATCGCCGTAAACGAAAAACTGGTCGAATTTCTCCCGGTGCCACGCATCGAGAAAAATGGTGATAAATTCTCATTGAATTATAATTATCCGCATTCGATCGGAAAAGTACTTGGATTTTACGGCAATTTCGGAGTAATGGTCAGGGCTTATTGCTACATTCGGATGATGGGCGTAGAGGGTTTGCAAGCCGTTTCCCGCAACGCTATCTTGAACGCTAATTACCTGCGCCAAAAATTGAGTTCTGTTTTTGAAATTCCTTATAATCGTATCTGTATGCATGAATTTGTTGCTTCTGGCGAGCGCCAGTTTCAACGTTCCGGGGTAAAAACGCTTGATATAGCCAAACGATTGCTGGACTTTGGTTTTCATGCCCCGACGGTTTATTTTCCGCTGATTGTCAAAGAGGCTTTGATGATTGAACCGACTGAAACCGAGAGTAAAGCAACTCTGGATCGCTTTATCGAAGCTCTGGTAAAAATAGACCAGGAGGCAGCTAATGAGCCGGAAAAATTACACAATGCTCCCTGGACGACGCCGGTGCGACGTTTAGATGAATTAAAAGCTAATAAGGAGTTGAATGTATGTTGGGGGAAGTAGAGCGCAAAATCGTCAATACTCCCAATGCGCCGCGTGCTAGCGGGCCTTATAGCCAGGCTGTTATTTCCGGAAATTTTGTATTTACGGCGGGACAATTAGGGCTCGATCCAATCACCGGAAAAATTGTTTCTGATGATTTTAAGGAGCAAGTGAATCAGGTAATGCGCAACCTGGGAGCGATTTTACAGGCGGCCGGGACCGATTTGAAAAATGTAGTGAAATTCACGGTATTTGTAACCGATTTGAATAATTTTGCGCTATTGAATCAAGTTTTTGAAGAATATTTTCCAGAATCAGCGCCAGCCCGTTCGGCCGTGCAGGTCAGTCGTTTGCCGCTGGATGGGTTGGTTGAAATCGAAGCCATAGCCGTTTGGGAGGAGAAATAATTGTCATACAAATTCGCTGTTATTGTAAATCCTGCTGCCGGTAAAGGTCGCACAATCCGGAACCTGCCACTTTTAAAGGAAATTGCGGCCAAAACGAAATCCCGATTCGATTATTTTATTACCGAAGGCTCACTTCATGCTACCAGAATTGCTGACAGGATTCATCGAGAATATGATGCTGTGGTAGCCTATGGCGGAGATGGGACGGCTAATGAAGTTATGAGCGGTTTAGCAGGGACTGAGACGCCCTTCGGTGTGATTCCCGAAGGAACGGGGAATGATTTTGCCCGTTGTATCAATGTACCTCGCAAATTCGACAAAGCCATCCAGATTTTGAATGAATATAAAACGCGCTTGATGGACCTTGGAACAGTTGGCAATCGCGTTTTTATTAACGGAGTTGGAGTTGGTTTTGACGCTTATGTTAATGTTAAAACCAAGAGTCTTAAAATGTTGAAAGGCAGTATGGCTTATCTATACTCGGTGCTATCGAGTTTAGCATTCTGGAAGTCGCTTCCGCTGGAAATCGAAATAGACGGCTGTCCGATTAGCACCGATCGCTCTTTTTTAGTGGCGGTCGGCAACGGCTGGGCTTGCGGTGGTGGTTTGAAACTTAATCCGCAGGCAAATATTCATGATTCGTTGTTTGATGTTTGCTTGATTCCGGAGATGCCGGTCTGGAAATTATTTCTGAATCTCAGACGGTTAAAAGACGGCACGATTGCGGAAGTCCCGGGAGTTTTGACGATGCGTTGTCAAACGATTAATATATGTGGTGAAAAACCACTTCCGGTGCACTTCGATGGTGAGGTATTCGATGCGGACGCCAGAGAAGTGGATATCAAAATAGTTCCTCAGTCGGCTTTAGTAGTAGGGGCCTGGTAATAGGATTATAAGTTGGATCTGAAGCGCATTTTTCTTGTGGTAGGATTATTGATAATATTGCAGAGTAATCTGCAAAGCGCTAGCCCGGCGGATACGCTTTTGAAAATTTCACCAAAGGGAGCATTTATCCGTTCAGCAATAATTCCCGGCTGGGGACAAGTCTATAACAAAAAACCGGTCAAAGGTGTATTGCTCTTGTCAGCGGAGGGATATTTCCTCTATAATTTTTTCTATTACAATCGGATCCATGGCTATGTAAAAACGACGAAGGAAACGCTGGGAGTCGAAACTTGGGTTGGATTAACAGAAGAGGAGAAAAAGGCTCAGGTGCTGAATGTGACCGGCTACGAACTTACTCTGAATTCCTGGCGGCCAAGAGAAAAGCGCAATAAATATGGTTGGTGGAGTTTAGGTACTTATCTTTTTGGTTTACTGGATGCGGTCGTTGATGCCCACTTGATAAATTTTCCAAAGGGTGAGATTGAATTAAGTGGAACTGAAACCGGACTAAATTTCTCAATGAGAGTAGATTTGTAAAATGAGTAAGTCACGGGAACAATGGGGCTCAAAAATTGGATTTGTACTGGCGGCGGCCGGTTCGGCTGCGGGATTGGGGAACATCTGGAAATTTCCCTATCTGGTTGGTGAAAACGGCGGCGCGGTTTTTATTTTTATTTATTTAATTTGTGTCGCCGTTATCGGTTTGCCGGTTATTATTGCCGAAGTGGTAATTGGACGAAATGCTCGGAAAGATCCGGTTGGCAGTTTTAAACAACTTTCGAATAATAATCCCTTCTGGATGGCAGTGGGTTTTCTCGGAGTTCTTACCGGCTTTATCATTCTTTCATACTATAATGTAATTGCGGGCTGGTGTCTGGGATACATTGTCGAAGCCGTCAAAGGTTCATTTCAAACGATGACGGATACCGGTCAGGCGGTAGCATTATTTAGTAGATTATCCAGCAGTGGCAGTTGGAGCGTGCCTTATTTGATAATTTTTATGGCGCTGACGGTCGGCATTGTGTATTTTGGCGTGACTCGTGGCATTGAGAAATCCAGTAAAATTATGATGCCCAGTTTGATTATCATTATTTTAGTGCTGGTAATCAGGGGTATTACCTTGGAAAATTCACAGGGTGGCATTGTCTATTTACTCAAACCTAATTTTGCTTTTGTTAGCGGGCGAACGGTGCTGGTGGCTCTTGGGCAGGCATTTTTTTCGCTTAGTATCGGTATGGGCGTGATTATTACTTATGGCAGTTATTTATCAAAGGAAAATAATATCCCATCCGAAGCAACCCGGATTGTCGTTGTTGATACGTCTATCTCTCTTCTGGCCGGATTTATGATTTTTCCGGCAATTTTTGCCCTAGGTCTAAGACCCGATCAAGGGCCAAGTTTATTATTCAATACTTCGCCGATTTTATTCAACTATATTCCGGGTGGGTATTGGTTCCGGATTCTTTTCTTTATCCTGTTAGCCTTAGCCGCTTTGACCTCGACGATTTCTTTACTGGAAGTCATTACGGCTTATTTTGTGGACGAATTTAATTTAAGCCGGAAAGCAGTAGCGATTATCGGTGGAACTGTATGTTTACTACTCGGAATTCCCAGTGCCCTTTCCTTTGGGCGCTGGTCGAATTTCCAGATTATGGGTCTCTCAATTTTCAGTTTTTGTGATTATTTGGCGTCTAATATTTGTTTACCGATAGGTGGTTTATTTATAACGCTATTTGTCGGCTGGTTTTGGGGCAAAGATAACGCTTTGTTGGAATTGCGCCAAGGCGCTGAACGAGCTCCGAACTGGTTTTTCCCTGTTTGGCGATTCTCAATTCGTTATGTAGCGCCGGTTTTGATTGCGATGGTTTTATTAAGTTCACTCGGAATAATATGAAATATTGGCGGTTATTTTTAATGATATTGGTAATCGTGAGTGGACTTACAGCTGCTCCGCCGGTTGGAGAAATCACGAAAAGTCAACCTGAGGATAGATGGTTTGCAATGGACAAACTTAAGCATTTCAGCACCTCGTTTTATCTGACCACAACGCTTTTTTATGGTCAAAACCGGATTTTCGATGTAAAGTCTGATAAGGCTAATCGGAATGCCGCCGGTTTGACGATTTCTTTAGGGGTATTGAAGGAGATTAGAGATTTAAACCAAAAGGAAAATTACTTCAGCTGGCGCGATTTGGTTGTTGATATTTTGGGTGTCGGAGCCGCGATATTTTTCATTAACGGAATAAAATGAAGACCTTAAATGAATATATTGGTTGTATTCACATCCACACCGTCTATTCTGACGGAAGCGGGACGTATGAAGAAGTTATTCAAGCCGCTCAAGAAGCCGGATTGGATTATGTAATGATTAGCGATCACCAGACCTTGCGCGGTCGGGATGAAGGATATACCGGATGGCACGATAATTTATTTGTTAGCGTCGGCTATGAAATTCAGGATGTCGAAGATCGCCACCATTATTTGGTGTTTGGCTTCGATAAAATGTTGCCAAGTGAACTGACTCATCAGCAATATATCAAGGCGGCGAAGGAGGTCGGCGCTCTGGGAATTGCCGCTCATCCGCTAGAACAACGCGATAAAAAATATTCGTTACCCGGATTTCCGGCTATTACCTGGAGCACTCTGGATTACCCGGAAATTGAAGTCGTCGAAATCTGGAATATGATGTCGCACTGGCTGGAAGCGACTACGATTAAGAACAAATACTGGAATGTCATTCATCCCCGCAGTTTTTCGACCAGCCCGGCTAACGAACTTTTAAAATGGTGGGATAATGCCAATCTTGAGCGTAAAGTAGTTGGGGTTGGTTCGGTGGATGCTCACGCCACGAAAGTAAAAGTTCTCGGCGTTTTTTCAAAAGCCATTTTCGACTATAAAATAATGTTCAAATCTATCCGCACTCATATCTTGAGCGAGCAGAAAATTTCGGAATTAAACAATTCTGATGCTGAGATGGAAATTATTAACACAATCAAATCCGGGCGCTGTTTCTTTTCAAATTTTCGACGCGGTGATGCTCGTGGATTTCGATTCTATATTCAGACTAACCAGGCGGAAATGCAGATGGGTGATATCGGAACGGCTACCGGTGGCACAATACACGTTTTTTTGCCGCAAAAAGCCGAGTGTAAGGTTTATCGCAATGGTCAGGTTTTTCACACGGAAACGACTGAAAAATTGATAATTGATGTCTCGGAAGGTATTTATCGTGTCGAAGTTGAACGTAACCAGCGGGGTTGGATATATTCAAATCATATAAAATTAATTAATGGATGAAAAATGTGTGGAATTGTAGGAATTTATAATCATGAAGAAGCCGCTACTCTAACTTACCTCGGACTGTATGCTTTACAGCATCGCGGTCAGGAGGGAGCCGGTATCGCTTCGTTCGACGGTAAAGTCAGTCATCTTCAGAAAGGCAAAGGACTGGTCGCCGATGTTTTTGTTAATCGTGAGCAACTTATGCATTTATCAGGGAAAACGGCTATCGGGCACGTCCGATATTCAACCTATGGGAGCAATGGTAACGAAAACATTCAACCATTAGCATTCAAGTCCAAAGGCAGTCAGATTAGTATCGTTCACAATGGCAACCTGATTAACCTAGATGAAATCGGCCGAGATTTGGAGAGTCACGGGGCTTTGTTTCAGACGACCTCGGACACCGAATATATAATTCATTTATTTGCGCATTCGACCGGTGACTCACTGGAAGAGAAATTTTTGCAGGTTTTCCGTCGCATTAAAGGGGCCTTCTCGGTTTTGATTTTATTTGATAATAAGATGATCGTGGCTCGTGATCATCGTGGGTTTCGGCCGTTAGCTATTGGAACTTTGGATGGTTCATACATTTTTGCTTCCGAGACTTGTGCTTTCGATTTAATCGGTGCTACTTATGAGCGAGATGTCAAACCGGGCGAAATGATAGTATTGGACGGTACTAATGTTAAATCTTATCAAATCGCTCCACCTGAGCCGAAGCATTGTATTTTTGAGTATGTGTATTTTTCACGTCCGGATAGCCAGATATTTGGCGAATATGTTGATAAAACCAGGCGCAAATTGGGTAAAATTTTAGCTATGGAAAAGCCCGCCCCGGAAGCTGAGATCGTGATTTCGGTACCAGACTCGAGTAATACTATTGCGCTCGGTTATTCTCAGCGTTCAACGGCTCGGTTCGAAATCGCCTTGATTCGGAATCATTATATCGGACGGACTTTTATCCATCCCACCCAGACTATGCGTGATTTTACAGCTAAAATTAAATTCAACCCGGTCGGGGGAGTATTAAAAGATCGTAAAATTGTCGTCGTTGATGACTCGATTGTGCGCGGTACGACTTTACGTAAATTAGCGCGAATGTTGCGGTCCGCCGGAGCTAAAGAGATTCATATCCGCATTGGTTCTCCGCCAGTCAAATTTCCTTGTTATTATGGTATGGATTTTCCGTCGCACGAAGAATTAATCGCCAATCAGAAATCCATTGCAGAAATAAAGGACTATTTAGAGGTTGACAGCCTTGAATATATAAGCCCGGAAGGTTTGTTAAATGCGATGAGCTTACCGGCTGAAAATTTTTGTACAGCTTGTTTTACTGGTCAGTACTGTGAAAAAATCAACCAAGAGAAGGAGAGCCCATGTTAAAAGTTCCAAGTAAATCAATTGCCTGGCTTGATTACCTGTTTATTTTCCGACCGACTCTATTTTTTGCAGTTTGGATAATAACAATGGCTGGTTATAGCGGCTATTTTATCTTTATCGAGAAACAACCGGCCTGGTGGTCATTAGCAATCAACTGGAGACTGGTTTTATGTTTTTTAATTGTCACTATGGCCACAGGAGCGACATTTATTCTCAATCAACTCCATGATATCGAGAGCGATAAAGAAAACCGGAAGCTTTTTCTGATTTCGGAAGAACATGTCAAAGCCGATTTAGCCTTGAAAATCGCGCTGGTTACGATTGGGATTTCGTTGTTATTAGCCTTAATAATAAACTGGCAATTCTTTATCGTTTTAGGGATTTGCGTGTTTTTCTGGGGATACTTGTATAATTACAAGCCATTTGAGTGGAAAGATAAACCGATGTTAGGCGTGTTGGTAAATTTTATCAGCGGATTGTGTCTTTTTATTTGCGGCTGGATTATCGCCGGTAAATGGCAATTGAAAGACATTATTTATGCACTGCCGTATTTATTAGCATGGACTTCGGTAGCGGTTCTGACCACCATTCCGGATAAAGAAGGTGATCTCAAAACTGGTAAAAAGACTATTTCGGTTCATTATGAAAATAGAGTAACGATTTGGTTGGCATTTATTTGTCTGGCTTTGAGTTTTGCATTTGGGATGTATTTTAAGGATCCGGTCATCAGTTTGTCCTGTTTAATTTCATCGCCACTTTTTATCATTCTGCTTTTTAAACCGACTGAAGCCTGGGTTTTGCGCACTATCCGCTATCCGATCTTGTTTCTGGCTTTGACTTTATGCGTCGAATTCCCCTTATTTTTTATTGTCCTATTAATCAACTATTATCTTTGCCGATTTTATTATTTGTCCCGCTTTAATCTGAATTATCCGACCTTTCAGGTTGAGGAATCGGTATGATAGAGATTGACCAGGATTGTTGCGATTTATGCGGAACGTGTATTTCGGTTTGCCCGAAGGATTGTATTGCATTGACGGAATCGCGTCTAATAATTGATGATTCTCAATGCAATGCCTGTCAAATTTGTGTGAGAGTCTGTCCTTTTAAAGCGTTAAAGCTGGTTGAATAGGAATAATTTATGCGAACAGAATTTGATGTTATTGTCGTCGGTGGCGGCCCGGCCGGTAGTACGGCGGCGCGTTTTGCGAAAACTGCTACTAATACGGTTGCTCTTTTTGAAAGAGGTCGGGAAATCGGCACTCCCGTTCGTTGTGCCGAAGCCACTTCGATTCCGGATCTCGAGCGATTCGTAGAAATCGATCCGCACTGGATCGCAACTACTATTACCAAAGCTTGCTTGATCTCGCCGTCTGACCAGAAGGTCTTGTTGAATTTGCCGAATAATGGAGTCATCCTTAACCGGCGTTTATTCGATAATGGATTGGCGGAAATTGCCGCTAATCAGGGAGTTGAAATATTCACCAAGTCCAATGTTTATAAAGTTGAGCCGGATGGAAAGCAAAACTGGAAAGTGTTTGTGCGCCATCTTGACCGCGATTATGTTTTGAAATCTAAAATAATTATAGCGGCGGATGGCGTGGAATCGCGAATCGCCCGCTTTGCCGGTATCCGCACGCAGACGGTATTAAAAGATATTGAATCTTGCGCTCAGGCTTTGCTGGGTAATCTGGATATAGCTGACGATCAAATTGATTTTTATTTTTCCAGCCGCTGGGCGCCGGGTGGTTACGCCTGGGTATTTCCCAAAGGCAACCGCACGGCCAACGTCGGTCTGGGCGTCAACGGCGCTTATTATAACGGGCGTTCGGCGATTGAATGCTTGGATGATTTTATAAATGAAAAATTTCCTAAGGCGGCGCGATTGACCACGATCGCTGGAGGTGTTCCTGTTGCCAAGTCGCTCAAAAAAATTGCCTCGGATGGGTTGTTAATTGTCGGAGATGCCGCCCGACAGGTTAATCCGGTAACCGGTGGTGGGATTTTAGCGGCAATTACAGCCGGTAAAATGGCTGGTTTAGTTGCTGCGCAAGCGATTGCCCAGACTGACTGGAGTGTAAACGTCCTGAAGGAATATCAAAAGGAATGGGATAAGAACGTCGGCAAGGATTACGCTCGCTTTTATAAAATAAAGGAATGGATGACTGAACTTACGGATAACGAACTGGATGAAATTGCCAATTTGCTCCAAAAAGTTCCACCAGATGAAATTAATATTATGACTGTTTTCAAAGTTGCTCTCCGTAATAAGCCGGCTTTACTGCTCGAAGCGATCAAATTATTTGCTCAAATGATCTAATGGACAATTTTTTGGCTAAAGCCGGATTAACTGAATTTATTGCCTTCGATGTTGAGACGACCGGCCTAAATCCGCAACAAGATGCCGTGATTGAGTTTGCGGCGCTAAAATTTGTAAATGGTAAGCCTTCCGAAACATTGAGTTTTCTCTGCAATCCCGGTTTTCCCATTTCACCGGAAATCGAGCAACTAACCGGCATCAAAGATGAAATGCTAAAAGGCAAGTTGCCTTTTGAACAGCATCTTGATGAAGTTCTTGATTTCATCGGTAGAATTCCACTGGTTGGACATAATATCGGTTTCGATCTTGGTTTTTTAAAAGAATATCTGAAAAATTTCAAAAGTCAGAGGAAAAGAATTCTTTACAATCCATTATACGACACTTTGCTTCTGGCGCAAGCTTTTCTCTTTTTTCTGTATAATCATCGTCTGTCCACTATCGCTGAGTTTTATGGATTAAGTGCCAAAGGTGCTCACCGAGCAGAGAATGATGCGCTCAATACCGGTCTGATTTTTCTCAAATTAGTCGAAGAGGTGCGGAGCTATGATCTGGAGACGATCCAGACCATCAATATGGTATTGCAAGACACCGACGACCCTAATAAATTGCTTTACAAGCACGCCGCCGAAGAGCTATTGCTGAAGAAAACTCTGGGATCTGCAGAACCACCTCAAATCGGTTGGAATCCGCCGGTAAATATTTTTGGTCAGGCTATCGAAAAAAATAGAGAGAGTTTGAAAACTTCTCTAAAAATTGAGGAGTTTTTTGAACCGTCAGGGCCAGTTGCTCAAAACTTAGCCGGTTTTGAAAACCGACCTCAACAGAAAGAAATGGCACAACTGGTGCTTAATAGCCTGCAGAACGGCGATTCTGCAATTATCGAAGCTGGAACGGGAGTTGGTAAATCACTGGCTTACCTGATACCGGCGGTGGTTTGGTTGAATCAGCAGAAAAAAGAGAAAAAACGGGTGGTGATTGCTAGCAATACTAAGAATCTCCAAGAACAGATATTTTATAAGGAAATTCCCTTTGTCTCGGAAAAGTTGAAACTCCCATTCCAAGCCGTCTTACTGAAAGGTCGCTCAAATTATATTTGCTTGACGCGCTGGCATCGTTATTTGAATGCACTGCCTCAACAACTTCACCTAGCCTCGCGTTCCGCCATTATTCCGATCATAATTTGGCTCAAGCATACCCGCACCGGCGATATTGCCGAAAATAATGGATTTAATTTGGCGGCGCATTACTATATCTGGAACGAAATTTGTTCCGAGCCTGGCTATTGCACTACCAGCGTTTGCCAAAAATATGGCGGCTGTTATCTTGGCAAAATACGTTATCAGGCTATGAATGCTGATATTATGGTGGTTAATCATTCCCTGCTTCTTGCCGACTCAGCCGCTGATAACCAGATTCTACCGGAATTTGATGCTCTGATTATAGACGAAGCCCATAACCTGGAAAAGAATTCTTATAATTATTTTGCGCAAAGAATCAACCTGCCGACGCTTATTTATACTTTAAATGGGATTTATAGCGGTTCGGCGCCTGAACGCGGTCTGCTGGTAGATTTGACCGAAACTGCCCATCAATTTAAAAGCCTCGACAAAATCGAACCGCTCCGTCAAATGATTCTCGAGAAAACTGCCGATGTCAGAATTGCGGCGGAGGCATTTTTCCGAAAAATCGTTGCCACTAAATTCAATCCGGCTAATGGCAATCAAAAGTCATTTGGCATTAAGAAGCGCTATAAAGACTTTTCCCATGAATTTCCCAATCTGGAAATCGAAACGAATAATCTGATTTACGAACTGGGTACTTTGTGGAATCTGCTGGGTAATTTGAGTAATAAAATGGAAGAGATATGGGGTGATTTTGCCGAAGAGTATGACGAATTGCAAGTGCGGCTAATGAATCAGAAAATTATGGTTGAGGCATTTCTGGAAACGTTGCGTAAAGTTACGACCGCCAATGATGATTCGTATATTTTCTGGTATGAAATTGCCCCTAACGGCAAGGATAACGGGGTCGAAATTGTCTGCACTCCCCTCAATATTGCGAGTGACATTTTCGAAAAGGTCTATAAGAATGTTTCCAGCACGATGCTGACTTCGGCGACCTTGCAAGTCGCCGGAAATTTCGATTACGTTCTTAGTCGGAGCGGTTTAAATTTGATAGAAGAACATAATGTAGTAAGTCGGGCACTCGGTTCGCCGTTTTTTTACAATGATCAGATGGCGTTTTTTACCTATCACCAGAATGATAATGAAATTAGCGAAGCGTTTATTACGGCACGACTGATAAAGCGCCTTTCCAGCGAAACCGGTAAGGGTATTCTGGTTTTGTTTACTTCGTATAATTTTATGTACGAGGTCTATAAACTGTGTCTGCCGACTTTTATCGAAATGGGCATTACTCTTTTGGCGCAAGGACAGGGCGCATCGAGAACTGCGCTTCTGGAGCAATTTCGCCTCGAGCAAAACTCGGTTTTACTGGGTACCGATAGTTTTTGGGAAGGGGTGGATGTGGTCGGTCCCGCTCTGGAGATTCTGGTCATCACTAAGTTGCCGTTTCCTGTGCCGACTGAACCGATTATCGAAGCTAATGTCGAAAAATTGAAAGCCGAAGGTCTGGATCCATTTAACGAGTACTATGTGCCGGAATCGGTCTTGAAATTTCGCCAGGGAGTTGGCCGCTTAATCCGTTCGATCAATGATGTGGGAGTTGTTATTAATCTTGACAGTCGCATTGATAAAAAAGCCTATGGCCGCTACTTTAAAAAATCGTTACCAGTCGAACCGATTTCAATCATCGGTGAAGATGAATTGTTAGCCGCTGTCCGCAAGTTTTTTAGAATAGGAAAATGAAATGAGGATATTCCGGATTTGTTTATACTTAATACTAAATATCTCAATAATTTTAGCAGAAAATCCCAGGAAATTAACCGTGCGGGAAATTATTGATGATCCGGGGTTAAATGCAAGGGCTTACCTGCAGAAACAATTTACCTGGACTCCGAAGGGCGATGGCGTATTATTCTTAGAAAAAAATAAAACTCAAAACTGCGATTTGCTGGAATTTTCGCTCAATTCCCTTAAAATTGACACAGTTTTTATTTATGATCAATTAAAATGGAAGAGTGATACTCATACTGTTCAACTAGATCCGTCCGGTTTCTTATCGGCGCCTGATGGATTCAGATATTTATTGACCGGCGAGAACGACCTTTTCCTCTACGATGAGCGCGATGCTTCTGTAGTTCGTTTGACAAATGACGGAACTAAAAAAAGTAATCCAAAATTTTCTCCCAATGGGAAATGGGTTAGTTATATCCGCAACCATAATATCTGGATTGTCAACTGTGAATCGAAAAATGCGATCCAGTTGACTAATGATGGCAACGAATCAATTTTTAACGGTGAAGCCGACTGGGTTTATGACGAGGAATTCGATCTTGAACAAGCTTATCAGTGGTCGCCGGACAGTAAAATGATTGCTTATTGCCAGTTTAATGAAAATGGTATAACGCGCTACCCGCTGGTAGATTGGTCTCCGATGCATCCGAGGATCGAATGGCAATATTACCCGAATGCCGGCGAGAAAATACCGGAAGTCAAAGTATTTGCGGTAGATATTATGACTCAAAAAATTATCGGTATGAACAATTTTCAATCCAAGAATGAATACATTGTTCGGATAGATTGGTTGACAGATACCAATTTAGTAGCTATTCAATCAATTAATCGGCTGCAAAATTGCCAGAAAGTTGCCTATGGTAATCCGCAAACCAGTCAGACAAAAGTTGTTCTCGAACAAAAAGATCCGTACTGGTTAAATATTACGGATTTATACTATTTTATGAAAAATTCGCGCAATTTTATCTATTATTCGGAAAAAGACAATTTCATGCATCTTTATCTCTATGATTTCGAAGGCAATTTAATCAAACCGATTACCAGCGGCGATTGGATGGTCACTAAACTTAACGGCGTCAATGAAAGAGACAGCCTAATTTATTTCACCGCGACGAAAAAGTCGCTTCTCGAACGACATATTTATAGCGTTCACCTTGGTTCCGGTGCCATTATTCAGATTGATAGCGGTGATGGAGAACATTCGGCCGTTTTTTCGCCGGATATGAAATATTATCTGGATTTTTTCTCAAATGTCAACTCACAGGTCAATGTCAGAATTATTCAAAATAATGGTAGAAAAATAACAGAATTATATCATAACAATGATTTTAATCCACAAAAGTATAATTTTGGCATTACTCGATTCATCAAGTTACCGGCAATGGATGGTGATTCCCTTTATGCCAGTTTGTTATATCCGAGTGATTTCGATCCGCAAAAAAAATATCCGGTTATAGTTTATGTTTATGGTGGACCGGGAGTGCAAGTCGTCCAAAACCGCTACGGGGGCGCCTGGCCACAATTATTGGCGCAACATGGTTATCTAATTTTCAGTCTTGACAATCGCGGTTCGTATGGGCGCGGACGTTATTGGGAACGCAGGATTTACCAGCAACTTGGAAAAATAGAATTGCAGGATCAATTAGACGGGGTAAGATATTTGAAAAGTCTGCCGTATGTTGATCCGGAAAGAATCGGAATCTGGGGCGCTAGTTATGGTGGGTATATGACTTTGTATGCCCTTACCAAAGCGCCGGGGGTTTTTAAAACGGGAGTTGCTATTTCTCCAGTGACGCATTGGAAGTATTATGATGCTATTTATACCGAGCGATATTTAGGATTACCCAATAATAATCAGAATGTTTACAGGGAAAGTGCACCGCTTAATTATGTTGATCAGATAAAAGCTAATTTTCTTCTAATCCATGGCACTTATGACGATAATGTGCACTTACAGCAAAGCCTGGAATTGATTAATGAGCTCATCAAGAAAAATATCCATTTCGAGCTAATGCTCTATCCCGGGCGAAGGCATGGGATAACAGACCGCGAGGGGCAAATTCATATGTACGAAACTTTTCTCGAATTCCTTCAGAGAAATCTTTAACCGATTTAAGTAATAATGTCAGCTTATAGAAAGGTATCGGATTTCCTAAAATTATGGCTAAGAGCCTATCGGGCGCCTTTTCTGACCGCTAGCGTTGCGCCGGTAATTTTAGGAACTTCGGTAGCCTGGTATGAAGTCGGCAAAATTAATTTTATTTCCGGTTTGCTGGCTTTATTAGGTACGGTTTTCGCCCATTTTGGGGCGAATATTTTTAATGATTATTATGATCACCTGACGGGTTGTGATGACAATAATCCTGATTTTACGCCATTCTCTGGTGGAAGTCGCACGATCCAGAACGGCCTATTGACGGCGCGAAAGGCATTTTGGGCCGGTTTATTGGCATTCTTGTTGGTTGTTCTAATTGGATTATTACTAGTTGTCTACACCGGTCACCCAGCTTTAATTATTTTTGGAATAATCGGATTGGCAATAGGTTTTTTGTACACCGCAATTCCCGTCAAGTTGGCATATCGCGGTCTGGGAGAAATTGGGATATTTATTGCATTCGGTCCATTGATAGTAATAGGGGCATCCTACGTCCAGACCGGCACAATTTCATTTTTAGCGTTCTTAGCTTCGGTCCCGGCGGGATTAATGGTGATGTTGATTCTGTATGCCAATGAAATACTGGATGAGAAGGCCGATCGTTCGGCTAATAAGAATACAATTATCGTAAAAATTGCGAATCGTAACACGGCTTTGAAAATATATCGTTTAATTTTATATGTGGTGCCGATCTGGATTCTGATTTCGATAATAGCCGGATTTTTCCCTTACTGGTCGTTGATTATTCTCTGCCTTTTGCCTAAATACATTCGAACAATTAAACTCTCCAAAAAGCAATTCAAAGACGCTAAAGAGCTAATTCTTCTCAGCGCTAATACGATTCAGCTACAGTTTCTAATGACTATTATGCTGGCAGTTTCCTTTATACTGGCCGCTCTTACCGGTTGATTTATTTGCTCAATTCGACGTTTGGGGTGTAAATTTAGCCCGCTTTTTGGGAAAATTGGGAAGTCGTCCAACGGCAGGACATCAGACTCTGGATCTGAGTATCGGGGTTCGAATCCCTGCTTCCCAGCGAAAGCCGCCTCGGGCGGTTTTTTGAAATGGCGCATTCGTCTAGTGGCCTAGGACGCTGGCCTCTCACGTCGGTAACAGGGGTTCGAATCCCCTATGCGCTACTAATGTGGTCAGTCTATGTACTTCGCAGTTTAAAGGATGGTTGCTATTACGTTGGTATGTCGGAGGATGTGGCCAAGCGACTGATGACCCATAATTTGGGTAAAGTTACTTCGACCAAATCGCGGCGTCCGTTTGAGTTGATATACACACAAGAATGTAATAATCGAGAATCTGCCAGGAAGATGGAGAAATACCTGAAGACAGGAGCTGGGAAGAGGTGGTTAAATAAACAATTAGGTAACAGGGGTTCCCTGCCTGCATGACCTGCCCTTGCGAGACAAGTGGACTTGTCTGCGTGATTATGTCAGCATTCAGGCAGGCCTGCCTGCGTGACTACATCAGCAGTCAGGCAGGGAATCCCCTATGTGCTACTAATGTGGTCAGTCTATGTACTTCGCAGTTTAAAGGATGGTCGCTATTACGTTGGTATGTCGGAGGATGTAGCCAAGCGACTGAAGACCCATAATTTGGGTAAAGTTACTTCGACTAAATCGAGGCGTCCGTTTGAGTTGGTATATACACAAGAGTGCAGTGATCGAGAATCTGCCAGGAATATGGAGAAATACCTGAAGACAAATGCTGGGAAGAGGTGGTTGAATAAACAATTAGGTAACAGGGGTTCCCTGCCTGCATGACTGCGTCAGCATTCAGGCAGGCCTTCCTGCGTAAGACTACATCAGCAGTCAGGCAGGGAATCCCCTATGCGCTACTATAATGTGGTCAGTTTATGTACTTCGCAGTTTAAAGGATGGTTGCTATTACGTTGGTATGTCGGAGGATGTGGCCAAGCGACTGATGACCCATAATTTGGGTAAAGTTACTTCGACCAAATCGCGGCGTCCGTTTGAGTTGATACTCCCGAGAATGTGTGCCGAAACCAATTTAACCTCACCTATGGCGGGTCAGAAATTGGTTTGGCATGATCGTAAAAGGGTATTGCATTGGGAGAAACCAATTTTCGGTGAAACGAAGTGGAATCTAATTAGTTTTGTCAAAAAACATCTTTCCCTCGTTGAAACTTTTAAAAAAGTTGGGTGAGGTCCTGGGAAATAAGATTCTTGTGAATGAATATTTTACAAATTATATTTCAGTAAGTTTTGTTTTGAAAAATGAAACAATAGATGTAATGGAGGAATAAGTTATGTGCCACAAGTTTGCGTGTTGTGTATTTTATTATGGGGGAATCCTTAGCATGCTACTCGGGATCCTGGAGAAATTGTTTGGATTTAGGATATTTGACCTCAAACCGTCTCGCTTCCTGATGTTTGCCGCCGTTTGTGCACTTTATGCAATTGTCAGCATAATGTGTCAGCCGGTCTGTGGGAAAAAAGAGTAGAATTAGTTTAAGTCATTATTTGTCATAAATCTCTTTTCAATAATCTTGAAGAGAGGATATTTGTTAAAATGAAGAATTTTTTTGCAAATCAATTCTTCATCTAACAAGGTTTTTCTTTGATGGACTTTAAAAATAGTAGCCCTATTAGGAAAATAATTTTAAATTGAATCGTGACTTTAGAAAAAGAAATCTCGTTAAGTGATGAAACGATCAATATTTCGGTGATAATCGTCATCGCCGCCTATATATTTGCTCAAATTTTGTCTGACATTACCAGTCTGAAAATAATTACCTTATTAGGCTTTTCGATGGACGCCGGGACGCTGATATATCCTTTTACTTTTACTCTACGTGATCTTGTGCATAAAACAGTTGGTTCAAAAGGAGCGCGGATCGTTATTATATGTGCGGCGGTGATTAATCTATTGATGGCGCTACTGTTTTGGATAGTCGCTCGTATTCCCGGCGATCCGAAGGTTGGGGCCCAATTGGAATTTGCAATTGTACTTTCGCCAGTCTGGCGGATTGTGATTGCCAGTATAATTGCTGAGGTTGTTTCTGAATTGCTGGATACTGAAATTTACCGCATTTGGGTGGAAAAAGTCACCAAACGTTATCAGTGGGTGCGGGTTCTGGTAAGTAATTCAGTAAGCATACCGATTGACAGCCTGATATTTGTGTGGGGTGCGTTTGGTGGGATTTATATTCCGTCGGTCGTTTGGTCAATTTTCTTTGCGAATCTGATTTTGAAAGGCACAATAACAATCATTAGTCTACCAATGATATATTTGGTAAAAGACAAAAGTCGCTGATTCGTCAAAGTAGCTGCTTTTTATATTGGAAAATATCAGTTAGTTATTTTAATAATACTATTAATTGGACTTTCCTGTATTTCTCAGATCTTAATCAATAGAATTTCCCGGTATTTGCATCGAAATAGTTCATTTTGCAAAAACTTGTTAATAGAAAGGAGCTTTACTAAGAATAAAAAGCAAGCGCCAATTTATTATTCTTTTTTCCCAAAAATTTCATAATAGTTCTTGTTCAGATTAATGAATTGATTCATATTCAAATAAAGGTCTATGAAAGCAATGACTAAAGAAAGGAAATGCCCCAATTGTGATTCAGTTCCAGAGGAACTTGGTCTATACCTTCATTTTCCGTTTTGCCTGCGGAAATGTCGCTACTGTGATTTTCCTTCCGAAGATCAAGGCCTCGAGCGGATTCCAGCCTATACGGAAGCACTAGTAAAAGAAATAACCTTGCGAGCCGTCCAGCAGGCGGAGCAAACTGCATTACAGACAATTTATTTTGGAGGCGGTACTCCCAATTTGTTTGGTACTAAAAATTTTAGGAGAGTCATTCAGGCAATTCGCGAATATTACCTTACAGAAGATGTTGATGAATTTACCGTCGAAATAAATCCCGGTGCATTAACGGCTGACTTTCTGGAATCATTAAAAGCCGAAGGTGTCAATCGCCTCAGTCTGGGCGCTCAGTCGTTCAATGACGATGAATTGTATACACTTGGTCGCATCCACTCGAGCCGGGAAATTGACATATCTGTAAAGGAATTGAAACAAGCCGGATTTTCAAATTTCAGTCTGGATTTTATCTATGGAATTCCAGGACAAACGCTGGCCAGCTGGCAAGAAACTCTTGAAAAAGCTCTCCAGACAGGTGCTCTGCATCTTTCACTGTATTGTCTAAGTTATGAAAAAGGTACGCCTTTATATCGAGCGCAAATGAACGGTGAAATCCAGGCGATTGATGATGAATTGGAATGGCAAATGTATCAGACTGCGGATAATTTGCTGGTAAAAGCCGGTTTTCGGCACTATGAAATTTCCAACTTTGCCAAACCCGGATTCGAGGCGCAACATAACTCAATTTACTGGAAGGGCGGAAGATACCTTGGATTGGGAGCTGCCGCCCATTCCTACGATGGGAAAAAACGCTGGTGGAATGAACGTTTGGTGAATAATTATATTCAAGCCCTGCAGAATAACCGCCTCCCAATCGCCGGTCAGGAAGAATTAAGCCCTTCCGATCGAATAATCGAAACGGTTTTTTTGGGATTGCGCACCGTTGAAGGTTTGGATATCATGCAACTAGAAAAATTGACCGGCATCGAATTTTCATCAATTTATGACAAATTAGTAGAGGAAATTGGTGGCAATTCCGCCCAAGTATTGACCTTGCAGAACGGACATTTAATTCTGACAGCGCGCGGCTGGTTTCTCTGCGATTTGATTATTGAAAAAATTTTAACAATTATCGAGGAGATAAAAAATGATAATCCGAAAAGTAAAAGAAGTGCCAGCGGAACCAGTCATGGAGATCGGCGCTGAGAAAGTTCGTCGCCAAATACTACTTTCCCCGAGTGAAGGTGCGCCGCACTTTACCCTGCGCCGATTTGAGATTGCTCCTAGTGGACAAACAATGTACCATCAACACAACTACGAACATGAAATCTACATTCTCTCGGGAGTAGGTAAGGCGTGTGGTAAAGATTCCGAATTGGCAGTCTTTCCCAACGACGCGATTCTGATTTTGCCTGATGAAGAGCACCAGATTGTCAATACGGGAAATACTCCGTTAGTATTTTTGTGCCTGATTCCGAATCAATGACTTTCGAACTTAACAAACAAAAAGGAGCTGAAATTTCAGCTCCTTTTCAAATCATTTATTGATATTCTTACGGAATAACGACTTTAAAATCGTTCTCTTTTTTCAAATTGTCCAGCAGGTTGATCAATAGTTCGTTCTGGCGGGAATTGGTTAATATATTTTCGATTTCGCTCCGAACGTTATCCAGCGGGCGACTCTCTTTTTTACGGTCTATGACTTTGATAATATGATAACCATAGGGACTTTCGACTACATCACTGATACTGCCGATTGGTAAGTTAAAGGCGGCGTCTTCGAAAGGTTTGACCATTTCGCCTCGACCAAAGTCTTTGTATAATCCACCGTTATCCTTTGAGCCGGGGTCTTCGGAATATTTTTTAGCCAATGCCTCGAAATTCTCACCTTTACGGGCTCTATCAAGAATTTCTTCCATTTCGGAATGAATCTGGTTTTTTTCTTCCGGCGATTTTCCCTGAGTGATTTTCAAAATATGTCGTACTGTGGCAGTTTGATCGGTTTCGTTATAATATTTTTGAATGTCTTCTTCGGTAATATTAACCGAATCCATTATCATTTTGTCGAGGTAACTATTGATAGCCAGGTTATCGCGGATGTCTTCCCGTAAAGCTTTGAAATTGATATTAGCGTTACTCAGATAGTTGAGAAATTTTTCCTTACCGCCAACTTGTGCATATTGGAGTTCAAGAATACTGTCAACTTCAGCGTCCGATATTTTAATCTTGTTTTTCTCAGCTGCTTGTAAGAGGAGTTTTTTCTCAGCTAATGCGATAGCATTTCCTTTGAATATTTCATTCAGTTGATTAGTATCAAGGCTTTTTAATTGCTGAATGCCGTCGCCGTATAACATTTGTAAGGTAGTGAAAACATCACCAACCGTAATATCGAATTTCTTGGTAGTGACAATTACCGTATTTTTTTCGGGATCGAGCATTGGAACTTGCTGGGATAATTCCTTGGCTAATTGATAGAGCTCGGTTCCTTTTTCTAATTTGGCGCTTTTTTCTTTCTGGGCGCAAGAAAAAACCAGCAATCCGATTAATATGATTGGTAATATTCTTTTCATCATTTTCTCCTTTACTTAGAAATATTTCTAAAAACGCATTAAAATTAGGGAAAAATTCAAATAATTCATAATTATTTATCAAGGAATTCTTTTTGAGAAATTAGAATGTTGGGTGTAACTTTAAAGGCTCATTGAAGCCCCCATAGCTCAGATGGATAGAGCACCGGCCTCCGGAGCCGGTCGCACAGGTTCGAGTCCTGTTGGGGGTACTAAATTCCTAACCGTTCGACAAAAACATTTTTTTACAAACTGGTTTATCAGTTTTTATCGAAGCTAAATTTTTATAGTAAGTCAGTTTTGGATATATTATTCACGTGTTCAATCTTTATTATGTAGAGAAAAATTTTAAGAGAAAATCGTTATTCCATTCTGTTTTATTGCTGATACTATGTTCTCATTTGTCGGCTCAGTATTTTGAACTTCCTGAGGCGGCCGGGATGCAATGGTACAGGGGAAGCCTGCATACTCACGCCCGAGAAAGTGAAAGCGATTCCTCGGTTGAGTATGTCGTGAAATGGTATCGAGAACACGATTACGACTTTTTGGTCATCACCGATCACTCGACTGTAACGATTCCACCGGCAAGCGTAATCAAAGACGATTCTTCATTTCTATTTATCCCAGGCGAAGAAGTAATGGGATACGGAAATGGCCGGTTGTTAGAGATTAATGCCTTCAATGTTACCGAAGATATTTTGCCAATTAATAGCCAAACCGATTTAGATGCTCTCCAGAAATGTATTGATGCTGTTCGTAAAAAGGGAGGAGTTCCGATGATAAATCATCCCAATTACCAATGGAGACTCAGCGGAAGCCTGTTATTAGATACTCGTGATTGCAATCTATTTGAGTTGTATAACGGCTGTCCCGGTACCAACAACTATGGAGATGATAATCATCCAAGTACAGAGCAAATATGGGATTTTGTGCTATCGGCGGGAAAGCGAATTTACGGAACGGCTACTGATGATGCTCACGTTTATCGAAAATTTTCGGCCGACTTATCGAACCCCGGACGCGGATGGGTGGTTGTGAAAGCTAAAAATCTCGAGGCAAACGAAATTTTACAGAATCTCGAAGCCGGTTTATTTTATTCGAGTGCCGGTGTCGAAATTACTGATTTGATTGTCAAACCTGCCCAGATCGAAATCTTTATCCAGGCGAGCGGAAAAAACCAATACACAACTGATTTTATCGGTTCTGAAGGCAAACTTCTGCTCCGTACAAAAAACAATCCGGCGGTCTACAATTTGTCTTCTGATGAAAAATACGTGCGGGCAAAAATTGTGGCTTCCGACGGGAGTTGCGCTTGGGTTCAGCCTATATTTGTTGTGCCATAATTTTGGCTGGAAATTTAGACAGAGCATTTTAATAAAAGCAAAATTCTATATTTTAATTAATGCTGACGCTCTCAATTTTATCCAAATAAATGTGCAAATTTTATAGAATTGGGAAAGACTTGATAATTTTCTGTGCAGATTTTCGGATTGTTGTAAATTATTGTTGGTAATACTCAATGTTGAGTGTTTTTTGAATCTATAATTATTGCAAAAGGAAAAATATTTATGCTGGAAAAAGATTTGATTTACCGTGGGAAATCCAAAGATGTCGTCGAGATCAAAAGTGGACAATACACCGGTAAATATCGGCTGATTTTTACTGATAGAGCTACAGGTTATCTCGAAAATGGTGAGCCTGTTTTTGATCCTGGATATGACACCGTAGTTGGCGAAATTCCCGGAAAAGGCGCTATTGCTTGCCGATTCGCTACGCATTTTTTCAAATTGCTGCAGAAAAAGGGCATTCCATCCCATTATATTGATACGGTCGGCGACAATGAAATGATCGTTGAACCGGCTATCCCGCTTAGTATGCCAGCCGAATCGCCGGAATTTCCCGGGGCGGCTGCGCTCATGAATCTTGAATTTACCTGGCGGAATAATGCCACCGGTAGTTTTTGGAGAAGGTATCCTTTTGTCAGACCTTGTCGCAATATTCATACGCTCGTAGAAGCCTGGACCAAAGGAGATAGTGATATTCTTATCACATTCGAGGCATTAGAAGAGACCGGCGCGATGAGTAGAGACGAAATTAAGCAGAGTATCCAACTGGTCAAAGATATAGCCGAAATCGTTGCTCAAGAATTTTCTAAAAATAACCTGCATGTTATTGATGGAAAATTTGAGTTAGGCCGGTTGAAATATGGTGATGGTAAAATTGTAATTATTGATGAAATTTCCCCAGATGTTCTGCGCGTTTGCCAAGGATACTCTCCCGATGCTAATGGCAACTGTACGGTTTATAAGAATTGCGCCGTGACGAGTTATGCCGATGGCAAGAGAACTATCAAGAATAAAAACCAGGTTCAGGCGGCTGATTTTGTCAATATTTTCCTCGGTCATTGAGCGCAAGTAAGCTTAATTAAGTGCTTTTGAGAAATTAATGGAAGTGGCTCTGTAATATTTCTCTGCTTCTCGATTATTGAATTAAACACTTATTTTTAATTTTACTCAACAGCCAATTTGCTCTTGTCCCTAATTGTGCATACCTTATTTTAGGTAACTGAGAAATATGGGAATTAAAAGCATAAATGTGGAAGTTGATTTGAGTAAATCGGAACAAGCGCGAAAGAACAAATTTTACCGGATTTTCCCCCACACAGCTGATCTGGGAGTGGAAGTGCACGGCGCCGATTTGCCGGAACTTTTTGAGCATGCTGCTTTGGCTTTGTTCGATTTGATGGCTAATGTAGCGCAAGTCACGGAGCAGGAAACTTGCGAATTCTCAGTTGAGGCCGAAGACCGGGAATTGCTCCTGCGGGAATGGCTCGGCGAATTGCTTTATTATTCTATCAGCCGGCATTTTTTATTCAAATCTTGCCGTATTAAAAAATTTTCCGAGCAAAAATTGATAGCCAGCGCCAGCGGTGAACCATTCAATCCTCAAAAACATACTTTAAAACGCGAGATAAAGAGCGTTACTTATCACGAATTACAAATTAAGAATCAGGGAAATCGCTGGGAAGCGCGCTTTGTCCTGGATATATAAAGGTCAATAATGGAGCAATTAAAAATAAACCAAATAAGCGAACAAATATGGGAAATACCGCCCTCCGGCGCGATGCGCGTTCCTGGACGAATCTTTGCAAATGAAAAACTAATGCAGGTCATTAGAGATGATCAAAGCCTTAAGCAGGTCGCAAATGTAGCTCAATTACCCGGAATCGTGGGTTATTCATTTGCTATGCCGGATATTCATTGGGGCTACGGCTTCCCGATTGGAGGCGTAGCGGCTTTCGATATAAAAGAAGGTGTGATTTCACCAGGCGGAGTCGGCTATGATATTAATTGCGGTGTGCGGTTAATAAGGACTAACCTGGTTGCCGATCAACTAAAAGTTGACATTAAAAACTTGATTGCCGGTATTTTTAATAATGTTCCCAGTGGAATCGGCTCGCATGGAGCCATTCGTAAACTCAATCGCCATGAGCTCGAACGAATTGCAGTTCGAGGGGCTAAATGGGCGGTAGAAATGGGTTATGGAACAGCTGATGATCTACAGTTTATTGAAGATAGAGGATGTCTTGCTGACGCAGAACCGTCCGTAATATCGCAACGCGCTTTCGAGCGGGGCTCCGATCAACTTGGGACACTCGGGAGTGGTAATCATTTTATCGAAATTGGCAAAGTAGTGGAGATTTACGATTCACTGGCGGCGCAGACGATGGGCATTTTTCCGGGCAATCTCGTTTTAATTCTCCACACCGGATCGCGAGGTTTCGGTTACCAGATTTGCGATGATTTTATTAAATCAACCCTGCGCGCCACCCAAAAATATGACATAAAAATTCCTGATAGGCAGCTGGCTTGTGCTCCGCTAAAATCAATAGAAGGGCAAGATTATCTGGGTGCGATGCGCGCCGCGGCGAATTTCGCCTTTGCTAACCGGCAGGTGATTACCTCATTAATTCAAGATAGCCTTTTGAAAACGTTGAAAATCAGTCCGAACGAACTCGGTTTTCGCACCGTTTGGGATATTGCGCACAATATAGCCAAGATCGAAGAGCATCAATATGGCGGAGAAAAGATCCGGGTTTGCGTTCATCGCAAGGGTGCAACCCGCGCCTTTGGTCCCGGTAATCCTGAATTACCGGAAATTTATCAAGCAATCGGTCAACCGGTACTTATTCCGGGCGATATGGGCACAGAGAGTTATTTGTGCGTTGGTACGACGACTGCTATGCAAACAACCTTTGGTAGTGCTTGCCACGGTGCTGGCCGAATTTTATCCCGGAATCAAGCCAAAGCCAAAGCCCGCAGTCTTGACTTATATCGGACTTTAGCGGAAAGCGGCGTCTATGTAATGGCAGAGGAAAAAGGAACGATCGCCGAGGAAATGCCATTTGCTTATAAAGAAGTCGGAGAAGTAGTTGATTCGGTAGATGCGGCTGGTATCGTTCATAAAGTCGCCCGCTTCAAACCGCTGGGTGTAATCAAAGGATAAAAAATTGACAAAAGCAATTACACCAAGTCATTGATTTAGCGAATGATGGTAGCATTTTCATTGACATTGCGATATTTCTTGATTAATATAGGATTGGTGGCTATTTAAATAACGAAAATGACCTATTCTCACAAAATTGTAACAATTGTCTCCAAAGGGCACTGTTATGTTAAAGTTGAGAATTAATGCCTTTGTCGTTTCTTTATTTCTCGTTGGCATCACTCTAGCGCAGGATTCTGATTTAGATGAATGGCTGGAGATGGATTTAAGTGAATTGATGAATGTCAAGGTCACGACTGCCACCAAAAGAAGTCAACTCGTTGATAAAGTGCCCGCTACCGTTCGGATTATCACCGATAAGGAAATTCAAGAGCGAGCCTATTACAGCCTGGAAGATGTTCTTAAAGATCTGCCCGGATTTCAATTCCGCGATATATTAGGTTTTAACAGTTATTCTTTTCAACGCGGCGCACCCAGTCAGAATAATTTAATTTTGGTGATGATTGATGGCATCCAGATCAATGAGTTGAATTCGGGAGGATTTTACGGCGGTTATCAGTATAATTTACAGAATATCAAACGAATAGAAGTGGTTTACGGACCTTCGTCAGCCTTATACGGAACGAATGCAATTTCCGGAATAATAAATTTAATCACCAAAGATGCGGAAGACGGACCGAAAGCCGAAGCAAATCTGACAGCCGGTTCATTTGGGACACTTTTCGGTGATGTCAGTTGGCGCATAAAGTCGGAAAATTCGCCGCTCAGCGCAACTTTTTCCACTTTTTATAAACAAACCAAAAAGGCGGATCTGAGTGGAGCTAAGGGTGATAACAACTGGTCGGAAGATATGGAAAATTTTGAAAACGATTATGGAATTGATGCTAAGTTCGAGTATAAAAATACTATCGGTGGTTTAACATTTCAGGACAAACAGGCTTCCCGCACGACGAATTATAAATCTATCGGCACTAATTATCTCGATTATGGCACAAACTTTCACATTCGCTTTTTGAATGCCTATTTGAGTAACTTGTACAATAGAAAACCCAATTGGTCATTGAAATCGCAAATATATTATAGAAACTCAACGGTGGTGGATAATACGATTGCCTATATCACGACCGATACCGGCCAGGTTGGATATTATCGTCCGAATTCGCTCATTGGTCTGGAAGAAATATTTGATTATGAATTTGGTAGTAAAGCCAATTTGGTTACTGGAATTGTATTGGAAGCCGAAAAACTCGCGAGTGACTTTTCTATAACTTATAGTGATGATCCAAAAAAAGCTCCAGCTAAACCTGAAGAACCGGATTATGAGAACAACACCTTAGCAAGTTTTTATGTCCAAACTCAGTATAAATTTCGGAAATCAACCGAAATGACGGCCGGAGCACGCCTCGATCAAAGTTCTTACTATGGAACAGTTTTGACTCCGCGCTTGGGTTTTGTTTATAGTCATAAAATTTATACCGGCAAGTTGCTTTATACCGAAGCATTTCGCGCTCCGAAACCCTGGGATTATAACTGGGGCATTGGTAATCCGGATTTGAAGCCGGAACGAATGCAATCAATTGAATTGGCAAATAACCTTAACATTAATAAATATTTTCACATTGATTTTTCTTTGTTCGGTAATCAGATTTATGATTTACTGACGGAGAAGGATTCTTGCTGGGTAAATGCTGAACGCTTGAATACCAAGGGTCTGGAATTCAATGTGGATTACCGCTATCGAAAAATTCAGCTGAACGTGAACTATACTTTCACCGATTCTAAATTTTCCGATGGCAGACAGGTACCCGAAATCGCCCGCCACGGATTTAATGCCGGTGTTACTTATTCGCTATTGCCGAACCTAAAATTCAACCTGCGAGGTAATTATCTCAGTCGTCGCCAAAATCCAGTTTATATCCCGGCAACCAATAGTTATTATGTTGATCCATATTTTGTCCTGAATGGTGTTATCAACTATGCCCCCCTGCCGAATCTGCAATTGCAAATTGCCGTCAATAATTTGTTAAATGCTTGCTATTACCATACTAGCAACAGACCGCCGGAACGCTATCGTCAACCGCAACGCACTTTTTTGTTCAAATTGGGGTATCAGCTTTGATATGATAAATTTTTATCCATTACCAAGAAAATTGATCTATTGAATGCCGCGTAAGAGTAAAATTATCATCTGTATTGTTTGCTTCTTAATCCTTAGTTTTTCCTTTATATATGCCAATTTGCCGTTCAATAGTGAAGCTGAGATTAATGACTTAAAAGCGGCTTTTATCTATAATTTTACAAAGTATATAACCTGGCCAGATCTCGAACATAGTAAAGTATTTTATATTGGAGTACTGGGCAATAGTGACATTATCAATTCTCTGCGGCAAGTGGCTGAGAAAAAATACGTAGAAAATATACCGATTAGAGTTAATCACTACCAAAGTGTTGATGATTTGAGGTATTGTCATATATTATTCATTTCTGCATCTGAAGAAAATCAACTTGATGTTGTATTAGATAAGCTCAAGAAAAGAAAGACCTTAACGATCGGCGACACTCCTGGATTTTGTGAAAGCGGCGTGATGATCAATTTTTTTATTCAAGGAGATAAGGTAAAATTCGAAATGAATCCTGCCCAATTAGAAAGTGTCGGTTTAAAAGCCAGTTCTCAACTTAAAAAATTAGCCCGAATTGTTGAATGATGCTTTCCCATAATAACCAACTCAAATTTTTTAGTGTAATAGAGCTATGGCGAAATTTAGGTTAATTAATCGGGAAGCTTTTCAGAAGCTGTCTTTCAGGAAAAAACTGATTGCTATTCAGTTGATTGTGGTAAGCGTCGTTATCGTGATTTTTATCATTTTTCAGGTAATTATGAATCAGGTTGAATACCGGCGCAATGTCAATCAAAAACTAGAGACAACGGCTCGCATCATCGGCTCGAATTCCATTCCGGCCATTTTATTCCTTGATCCCGAGGCGGCTGAAAATATTCTGGCTTCAGTGAACACCGAGAAAGAAATCGTTAATGCCTGGTTATTTGACCAGAATAAAAATTTGTTTGCGAAATTTGCCCGCGACGGATTTGAAGATTACGATTATCCTTTTTTTGAAACTGGCAAATATAAATTAGATTCTCGCTATATAGTTTATTCTTCGGAACTTACTCAGGAAGAAATACCAGTTGGCTACATTCTGATTCGCTACCAAATGCGTCCTTTATTCTTAATAATATTGGAAAATTTAGGACTTGGAGTAGTTGTTTTACTGGTTGGTTTTGGGCTGACTTTAGTTCTTGCATTTTATACCGGCAAAACTGTTTCGCGTCCGATTATGGCATTAGTGGATACTATCAAGGAAATCACGACCAAACATGATTATTCGATCCGCTCACCCAAAACATCTCAAGACGAAATCGGAATACTCTACGATGGATTCAACGAAATGCTGGAGCAAATCCAAAAGAAACAGGAAGAAAGGGATAAAGCCGAAAAGAAACTTAGAGCAGCTAATACAATTATCAACCGCAGTCCGATTGTGGCCTTTACCTGGTATAATAAGCCCAATTGGCCGGTCGAGTTTGTTTCGGAAAGTGTCATAAATCTTTTTGGCTATACCGTTGAGGAGTTCATCAGTGGTGAAATTTCCTATGGGGAATGCATTTATCCTGAAGATTTACCGAGAGTTGAAAGTGAAGTAACAAAACATAGCCAAAAGCCCGGGTTGCAATCTTTTAAACATGAACCATATCGGATTATCACCAAAACCGGCCAAATAAAGTGGATTGATGATTTATCTTTTGTGATCAGAAATGAAGCCGGAGAAATCACCCATTATCAGGGCATTGTCTCTGATATTACTGAACGAATGGAATTCGAGGAATTGCTGAGGCAGAGCGAAATCCGCTATCGTCGGATTTCTTCCGTAGTTTCAGATTATGTTTTTTCGGCTAAAATTAATCAAGACGGGGTTTTGGTAACCGACTGGGTTGGTGGTGCCTTCGAGACCATTACCGGATTTACCTTTAAGGAATTTATTGAAGCTGGCGGTTGGAGAGCCAGGCTCCATCCAGACGATCTTGAAAAAGACGATCGTGATTTTGAGAAATTGAAAAACAATGAACCGATCCAGTCCGAGGTACGCTTTTATACTAAATCCGGCGAACTAGTGTGGTTGAGAGTGTATGCCCATCCGGTTTGGGATTATCAAAACAATAAATTGATCGGCGTTCACGGCGCGGTTCAAAATATCAATGAGCGGAAGAAAGCCGAACAAGCTCTCAAGGATAGCGAAGCCCGTTACCGTCTGCTCTTCGAATCTAATCCGGCTCCGATTATTATTTATGATTGCAATACCTTTAAGATTTTAGACGTCAACGAAGCTTTTCTTCGATTTTATGGTTATACTAAAGATGAAATTCGGGCAATGCGTTTGACTGATCTTTATCCGGAAAACGAAAAGAAAAAGTCAATTAAAATGTTAAATGAACTATATGATTATCAAGATGCTGTCGAATGGCATCACTTGCAAAAAGATGGAACGATTGTGACCGTTGTTTCTCGCTCGAACGATTTGAAATACCGGGGACGCGATGCTCGTATCGCCGTTATTACTGACGTAACCGAACGAAAATTAGCTGAAGAAAAAATCAAAAATTTGAATGTGGAACTGGAAAAAAGAGTTACTGAACGAACTTCCGACCTGGTCAAAGAAATCGAAGAACGGGAAAAAATCGCTACAACTCTGGAAATGTCCAGAGAATCTCTACAAACTATCATTGAATTATTGCCGTTTCCAGTGGTATTGATTAATCAAGATCGAACAATTAGAGATGTTAACCAGGCTACTCTTGACTTATTCGGTTTTGATTCGTTCGATGAAATTATTGGGAAAAATTGTTATGAACTTTTATGTGTATATAATAGTTATACTTGCCCGATCTTGAGTCCAGACCAAATAGTGGATAGAAAAGAAACGGTTATTGTAAGAAAAGATGGGGTAAATGTTCCAGTGCTACAAAGTGTGGTTCCAATTAAAATCGAGGATGAAGAGGTTCTACTGGAAACCTTTGTGGATATTCTCAAAATCAAAGTTATGGAAATGGAACTGATTCAGGCGAAGGAACAAGCTCAGGCCGCTGCCCAGGCGAAAAGCGACTTTTTAGCTAATATGAGCCACGAAATCCGCACGCCGATGAATGCGATCATCGGTTTGACTTATTTAGCTTTACAAACCGAGTTAGACGCCAGACAATTTGACTACATAACTAAAATAAAATCATCTGCTCAAAATTTGCTGGAAATTATTAACGATATTCTGGATTTTTCCAAGATCGAGGCTCGTAAACTAAAACTGGAAGAGATTGGTTTCAGTCTGGAAAAAGTCTTTCAGGACACCGCTAATATTGTAACCTTTAAAGCCCATCAGAAAAATTTGGAAATTATCTTCGGTATTGAAAAAAATGTTCCGCGTTATTTAGTCGGCGATCCCTTGCGTTTGCATCAAATACTGGCGAATCTGACCAATAATGCCATCAAGTTTACGGATGCCGGAGAGATAATTATTCGGGCGGAGTTGGCAGAGGAATATGACGATACAGTAAAAATCAAGTTCTCGGTCAAAGATACTGGCATTGGTCTTACTAAAGAACAGCAGAATAAGCTCTTCCAATCTTTTAGTCAGGCGGATTCCTCCACTACAAGACGTTATGGCGGCACCGGTTTGGGGTTGGCTATTTCTAAGCAATTAACCGAACTAATGCAAGGTGATATTTGGGTCGAAAGTAGATATGGTAAGGGCAGTACTTTCTACTTTACGGCCGTTTTTAAGAAGCAGGAAAATCAGAAAGTCGAGGAGTTTGTCCTTACTCCTGATTTGCGAGGTTTAAAAGTACTGGTTTGTGATGATAATAGAAGTTCTCGTTCGATTATGAAAAGCGCACTTGAAACTTTCGGCTTTAAAGTCGCGCTGGCTTCTTCCGGAAAAGCGGCTATAGAAATTTTAAAGAAGCATCGAGCTAAACCATTTAAGCTCATTATAATGGACTGGAAAATGCCCGAAATGGACGGTATCGAGACTATTCAAACAATTCGTAAGAATCCGGAAATTCCCTCCGCTCCAGCTATTATTATGGTCAGCGCTTATAGCGAAGAAAAATTAATTGACAATATTGAAAAAATTGGGATAGATGCCTTTTTATTGAAACCGATCACTAATTCGACCTTATTCGATACAATTATGCAGGTCTTTGGCAAAACCACCGTCAGACGCAAACGCGAAGCCATCCGAGGCCAAAGTCTTAGAAGTGAATTGTCCCTGATCAAAGGCGCCAAAATCTTAGTTGCCGAAGATAATGAAATCAATCAGCAGGTTATAGATGGGTTGCTCACTGCTTGTGGAATGGATGTCATCGTGGCTGAAAATGGTCGCATTGCAGTTCAGAAATGTCAGCAAATGCAACCATCAGAACTCGACCTGGTTTTTATGGACCTTGAGATGCCGGTATTGGATGGTTATGAAGCAACTAAAGTGATTCGCCAAATCGCGGGTTATGAAAATCTACCGATTGTCGCTCTGACAGCCGATGCGATGAGCGGTACCAAGGGAAGAGTCTTATCCGCGATGATGAATGATTATCTTACCAAACCCGTTGATCCGAACGAAGTCTATGATATTCTGGTTAAGTGGATTCCGGTAAAAAGAAAAAAATTAAAAGATGAATCGGAACGACAGTTGGCTATAAATCTCGATTTTCCAGAAGTTTCCGGTATTGATATACAGTCTGGCTTGAAACGGGTAGCCGGTAATAAGCAATTATATGGCAAGATTCTGCACAATTTTGCCAAAGAGAATAAAAACGTGGTAGCTGACCTTCAGAATTATTTAGCAGATAATAATTTAGATGCGGCAGAACATCTGGTACATTCTCTCAAAGGAAGTTCTGGTAATATCGGAGCCCAGAAATTATATGAAGTCGCAGTCGCACTTGACATTGAGTTGAAATCAAAATCTCCTGATTCCACTAAAATTATAGAATTAATTCAGCAACTGAGTAGGGAACTTGACCTTGTTCTTAATACAATTCAAAAAACTGAATTGCCAGCAGAAATTATTAATTCTAATAAAACAAATAAGCCCAGGAAAGGGGCAATTGATCAGATAAAGAAATACCAAGAATTAAAAGACTACCTGGCTGGATATGATGCAAGAGCAGGCGACATATTCCGTGCCATTAAGGGTGAACTAAGCCAATCAATTCCTGAAGTAGATTTGGCAAATATCGCTGAATCTATCGAACAATACGATTATGATCAGGCGCTATGTATTTTAGAGAAATTCATTGAAACGAGTGACAGGGTCAATAAGGATTAGTATGGAAAATAAAAAACCTACGATCTTAATTGTTGATGACGTAGCAACGAATCTGGATTTTCTGAAGGGGCTATTAATAAACGAATACGATATAAAAGTGGCTAATAATGGTCAATTAGCTCTGAAAATCGCTCGCATGGGAGCAGGACCGGATTTAATTCTGCTCGATGTTATGATGCCTGGTATGGACGGTTTCCAGGTTTGTGAGGAGTTAAAGCGCGATCCGCAAACTCGGGATATTCCGATTATTTTTCTGACTGCCAGAACGGCAACAGATGATATTGTAAGAGGCTTTAAATCCGGCGGAGTTGATTATCTGACTAAACCGTTTAATCCGCCGGAGCTACTGGCGCGTGTCCGAACCCATCTTTTGATTAAGCAACAAAATGATATTATTCTCGAACAAAACCGCGAGCAAAAAGAATTATTACATATTTTATGTCACGACCTTGCCAATCACTTTACCGTTATAAGTATGTCCCTCGAATTACTTAAAAATGATTCAGCTATAACTGATTACCTCAGTAAAATAAAAACTGCGACTACCCATGGTATTGACATCATTAATCTGGTCAGAGAAATGCGTGCTCTCCAGGAGAAAAAAATCGAAATCTGTGCGGTGAACCTGAGAGAATGTTTGAAAGAGTCGGTTTTGCTACTTGGTGATCGCTTTGAGCAGAAAAATGTTAAACTGTTGATAGATATTGACCATAGCCTATGGGTAATGGCTGAGAGGTGTTCTTTAATCAATTCAGTTATTAATAATTTGATGACCAATGCCCTGAAATTTTCCTTTGAAGGAGGGCAGGTCGAAATTTCGGCGGCAGAAGAAGATGACGCCGTGATTTTCAAAATCCAAGATCATGGAATTGGTATGCCAGCTGAGTTGATGAGCCAGATTTTTGATATAACTAAAATTACAAGTCGCCCTGGGACTAAAGGCGAAATTGGAACCGGTTTTGGGATGCCATTAGTTAAATCTTTCGTCGAATTTTATGGTGGCGAAATCGAGGTGGAGTCGCGAGATATTAAGAAATATGCCGACGATCATGGTACTTTAATCACAATTAAATTCATTAATGCTAAAAATAATTAGGAGGAGCAATTTATGCTGAAAGTGTTGATTGTTGATGACAATAATGAGAGTCGTTCCCTATTAGAGTCGTTTCTTAACCGTCATGACTACCAGGTATTTTCTGCGGTTAACGGCAAATTGGCGCTGGATATTTTGGAGAATAATAGCATCGATTTAATCATTTCGGATATTTTGATGCCGGAAATGGATGGCTATATGTTATGCAATATTGTTAAATCTGATCCGCGCTGGAAGGACATTCCATTTATTTTCTATTCGGCTACTTTTACTTCACGACAAGATGAGATTTTTGCACTCAAATTGGGTGCTTCGCGTTTTATACGTAAACCGATTGAATCAGACCTATTTCTGAATATCATTCAAGAAGTTCTGCAAAACCGAAGTGAAGGTATTCTAGAAGTTGCGCAACCAAAGTTTAAAGAAGAAAAAGATATGTTCAAGGTCTATAGTGAACGCATAATCAAGAAACTGGAAAATAAGGTCAGTGAACTGGAAGAAAGTGAAGAACATTATCGGTCTATCTTCGAAAATTCGGCGATTGGGCTTTATCGTACAACTCCGGATGGTAGAATCATAATGGCAAATCCGACTCTGGTAAAAATGCTTGGCTTCGATTCTTTCGAGGAACTATCAAAACTAAACCTCGAAGAAGAAGGATTTGATATCAAGTACACGCGGTCGGAATTTAAAAAACGGATCGAAACCGAGGGAAAGGTTCAAGGTATAGAATCAGTTTGGAAGCGTAAAGATAATTCGCTCATTCACGTTACCGAAAGTGCTATTGCAGTTCGGGATTCAAGAGGTGTAACCAAATATTACGAAGGTACCGTCGAGGATATTACGGCCCGCAAAAAGGCCGAGGAAGAACTAAGGGAAAGTGAAAAACACTATCGCGAATTAATTGACGGAATGAACGAAACGGTCTGGATTATAGATTTTAATGGTAATCTTATGGATGTTAACCGAACGGCATCGGAAGTCTTAGGTTATTCGAAGGAAGAATTACTCAAGATTGGACTTTTCAGTATTGATTCCTCTTTAAAAAGGGAAGATATTAAAGCGCTTGCGCGGTTAATGCCCAAAGATAAAATCCAGATTTTTGAAACTACCCATAAAACGAAAGAGGGGAAACCAATCCCGGTTGAAATATACTCCAGTTTGATTGATTACCACGGAAAGTCCGCTATTTTGAGTATTGCCAGAGACATCACTGAGCGCAAACAAGCCGAAGCGGCGCTGAGAGAAAGCGAGGAGCGCTACCGAGCAGTGGTGGAAAATTCACAAAATGCGATTCTGATAGTTGGTGAGGATTTTAAGTTTATATATGTTAATGATGCTTTCTGTACGCTTGTTGGTAGTCCTTATGATGAAATCATTGGACATGACTTCAGAGAATTCCTGGATGATGAGAGCAAAGCACTGGTGGGAGACAGGTATCAAAAACGCCAGCGTGGTGAGAATGTACCCAGTAGATATGAATTCAATGTCATAAGATCAAATGGAGAGATACGGAGAGTTGAAATTAGTTCTACTGTTGTCAAAGATAGTCAAGGTAAGCTTCTGACGATCGCTCAATTAATGGATCTGACAGAACGTAAACGAGCGGAGGAGGATTTAATCCGAATAATGGAAAGCGCGCAGGCTATTCTCTGGCATTCACCAGTAGTCAGACAGGAGGGAAAAGAACCGGAATTTCTGTGGAAAACTCGATATTTTAACCTGGAAGCAATTAAAAATACAATCCCGCTACCCGATTATCCAACTCATAATATTAATGATAGCTATTATTTCAGTATTCTAGAAGAGGACCGCCAGGCGATGGATCGGGTCAGTTCGGCCGCTCTGAAAAGTGGCGCCGATCGTTATAGCCAGGAATTTCGCTTGCGAGATGCCAATGGAGTAATTCACTGGTTGTATGAGGACGCTCGGATCAAGAAAATTGACGAATCCCATTTTGAGGTAGTTGGTGTTATCACGGAGATTACGGAACGTAAAAAGGCTGAAACTGATTTACGATTAAGTGAAGAAAAATTTAAGTCATTATTTGAATATAATAGTAGTGGCGTCGCTGTATATGAAGCGGTTGATAACGGTAACGATTTCATTATCAGAGACTTAAATAAAGCTGGTGAAAAGATTGATAAAGTAAAAAGAAGTGATGTAATCGGTAAAAGTATATTAGAAGTGTTTCCGGGCGTGAAAGATTTTGGGTTATTTGAAGTTCTACAACAAGTCTGGCGAACCGGTAAATCGGAGAATTTTCCAGTAAAATTATATAAAGATAATCGTATTTCCGGCTGGAGAGATAATTATGTTTTTAAATTGCCGAGTGGTGAAATTGTAGCGGTTTATAATGACCTTACCAAGCAAAAGCAGGATGAAGAAGAAAAGCGTAAGTCCGAAGAAAATTTCCGATTAGTTTGGGAAAATTCGGTTGATGGTATGCGCTTGACTGATGAAAATGGGACAGTCGTAATGGTCAATCAGTCCTATTGCAAAATGGTTGGTCTTCCTAGAGAGAATCTTGAAGGTCAGCCATTTACTTTAATATATGCGCCAGAAACTCAGGCTGAAAATATGGAACATTATCTCCAGCGTTTCAGCGGTAAAATTAATCAAAGTTATTTTGAAAGGGAGGTTTTACTTCATAATGGGAGAAAAGTTTGGTTTAGTTTATCGGATTCATACTTTGAAATCGCACCCGGGAAGCGTTTATTATTGACGATTATTCGGGATATTACCGAAGAAAAAATGCGGCAAATCGAAAAGGAAGAATTGCAAAATCAGATAGTTCAGCTCCAAAAAATGGAAGCTGTTGGTAATCTGGCGGGTGGAGTCGCCCACGATTTCAATAATCTACTTACAATTATCCAGGGATATACCCAAATGCTAATGGCGCAGAAAGACAAGACTGAACCGGATTATCAAGGATTAAAGCATGTATTGGATGCCTGTAATAAGGCCGCAAATTTGACCAGACAATTATTGCTCTTCAGCCGGAAACAACCTATGGAATTTAAGCCGGTTAATATTAACAACACGATTAACAACCTATTGAAGATGATCAAACGTCTTATCGGTGAGAATATTAAAATAGTCACGAACTTAAAAGAACCTATCCAAAATATCGAAGCTGATGAAAGTAATATAGAACAGGTTATCATTAATTTGGTGGTGAATGCGCGGGACGCTATGCCGAATGGTGGTACTTTAACCATTTCAACTGAAAATGTTTCTCTTTCGGCCAAAGAATGCCAGAGAATTAAAGATTCCCACCCCGGCCGGTTTGTGCGGATTTCGGTTGCTGATACAGGTGATGGTATTCCGTCTGATATAATCGAAAAAATATTCGAGCCGTTTTTCACCACAAAAGAGGCCGGTAAAGGAACTGGCCTCGGTTTATCGGTAGTATATGGCATTATTAAAAAACATAACGGTTGGATCAATGTCCAGAGCGAAGTTGGTCAAGGAGCGGTTTTTGATATTTATCTGCCTGTAACTGAAATGACGATTGAAGATAAAGCTCATTTATCAGCTGAGAGCCAGATGAAACGCGGCAATGGCGAAAAAATTTTGATCATCGAGGATAGCTCCGAAGTATTGAAATTCATAGCTGAAATTCTTCGCCAAAATGGGTACACACCGATAATGGCAGATAATGCCGTTGAGGCTATTGAACAGTTCCAGAACGAAAATGAGCAAATAGATTTGATATTGGCTGACGTTGTGTTGCCGGACAGAAATGGAGTATCCGTTTCCGAAGAAATATTAACGCATAAAGAAGGTATTCCAGTTATACTCTACAGCGGTTATGCTGAAGAATCTATTATGCAGTTAATCAGGAGAAATCCCAAGTTTATTTTTATCCAGAAGCCTTTCAAAATCAAAGAACTATTGGATTTGATATATAAAAAATTGCATTGATTATTGACCAACGTAGGACAGGCATTCCTGCCTGTCGGCTACTCGTAGGTCGAATTGTTAATTCGACCATGGCGATTTAACAAATCGCCTTACAACGACCACATTTAATGTAAACTGACAGCCTGGAAAGGCTGTCCTACGGTGGTATAGTGTCATTAATCGTAGGACAGGCATTTTTGCCTGTCGGTTACTCGTAGGTCGAATTGTTAATTCGACCATGGCGATTTAACAAATCGCCTTACAATGACCACATTTAATGTAAGCCGACAGCCTGGAAAGGCTGTCCTAAAAGTGATTTATTGTTCAATTGTAGGACAGGCATTCTTGCCTGTCAACTTAAATGTCGGTCGAATTGTTAATTCGACCATGGCGATTTAACAAATCGCCTTACAATGACCACATTTAATGTAAACTGACAACCTGGAAAGGCTGTCCTACGAATTCCGCTGAACCTGTCTATTTTACCTGACTTAAAATTTCCTTCAGAACGTCCTTATGGACAGTGTAGGTTAGCATTTTCAATTTGATGTAATCTTCACGATAAAAGTAATAGCCCTCGTATTTTCCCCAACGCGAACTTCGAGCCGAATCTTTTATTAAAAACCAATCCCGATCGTCAATGCGGGTATATCCGACAAGATGCAAACCGTGATCGTCGGTCGTAGTTTTATTGTAAATCCGGAATTCGCGGGCGTCCTGATTAATGTATTGATAGGGAATATCGAAATCCGGAATGAATGCTACATCTTCAAAGCCCAGGTAGCCCGGTTCACTGACATCGCCACCGATTGCCAGACTATATCCGCTGGTAATCGCTTTTTTCAAGATTTTATACCATTCTGATAGAGGAATATTGATATAAGATGAATCGTGCCACCAATTGTCTTCAACTTTGAATTCCGTTCGCACATAAAACGGGACAGTGGCGGTGGACATTACATCGCAATAATCATCCAGTTGCAATTTTAGGACATTGTTTAAAAAACTAACTGGAGTATATGTTTTACCTTCGTAGATAAAACTCTGAGGCGGTTCGCCAAGATATTTATTCAGAATAAGTTTAATGCTATTAAGAGCGATTTCCTCATCCCAGTAATTATTGGTTTTACAATATTCAAGATAGTTGTGAATTTCTGCAAAAAGGCGGGTATGATCATATTTATCACCCTGCGGAAGTCCGGTATAGACTTTGGCCGGAACTGCTCCATATTTTTTCATAATGCGGAAAACGCCATTGACTTCGCCGCCTTCCCCGACGAATGAATCGCCTCTTTCGCGAATGAACCGCGCCGCTTTTTCCAGATATTCATAATAAATGGTATGTAATTCCGATATTTTGATTTTTTGACCAGTCAGACGCATAACTTCCGATTCCAGGAAAGACGTTCCGCAAAAGCACCAGCACATTCCGGATTGATATTGGGCAATTGGAGGGAAATGATAAACGGTTTTAAACACTTCTATCGAGGCTGGTTTTTTTACTCCGGCAAGATCGGATTGGAGAGAGAGTTCATTTTTTTCGCTAATTTTGCGGCGGGCTTCTTGTTGAGCGCGAATTGCTGCAGTCAGCGAGTCCTCACGAGCAAGGTCTTTCTCACGTTGTTCTCTCATCTGTTCCAGTACCGGGTCGTGATACCTAGGTTTATACACTGATTTATTTAGGCCTTGTGCGTTTAATGTAATAAAAACAAAAGGGATAGTAATAAAAATCGGGAGACTTTTACGAAATAGTTTCATTTTTAAACTCCGTTTTAGGTACTTTTAAGTTTAGAATTGACTTAATCACTTCAATGAATATTAAGAAATTCATCAAACGTTTTCAATTGAAAATTAAATGTATCTGTAACTTCTGAAGGAAAATTACTATCTAAAAAATCAAAATTGATATACAAAAGGAGTCAGTAATGGAAATGATAATAGATTTCCCGGAAGGGTTACGGGTAGACGCTCATTTAGGTAAGTTTACAATTCGGACTGATCAGCCACTCAGTTCGGGCGGAGAAGAAACGGCGCCGACGCCTTTTGCACTGTTTTTGGCTTCAATAGGAACTTGTGCCGGAGTATATGTGCTCAGTTTTTGCAGACAACGCAATTTACCGACGGAAAAGGTACGCTTGATTCAGCATATAGAGCGTAATAGAGATACTGGTATAGTCAGCGAAATCAAATTAGAAATTCAAGTTCCCAAAGATTTTCCTGAAAAATATTACGATGCCCTGGTGCGTTCAGCTAGTCAGTGTACCGTCAAAAAACATCTGGAAAATCCACCGCAATTTGAAATTTTTACCAAAGTGATTTAAATGAATAAACCTGATAAAAAATGATTGGCAAAAAATTTTATCTGTTCTAAATTAAAATGCTTTTTGAGTAATGCGCCCGTAGGCCAACTGGATAGACCGTCAGGCTACGGACCTGAATGTTGAGGGTTCGAATCCTTCCGGGCGTACAGTAAAATCAAAACAGCCGGTGAGAACCGGCTGTTTTGATTTTAGGACAGGCATTCTTGCCTGTCAATTATCCCGAAAGATAATTCAAAGCTGACGGCCTGGAAAGGCTATCCTACGATGTTTTTGTAGGACTAACATCTTGTTTTACTAATAATTCTTTAAATCAATTGGTTTTGTCGGGGCGCCCGGATTCGAACCGGGGACCTCTTGGTCCCGAACCAAGCGCGCTAACCGGACTGCGCTACGCCCCGTGTAAAAAAGCATTTGAAATTTAATTCAAGTTCAATCTATCAAAAAACTTATCTTTATCTTAGATGACTTTTAGTCATTGGTATAGAATATTATCTCAAGTTGTGCTAACCGGACTGCCTGCCCGACTGATTCGGTCAGGCGGGCGCTACGCCCCGTGTAAAAAAGCATTTGAAATTTAATTCAAATTCAATCTAAAAAAAATTATCTTGTTGAGATCTTAAATTTTTTAATACCTTAGATTTTTTACACTAGATTGAGACAATTTTATTTTTAAGTTTTAGTTGCTTAATATTAACGAAAATAGAGACTCAATTTTAAGTCTATATTGTCATACATTATATTATTTATTAATTAATTACGACAATATCAATTCGACTTTTTCCCCGAGTCGTTAAAAAAATGTTAAAAATTTAGCTTGACAAATATTTTTTTCTTTGTTATACTTATTGCGAAAATGATTGCGCAGATTTACAAGGTAGTTTCAAAATGACAGCGACACTCGAAGACGTTGCTAAGAAGTCCGGCTATTCCGTTTCAACTGTCTCTCGGGTATTGAACAATAAAGGGAAAGTAAATCGGATTAAGGATGAGACTTCCCAAAAAATTCAAAAAATTGCTCAAGAGCTTAATTACATGCCAAACCAATTAGCCAGAGGTTTAAGGTTACGTAAGACTCATGCCATTGGCTTGGTGATTCCGGACATTTCAAATCCTTTTTTTGCCCACGTTTCGCGCATTATTCAAATTGAATCGTATAAACTTGGTTACACTTTGATTGTTTGCAATACCGATGAAAATCAGCAAACAGAAATTGAGCAAATACAGTTACTTCGTAGCAAAGGAGTGGATGGTTTTATCATAATGCCTGTCGGCTTGAAATCAGATCACATACAGGAACTCATTGACAATAAAATTCCGCTGGTTTTGCTCGATAGATGTTTTGATTCCATTGATACCAATTCGGTAGTTGTAGATAACTATACTAGTTCATTTAAAGCCGTTGAATATTTAATTAGAAATGGACATAAACGGATTGCGATTATACAAGGGCTTCCAAATACATCTACTAATAATATGCGCGTGAAAGGTTATAAAGATGCCCTTAAAAAATATAATATCGAGATTGACGAAAGTTTAATCGTTGGTAATGATTACCGAAGAGAAAATGGGTATATTGAATCCAAATTTTTGTTGAAAATGTCCAATCCGCCTACGGCAATCTTCTGTACAAGCGATTTGATTACTTTAGGTACTCTGGATGCGATAATTGAAGAAAAATTGAATGTCCCTCATGATATTTCGCTAATTTCTTTTGATGATGTAGATTTTGCGCCCTACCTCTTTACACCGCTTACTGCTATTCAGCAACCTCGGCAGATTATGGGTGAAATGGCGGTCAAATTGTTGTATGATGATTTAAGAAATAAGGGAAGAAAAGAGAAAACCAGGATCGAATTACAACCTGTCCTCAATATTCGAAAATCTGTTCTGAATCTTAATCCTGTTGTTAATCCCAATTAAAACTAATAAAAACTAGGACCGAACTATGCAATTCAAAAATAGCGGTAACAATGACTCAGCCCCGAAGTGCGCAAACGTTATTATAGCGAATCTAAGTAAAAATAGCAGGTATCTTTTTCTGTCTTTTTGCTTATTATTTTCATTGATTAGTTGCGGGAAAAAAGAGAAAAGTAAAGGCGATAAAATTACTATCACCTTTTGGCATAGTTTTGTGGCTTCAACCATACCAGCGCTCGAGGATTTGATCGAACAGTATGAGACCGAAAATCCCAAGGTGGAGATCAAAGCTCAATACGTGCCGACGGGAGATGCTCTAATTCAAAAGCTGATTACGGCTATCCAGAGTAAAACCGCACCGGACATTTCCTGGATTCACTCTGATTTTCTGGCAGATCTGGTTGATGCGGATGCTATTTATGAAATGGATCATTTTATTAAAGGTGAAAATGGACTCAGTCAATCGGAATTAGAAGATATTTATCCAGCCTTGTTACAATATTCTTCTTTGAGGAAAAAACTTTACTGTATTCCTATGGAAGCCACTAATCTGGCGTTGATTTATAATATTGATATGGTCAAAGAAGCCGGTTATCAAGATGGCCGTGCTCCATCGAATTGGGAAGAGTTAGAGAAATATGCAGAGCAATTGTCAAAAGACTTTAATAATGATGGGAAATTTGACCGGATCGGATTTTTTCTTCCGATATTTCCGGCGGCAGGCCCTCTTAGTGGGTGGATGGTCTGGCAATGGATTCCTTACCTTTGGCAGGCGGGTGGTTATATTATAGCTGAAGACCAGTCTAAAGTATTATATAATAGTGAAGCGGGGGTTAAAGCCCTGACACTCTGGAAAAATATTTATGATAAATTGAATTTGCGAACATTTACTACGGATTATGATGTTTCTTTTGCCTCGAAGCTGGTGGCGATGGCGATGGATGGGCCCTGGAACCTCCCACGTTTCAACCGTATGCTACAAAATTTGAATTGGTCTTTTGCGCCATTACCTAAAGGGCCAGTCAAACAAGCGACTATCTGCGGCGGTGAATACCTGGTTATTTTTAAACAATCTGAACACCCCGATGAAGCCTGGTCGTTCGTCAAGTGGATAATTAGGCCTGATATTCAAGCACGCTGGTCTATGAAATCCGGCTATTTGCCGGTACGGAGATCGGCGTCCGAATTACCGGAATTCAAAGCATACTTAGAGGAAAACCCAAATTTTAAGGTATTTATAGATCAGATGGAGTTTGCCCAGGTTCAGCGCTCTATGGATTATGGAGCTTTACAAATTACCAGACATATGGCGGAAGCTATTGAAGAAGCCACTCTTGGCGGCGGTGATCCCAAAGAAGCTCTGGATAAAGCAGCCGCAAAATCTAATAAAGTCTTACAATCGTATTGGAAAAATGCCAAGTAAAAATGCCGGAATTGGAAAAACGACTGTAATACGCCGCGATAGGAATAGTAAGAAAAATATTCTCCCGGCGTTGGGATTTCTGTCTCCGACATTGGTTATTTTCTGTACTTTTGTTTTATTCCCGGTATTCTTTTCATTTTATCTCAGTTTTCATAAATGGAATATGTTCAGTAGTGGTCAGGAATTTATCGGTTTGGCGAACTATCGTCGGTTGTTTTCCGATCCTGAATTCTGGATGGTCTTGAAAAATACCTTTATCTACACTATTGGTACGGTTCCTTTGAATATGGTAATTTCTCTGTTGACTGCTATTATTCTTAACCGGCAAATCGCAGGGAAAAGGTTTTTGCGGACGGCAATTTTTACGCCGGTGGTTATATCTCCGGTGGCGGCGGCATTAATTTGGCGCTGGATTTATGATCCTAATTTTGGTTTATTAAACTATCTAATGAATCTCGTAGGGCTTCCCGCGGTAAACTGGCTCAATGAACCGAAAGCCGCTATGATTGCTCTTATTATTATGGGTGTATGGAAAACATACGGAACCAATATGGTTCTATTTTCGGCTGGTTTACAGGGAATCCCCGATCATTATTACGAAGCCGCAGAAATTGATGGTGCCGGTTGGTGGTCGAAATTCTGGAATATTACTATGCCAATGTTAACTCCGACGACGTTTTTTATTATGATAATGTCAATGATCAGTTCATTCCAGGTTTTTGATATTGTCTATGTTTTGACGTCAGGAGGGCCATTGGGTGCGACGAAGGTAATGGTGTTTTATATTTATGAGAATGCCTTCAAATTTTTCGAGATGGGGTACGCCTCTGCGGTGGCTTATGTTTTCTTCGCAATATTAGCCGTTCTAACAGTATTTCAAGTAAAATTTATGCAAACCCGGGCCGGGTATGAGGCGGTATAAATGAATATAGATTTTCGGAAAAGTGGCCGTATAACTAAAGATATTCTTCTTCATATCCTGATATATGCGTTAGCTTTAGCGACGATTGCGCCTTTTATCTGGATGCTATTGACTTCAGTAAAAGATATTGGAGATATTTTCGTTTATCCACCAAAGTGGTTACCATCAAAATTTCACTTTGAAAACTACCGGAGAGCTTTTCAAGCGGCTCCTTTTGGTCGCTATTATCTGAATAGTCTTTTGGTAGCATTGACCGTGACAATCGGGCAGCTAATTACTTGTTCGATGGCGGCTTATGCTTTTGCGCGGTTGCAATTCAAGGGGCGTGAAGTTCTTTTCTATATTTTCTTGGGGACTATGATGATTCCCTATCAGGTAACGATGATTCCCAGTTTTATGGTTCTATATTGGCTGGGATGGATTGATAGCTATAAGGCTATGATCGTGCCGGGATTAGCATCGGCGTTCGGTACATTTCTACTCAGGCAATTCTTTTTGACAATTCCCAAAGAATTGGAAGAGGCGGCTTACATTGACGGTTGTGGAAAATTTCGAGTTTTGTGGCAAATAATTATTCCTCTCTCCAAACCGGCTCTAGCGACTTTAGCCATTTTTACTTTTATGGGGACTTTTAATGATTTTATTTGGGCATTAATTGTGGTCAACTCGGATCATTTACGCACGGTTCAGTTAGGACTAGCTATATTCCGTGACCGATATATTACTGATTGGGATTTATTAATGGCCGGTTCAGTGATGGCAACTTTACCCATTTTGATCGTCTTTTTCTTTGCTCAAAAATATTTTATAAAAGGTATCACATTAAGCGGGATTAAGGGGTAATATTATGATTGGCGAAATCCAATTTATAAAAATTAATAAAGATAGCATAAGGTGTGTTTTCTATGAAATATTCAACTAAACGACCTCACTTTATTTTTGCGGGTAACATTTTAATTTTACTATCGCTCTGTATTTTAAGGTATTGCGGAGAGAAAAATACATTGGCTCCCTATCAAGGTGCGCGGCCAATGAGTGATCTTATTATTGAACAAGAGACTTTTACCCCAAAGTTTACTTGGTTAGGTGGATATGGTTGTGCCTTTGGAGTTAATCGGGGTGACCAAGCCCGACTCGATAGCACTCTGCAATGGTTAATACAGGCTGACGGTAACAATTTGCATTATCCGGTCAAATATGGTGAATTACCACAAGGTGCAACAGATATAACAAATGTTTATGGTGGGCATTTTGAACGGTTAATTGAAGACAGTACCTATACATTCTGGATTGTAAAGGAAGACGCGTGGGGTACCGTAGTTGAGAATGCCGGTAAACTAATTTTAGAGGCAGAACTCGATTCAGTAACGACAATGACCAATGAAGATACTCTATGGATTGATAGTTATAGTTATGTTCAAAAGAGTTGCTGGATAGATGTCTATACAAACATTGATATGGCCAGCGTTAAATTGAGAGGCGCATTTGCCAAAATCACTATTACCGAAACGGATACCAGTAATTCGCCGGTTATTACCTGGAAAATTACTGATTCAAGCGTTGACGATTCTCTTGTAGCGGCGGTCGGAGTATGTGTAGGTGAGAGCTATGATCCGAAAAAAATAGTTTGGGAAATTTGGTCGGTTGATACCACGGGTGGTCAAAAGGTATATGGAAAAAATAATGTAATTAATCAACCGCTGGTAATAGGAAGTCCGGTTCCAGGGACGAGAGTATTTGTTGAATGTCCATCCAAAGGGTTATCCCGCAATAAGACCTATTTATTCTGGATGGCCGGTAAAGATTGGAATGGAGTGGATCACCTGAGATCCACTAAGTATCATTCATATATAACCTTTAATACCTGGTAATTGAAAATTGTTTTATTGAAGAGGAAATTTACGTGAGAAAAAAAATTATCTTTTGGACAACTGCGATGGTTTTGATTTTCTCGGGCAGGATAAAAGCCGGTGAGGCGCACACTGTTCCGATAACTAGCGCAAAATCTTTAGCCCTGGGTGGTTATTATTATGCTGGTTCGGATGGCATAACGACCACCTTTCAAAATCCGGGTAAGATTATGAGCTTAAAGGGCTTTGGTTTGGCAATAAATGCCATTGATCGCGCTGGTCAACAAGAATGTAAAAAAGGGAATCGGGATATTCATCGTTCCTATTTGTTCAATGATTTCAGTGGTTCAGCTGGCATTTATTGGGTGCCTAATCCAAGATTTGGACTGGCTATGGTCTATAATCGCGCTCTGGATTATTCGGCTAGGTGGCCGCTAGCATTAATGTTCACTGATAATAATGGTATTAACCGTTTATATGGCTTTCAGCTAAAGTCACGTTTAATTGCTGACGCCTACTCTCAGGTTTTTGGTTTACAAGTTGGGAAACTGTCGTTAGGAGCTGCGATTAGTATTTATCAGCTTTACCAGCAATTAGAGTTCCCGATTTCCAACCCGGAGTGGCAAGCGAGCAAAACCAGTCCGGTTTATGCTTTAAATCTAGAACAAAGGGATAATGCAGTCGGTTGGAGTGCGGGATTTATTTTACCTGTCTCATCTACGATTCAATTGGGCGGGAGCATTCGGAGCGGTGTGAATTTCGATCTTGAAGGCCATGCTAAAACGGATTGTTTCTATGCTCTAGATAGTCTGGCGAAGAAATCCCGATTGCGCAGTAAATTTCAAATACCGCTAAATGGTGGTCTTGGTATTCTCTATAAGCCGACTGAGCAATTAAATATTAATCTGGATCTATCCAGTGAATTCTGGGGAAGCACTCAATCAACACTGGATTTTAATTATAGCGATACCGCCTGGTCGGCAATAATAGCGGAAGCACCACAAGATACTATCACCGGTTACTGGCGCTCGGAAATGCCATTTTACAATCGTAATAGTTATGCATTTGCAATTGGACTGGAATATTCAGGCGAGAATAATTTAAAATACCGGGTCGGATATACTTACCAGACGACGCCTAATTCTGATCGTAGTTATAGCCTTTTATTTCCGAATGTGAACCAGCATAGAATATCGGCCGGTATAGGGTTTTTATATAATCAATTCTATATAGATCTCAGTATTGCTTATTCTATGGGATTTGCCAAAGATATCAAGAAAAGCCAGAATGAATATTTTTATGGTAAATATGATACTAAGACAATTATTCCATCAATAAACATAGAGTATCAATTATGAAAAAGGTAAAAAAACAAATGAAAGGAGGTGTGATTTATAAGTCAAACTTATTTTCTTTTTGTCAAACAAAACAAAAAATCATTAACCAATTTATTAACCAAATGGAGGTAAGTATGCGTAAGGTTAATATGTGTTTGTTAGCATTGTTGCTAATTGTGGCGGTACAATCGGTGGCATTAGGGCAAGAAGCGATTGTGCGCAAAGAGTTAGATGTGCCGAAGGTTGATCCGTCAGTGATTACGATTGATGGAGTGATGGATGAGGCGGCCTGGGAGAATGCTGCTGAAGCCAATCTTGTGACTTCGACTGGTTTTGAAATTTGGTATAATTCATATGGGCGTGAAATGGCAGAGCCGGATTATGATGAATTTTACGCGCGTATGTTATGGAGTGAAGATACTTTGTATTTGTTTCTCCACATGGATGAATATGTTAATGACAGCACTGGTATCTGGTTTGGTGAGCAATGGACTGGCGATCAGTTGTTTGTGGGTTTATCTAATCGTCTAGGTATGGATATGATGGGCTGGTATGATGGTAATATATACGCGGCGCCGGACGGTCCTTATCATTTTTTGATTTTAGGAGATTATATTTCGTTAAATCATGATCCTGATACAACCTGGATTCCAGAAGAATTCCGGCATGCTTACAATGATTCGTTAGGAACATTTAAGGCGAGTGATATAGCGGTTTGGGCGACAGCGATTGATTCGGCTGAAGGTATCTATGATTTAGAAATGGCGATCTATAATCCGAATATTACTGCCCAGTCGTCTATCGGATTCAACATTGGTGGTAGTAATGGTCACAGTGCCGCTTATGAGGCCAGTGGGGATGCCTATGCTTATTTTTGCTGGCAGCCGAACATTCCTGATGATCCAATGGCGCCAGCTGGTGAAGAAGATCCAGGTGCTCACGTTTTGAAAACTAGCAAACATTGGGCAATTTTGAACTTTACCCCAGGTCCTGACGATGTTACGGTGCGCAAAGAGTTAGATGTGCCGAAGGTTGATCCGTCAGTGATTACGATTGATGGAGTGATGGATGAGGCGGCCTGGGAGAATGCTGCTGAAGCCAATCTTGTGACTTCGACTGGTTTTGAAATTTGGTATAATTCATATGGGCGTGAAATGGCAGAGCCGGATTATGATGAATTTTACGCGCGTATGTTATGGAGTGAAGATACTTTGTATTTGTTTCTCCACATGGATGAATATGTTAATGACAGCACTGGTATCTGGTTTGGTGAGCAATGGACTGGCGATCAGTTGTTTGTGGGTTTATCTAATCGTCTAGGTATGGATATGATGGGCTGGTATGATGGTAATATATACGCGGCGCCGGACGGTCCTTATCATTTTTTGATTTTAGGAGATTATATTTCGTTAAATCATGATCCTGATACAACCTGGATTCCAGAAGAATTCCGGCATGCTTACAATGATTCGTTAGGAACATTTAAGGCGAGTGATATAGCGGTTTGGGCGACAGCGATTGATTCGGCTGAAGGTATCTATGATTTAGAAATGGCGATCTATAATCCGAATATTACTGCCCAGTCGTCTATCGGATTCAACATTGGTGGTAGTAATGGTCACAGTGCCGCTTATGAGGCCAGTGGGGATGCCTATGCTTATTTTTGCTGGCAGCCGAACATTCCTGATGATCCAATGGCGCCAGCTGGTGAAGAAGATCCAGGTGCTCACGTTTTGAAAACTAGCAAACATTGGGCAATTTTGAACTTTACCTCAGGTTCAACTACAGATCATATCGCAATTGAATCTGGCAACAAATTGGATAAATTTGTTCTATCTCAGAACTACCCGAATCCCTTCAATCCGACGACTACGATTAGATTCGAAATCACTGAACGTGTTCCAGTTACATTGAAAATTTATAATGTATTAGGAAAAGAAGTTGCGACTTTGATAGATAACCGGGCATATGCTCCGGGAGTCTACTCGGTAATTTGGGACGGTTCTAGTTTATCCAGTGGTATTTATTTTTACCAGTTAATCACCGATAAAGTGGTTTCTACTCGTAAAATGATACTGATGAAGTAAAAAGGTCTAAGGAGGGGTGGTACGTATTAACCACCCCTCCTGACTATGCTTCGATTATTGAAAAGCAAATTTGAGAAAGGATTTTTATGCGCATCGCAGCTCTTTATGGCGCCCATGATTTTAGAATAGAGACCAAAGAAAGTCCCGATATTAAAGACGATGAATGTTTAGTTCGTGTCCGAGCCTGTGGCGTTTGTCACTCGGAAATACATCAATGGGCAAATACTCTCGACGGTTTGGAATATCCCCGATATATCGGTCATGAAGTGTCCGGAGAGATTCTGAAATGCGGAAGTGCTGTCCAGGGATTTAAAAGAGGCGACCGGGTTGCAGTCTGGACAGACCGCGCCGGCTATGCCGAGGAGGTGGCAGTTCGAGCTAATCAAATTTTTCCCATCGCTGATCATATAAGTTTTACCGAAGCTATGGCTGAACCGATAGCTTGCACGACCAACGGAGTAATCAAAGCCGGAGTTGAATTAGGAGATACGGTTGTTTTAATAGGTACCGGGTTTATGGGACTCATCCTGATGCAACAGATTGCTTTGAAAGGCGCTTCCCGAATTATTGGGGTTGATGTGCGGGATGAGATTCTTGAGAAAGCCAAAATGTTAGGAGCCGATTTAGTCATTAATCCTCAAAAAGAGGATGCTCCGGCTATTATTTGGGATATGACTCATGGTAGAGGGGCCGATGTTGTATTCGAGGTAGGTGGTAATCAAGCGAGTCTTGACCTGGCGGTTGACTTACTACGGATGGAAGGGAAGTTAGTAATTTTTGGATATCATCCCGGGCAAAGAATTATCAAAGATTTAGGATATTGGAATTGGATGGCTTTTAATATTATCAATGCGCATTTTAGGGATATGGCGACGATTTTACGAGGTGCGGATATTGGGATCAGGCTTTTGAATGAGAAAAAAATAAATATGAAGCCTCTGATAACTCATACTTTTTCATTGGATGAGATTGAAGCGGCATTTTCTGCGGCACAGGAGAAGCCGAAAGGATTTATTAAGGCGGTCATTGAACCTTAGTGGGATTGAAAATAATGTTTAATAAAATAAATGAAACAGAACAATCAAACTTTCGTGGGGACAAAAAAATGATTTCCAAGAAAGCCTATTTTAAAATTAGGAAAATAATTAGCCGAGTTTGCGTCAGTTCTATATTGCTTATTTCGTTAGGATATGCGGCTAGCGATGGTAAAATTGTGGGTAAAGTCATTGATAAAAAAACTGGAAACCCGTTACCCGGGGTAAATATCATTATTGTCGGAACGGAAATGGGCGCGGCTACCGATATGGAAGGTGATTATTATATTATCAATGTGTCGCCCGGTACTTATAGTCTCCAGGCTTCGATGATCGGATATAAGCAGGTTACTCAAACCGAGGTAAACGTTAGTGTTAACCATACCACCAGGGTAGATTTTGAGTTAGAAGAAACCGTATTGGAATTTGGTGAAGCCGTGACTGTCGTAGCCGAAAGACCATTGATCGAGTTGGATAAAACTTCCAGTCGAGTAGTTGTGGAAGAAACGGATATTAAGTCCCGACCGGTATCCCAGCTTTCGGATATACTTACCTCAATGCCCGGAATTGACTACAACCCTTACGGCGAATTGACAGTCCGAATGGGTACATTGGATCAGGTGGCATTTATGATTGATGGGATGCGGGCACGTAATCCTTTGAATTCTCAACCGTACTTTAACGTTAATTTAATGGCGATCGAGGAGCTGGAAATTATTACTGGTGGTTTTGATGCAGAATATGGTGAAGCCCAGTCGGGAGTTTTTAATATAATTACTAAAGAGGGACCTGACCATTATGTTGGCGCGGTAGAATTTCGTTGGACACCTCCAGGTTTATATCATTGGGGGACAGCTCTTTATGATTATTCGACGGAGCGATATTGGGAAAATACGCATGCGCGCCACTTGCAATGGTGGATTGATAATCCCGATATGTGGGTGGATCCCAATGGTCGCTATGGCAATGATCCATCCTGTTCATGGACTCCAGAACAAGCTTACAAATTTTATATAGATACCCATCAACCTTTGACGGATTATACCAGTCGGAGTGGTTATCAAACTGAATTTTCTTTTGGTGGCCCGACTCCAATTAAAAACCTCAGATTCTTTTTATCCGGTCGCTATCGAACTGCGCCGCCGATTACCGGAAATGCTTATCGGAAAATGGGTAATTGGCTCGATGGTACCTATAAATTGAGTTATTCCTTAGGAGGGAATAAGTTATTAGTACTTTCAGGATATTATAACCAGGATAATACCTGCCACGGTATGGAATCAATGGAATATGAAGGCGATTACGGTAATAAATATGCCTATTATGACGAAGCCGGTTACCCGGAATATAGACGCAATGGTCAGACCTTAAAATTCGTTCATAACCTTGACCAAAAGACTTATTACGAATTACATTTATCACGGGTATTCAATTATGAAAGCCAGGACAAGTTTCCCAGTGATACCGCCGACTGGACTACCAGCGATATACGCCGGGATTATTTAAGGGCTTATGATTCGGAGGGCTTTCAAATACCCGATGCTTGGGCGGAAACTTACGGTTTACACTATATTGGTTACTGGTATCGTAAAGAAGATCGTAATACGGATTTGACGCTTTCCGGTAAATTGACTCGTCAGATAAATAAAAGCTGGCAAATGCGGAGTGGTTTCGGCTTCACTTATTACACTTTTGACCGTTATCAGGAGGCACGCGCCTGGGAAGCTGTGGAGGACAAAATCTACCATCCTTATGAAGGAAATATTTGGTGGTCAAATAAGTTGGAATTTGAAGGATTAATTATGAATCTCGGATTGCGGTATGATTTTTATAATCCTAATGATGTCATTTACCTCAATCCTTATGATCCTTTTGATATTATTACGGCCGAATTAGAAGGACGAGAACCCAATCCTAAAACCAAACCAACGTACACTTTCGGTCAATTATCCCCAAGAATCGGAGTATCGCATCCCATAACTGAAAAATCACTTTTACATTTTAATTATGGTCATTTTTTCCAGCGTGCATCTTTTGGTGAATATGGCGAAGGCGAGCAAACCTATAGCATTCTTTCAACTTATGTAATTAAACCTGAATTTGGTAGTATCGAACCCCGTAATTTGGGAAATCGCGAACTACGGCCACGTAAAACAGTAGCTTATGAGCTGGGTATCGAACAGGATTTTGGTCCAATCTTAGCCGATGTCACTGCTTTTTATAAAGATCGTACCAACGATGTCCGGAGTGTTACCGTTATAACGTATAATGAACAACAGTATCATACTTCTGGTAATTCCGATTATGCCGATGCCAAAGGGGTTGAATTTACTTTGCGACGTCCTTTGCGCGGTTATTGGGGAGGATTTTTGACTTATACCTGGGAAACAGGTATTGTGGGGCAATCCGGCGATCCTTTTGTCCTTTATCCTCCGAATGTGACGGTGCATGCCAGTCAGGATTTTGATATTGGTGATCGCTTATACTATATGCATCCTAGTCTTAATGCCAACTTGACTCTAGCGGCTCCATCAGATTTCTCAGTGTTAGGTGGTGCTTTGGCAAATACCCAGTTTTCGATAGATTATTACGTATCTTATCCCAATAAACAAATTTTGAGTGATGTTTATCAGGGAGCAGTCAATATTATTCGACCGGCAAATAAAAATGCTAATATTCGACTGAGAAAAGATTTCAAAGGGTTTAAGGGTACTAGACCAGCCCTTTTCGTCGAGATTCAAAATGCTTTCAATGATAAGTGGCATAATGTTGACATTATGGAAGGTGACATTTCAGCTGAAGATCAGATGCGTTATATTAATTCTAACTTGATGGTCTATCCGGATAAAATGACGAACGGTGCCCCTTTTCCAGATTATGCCAAATATACAAATCTTCCCAGGAAGATCACCGTCGGTATGGCTTTAAGTTTTCAATAATAGAAGTGGTTGATATTATGAAAGTAAAAAATTACTATATTCACTTAGTTATCATTTTCGGACTTTTAATTGGTTGGAGTAATTCATTTGCTCAACGGAAATCAACCCATACTCGTGGGAAATTATGGGAAACGCTCAATAATGTAGGTCTGATTGGGGATTTGGGTGTTTGGGATTATGAAGAGACTTCCGGGTTGGGATTTTACCCCGGTTTTTCGGGTTACTCCTATCCGACCTTTGAAGAGGATGCGAATGGCTGGATAACAGACGCCAATTTCCACAATTTTCGCAGTGGCCCAGCACTTGTAATTAAAGGCGGAGAAGTTCTGGTTGCCCCGGATTATGGACCGCAACATCAGGACTATCTCTTTTATCACAGCTCTTTTGCCGGTGGCAATCACGGTATTTTATGGAACTATCCACCCTTTAAGAAAACGAATAATTTTGTGGGAATGTCACAATTTAATCCATTGTTACCTGAGGAAATGAATTACTGCGAATTTCCGACCGCAACCGGTATCTCGGTTAAGATGCGTTCCATGGCGTGGAGTTTTCCGGATTATGATGATTTTATTATTTATGATTATGTATTTATCAATACCGGTGAGATGGTTATTCCGTCTTTGGGAGAAATAATGCACTATGAACAGTCTTTCGATTCGGTGTTTGTGGTTTTTCATAGCGGAATCCAGGTCTCGACTAAAGGGCAGTTAAATTTTCATTATGATCCTAATTTTATGAAATCAGCCGCCCCGGCCGGTGGCTTCGGGGGCTGGAAACAACTCGAAAATGGTGGAACCTATACCGATTATTTCGCTGTTGAAAATGATGGTAATGATGGTAAAGGTTTATTTTTTTACAGTCGTGACTATAATGGTGGTCGCGAGCCGCATCCAAACGATACCTATACTAAAAGGTCAGACTGGAAAACTCGGCTAAAATATAATCCAACTTATGAGAATATAGAATTGCAAGACCCAGCCTGTTTTGGATTTGTATTCCTTTATAGAACTCCTCCAACCGGTTCCGGTGCCGATCCTTTTGAAGCCGATCCTAATTTCTTTAATATTTATTCTGACGAAGGTGAGCAGTTTCAAGGCCGATCGTTGGATATGAATGAATATTTTTCGATTGAACGATTAGGTGAAAAAGGAATGTTCGATTTTGTTACTCACAGTCGAATTCCTGAAGAAAATAATGGCGATATGTATTGTTTTTATACGGCTACTTTTGGCCCATATTCTCTGGCGCCAGGTGATTCTGTACGACTCATATTGGCCGAGGTGGCTGGGAGTCTGGATTATCATGAAGTAATTAAAGGAGACCCTAATCACTGGTACCCGGATAGCTCGATTGCCGCTATTCGCCGTAATGCGGAAGCCGCTCGTCGGGCATTGAAGTGGGGATTTGGGGCGACGGTTGAAGGAATTAATTTAGCGGCTGATGTACCGGAATCGCCACCGGCTCCTAATTGTAGTGCTACAAATGCTTCAAAGGGTTCTGATACTGCCATTATTGCAATTCAATGGGATAAGCTGGCCGAAGAAGCGGTTATTACGGATGGAGCCGGTAATATATTTTATGATGGATCAACCGATCTAGGTGGCTATCGAATATTCCGTGGAATTGACAAGCGAGGCATCTGGGACGAAATTGTTGACATTCCAGCTGCAGAATTAAATCGCTACTGGAATCCAGAAATCGGTAAGTATTTGTATCTAGATATGGATTTACAGTTCGGATTTGAATATCGTTATTATGTCCAGGCCTATTATTCGCATCCCAAAACCTGGGTTTCCGCTAACAATTCCGTAGTCGGGAACCTTGGTGAATTGGTCAGTGATGATTACAATATGACTCCTTTGACAGGCGCTAGACCCGGACCGGTAGACATTACCGGTGGATGGGATGTATTCGTAGCCCCGAATCCCTACATCGAAGGAGACCCTGAACGCAGTTTTGGTGATCCCACACCTTATAAAATTGAGTTTCGTAATTTGCCTGAGAGGGCGACGATCAAAATATTCACCGTTTCGGGTGATTTAGTCAAGACTATTGAACACGGGCCGGATGTTTATGGTAATTTATCCGGTAGCGTAGCCTGGGATCAGCGAACCGATTCTGGATTAAGAGTCGCACCCGGTGTTTATATTTATGCCATCGAATCCCATACTAAAGGAACTAAAGGAAAACGGACTATTGGGAAACTAATGATAATTCGCTAAACCAAGCCAACCAAAGTAAAACTGAAATGCCGAGGAATAATAAAATGATGTTACATAAAAGCAAAATGAAAATTGTAACTCTTTCTGCTATCTTTTTTTTCACTACAAATTTGATAGCATTAGGTTTCAATAAGGCAGGTCGCACCTCTCTCCAGTTTTTGAAAATCGGGATAGGAGCGCGCTCCTCTGCGATGGGAGAAGCCTGCATTGCCAATTTAAATAGCGTTGAAGCTGTTTTCTGGAATCCCGCTGCTATTACTCAAATGCAACGTTTCGAATCGTCATTTAGCTATACGAAATGGATTGGAGATTTAAACGTTACCGCCGGAGCAGTGGGACTAACGCTCGAGAGATTGGGAAGCTTTGCACTTGACTATATTGCGCTGGATTATGGTGATATTCCGGAAGCCTTAGTGACCAGTCCGGACGGTAGACTTGATACGCGTACCGGATCAAATTTTTCTGGAGGTGATCTTTCGATTGGTCTTTCATTTTCCAAAAAATTTACCGACAGATTGTCTATCGGTGTTCGTACCAAATATTTAAGGGAAGAACTTTATACCTATTCGACAAACTTATGGGCTTTCGACGTTGGGACCTATTATAACACCGGATGGAAAGGCATACGAATAGCAATGACAGCGCAAAATTTCGCTTCCCAAGCTCGCTGGTTGAAAACCCAGCAGAGAGAAGAACAACAATATGAAGTTCCCTTAATATTTCGGATAGGAACATCTATTGATTTATTAGGAGGTAAGGATCTGTTCCTCGGCGGTAACCCCAATAAACAGCGCCTTTCTTTGAACATTGATGCGATTCACTCGAATGATTATGCCGAACGGCTGAATATTGGCGCCGAATACTGGTTATGGAATCGGATTGCTTTGCGTACCGGTTATCGTACCAACCGGGAAGAAGGGAATTTAAGCTTTGGAGCGGCGTTAAATATTCCTATGGATTTTGCCAATCTAATGGTGGATTATTCTTTTGTGGATTATGATTATCTCAATTCGGCTCATCAGTTTACAGTGATGCTAAAATTTTAACAAATCGTATGGGAACAGGTAATTTATTTTCTATTAGTGGTGATTGTTAAATGGGGAAGAATTGTTTTTGGCTTTTGTGTTTTTAAGTCCGTTTATGATAAATGGAAATAGCCCGTTACCGGAGGGCAAAAAAATCTTGGAAATCATTCAATTAGCTGATTTTAATAACAGTAAATCGGAGAATTGGCAATTAATTATTAAAGAGGATAGAGGTGTTGTTAGATGAAGTTACTAGAGGAATTATGGCCGGATAGAGAATTGAACCGTGAAAATTTTAAGAACCCTCCGCTGGAAATGGGTATTCTGCCGTTCTGGTTCTGGAACGGCGAAATGGACGAAGCGGAAATGGAGTGGCAGTTAAAAGAGTACAAAGCCAAAGGTATTACGGGATTATTTATTCACGGGCGGTTCGGATTAAAAATCCCTTATTTGTCCGAAAAATGGTTCGAGCAGGTAAAGTTCGCCGTTAAAAAAGGTAAGGAAATTGGATTGAATATCTGGATTTATGATGAAATGAACTGGCCAAGCGGTACCGCCGAACGCCAGGTGATAAAAAAATATCCGCACCTTAGCCAAAAGTACCTTGAAATGGTAACCTTATTTATCAATGGACCACTTTTCATTTATTTGGAAGCTACCGACTCCCGCTACATAAATACCGGCGATTCGAAACCGATTGCCGCTTATATTTGCTCGGCTGAAGAATATCGAACCGGCATTAAAAACATTATTGATGTAACTCCGAATTTGTCCTTTAATAAAGTTATTCCGTGGGAGGCACCGGCCGGTAACTGGGTATTGATGTATTTTCTAGAAAAGGAGATAGATTATTATATAGATGCACTGAATCCCGAATCTACTAAACGTTTTATTGAACTGACCCATGAACGCTACAAAACCGCAGTCGGAAAGGAATTTGGCAAAGTCGTGCCGGGATTTTATACCGATGAACCGGCGATGCACTATTTCCAGGTGGGTACTGATAATTACGTCATTCCCTGGAGCCAGCGGATGTTCAAGATTTTTCGGGAACGGAATGGTTACAGTCTAAAACCGCATTTAGCGGCTTTGTATGCCAATGTTGGTCCTGATACAGCCCGGATTCGCTATGATTTCTGGAAAACACTCTCGGATCAATATGACGACAGTTACTACAAACAATTGCGGGATTGGTGTGCCGACAATGGTGTCCTATTTACGGGTCATATTCTATTTGAAAACTGGCTGAGAGGTCATGCCCGTTGTGAGGGCAACGTGATGCAACATTTGCGGAATTTGCATTTAACAGGAGTTGATCACCTATATCCGAAAATTGGTTCGGAAGAACAACCCGGCGAACACGTGGAACTAAAAATGGCAAGTTCGATAACCCATCATTTAGGGAAAAAACGTTTACTCTGTGAATCAATGGGAGGGACTTATTGGGATTGCACTTTAGAACGAATGAAGTGGATTGCCAACTGGGAATATTCACTCGGGGTTAATTTATTTAATAATCATGGTTACCATTATTCCATTGAGGGTGAGCGCAAGCGAGATTGGCCGCCCTCACAATTTTATCATCATACCTGGTGGAAGTATTACAATGAATTTACGCGTTATATGGCGCGGCTGGGGCACGCTTTAACCGGCGGAAAACATATCGCAAAGGTTCTTATTCTCTACCCGATGACGAGTATCTGGGCAAACTATGTCCCGCAGGCGCCGGATGACATTTCGAAGTTAATCGAAATGGATTTTAATTATTTGACGGATGCCCTGTTACATCTGCACTATGATTTTGATTACGTTGATGAGGAAATTTTAATTAATGCTCGGTTAAATGGTGGCCGACTTGAGATTGCCGATGAATCTTACGAACTGGTAATTTTACCACCGGTAACTCATGTGAAAAAAGCCACATTGGATAAACTGAAAGCTTTTGTGAATAATAGTGGTAAGATAATAGCCGATATTTTATTGCCGGTGGAACAATTTGTAGATGGCAAACCATCAAAATCCCTACCTGTTAATGAACTTTTTGGCGTCCAGCCGCAATGTATTTTGGCAAATTTCCAAAATGGTAAAAATAACACGAACCAACTGGAAATGCTCCAGCCGGGGGTATTATTAATTCAGGGCGGTGGGCTAGCTAAAGACCGACGCAAAAAAGACATTCAAGAGGCTATCGAGTCGTGCATTACCGCCGATGTCCAGATTGGACATTCCGAAGTGTTTTATCTTCACCGGATAAAAGACGATCGCCATTTATATTACTTTGTTAATACACTTCAGCAGGATATTGGTGAAGTGGAAATATCACTGGAGACGATTGGACGTCCTGAAGTCTGGGATCCGGCAACCGGTGAAGTAAAGCCGCTCCCGGTTTTTGATATTATTGATAACCGACTTCATTTTCGGTTGACATTCGGTGCAAGCCAGACATTTTTCATTATCTTACATAATGATTTGCCGGAGTCTTTTATTAGCGCTACCAACCTGACAGTAGAAAAAACCGACGGCAACTTTGTATCCGGTTATTTGACAAATGGAAACCTTGCCAAATTGACTATAAAAAAAGGCAATCAACAAAAGGAAATTATCCAGACAGTACCTAAAAATCCGTTGCCTTTGGTGTTACCGGAAGTTATGGATTTCAAGCTAGAAAATGACAATACCTTATGCCTTAATAAATGGAAAATGCTGGTATCAGACGAATTGCCGGATGCTAATTATGCCGCACCTGATTATAATGACAGTGAATGGTTACCGGTGACGATTGGCGCCTGGGAGATGCAATTGCCCGAAGAACCGGACGATATTCATTATCCGCAAACCCTTTGGTATCGGATTCCGTTTCAGATCGAGGAATTGCCGAATCGTTTAAATCTTCTGATAGATGGGTTTAGTGGGAGTTCTTTCCGATTATTTATTAACGGAACGGAAGTCAAAGATCACGGCCATCGCAGTCAATTAGATGCCGAAATTCGGGAAATTAATATCCGCTCTTACGTCCATTCGGGTCGTAATCTAATTGCGGTTCAATTAATTGTCCAACGCAGAACTGACGGCATTTTAGACCTGATAAAAATCACTGGCGATTTTGCTTTGAAATTGAATGGTGACGAATACATTATTGTCTTACCGAAAAAGCAGATAAAGATAGGTGACTGGTGTCAACAAGGTTTCCCCTATTTTTCCGGGACCGGAACTTATTCAATAGACCTGAATATTCCGGATGACTATTGTAATGGTAAATTATTTCTCGATGTTGAGTGTGGGGAAGATGTTCTAGAACTGCAGATCAATGATAGCAAGCCGATAATAGTTCCGTGGCATCCTTACCACATTGATATTACAGAATTAGTCAAGCCGGGTGAAAACACCTTCCGGTTTTCTATCACAAATACACTGATTAATACTCTGGAAGCCGTTCCTAAAATATCAGGACTTTTAAAACAACCAACAATTACCAGTTATAAGATAAGTAAGATTAAGATAGATTGAAGGGATTTTGATGACAAAAAATTCGGTTATTATCGTCGGTAGCGCCAATATGGATATGATGGTTCAGGTAGATAAATATCCTCTACCGGGAGAGACGGTATTCGGTAAGAAATTTGGCATTTATCCGGGTGGCAAAGGCGCCAATCAGGCCGTTGCCTGTGCCAAACTAGGAGCCGATACCATTTTTATCGGTAAAATGGGAGATGACATCTTTCGCGATCGTCTGGTTAAAAATATGGAATCCAACGGCGTTAATATGAAGGAGATATTTATTGACCCGGAAACGCTAACTGGAGTAGCATTTATCTACGTTGATGCGAACGGACAAAATGAAATAGTCGTCGTTTCGGGAAGTAATATGCAGTTGACGGAAGGGGATATACGGTCGAAGGAAAGGCTTTTTGAGCGGGCAAAAATTGTTTTGTGCCAGCTGGAGATTCCGCTCAGTGCAGTGGAAACGGCAGCCGCATTAGCCAAGAAAAATGAGGCAACGTTTATTCTTAATCCGGCACCTGCTTGCGATTTGCCGCCTAATCTATTGCGTAAAATTGATTTTCTGATTCCCAATGAGATCGAACTCTCATTTTTAACCGGTCAAGCGGTTGCGGATCGCAATAGCGTTATTTCGTCATCTCGAAAGTTAATTGCCGCCGGAGTTCGCAATGTAATTACGACCAGAGGCGTAGAAGGTGCCATATTGGTTAATTCTGAAAGATGGCAAGAATTTCCCGCATTTACAGTGAAAGCGGTTGACACGACGGCGGCTGGCGATGCCTTTAACGGGGCTTTTGCCGCGGCGCTGGCATCGGGAAAAGCAGTGGATGAAGCCATATCTTTTGCTAATAAAGTCGCCGCCTGGTCAGTCACGAAATTAGGCGCCCAAACCTCAATGCCGACACTGGAAGATATTGCTAATTTTTAGATGGAATAGAAAGGAACGATAACTTAATGAAAAAACAAGGAATATTGAACTCTCATCTCTCGATGGTAATTGCCTCATTGGGGCATACGGATCAGTTAGTTATTTGTGACGCGGGACTTCCCTTACCGCGCGACGCCGAAATTGTAGATTTGGCTTTAGTTCCAAATATACCGCGCTTTGTTGATACTTTAAAAGCAGTGCTCGAAGAATTGGTTGTGGAAAAAGCGATTCTTGCTAAGGAAATCGAATCCATTAATAATGGTATTTTAAAAGAAGTTAAAGACCTATTAAAAGGTATTCCAATAGAGTATGTATCGCACGAAGAATTTAAAAATATTTGCCGCGAATCAAATAACACTGTCTTTGTTCGTAGCGGCGAAACCTCGCCTTATGCCAATATCATTCTGATATCAGGAGTTAATTTTTAATAAAAATAAAAGGAGCGAGAAGTAAAATTAGATGACTATTAGTTATAATATTATATTAATAAAGTGTAAACAGACTAAACTAAATCTTATGAGAAGGGTAGAAATATGAAAAAATTTTATGGGTTTCAATCATTCTTAGTAATCCTATTACTTATGGTTTCGAATTGTAGTAAATCTGGTTCGCCCAGTTATCAACGTTTGTTAAAACCAACAAACACTGAATTTGTTCATGTTCCGATCGGTTTGTGTGAAGATTATCCGGAAGAGACAACGACTATGGAAATTATTCGTAATGATATGGAATTATTGAAGAGGACCGGGGTTGATCTATTAAGGATTTCGTTTGGCTGGGATGCAATTGAAGCCCAAAAAGATCAATATGATTGGTTATTCTGGGATGATTATGTCAAAACAGCCGTTAATCAATACGGTATAACTTTAATTCCCTATATTTGCTATACCCCGCTCTGGAATTCAAGAGGCGATACGCTCTGGTTCTGGAATGACCAGCCGCTCGATTTTGAGGAATTTGGTGAATTTATGTACGACCTTGTAACTCGTTATAAAAATTATATTAAAACCTGGGAACTCTGGAATGAGCCGGATCTGGATATTTATTGGGACACGGGAGACGTAGGTGCATTTGCCGAATTTATCAAAATCGGCGCCCAGGCTGTCCGGCGGGCAGATCCGGAAGCCAAAGTCGTTTTGGGCGGAATGGCTTATCATGCCGATTTTCTGGAGCAACTTTTTCGCGATTACGGACTCAGTCCTTATATAGATGTCGTCAATCTGCATAATTATTATGAAACCTGGAGTGAACGTCCTGTAGAAAAAGTGGTTGAAAATATTGACGCTATGGCGGAGGTAATTGAAAAATATGGAGATAATCAACGACTCTGGATGGCGGAAGTCGGCTATAGTACCTTTAGGCAAGGTACTTATGTATCCGATTCGTACTACGCTTATTATGATTATGAACATACACCCGAATATCAAGCCGTAGATTTATTTAAATGCCTTACGTTAGCCGTAGCCGAGGGAAAATTGTCGGCAATTGCCTGGTATGAAATTAAGGATTTACCGGCGGGAGAAGAAGTTATCGGTGATAATTATAACAATCGGCATCTTGGTATCGCATACGCTGATTATAAACCCAAACCGGCTGAGAAAGCCCTGGTTTTCTTCCGTCAGCTTTTTGGAAGCCCTTACCGCAATATTACCAGTCTAATTTCAGTCGAGCGTCACCCCGATTCGGATGTATTCTATCGCGCCTTTGAAAAGGAAGACGGCACCATTATATTCGTGGCCTGGATCGCTACTAATGTACCGAGCAAACGCCCCTTGAAGCCAGCCAATTTAGTGCCGGATACTCGCACGGAAACTATTTCCGTTACGATTCCGGCGAAATTGAAAGGTCGAGTGGTTCAATACAATGAACTTGGTAACGCCTCTGTCTTCAATGAATTTCAACGGAATGACGAACAGACCCAATTAAATAACATCGTGCTTAAAGGCGGTGAGATCAAAATATTTGAGCTGGAAAAATAAGGAATGAACGTCCCGGTTAAGAAAATTGTACCTATTAGTCCCGATAATTTTGCCAAATTTGGCAAAGTCGTCTCACTTCCCAGTGAAGAACCAACTGCCGAAGGTGATACCTTTAAGTTTTGGGCAAACATTGCCAATTACCAGATCAATGGTAAAACCGAAATCGGACTCTGTAGCGTGACTCTGCCTCGAGGCAATCGGATAAACAGTCTGGAGCGTCACTTACATACACCTGAGATTCTGATACCGATTGATACGCCTTTTGCTTTACCAGTATTAATCGAAGAAGAACCTGAGGAAAATTTGGAAATATTCAAGGTAAATGTCGGTGAAGCGGTAGTGATTAATCCCGGCGTTTGGCATGGGGCGAGCATACCCTTGGGAAAACCGCAGGCGACTTATTTTGTGATTTTCGGCTATCAGACTTCTCTGAAGGATATTGAAAAAAAAATAATAAATGACATCGAGATACCTATATGAGTAACTCTCGCCAAAATAATGACCTAAACAAGATTGGCGCGGATGAAAATTCTTTCGATGGTCATTTTATTTGTCCTCCGGATTTTGGCATTTCTTTATGTGAGAATAGTGAGCAATCCTTTCTGATTCGGACGTATCGAGCCGTTTCGGAACCGGTTCTATTGACCCAAAAAATTGCTTATAAATCAGCATCTGATGGTTATGACCTCGTTCTACAGGATAGTACCGGTCAGTTTATCTGTCAAGTACACTGTGCTTTTACTCGATCTGGTTTACGGTTTCAGGCAACCTATTCGGCGCCGGAACCGATCTGGTTGGTAGAGTGGAGTCTGACGAATTTGAATTTGGCTGAAGTCATTATACCGGCATTGGGCGGTCAGGTAGTGACGGATCAAATGCCGGACCAAACGACATTGTCCTATAAATATCCTTTCTGGCTGAATGCGCAGTTTGTCGTCGGTGTCAAGGGAAATAGAGGGCTTATTATTTATTCTCATGACGCTTCGACTAATCTGAAACTGGCGCGAGTGCGGCGGGAGAATGGAAGTTTTACGATTAGTTACGGATTTGAACCACTGGCTAAGAAGAGACTAACTTCTTTCGCGACGGAATGGTTTATCGAGGAATTCACCGGCGACTGGCAGAAACCGGTGGCTGAATATCGCACCTGGATGGAAAAAGCATTCAAGATTAAACCGCTACCTCAAAAATCAAATTTTCCCGATTGGGCTAAGGACATTAACTTTATTCTGGAAATATGGGGCGCTCGTCGGGAAACTCAAAAACCGCATCATACTTTTGAACAAATAATCGAGCGGCTGAGAGAATTTAAAAAACTGCATAATCCGCGGCAGACGTTACTCTATTTGCCGGGCTTTGCCGAGCATGGCATTGATTCCCATATTCCGGACTACAATCCCAGTGACCTTTTAGGTGGTGAGGAAAAATTCAAAGAGCTGATTGATACCGCTCATACGCTTGGCTTTAAAGTAATGATTCACACAAATGTGCTGGGAATGACTTTTACTCATCCGAAGTACCCTGAATTTAAAAAGTATCAAGTGATTGATGCATTCGGCCGCCGGCAAGGTTGGGCTATGGATATAGATGGCGATTGGCTTACAGAGCCTTATTTTGCCTATATAAATCCCGGAGCGCAAGCCTGGAGCGACCTGATGATTGAAACTTTAGGTCGTCTGATTAATAAGTTTTGGATTGATGCTGTGTTTCTGGATCAGACCCTGTTAGCCTTCAATGTTAATCGTGGTCCGGACTTTATCCGGGGAATGCGAACTCATATAAAAAAATTACAAAAGGCGTTTCCTGAAATTCTCTTTGCTGGTGAAGGTTTGCATGAACAAATTGCCGGTTGTTTGCCGGTAGCCCAAATTCATGGCATAGATAGCCTTTCGGGTGTCCACGGTTTAGAAGGTCAGGAACCGTGGCGCAAAGTGCACCCGGTTTCATCTTATTTATTTGGAAATTATACCAGATATGTAGCGCATCTCTTAACCCGACATCCGTCTAATCCTGCTTTTAAACTTCAGGAAGCTGCCTATTCCCAATTAAACGTTATTCCGGCGTTGGGCTTGTATGAAAATGATCAAGCCATCGAATTACCCGAGACTTATCAAATGATCGAGCGAGCCAAAAAATTAAATAAGGAGGGAAATCTATGAACACAGTTAAAGTTGGCATTATCGGGGCCGGTTTTATGGGTACGGCCCATCTTGAAAATCTACGCCGAATACCCGGAGTCGAGGTGAAAGCTATTGCCGATATTAAGCCCGAAAGTGCTAAAATATTGGCTGATAAATTTGACATTTCGCAGGTATATGATGATTGGCGGGAACTAGTTAATAATTCAGAAATTGACGTGATTCATAATTGTACGCCTAATTATTTGCATTTCGAAATTAACAAAGCCGCGATTTTGGCGGGCAAAGCCGTGATTAGTGAAAAACCGCTGACCAATAGCGTGGCTGAATCGGAAGAACTGGTCAGATTAGCTCGCGAAAAAAAGGTACTTAATGCGGTCAATTTCAATTATCGTAATTATCCTCTCATTCGGCACGCCCGCCAATTAATTGTTAGCGGAAAATTAGGTGAAATTTTTCTGGCACACGGCCATTATCTGCAGGATTGGCTAATGTATCCTGAGGATTATAATTGGCGAATAGAAACGGAAACGGGCGGTGATTCCCGGGCAATTGCCGACATTGGGTCGCACTGGTGCGATTTGGTTCAATTTATCACTGGGCAGAAAATTGTCGAAGTGTTCGCTGATCTGGTTACCGTTCATAAGTTGCGCAAGAAACCTCAATCCGAGGTAGCAACCTTCAAAGGCAAGGAGATAATTTCAGATTCGGCTCAAAAGGTTACAGTTAAAACCGAGGATGCGGGCGCCGTATTGTTCCATCTGGAGAAAGGTGGACACGGCGTTTTCACCGTTTCTCAGGTTAGCGCTGGTTATAAAAATGGCTTTGACATTGCAGTTGATGGAAGTCAAATGTCACTGGCTTGGAAACAAGAAGAACCCAATCAAATCTGGTTGGGTTATCGTGATCAGGCAAACCAGGTCTTAGTAAAAGACCCGGCGTTGATCGAAGCCGATAGTCGTTCGTTCGCTCATTATCCCGGCGGTCATCCTGAAGGTTATCCCGATACTTTCAAGAATTTGTTTTTGAATTTCTATGCCGCGGTGCGTGCCGGTAAATCGGCACCTCAGGGAGAGGCTTTCCCAACTTTCGAAGCCGGTTTGCAAGAAAATCGCATCGTCGAGGCAGTTCTTAAAAGTCACCAGGAAAAACGCTGGATTAAGGTATAAATTTGTAAGTACAACAACGAGGAGATAAAACATGAAACTTGGATTTTTAACGGCGTGTTTACCACAACTGGGATTGGAAGAACTCGTGAAGTGGGCGGCTGAACAAGGATTCCAAGCCTTGGAATTGGCGGCCTGGCCGGTGGTTTCCGATCGCGATTATCAAGCGCGTCAAATTGATGCGGCTAATTTTTCTAAACAGGATGCCGAGCGAGTGAAAGAGTTATTTACTAAATATGAGTTAGAAATTTCGGCTTTTGCTTATTACGAAAATAACTTACATCCCGATTTGAAACAGCGTGAATATTATCACAATCATTTGAAAAATGTCATAAACACCGCCTCTTTATTAGGTGTTAAACTCGTCGGAACTTTTGTTGGCGCTCGTCCTGATAAAACACCGAAGGAGAATATTCAGGAAATTGGTTGCGTTTTCCGTGAACTGGTAAAATATGCCGAAGACCACGATGTCAAGTTGATGATCGAGAACTGCCCGATGGAGAATTGGCTGAAGTTTGGTTTACCCGGGAATTATGCTTATTCACCGGAACTTCTGGAAGCATTATTCAATGAAGTTCCTTCTGAGAATTTCGGATTGAACCTCGATCCATCACATCTTTACTGGCTGGGGATTGATTATATTCAGGTAATTAAAGACTTCGCGCCCCGAATTTTCCATACCCACGCCAAGGATGCCGAAATACTGCCGGAAGGTCAATACCAATACGGAATCTTTGGTCATCAAATTGACCCAATTCCCTGGAAATCCGGTTGGTGGCGTTATCGGATGCCCGGCTCGGGTAAAATTGATTGGGGGCTTTTCATTCGGACGCTTCAGGAATTTGGCTATGATTATGTGCTTTCGATTGAACACGAAGACCCGGTCTGGGAAGGTTCTGTGGAAAAAGTCGAAACCGGTTTAAAATTAGGTTTAAAGTATCTTAAACAGTATGTTATTTAATTCATTTTAGGACAATTAACAAAGAGCGTCAGTGATGCGCAATATTTTAAAAGAATCTTATATACCATTTGGTGCTCAGTACTATCGGGCACCGTCACCATCTCGTAGTGAATGGAAAAATGACCTTAAGAATATGGCGAATAATGGCTTTAATACGGTCAAATTCTGGGTTCAGTGGCGCTGGAATCAACCGGAGGCAGATCGGTTTTACTTCGATGATATAGACGAATTGATGGATTTGTCCGAGCATTTTGGGCTAAAGGTTATGCTGAACACGATTTTTGACGTAGCCCCGGCCTGGATTTATCGCAAATTCCCCGATGCTTCAATGGTTACATTATCCGGTCGCCGAGTTGGCCCGCAAACGCAACCTCATCGGCAGATCGGTGGGTTGGGCTATTGTTTCAATCACGACGGAGTAATGCAACACTTTTTCCAATTCCTCGCGGAAACGGTCAAACGTTACACGAATCATCCGGCATTGGCAATCTGGAATGTGGGGAGCGAGCCGGAACTGACCAGCAGTATGGCGGAGTTGCGTGAATATGCAGATGATGCGAGAAAAATGGGTGATATGCTTTGTTATTGTGATAATTGTCGGGTAAAGTTTAAAAACTGGTTAGAGGCGAAATATCAGTCTATCGAGCAGTTGAATATATCCTGGAATCGCAATTATACCAATTTCGAGGAAATAGAATTACCGTTGACCCGCAACACTTTCAACGATATTATTGATTGGCGGATGTTTTTTGTCGCTACTCTGGGTGAAAATGTCCGGAAGCGATTTGAAGTTGCCCAGTCCATTGATCAGGGCAGGCATCCGTTGATGTGTCACCATGTTTTTATTCAGGGTTTTCCCGTGACCTCTACGGCAAGTGATCCCTGGAATGTAGGACGCTTCGGCGATTTGCACGGTTTTACGCAAATGGATGATCCGGCGATGATTGATGTATTACGCAGTTGTGCCAAAGGCAAGCCGGTTATTTCGGCTGAGATGTTGATGCTGAATGGCTATACGCTTGATTTACCGAAGTCTATTGATATTAATGACGTGAAACGTTTTATTTTCAGTGGGATTGCCGGGAATTTGAAAGGTTTTATCTTCTGGCAGTATCGTCCTGAAATTCTCGGACGAGAAGCGCCAACCTGGGGTTTAACGACTCTGGATGGAAAAACAACTCCGTGGTTACAGGACTTTGCCAGAGTTGGGCAAGTATTACAAAAGAATGCCGATTTAATATTGGACGCAAAACCGCAGGCGGCCGAAATAGCAATTTTCTATAATCCTGAAAATCAGATTTTTACCTGGGCGGCTACCGGTAATGAAAAGAATGCTACCAATTCTCTATTAGGTGCTCACAAAGCATTATACGAACAGAATTATAATATTGACTTTATTCATCCGCTTGAAATTGATGAAAAGCTTTTAAGTCGGTACAAGGTACTTGTTTTCCCATTTCCTTATTTAATAGACCGGAAGGTTGGCTCTCTTCTGGAAGATTGGGTGAAAAAAGGTGGGCTGTTGATTGGTGAAAGCTACTTCGCCGCTTGGAATCGCGAAAATGGGCATCACGCTAAAATTGTACCCGGATATGGACTGCACAAAGTTTTTAAAGCGCGTCAGGGAGTAGTTGACCCGGTTGATTCAAATGGTTTGATCAATATCTTAGTAAATTCGGACGCATTAGATTCTGAAAAAGAGATAACGGTCAAAGGGGCGATTGTTCAAGAACGCCTTATTCCGGAAGGGGCTGAAGTTATTGGACGTTTTCCGGACGGGTCACCGGCGATTACTCTGGCTGAATTGGGGCTCGGTAAAGCAATATTGATCGGCTCATATATTGCCCTGCCTTTTTATAATAAAGGGATTCAAGCCAATGGCGAATTTTTAGCCGGTTTGGTAAAAAAATATGCTGATATATCTACTAATTCCAGCGATTCTATCAACCAGGTGCGTATAGATTTACTGAAAAATGAATCAGGGCAAGCGATGCTGATTTTAAGGAATCTCAGTGAAACGACAGTTAATACCAAAATTCATATACGTGGATTGATGCCGAAGCGCTTGACTGAACAATTTTCAGCCGAAATCTTAACGGTCGAACACTATCAGAATAACTCTTCATTTGATATTACCCTGAATCCAAAAGAGGTAAAGGTTTACTGTGGCTAAAAATTGCAGAGAGCCGTTACTTTTAAATCCGGAAATCCGACGCAATTTTCTATTGAATTGGATGGATGGAACCTTCTTCGCTTTTGGGATGAGCTTCGTTCCCATCGTGACGGTCTTGCCGGTGTTTGTCCAGCAAATCGGCGGTAATAATGTTGCCGTGGCATTGGTTCAGGTTATCTGGATTATCGGATTCAATTTTCCTCAGATTTTTATCGCCAATCATACTCGTCAATTACCTTACAAAAAGCCGTTTTTTTTAAAAACAGCTGCTCTGCAACGATTACCCTGGCTATTAATGGCATTACTCTGTTTTTTTGTTGTAAATAATGTCTCATCGAATATTGGTTTAGTCTTTTTTTTTATCGCACTTAGTTTAGCGGCGATTGCTGGAGCAATAAACTACCCCGGTTGGTTTGATCTGATTTCAAAGACTACTCCGGTAAATCTGCGAGGTCGGTTATTCGCCTTACGGACTATATCAGGGGCAATTTTAGGGATTGCCGGTGGCTGGTTGGTTAAGTTAATTCTCAATGCCGGGTCGTTTCCCGCTAATTTTGGCTATTTATTTCTATTAGCATTTGTAATGTTGATCGTGTCCTACGTCGCCTTAATTTTTCTGCAGGAAAAGGAAGCAAACGCCAGCACGAAGCCATTGAATCATTTTCAATATTTCAGACAGTTACCCGAGCTTATAAAAAGCAACCGTAATTTCTTAAACTTTTTAATTGCCGATAGTCTGATGACTATTGGACTGATTGCCCAGCCTTTTTTTATTGTAAATGCTATGCAACGCTTTGACTTATCTTCAGCATCGAGTGGCAGTTTTACAATGGTGTATATGCTTAGTATGGTGGTTTTGAATCTCTTTTCCGGTTCCATTGGTGATCGTTTCGGTCATCGCGTTAATATGATAATAGCCGCATTTTCGATTTTAGTCAGCTGTATTCTGGCAATAGCGCTTAACTCGTTGACATTATACTACTTGGTGTTTGTGCTGTCGGCTTTATATACCAGCTTGATTCAAGTGTCACGTTTGCCGATTCTGGCGGAAATATGCAACGAAAAGGAACGCCCAACATATGTATCAATCTCGAATATGATTACCAGCCCGTTTATTTTATTGGGTCTGCTGGGAGGTTATCTGGTGGATCAGTACGGTTATAATATAATATTTATGATTGCCGGGCTCGGTGGATTTCTTTCCTTAGTCTGGTGGCTATTTTATGTTTCGGAACCACGCCGTCAGAAAGTTTTCGCCGTCGAAACGTTAGCCCAATAATGAATAGGATAAGTTTTATGAAAAAGCAAATTAATAAAAAGTCACTGGTAATCTATCTCGATATTATTTTAATATTTACCGGATTCAATATTCTTAGGGCTCAGCCGTTGACACCTGATTCACGGTATAAAGTAGATATTCTTATAGTTGTCGCGCACCCTGATGATGAAACTGCCATTGGCGGTAAACTGGCGAAATGGGTTTTTGACGACGGTAAAAAAATTGCGGTGGTTTATACTAATCGCGGCCAGGGTGGCGGTAATTCGATTGGTCAAGAGCAATATTACGCGATGGGAGCTATTCGAGAAATCGAAGCCCGACGCGCATTAAGTTCATTTGGCATTGATAAGGTTTGGTTTCTCGATGGCATAGATACGCCTGGGCAAGATGTTTTGCATTCGCTCCAGAACCTTCCTCATGGAGCGGCTTTGGAAAAATTGATGCGCTACGTGCGATTAACCCGGCCGGAGATCATTGTAACCTGGTTGCCGGCTTTCGTTGCGGGCGAAAATCACGGCGATCACCAGGCGGCAGGTGTTATTGCGACGGAAGCTTTCGATATGGCGGGCGATCCGACAATTTTTCCCGCGCAGGTGGCTTTTCCGCGAGAAACGATGGATATTAACAATTTTTATGAGGGATTACGGCCTTGGCAGGTGAAGAAAATTTATTATTTTTCAGATCGCGATGAAATAATAAATGCTCCCGGACCGCGATTTGATATTAAAGCCAAGTCGCCATCGCAGGGGAAAACTTATATCGAATTAGCCGCGCAATTGCATAAATTCCATCAAACTCAGGCGGATGTGGCTCAAATTGCCGAACAAGCGGAGCAATCCGGGAATTGGCAACCGATGATCGAATGGCTGGAAAAATTCCAGCTGATTTATGGTAAATCCGTAGTAAAGTGTGACCCATCCGGTGATGTTTTTGACGGTGTCAGCGAAGAACCAGCCGAATTTCATAAAAATACCGGCTATGTTTCGCAAATATCTAAGGGCATTAAACTGCGATTTGGTGGAATTTTCGACTATTATCGTAATTTCTGGCAGGCGCATGATCTTCAACATCTGGCAAATTTAGTTCCTCCGGAAATTGCCATCGCGGTTGGGAGTTATTTCCATGTGCCACTTCTGATCACGAACGGCGCTAAAAAAACGATAAAATTAAGTGTCAAACCGATTCTACAGGCAGGTTGGCAGGAAGTCAGTGGAAGCGGTGAATATGTTGTCCCTGCCGGAGAAAGTTTACCGATACAATGTTTCTATTTTGCTCCGGAAAAAAAAACAGACGGATTTCAGCATTTGAAGTGGCAAATAAATCAGGATGGCAAAGTGCTCGATGAAATCGTAATGAACGTAAAGCTGGTCGAATGGGCGCTACCGCAATAGGATAGAATATGAAATATTGGTTTAATTTCTGCTTAGTGATTTTATTTGCTGGGAGTGTACTGAATGCTCAGATGTTAAATCCGGCTATTGATTGGGAAGACGAGCCTTTCTGCTATTTTAGTAAACCGACTGATCAAATTGGAGTGATGGATGGGCGCGAGGGGACATTGATCACTCCCGAAGGATATTTATATACCGGCTCGGGTGAGATAATGTTTTTTACCGGCAATCCTTCGGTACCAACTGAAAAACGGGTCAAAACTCTTCTGAAGGGTTATTTGCCGGTCGTTCAATATGCATTGAGTCGTGACGGTTTCGATTATCAATGGACGATTTTTGCCGCAACCCTTGATGGTAAGCCGGAAAGTCCGCTAGTCAATTTCATTCGGGTAAAAATTATCAATCGGAATCATCAGCAAAGAACTACCTGGTTTGCGACTGGGATTCGTTATCAGAATGAGGCGAATACCGATTGGGGGATTGGTGATAATCGTTTTATAAGACCGGCGGTACCGGAACAAATCGGTGAATATGAACAAGCGGGGCTGGAATTCCGTCAGGACTGGCTTTGTTTACATCAAGACGATGCGGTTTTATATAATGATAAATTACTCTACTCATTTCCGCCACGTGAGAAAATTCGCAAATTTTTGACCTGGAAAATGGGCTATAATGAACCACCGGCAGAAGGCGAGATGACCCTTTATGTTTTTCCGACAACGCCGGTGGGAATCGTGCAGTATCCTTTGACGATGCTACCCAACGAGGAAGTCGTCCTTGATTTCAAATTTCCCTATATGCCGGTTGATACGGCAGATGAGTATTCTAAACAAATTCGGCAGGCGCAGTTCGATCAATATCTTGAGAAGACTATTCAATTCTGGGAAAATGTTCTCCAAGAAGGAATGATGATTGACTTGCCGGAGAAAAAGGTCACTGATACTTTTAAGGCCAATCTTATCAATAGCTTGATAGCCCGTGATAAAATTGACGATTGGTATGTTCAAAAGGTCAATGAATTTCAGTATGATAATTTCTGGTTGCGGGATGCGGCTTTTTTTACGCGGATGTATGATCTTACCGGTTATAGTGATGAAGCTGACCGGGTGCTGGATTTTTTTCCGCGCTGGCAACGTGAGGACGGTAATTTTGTTTCGCAAGGGGGACAGTATGACGGATTTGGCCAGACACTCTGGGCGTATGGTCAGCACGTCCGGATGACGGGTGATCGAGCGTTTGCCGAGAAGGTATTTCCCTCTGTACTAAAGGCAATTGCCTGGCTCGAAACCAGCCGCAAAAACGATCCTTTGAACTTGATTCCGGTGACGACTCCTGGTGATAATGAAAATATTACCGGACACGTTACTGGCCATAACTTCTGGGCATTGATTGGAATAAAAAATGCCATTTATCTGGCTGATTATTTAGGAGAAAAAGAAGAATCTCAACATTTACAAAAGTTATATGACGATTATTATGCGACTTTAATGCGAATTCTGACTGAAATTACAGCCAAAACCGGCGGTTATATACCTCCCGGATTGGATGTGGAAGGCGGGGAAGATTGGGGAAATTTGTTAAGTATCTATCCTGAAATGATTCTACCACCGAATCATCCGTGGGTTACGCGGACTTTACAAACAGCTCGTAGTAAGTATCAGGAAGGCATTATGACTTATGGTGGTGGTCGCTGGCTTCACCACTACCTTACTCTCCGGAATACAGAAACAGCGCTTGTCCGTGATGAGCAGGAAACGGTGATTCGGGAATTATATGCTATTTTATTGCATACCGGTTCAACTCATACCGGCTTTGAATTTTCCATTCTACCGTGGAAAGACCGGGATTTTGGGATGAACCTGGCGCCGCATGGCTGGTTTGCGGCTGAATATCGGATTCTTTTGCGCAATATGATGGTGCGTGAACAGGGTGATACATTACACTTACTCTCGGCAATATCACCGAATTGGGTAAAACAGGACGCCAAGATTAGCGTTAATAATGCGCCTACGGAGTTCGGTGAAGTTAATCTCACCCTGGCATTTAAAAAGAATTCGGCTTCTCTATTGATGAAAAATGATTTTAAAAAAGCACCGAAAGTAATTGTACTCCATTTGCCCTGGTTTATGGAAGTAAGAAAGATTGAAATAGATGGACATTTAGTAAATCGAGAAAATAATGCGGTCTTAATTCCGGTTGGTACTCGTCAAGTTGATATTGATTGGTCTTATAAAAAAGATATTGAAAAAATGAGTTATGATCAGACGGTTAAGGAGTATAAAAGTGAGTACCGGAGACGTTATGAAAAATTTATACGAGAAGGTGACTAAGAGGAAAGATGGAGCATTTTAAGCGCATTTATTCATTAGATGTCTTTCGCGGCGCGACTATAGCGGCTATGATTCTGGTCAATAACGCCGGTTCTTATGATTACGTATATCCTCAATTATTGCATGCCAAATGGAATGGGTGGACTTTTACCGACTGGATTTTTCCTTTTTTTCTGTTTATGGTTGGTATGTCAATGGTATTTTCCTTCGAGAGCCGCCTGAAACGCGGTGACACTCACCAGCAGATTCTACGACATTCTTTGAAGCGCTTGCTGATTCTATTTGCCTTAGGATTATTCATTAATGGCTTTCCGTTTGGACTTATTCCCGGATCGCAATTTTCACTTGCCACCTGGCGTATTCCGGGAGTTTTGCAACGCATCGGAATCTGTTATTTTTTCACTAGTCTGATTTATTTAAATGCAAAACCCAGGGGGCAATGGCTCTGGATTGGTATTCTGTTGGGATTGTACTGGCTTGCGATTAAGGTGATTCCGGTTCCCGGTTACGGGGCTGGAGTCCTTGAACCCGAAGGAAATCTGGCCTGGTTTATAGACAAAACCTTATTGGGCAAACACACCTGGGCTTTTGCACCGGTACCCGGCTTCGATCCGGAAGGCATCCTAAGCACAATTCCAGCGATTGCGTCAACTTTATTAGGCGTTCAAGCCGGTCGCTGGTTGCGCAGTGAACGCAGTCAAGAAGAGAAAACGGCCAGGATGTTTGTCGCTGGCAATTTATGTTTATTGCTGGGTATCATAATGAACATCTGGCTACCGATTAATAAAAACCTGTGGACCAGTTCCTATGTGGTTTTCATAAACGGTTGGGCATTGAACTGCTTTGCGACAGTTTATTGGATTGTGGATGTAAAAGGTAAAACCTGGGGCACGAAACCGTTTGTTATTTTCGGAATGAATGCAATTACAGTCTATACATTGTCGGAATTGCTGGCTATTCTATTATGGGCAATATCCTGGAATAGAGCCGATGGGACGCTCACTACGCTTCATGATGCTATTTATGAAAATGTATTTTTACCGATAGCCAGTCCGGTCAATGCTTCTTTACTATTTGCGATTGCTTTTGTGTTAATTATGTACGTGATTGCCTGGGGTATGTGGAAAAAGAAATTATTCATCAAAATTTGAAAATTAGGGAATTACTTTTGCGCTTTAAGATATCAATATTTTTACTTTTTTTTCTGTTTATAACTGGGTGTTCATCTTCCGGGATTAACAATCCTAATCAATTTGTCAATCCATTCATTGGAACGAGTGGTGGCGGTAACACTTTTCCGGGAGCGTTGGTTCCCTGGGGAATGGTGTCGGTTAGTCCGCATACTGATTTAAAGGCGCCGTCGGGCTACATTCACGGCGAGCCCTATTTTTACGGTTTTGGACAGGTTCATCTTAGTGGAACCGGTTGTGCCGATTTAGGAAGTATTATTATTACCGCAACACGGGGTGAAATTAAGACCGAGCCGCACCAATACCGCTGTTCGTATCAGAATGAGCAGGCTAAGCCGGGCTATTATGCGGTGAATTTAAATGAACCGGATGTGAAGGCGGAAGTAACGGCAACGACGCATTGTAGTTTTGCCAGATTTACGATCGGCAAAGACGGAGATGTTAATATTTTAATTGATGCCGGGCGGAGCTTAGTTGAACGGCAGGGAGGTAGCGTCCGTTTTGTTTCTCCTACCGAAATCGAAGGTTATAATCTGTCAGGTGGTTTATGTGGTGAAGACAATCAGCATCAGGTATATTTTGTTACGAGGGTAAGTGCCGCTCCTCAGAAATTCGGTATATGGATAGATGATCAAGTCAGTGAAGATATTTCACAAGCTTCGGATGAGAATAGTATTGGAGCCTGGATGACTTTTACATGCCAGAACGGGCAAATTGTGAATATTAAAACTGGAATTTCCTATGTCAGCATCGCTAATGCCCGGCAAAATCTAGATGCCGAAATTACCGATTGGAATTTTGACAAAATTGGGCGGAATGCAGAACACGAATGGCGAAAACAGTTATCAAAAATTAAAATATATGGCGGAAGTGAAGAAAATTTGACGAAATTCTATACAGCACTTTACCATTGTTTGATTCATCCTAACATTATTAGTGATGTGAATGGCGAATATCCTATGATGGGACATACCGGTATAGGTAAATATACTGATCGGGAACGCTATACAGTATTTTCGCTATGGGATACTTATCGCACTCTGCATCCTCTTTTAACGTTGATTTATCCTGAACGGCAATCAGCGATTATTCGGACGATGATTGATATGTATTCGGAATCTGGCTTTCTGCCAAAGTGGGAACTCGCTGGTAATGAAACTTATATGATGGTCGGTGATCCTGCCCCAATCGTAATCGCCGATAGTTATCTAAAAGGGATACAAGATTTTGATCCTGATTTAGCTTTGGAGGCAATGCTCAAACCGACGTTACTGGATTCTGGAGAATCAGCCCCGCCGATTCGGGCTGGTTACCACGAACTGCTGAAATATGGTTACATCCCATTTGAACAAGATACGAATCAAGCCTGGTGGGTTTGGGGACCGGTTTCGACAACGCTTGAATACTGCCTGTCCGATTTTTGTATTGGAAATATGGCAAATCTATTGGGGAAAAATCACATTGCGGAAGAGTTTTATAAAAGGGCATTATACTATCGCAACCTCTTCGATCCGGAAACCCAATTTATACGTCCCAAAATGAAAAACGGCGAGTGGATGGAACCTTTCGATCCACTTGCGACCGAAGGCTCTGGTTATTGGGAAGGTTCCGGCGGTCCGGGCTATGTGGAAGGCAATGCCTGGAATTACACCTGGTTTGTGCCGCACGATGTTTCAGGACTCATTGACCTTTTCGGTGGGTATGAACCTTTCAAAATAAAATTGGAGCAGTGTTTTTCTGAGGGACACTTTACCATAACCAATGAACCCGATATTGCTTATCCTTATTTGTTTTCTTATATCCCGGGATATGAAAATCGAACGGCTGAACTAGTTCAGGATATTTCAGCAAAAGAATTTGGAATTGCAGCTGACGGCTTACCGGGCAATGATGACGCCGGCGCGATTTCGGCCTGGTTTGTTTTCTCGGCGCTGGGATTTTATCCAGCTTGTCCGGCAAAGGATGAGTACCGGCTTGGAATTCCGTTGTTTCAAAAAGCAACTATAGAGATGGACAAGGAATATTATCTCGGGAAACAGATCGTAATCGAAAAATCAGGAAATTTTGGCAACACGGCTCGTCTGAAAGAAATCATAATTGACGGTGAAAGATGGGGCTCGTTTGGAATAACTCATAAACAGCTGACTGAAGGCGCTCACTTAAAATTTGTTTACGATCAGGAGTAATTTCTGGTGAATCTGAGCCGTTATATCAAGATTATCATATTAAGCACAATGCTGATTTCGGTGATTGTCTGTCTGGAGTATTGCCAGGAGGAGTCAGAACCACCGGTTACTTTTACCAATCCCGTTGTTGCTGATGGCGCCGATCCCTGGGTAATCCAATACCAAAATTTTTATTATTACTGTTTTTCGACGGGGGATCGCATCTGGATTAGCCGCTCCAGGAATCTGCACGAGATTGGATTAGCGGAGCAGAAGTTGGTCTGGCAGCCGCCGAAGGGCAATCCCTGGTCGGAAGAATTATGGGCGCCGGAGTTGCATTTTCTTAACAATAAATGGTATATCTATGTAGCGGCTGATGATGGCGCGAATGAGAATCACCGGATGTATGTTCTGGAAAGTGATAATATTAATCCCCAGAGCCAATACACTTTAAAAGGAAAAATTGCCGATTCATCGGATTGTTGGGCAATTGACGGAACCGTTCTAGAATATAAAGATCGTCTCTATTTCGTCTGGTCAGGTTGGGCAGGGAATGTCAATGTTCAGCAGAATCTTTACATTGCTCCGATGAGCAATCCCTGGACAATCAGTGGCAATCGAGTGCTAATTTCCGAACCTGAATATGAATGGGAGAAAGTTGGGCGTCCCTTGGTGAATGAGGGGCCAGAGATATTAAAGAAAAATGATAAAATTCATATTATTTATTCCGCCAGCGGGAGTTGGACGGATGATTATTGTTTGGGTCAATTAACTTTTACGGAGGGAGATATTTTGTCGCGCGAAAGTTGGATTAAAAAAGCCATGCCAGTTTTTTCGAAAACGGAAACTGTTTTCGGTCCGGGACATGCCTCATTTGTCAAGTCGCCTGATGGTCGCGAGGATTGGATTGTTTACCACGCCGCTAAATATAAAGGCGGTGGCTGGAATCGCGACGTGCGAATGCAGAAATTTGGCTGGTATAGCGATGATTCGCCTGATTTTGGGACGCCGGTAAGTGCTGGAGTTTTGTTGGAAGTCCCTTCTGGTTCAGATAGGAAGTAGTTGAATATGATGGAAATCAAGTAATAATTCGGGGAGATAATTAGCAGTTATGGCAAATGTCACAAATTCTCAGTCAAAAGCACTCAGTCCTAAAGGCGAACTGCTTTTTAAGCCATTTTTTGTGCAGAAGGGCGTTGGCCCTCATCTTGGTGATTTTGCATTTGCCACTGACGAAAACGGCGATACTTTTTCATCGAATACGACAATTGATGGCGACGGAATAAAAATTTCGGATACCAAAGGCCATAAGCGTTTCGGAATCAACGTGCGCTGGAATGTGGAAGGTTTCGGGTACAATGACTATACTGCTGATAATCGTGGTGAATTTTACGAGTTGCCGACCTCTGGGAGGCAAATTGTCTATAATTTGAATTACGAATTTGCCGCCAGTCGAGTGGCGAGAAACCGCCAGCGTCGTAATAATTTTGAAAAAGAAGGGTGGCGACCTTCTAAAGAGACTGCCGTATATTTAGATTTGTCGGAAGGATTATTAGAAGACGCCGGTCGAAAACCACGCCTGAGCGAGGATTGTGCTCAATTTGCTCAAAAAGCCCTCCATTATGCTTTATGGGGTAGCGAGATGATGGAATTGGAAAAGGCAAAATGGAGTATTGAACGTGCAGGACGCCGCGCGAATTTTCTCTTCGGTTGCGATGCTCGGGCTTATTATGAAATGCCGAAAGATCGGTTTGTGGAATATTTCGCTAGGCTCTTCAATTTTGCGGCGTTGACGTTTGTCGTGAATGGCGATCCAGAGATGGATATTTTTGAACCAGTTGAAGGGCAATTAAATTTTACGCATCGCGATATACTTTGCAACGTTTTACGACAGAACGGGATAAAAGTAGAAGGGCGTTTGCTGTTCTGGTTTCATAAATGGGTTACACCCGACTGGCTGGCGCATAAGGATTTTGACCAATTGAAAAAATATGTCGAGACTCATACCCGGGCAGTGCTCGGTCATTATGGTGATCGGATGTATGCCTGGGAGGTAGTCAATGAGTTCCACGACTGGGCTAATGAAGTGCAATTAAATCCGGAACAAATCGTGGAATTGACGAAATTTGCCTGTGAAGTAGCTCGCGATACGGTTCCAAATATTCCGCTGATGATCAACAATTGTTGTCCGTTTGCGGAATATGTTCATTTAGGAAATTGGTCGGGGCAAAAAGCCCTTTATCCGCAACGCACTCCCTGGCAATTTGTGCGCGATCTTGTCGCCGCCGATGTGGATTTCGATATTATCGGTTTGCAGTATTATTATCAATACTGTGATTTACAAGATTATATCGTTAATCTTGAACGCTATGAATCTTTCAAGAAAAAAGTCCAGATTTCCGAAATTGGTGCTACCAGCGGCCCTACCGAAGAATCTGTCAAGAATGGTAGTTTAGGTTTCCCGACCGAACCTTATTCCTGGCATCGTCCGTGGGATGAGGAACTCCAAGCCGACTGGGCAGAAGCTTTATATTTAATTGGTTATAGTAAGTCCTGGATTGATTCGGTCTTGTGGTTTGATTTTATTGATAATGGTGCCTATTATGACAACGGCGGTTTACTGCGAGGGCGTGGTCGCCATCCCAAAGTGGCTTACGAACGCCTTTTAAAATTGCGCAGTTGGTTAGATTCATTGGAAAAGAAATAGAGGATTATAAAATGCCGAGAATTACACGACGCAAGTTTCTCAAAATGGCAACTTATGCCGGTCTGGGCGGAATCGTTGGTGGGCAAGCTTTATCTGCACCCCTGGTTTTGACGCCCAAACGCACCAAAACCAATACCGAAGGCGGTGAATTGATTTTCAAACCGATTTTCGTTCAGAAAGGACGAGGCCCTCATTTGCTAGATTGGGCGTATGCCAGTGATGAACAGTGGGATGCTTTCCATTCAAACATCACCGCAACTAATGAAGGCGTGAAAATTTCTGATACAGAAGGCATTCGGAAATTCGGTATTGATGTTCGCTGGAATGTGGAAGGCTTCGGCTACATCTATATCACCGCCGATAACGGTGGTGAATTTTATGAATTACCTCCGAAAGGGAGCCGACGCGAGCTGAATCTCAATTTTGAATTGGCGAAAAGTCGCGTACTGCGTAACCGACGACGTTTAAAATTACTCAGTCAAAGTGGCTGGCAACCGTCGCGCGAGGTCAAGGAATTGCTGGCGCTATCCGATAGTCTCTACGAAGACGCCGTAAAATCTCAGGCATCAGCGGAACTCTGCGGTGATTACGCCCAGAGAGCACTGTATTATGCCATGCTGGTCGGCGAGAAAATGGAACTCGAAAAAGCTGACTTTGAAATTCGTAAAATCGGTTACCGGCCGAATTTTTTCATCGGTTGCGATTCACGGGCTTTCTACCAGATGGACCCAGAACTGTTTATGGAACGATTCACCGAGCTTTTCAACTATGCCACGATTACTCATTATCTGCTGAGTGGTTATTATCAGGATTTCGAACCGAAAGAGGGGCAGAAGAATTTCAATTTAAGGGATGCCGTGTTCAAAGAACTACGTCAAAATGGGATCACAGTCGAAGGGCGTCCGCTTTTCTGGTTCTATCAATCCACGACCCCGGATTGGTTGCGCAATAAATCCTACGATCAGTTATTGAAATATGTCGAAAGTCACACCAAAGAGGTCGTTGGTCATTATGGCGACGGAATGTACGCCTGGGAAGTAATCAATGAAGCGCATGACTGGGCAAACGAACTGCGCCTGAAACCGGAGGAAATTGTCAATGTGACTAAACTCGCCTGTGAAGTTGCCAAAGCCACCAATCCAAAAGTCCATCGGCTGATTAATAACTGCTGTCCTTTCGCTGAATATGTTCAGTTGAAAAAATGGGGCGAACTGGATGCTATCTATCCTCAGCGGACGCCTCATCAATTTATGCAGGACTTAGTAGATGCCGGAGTGGATTTTACAATCACCGGCCAGCAGATGTATTTCCCCTATCGCGACTTGCAGGATACGATTATGCTGATCGAGCGATTGGAAAAATTCGGACGACCGGTGCAATTGACCGAGATCGGGGCATCTTCCGGACCGACTAAAGACTCCATCAATTCAGGGCAATTAGGAATGCCTACCGAACCATATGTCTGGCATCGTCATTGGGATGAAGAATTACAGGCTGATTGGCTGGAAGGAGTATATACCTTAGCATATAGTAAACCGTGGATCGAAGCCGCAAACTGGTACGACTTCGTTGATCCTTACGCTTGGATAAAAACGGGTGGTCTTCTGCGCAGTCCAAACGGTGAAAGAAAAGCCGCTTGGCAACGTCTGTTGAAACTCAAAGAGCAGTGGAAAAATTTGTAGTAGTCTTAGGAAGTGCATCAGAAAAATGCTGGTTAGTTAATTGTGTGAAAATATTACCGGAGCAATGGAGGATTTTAAGATAAATGAAAAGTGAGTTATCCTTAAAGAAAACTCTATCACGACGCGAATTTATTCGGAAAAGTGCAATGGGTATAGTCGGAGCCACAATTTTCCCACCTTTCCTGGAGAAGTCGAATATTTTAGCCAAAACCACCAGACCGGTGCTATTTCGGCCATTTCCTCATCCGTGGATGCCGCCACTGAATTTCGCTTATACGGCTGATGCCAACGGCGACCCTTTTCAATCTGGAATTCAAGTAACTGGGGACGGAATTGTCATACCTGAAGATTTAGGAAATCGGCGCTTCAGTGTGAACTGCCAGTGGTTTATCGAAGGATTTGGGAACTGTTTTTTGAGTGCCGATAATGACGGCGAATTTTATTCTTTAAAGGAATTGACAGGACGGAATGAATTTATTTTAAATCATGAATTTGCCAGAAGTCGAGTAGCACGTAATCAGGAAGTCATAAGACGCTATCAAGCGCAGGGCACTAAATTTTCGCCAGAAGTGATTCGTTTATCCGGTTTAGCCGAGGAATATCTTGAAGATTCCACCAAACATAACACCGATAGTGAAAGATGTGCTTCTTTAGCGGATAAAGCTCTTTATTATGCTTTATGGACGGGTGAAAATATTGAACTGGAACATGCTCGGCAAATGATAGCCCGAAATAATCGCCAGGATGAGGTTTACTTTGGTTGTGAATCCCGCCAATATGTTTGGGCGAAAAATGAAGAATTCACCAGACGTTTTGTCGAATTATTCAATTTTGCCACTGTGACTCATTATGTATGGGACACCTGGTATGAATTGTTTGAACCGCGAGAAGGAGTCTATAATTGGGGAATCAAGGATAATATCGTGCGCTGGCTAACCGAGAACAATATTACTATCGAAGGACGTCCGTTGTTCTGGTTCCATCCGACTGTAACTCCCGAATGGTTGAAAAGTAAAAATTATGATCAATTGAGAAATTATGTAGATAAACATATTAGCGACGTTGTTGGCCATTATGGCGATCAGGTTTTGCATTGGGAAGTCATAAATGAATATCACGACTGGGCGAATATTTTCAATCATACACCTGATCAAATCACGGAAATCGTCCGCCAGGTATGTGACAAAACCCACGAGGTCAATCCGAAAGTTGATCGCCTAATCAATAATTGTGCTCCCTGGGGTGAGTATGTGGCTAGAGGTCGGATGGCACGAATGGATGCCACCCGGCCTCTGCGGACTCCGCATCAATTCATCACTGATTTACTGGATGCGGGCGTTGAATTCGATACGCTGGGGATTCAAATTTACTTTGGTAATCGCGATTTATCGGATATAATGCGGATGCTGGAACGCTTCGAGAAATTCGGGAAACCGATTTATATCACCGAAATCGGCACTACCTCAGGCCCGACTTTTGAAACCGTAATGGATCGCAGTATGGGTATATCCGGTAAACCCTATGATTGGCATCGAGCCTGGGACGAAGAATTACAGGCCGATTGGTTGGAACAAGTTTATACCCTCTATTACAGCAAACTCAATATCAAAGCCATCAACTGGTATGATTTTTCTAATTTTCGCCCGTTTATTGTTAATGGTGGACTGGTGACCGAAAGTTGTGAACCAAAACAGTCGTTTTATCGCTTGAAGGAATTATTGAGTAGCTGGAATCGTTTGCCTGATAATATTAAAAAATAGGACAAGAATAATGACATCGAAAGAACGTTTATTGATTGCTTTAAAAGGTGGAGTAGCAGACCATGTTCCGGTTAGTCCAGATATATCGGTAATGGTACCGGACCGACTGGATGGACGCCCATTTTATGAAATTCATCTGGATGGTCGCGAACATTATGGCTGGACTTCAGCCACACATGGTGAGGTTTACGTCAAGGCGGTGAAGTACTTCGATATGGATGGTTTTTATATGTATGGTGGCTTGAAAGAGGTTAAAGTATCGAGTTCGCTGGATTTTGAGTCAGAAACAATAGATATACCGTCTGGAAAACTTGTCAAGCGCACCTGGCATACAGCTAAAGGTGATGTAACCGAGGAGGAAATATTTTTTGCCGATGAATCCCCCTGGCGGAGTGTCAAACCGATTAAAAACCTGCAAGAGGATTTCGAGAAATTTCAGCTGGTAATGGGAAAAGGCGATTGGGAATGGGAAAAAGAATTTCGTGATAAACAGGTTATTGGTGATCTGGGTGTCTATTTGGGAATGATTCCAGTTTTCCAGGATTGGTGGTTTAGCAATCGGGATGGCGGTTTTGAGAACGTATTCTCCGATTTATTAATGGAAGCTGACTATATGCAAAAAGTTCATGAATACTGGATGACCTGGGCATTAGCCTATCTGCGGGCAATGATTGCGGCTAAACCCGATGTGATTATGCTGGGCGGTTCCAGCGCCAGCCTTAGTGTAAGTTCTCCGGATATTTTCCGGAAATATGAATTACCTTTTATTCAACAAGCGTCCAGTATTTGTAAAGCGGCGAATATGCCCTGCCACCTGCATATTTGTGGTCGTTCCTGGCCATTGGTGCAAATAGTGGCAGAAGAAACGGACGTTACTTCGATGGAACCGATGGAAGAACCGCCAACAGGTAATGTGGATATTGCTATGGTTAAGAAAAGATTTGGCAAAAAGTTGGCAATCAAAGGTAATATCAATACCACTGAGTTTATGATGCGAGCGACTCCTCAACAGGTAGAAGATAAGTGTAAACGCCTGATTGATGATGTCGGCTACGACGGTGGTTTTGTTCTTTCGACCGGTGATCAATGTGGCCGTGATACTCCGGATGCTAATCTATTCAAAATGGTAGAAGTGGCTAAAACGTATGGAAAATATTAGGACAGGAAAAATTCAAAAAAGCTTATAATGCGGAATATAGTTCGAATAATTACTCTAATTGGGATAGGATTCAATTTGACCCCGGCAGTAGAACTCCAGTGGCAAACCCATAATGCCGAAGTCTGGCAACAAGATCAAGTAATTCGGGGGAAAATTGATACAATAGCGCCGGTGAGTGGAATTTTACATTGGAAAAATGGAAGCCGAATATTCGCTATCAACCCTTTGGATTCCAGTTTTTTCATTGAAGTCAAATTAGATGAAAGTGAGAATTGGTTTGTAGCCACGATTGAAAATCAAGGTGAGACAATTAGTTCCGATACATTACGCTTGCTAATGAAACTGCCCTTGAAGCCGATTTTGGAAGCCTATGCTACAGTCGCTAATCGGGAAGTAACATTACACGGTAGAATCGTCGAAAATCCCGATTCGGAAGCGGTTGCATTTTTCTGGAGCGAAGACGGGCGAAATCCCGCTTCATTTGGTCTGAATGAAATGACCGATTCGCTTTTGGTTTTTAATGTGTCGGAGGAAGTTCCCGACGGCGAATACTATTTCAATTTAGCAGGAGTTACCGCCAGAGGGGATACCGCCCGGGCTCGTACTTTTATTACGATCAGTCATAATGGCGTTCAACCGTTTGATATTCGCCACGATCATGCAGCCTGGATAGATTCGGCAGTGATTTATGAAATTAGTCCTTATGCCTTTGTTATGGAAGGCACATTTCAAGATATTCAACAGAAATTGCCCGAATTGCGGGAATTGGGGATTAATACCATCTGGCTTCAGCCGATTTTCAAAACTACCTGGGGTGAGCAAGGCTATGACGTTATTGACTATTTTACTATACGTTCAGATTACGGAACAGAAAGTGATTTGCGGAATTTGATCAAGTCCGCTCATACGCTGGGAGTGAAGGTAATTCTGGATATTGTCATCAATCACACGTCTATTTATCATCCGTATGCCCAACACAGTATCGAATATGGTAACGCTTCCCATTATTACGATTATTATCAAAGGGAGATTGACAACGCGCCCTATTCTCAATATTATAATTATTATAAGGGGTTTATCAATTATTTCTGGGACGAATTGCCTAACCTGAACTACGATAATCCCGAAGTCCGCAACTGGATGATGACCGCCTGTAAATATTGGGTGGAAAAATTTGATATTGACGGCTATCGCTTCGATGCGGTGTGGGGAGTAAATGCGCGCTGTCCCGAATTTACTCAAAACTTGCGATTGGCATTAAAGCGCATCAAGCCGGAAATTATGATGCTGGCAGAAGATAAAGCCTCCTGGCCAATGGTTTTTGACCAGCGTTTCGATGTGGCGTTCGATTGGGCGCCCAGTGAGGATTGGGTTTCGCAGTGGTATTGGGAAGTTGATTATTCGGAAAACGCCACCAAACAATATACGATTTTTAATTACAGTAATCCGTCGGGAAGAGTTAGCCTTTTACGTCAGGCATTGACGAATAATGGGCAAGGCTATGCGGCTAATGCTAAAATTTTGCGCTATATGGGCAACAATGATATGATTCCCTTTATTAAAAATCACAATCTAGCTCAGACGAAAATGGTTGCGACTCTGATTTTTGCTCTAAATGGAGTGCCAATGATCTACAATGGTCAGGAAATCGGTTACAATCAACATCCTTATAGCAGTTACCAGATTTTCCAACGGGGCAAAACGATCCGCAGTCAGGATAAATATGGACTTTTCGATCATTATCGCTATTTGATTCAAATCCGACAAAAATATCCGGCCCTCCGCAGTGACTATTTTAGAGAAATTCCGGTAGTTCCAGATTATAATGCTTTTGCTTTTCAACGTCGCAGCGGCGATGAGAATTTGTTTGGCGTCATTAATATGATGAGTACATCAAAGAATATCACTATAACTTTGCCGATCGAGGATTTGAATCTCGATTCTACAAAAAACTACTACCTTTCGGATTTAATTACCGGAACGGTCTATTCGGGAAAACCAGAAAATTTAAGTACGGTAGCGATGACCATACCGGGCTATACGACATCCCTGTTCTTATTGGCTGATTCGATAGTCAACGTTAATATTGTGCCGGAAGAGCGACCGCCTATTGCCGAAAAATTCACGCTTTTCCCAAATTATCCTAATCCTTTTAATCCCTCCACGACGATTAGATATACGATTCCTCAAAAGGGTAATGTAAAACTTACCGTCCTGGATTTATTGGGTCGGGAAGTGATGCAGCTGGTGGACGGTGAACAAACTCCAGGTGAACATCGGATACTAATCCGCGCCGATCAACTGGCGAGCGGCTGCTATTTTTATCGTTTAAAATATCAAGACCAAATCCTGGTCGGGAAAATGTTGTTGCTGAAGTAGGATGAAAGATATAGAATAAAGATGAGGATTTTAAAAATTAGCGGAACCGATTTTATCAACAGTAAACTGGTAGATGTCCCAACTGATAAAGGGTATTCCAATTGCAATTTAGAGCTGGTTTTTATCCAGAAGGGAAAATATCATCAATCGAGTAACTAAAAATTGTGAAATGAGCCGATGGAGTTTAATAGCAATTTTCATAGCGGGATTAATTATGATTAGTTCCTGCGATAAAACTTCGTCTATTGATTTAAACGGTCAGTGGCAATTAGTGCCGGATAGTACCGGAAAAATTACGATTGATGCGATTGATAATGGGGCAAATTGGCGGACGACTGAAATACCCGGTTCCTGGCATCGCTTGCACGCGGACCTGCTGGATTATCAGGGCATTGTCTGGTATCGTAAATCGTTCAAATTGAAGTCGTTACCGGCAAGGCGTCGCTTTTTACTCAGCTTTGGTGCAGTAGATTATCTCGCTCAAGTCTATGTCAATCGGGAATTAGTCGGCGAACATGAAGGTGGCTACACGTCATTTAGTTGCGATGTTACCGAGCAATTGCAAAAGGGAGAAAATGAAATTTTGGTGCGAGTAGTTGATCCGGTAGATGATGAATTCGGTACCGATGGCATTAGCTACTGGCATATTCCGCACGGCAAGCAGAACTGGTACGTCCAAACCGGCGGCATCTGGCAGGCAGTTCAGATGATTATCAAACCGGAAATTTATTTATCACGCGTCCAGATTAATTCTCAAATCAGCGGTGCGTTTCAAGCGAAGGTTTTTATCGAGAATCCTAAGCGTGTTGCTAATCCGAACGAACTAGTTTTGACAATCCGCGACCCGAGTGGTAAAGTCGTTTTTTCTGATAGATATGAGGTAAACTCTTCGACTGCCGCCGTGGAATTTACCGGGCAAATTCGCAATCCCCAATTATGGGCTATCGGTCAACCCAACCTTTATATTCTCGAAACTCATTTGGGCGAAGATGTTTTACTCGACCGTTTCGGTTTTAGAGAAATTGTAGTGCGGGATGGCAAATTTTATCTTAATGGTAAACCTTTTTATATGATTGCCGCATTGGATCAGGATTTCTATCCGGAAACAGTTTATGAGACGCCGTCTGAAGAATATTTATTCGATGAAATGCAAAAAGCCAGAGAACTGGGCTTAAATACCCTTCGTTGTCATATAAAAGTTCCCGACCCGCGCTATCTCAAGGTGGCCGACGAATTGGGTTTATTAGTTTGGTATGAAATTCCCAACTGGGATGTCTTTGATGAGAGCGTCAAAGCCCGTTCCCGAGAAACACTGCTGGCAATGCTTCAGCGCGATTGGAATCATCCATCACTGGCAATCATCAGTCTGATCAACGAAAGCTGGGGACTCGACCTTAATCAAGCCAATCAGCGGCAGTGGCTCAAAGCCGAATTTGACTTTGCTAAGTCAATTGCCGACGGCCGGTTGATCGTTGATAATAGCGCCTGCTGGGGGAATTATCACCTGAAAACCGATATTAATGACTATCATACATATTGGGCGATTCCGGAAAATCACCAGAAGTTTAGCGAAACAGTCCAGGCAGTTGCCGATCGTCCACAATGGTTATTCAGTCCCTATGGCGATGCGGAAGAAACCGGGCAGGAAGTCCTGATGATCTCGGAATTTGGCAATTGGGGATTGCCCAAACTGCCGAAAAAATTGCCATTCTGGTTTAACCGCCAATTTTTGGATAATCTGGTAACATTGCCGGAAGGAGTCACTCGCCGATTTGAAGATTATCAATACGGACGAATGTTCAAAAACTATAACGAATTAGCCGAATTCAGCCAGAAAGCCCAGGCAAACGCGTTGAAATGGGAAATCGAAGAAATTCGCCTGCAACCTGAGTTGCAGGGTTATGTAATTACCGAGTTTACCGACATCAATTGGGAATGCAATGGATTGCTGGATATGTGGCGTAATTTTAAAGCTAATCGCCAGATTTTGCCGCAGATTCAACAGCCTGACATTATCATACCGCGACTGACGAAGTACGGATTTTGGGATAATGAAGAGATAGAGGTGCGGCTATCTATTTCGCATTATAGTGGAAAAGATTTTTCCGATGTCCGCCTCCAGGGAATTTTCAACGGTGATATTATCAGCGAAAAGGATGTTTCGATTGATTCAGTTGGGGTGTATTACGTTGGTAATATGAAAATTAAATCAGCATCGGTTAATCAGCCAAAACCGCAGATTATCGAATTTCGTCTATTGAATAGAGAAGGCAAGTCATTGGCGGAAAATTTTATTGAGTACACAGTGTATCCATCGCGAAAGATTGAGAATATTTCGCCGGATTCCAATCTATTGATTTGTAATTCTATTGATCTAAAAACAATTGATCATTTGAAAAATGGCTTTGATGTAATATGTGTCATTGATTCGAGTTCGGTTTTACCGGCCGATTTTCCTTTTACAATCACGTCGCGGGAATCGGATGGGTATGACGGCAATTGGGCTTCAAATTTGAATTGGGTTGACGATAGTCGCAAACCGTTTAGTAATTTAAAAAGTAAGAAAGTGCTGGGTTTTGAAGCCTATGAGGCACTTCCGAAATATGTCATGACCGGGATTCAACCGGGGCAGTTTATTGATGTCTTAGCTGGAATGTATGTGGGTTGGCTACATCTGAATTCAGCTTATTTAATACAATTGAAGGTTGGAGCCGGGAAATTGATCCTGACGACTTTTAATCTAATTCAGAATTATGGAGATGATCCTTTTACGACGACATTAAGAGATGAGTTAGTTGCTTATCTTCAAAGCGAGGATTGTCAACCAACGATAAATTGGAAATAATAATTATTTAGAGGTGAATGATGAATGAAATTATTTCAAAACTAGAAAAGCTAATTGAACATAATGACGGTATTTTGCGTCTTAAACCGGCTTGGGTTGCTAGGGATTTTTTACCGCCGGGTAGGCGCTTGGGATTGCCGGAGGAAATGTATGATCTCGGTGAGCGCGGCGGTATTTGCGAACGCTGGGTAGGTTCGACTACGCCGGCTGATAATCGCATCAAGGTACCCAATGAAGGGTTATGCTGTTTGGATTTAGAAGATGGTCAGGAGATTACTTTAAAAGCGGCCGTTGAAATTGCCCCGGCATTGATTATGGGTGCAGAATATTCCAGGACTCATACTGGTCTGGGACGCTTGCCGAAAATTTTCGACTATGCCTATCGCTTGCCTTATCATTTACACCAGATGGCAAAAGATGCTCGCAAAGTTGGTCGCAATAGTAAGGAAGAGGCTTATTATTTTCCCGAAGAGGTACCGCTGGGCCCCGAACCGGAAACCTATTTTGGTGTTCACCCTTATATTTCTCTGGAGAAACGCTATGAATTACTTTTGCCCCCGATGCAGGAGTGGAAGGATGATAGCATTCTTCTCCATTCCCGGGCTTATCGCCTAAAGGCTGGCGATGGATTTCATGTTCCGGCGGGAATTTTACATGCCCCCGGTTCAGCCTTAACGATTGAATTACAGGAAGATTCCGATGTATTCTCGATGATGCAAGCCAAAGTAGGTGGCGATATTATTATTGATAAAGAATTGCTGTACAAGGATGTCTCAGACGAAGAGAGGAAAAATTTGGCGGAAAGAGCCATTCTGGATATGATTGATTGGGAGTTAAATGGCGATCCCTACTTTTATGAGAACCGCCATACCCCGCCGATAGTTATTGATTCCAACCAGCAATCAGGAAGTGAAGAGTCGTGGATTTTTTACAATACTCACAAATTTAGTGGAAAGAAATTGACTATTCGTCCGGGTGGAAGATATGTTTCGGTTGATAAAGGAGTTTATAATATTTTGGCCTGGCGGGGTAAGGGAACTTACGGAAATGTCGAAATAGAAGGTTTGAATTTTGAAAAAGATGAGCTGCTGATTTGTCATCAGCGGGCTATTTATCCGATCGAAGTCGTCAATACCGGCGACCGCGATTTAATTATCTATAAATTTTTCGGGCCGGATATAAATCCTGATGTACCGATGTTAACTAAATACCCAAAAAGTCCTAATGCCTGTAATATCTTATAAAAATGAGCAGTTTCCGGATTGGTCGGAAGTAAAGAGCTGCAAAATAATCCGATTGTCTAAAAGGCAAATACTGCAGCTCTCATCGGAGTTTTCCGAAACATTACTGTTCGTTTTGGATGGCGCGGCTGAAATTAGCGAGAGAACCGAAAAAAGGACGATATTTTCAGGAGATGTGTTGGATCAGTTTTCTGATGAAATGTGGATTGATCCCAAACCTTCGGTAGAATTGTTTCAAATTAGTGGTAATTGGAGTAACGATCGGGGTACTTGTGGAGTTTTTAGATTGGAGCCAAGTGAGCAAGCGTATAATTACGGCGATCTGACAGATTACGACCGCAACACGGTATTTGATAACCATTTTCATGATTGTGATGAATATTGGTTTATTGTCAAAGGGCAAGGTATTGCGGTTTCGGAAAGGAAAAGCTATACCGTTCAAGCCGGTGATTGCGTCATTACCGTAGCCGGTGAACACCATGACTTTCCCATTGTCCACGAACCCATTCTGGCTGTGTGGTTTGAAGGTAGTCTGAAAGGTAAGAAACGTCCGGGGCACTTGTATTGCGAAAAATAGAAAAATGAAAAAAATTTTTATCATCGGTCTGGTTCTATTGCTTGTTCTGGCTAATGATTGTTCAAAGTCAAAGTCGAGAAATGCCAATAGCACTACTTTGACCTTTTGGCATAGCTTCGTGGCTACTACTTTACCAATATTGGAGGTGATGATTGCCGACTTTGAAAAAGAAAATCCAGGGGTCAAAATTCAAGCCCAGTATGTTCCGACTGGGGATGCGCTGGTGCAAAAACTTATTACGGCGATTCAAAGCCAAACAGCACCCGATATTGCCTGGGTCCATTCCGATTTTCTGGATAATTTAGCTAATAATCGGGCGATTTACTCGATCAATGAACTCGCTGGTGACGATTCATTATTTTACAACCAGTGTCTTCCGGATATATTTCCCCAGCTATTAAAGCCGGTAATTTTTCGGGATACGTTATATGCTCTGCCGATGGAAGCCACGACGTTAGCTCTTCTGTACAATCGCGATTGGTTCCGACAGGTTGGCTTGAATCCTAATCATCCACCAGCAACCTGGGCAGAATTGGACAGTTTTACGATGCAACTCTGTCGCGATTCCAATGGTGATGGATTGCCGGAGCGCTATGGATTTTATGTTCCTGTTTTTCCGGCTTCCGGTCCGCTCAATATCTGGATGACGATGCAGTGGGCGCCTTTTGTTTGGCAAGCGGGTGGCGAGATTTTTAGTAATAATCAACCAACATTTGCCAGCGAGGCAGGCGTTGCGGCGCTTGCCTTTTGGAGTAAACTTTATCATCAGCAAAAATTCGAGCGCTTTTCTATGGCACACGATATGGGTTTTATAAGTCAGACGGTAGCGATGATTATGGATGGACCTTGGAATTTACCACGCTATCGTCAATATGTTAAATTTGATTGGGGCGTGGCGCCGCTACCTGCCGGTTCAGCGGGACGGGCAAGTTACTTGGCGGGTGAAAGTCTGGTCGTTTTTAAACAATGTATCAATCCAGAGGAAGCTTGGCGTTTTATCAATTGGTTCCTCAAGCCGGAAGTTCAGCGAACTTTTTCTGAAAAATCCGGCTATCTGCCAGTTCGACGTTCAGTATTGAATGATTCTGATTATGTTAATTTTCTGGAAAAATTTCCTCAACAAAAATCTTTTAATGAACAGATTCGGTATGCCCGGGGACGTAGTCTGCCGGATAAATTTCGGGTTGAAGTCAATCAATGTATCGCCGAAGCGCTGGAAAGTAGTATCATTGGTAGAATAGCTCCAGAAAAATCGCTGAAAGTGGCTGATGAGAAAATCAGACGCCTATTATCATCGGAAACGGAGTAAAAGGAAAGGTTGATGAATCTGAAAGTTACTTTATAGAAATTAACTTAAAATCGGGAGAAATATATGAGCAATATTCTAATACTGTATGATTCTAAAACCGGTAATACGGCTAAGATGGCTGAGTTGGTAGCCCTCGGTGCCCGGAAAAATGGTAAGCACAATGTCAGGATTTTACATATTGACAATGCTGGTGCGGAAGATATTCGTTGGTGTGATGGCATTGCCCTCGGATCACCGACTAATATGGGACTTATATCCTGGAAAATGAAAAAATTTTGGGATGACTTAGGTGATGAACTCTGGGGAAAAATTGAAGGCAAAATCGGTTGCGCATTTTCGTCATCTGGAGGTTGGGGTGGTGGCGCCGAGATTACCTGCCAATCGGCTTTGATGATTCTCATCAATTTCGGATTCCTGGTTTTCGGCGTTACCGACTACGTAGATGAACAGTTGACTCTTCATTATGGAGCGACTGTGGCCGGTGAACCGCGTTCAGCCGCGGAGAAAGCCGCCTGCTTGCGCTTAGGTGAACGTCTGGCTGAGTATTTATCGAAATTTAAATTACAATCGGACAAGAATATTAACGAAGTGTAAAATTTTACTTGAAAATGTAATCGGGATTAATAGTCAAAGGAACATTGTGAAATATTGTGTAGTAAATTTGAACGTTAGTTAATTTATAAAACGAGAAAGGGAAAACGTTGGCTTCTATAGAATTAAAACAAATTGTAAAGGAATTTGATAAAGGTGCTCCAATCATTAAAAATCTCGATTTGACGATTAATGATGGTGAGTTTTTAGTGATTGTCGGACCTTCCGGATGTGGCAAATCTACCACTTTGCGCTTGATCGCCGGTCTGGAAGAAGTAACCAGAGGTGAAGTTTATATTGACAATCGTCTGGTTAATAATATTCTCCCCAAAGATCGCGATATTGCGATGGTTTTCCAAAACTATGCGCTTTATCCCCATATGACGGTTTACGAGAATATGGCGTTCGGCTTGAAACTGCGTAAATATCCCAAATCAGAAATTCAACAACGGGTGAAAGAAGCGGCTGATATTTTGGAACTAGGCGATTTGTTAAATCGGAAACCGAAGCAACTTTCGGGTGGTCAGCGCCAGCGAGTAGCTTTAGGTCGGGCAATTGTCCGTAAACCAAAAGTGTTTTTATTCGATGAGCCGTTATCGAATCTGGACGCAAAATTGCGAGTTCAAATGCGCACCGAGATAAAAAAATTGCATCAACATTTAAAAACCACTATGGTCTATGTCACTCATGATCAGGTGGAAGCCCTGACTATGGGTGATCGCATTGTCGTAATGAAGGATGGAGTAATTCACCAGATTGGCTCGCCAATCGAAATATACCAGAACCCGCAAGATTTATTCGTTGCCGGATTCATCGGCAGTCCCGCAATGAATTTCATTCCGGGTGTTTTACATCAGGGAGTTTTCCAAAGTAACAGTAATAATATCAAACTTATTTTGGATAAATCGCCTTATAAGGAAATGGATAATGTGGCGGTAGTATTGGGCATTAGACCGGAGGATGTCCACTTAAATAAACCAGACGCTCGGTATCAGGAAGTGAAATTAACTCTTGAAGTTGTCGAACCGCTCGGCAATGAATCAATTATGTATTTTTCGGATGTGGAACATCAAATTAATCTGCGTACTCAGGAGACAAATATTCCTCATACAATCGGAGAATCCATTCCTGTATTTTTCAATGTAGATAAAGTTCATATATTCGATCAAAAAACAGAAGTAGCAATCCGATAAACTAAAAATCGTGGCTATCAATGATCAGAAGTCACGGTTAAAAAATTAATAACTAGCCAAACCAATTTCCGACCCGCTGGCGGGGCTAAATTGGTTTCGGCGCATTAAGAGTATTTTTAGACAAGATTGACTCCGAAGGCTCCGGAGGAGTCTCAAAAGAGGGAGTCCCGCTCGGCGGGACAAGATTATTTTTTTCTTTTTTACTGTTACTGAGTAACGGGTAAGGTACTGTAGAGAGCCCTGTTATCTTATTTCTTGACAATCGGATAATAAATGATTAAAATATTTACAAATGGATAGAAACCCGCAAAATCGGTTAAAGAATTGGTTTGTAAAGGAATTATCAGTTTTCTCGATTAAAAAACCAGATACAAAAATTTCTCTATATAGAAACTTATTTTATATGAGGAGGAATTGATTAAATAAATGCAAGGCATATAAAAGAAGATTAAGTATTATGCGTAAATCGGTTATTGTTCTTATTCTTTTATTTTTTATTTGTTGTGAAAAAGATATAGAAAATCCAATTTTAGAGCCGGAGCCAGAAATAGGCAAAACTACGATATTAATAGAAAGAGGACTAGTTTCTTATAATTCTTACAATTTTCCTATAGTAAGTCTTACATATGCCAAAATTAGTATATCGGATATTGATACATCCCTATATTTTGCAATGTCAGAATCTTCTCCTAATGATACAATCGTTATTCTTTCTCACGGTGTATTTAATGGTGAGCTAAATACAACAGGGATACCTATCGCAGATGAATGTTTGTTTATCAAAGCCTATTTCAGAAATGAGGATACGAGTGGGACTGTCTTATTATATGAAAATCTCTGGAATTATTCGTTTATTGACAGTGTAATATTTGAGCCATATAAACTTATTGGATTGTCTGATACCATTCGGATCGGTAAACAACGTTACTTAAGTTGGAAAGAAAATTATAGAATAGATACGTTGAAATTTAATGTTTATTATAAGCCTAATATCAATATAGTATATGATAGATTCTCTTTGTCAACAATGGATTTTCTTTATAAAAATTCAGCATACGATTCGGTAAAATATATAGCCAAATTCATTGTTGGAATACCGTCAATGACTTCAGAACCCAATATTGTACATTATCCATATAGTACAATAGAACTTGTTTATGAGAGTAGCATTTTAAAAGTAATATCAAGATTAAACTATCAAGTTGAATATAAATTACCAACCTGGAAGTTAAACCACGTTATAGATTCGCTGGAAATTTGCCGTAATAATTGGAAATCATTATCAATTCATGATTATTCGATATATCAGACTATTAAGTCCTGGTATCCCTGGTACGGTGACACCTTAAAAATCGCGGTCTATTCAGATACAATCAATGATATTCAGAAAGTACCTGATTTATCTACTATTGATCGTTCAGTTTGGGAACGATATAAAACGATTGATGAACTATTTGAATTAGCGGGTTTAGATTCAACTAGATATGAGCTCCGAGTAAGGTATAACTCAGATTATTATTATCCAGAATTCTTATATTATAAATTGAAACCACCAATATATACCGAGGGAGGATTTGAGTATTATACCTGGAATTTAGAAATCAGAAGACTACTTGTTAGTTGAAACTGCTAAATAAAATAAGCACATAACCGTTATTTAGAGTTAATATATGATTTAAAGTTTGATGAGTTTATGAAAAGTATGAGAAAAAATTGGATTCATGAATCCCATAAATCCGGCGCGACTCATAGCTACCTAAATGTAAAATGGATGCGTTATAGAAAATTTGCGCTTATTATTTATTCATTCTCGCTAATAAACTGCAGTCCATTTGAGAATAATTTATTTCCTTTAGAGGGAAGAATATTTTTCAAAATATCGGAGGACTATAAGCAATACAACCGTGAAAATAACCCTGAAATATTTTTATTTCTGGAAACTGAGAAAATATACGGTTGCTTTAATTATGGCATTTCTACGGATTGTGATATAGACGGTAGAAAAATTGAGGTGGATATTTTAGGAATAAATCAACCGGGAGTTTGTTTGACGGCAATTGGACCGGCAATCGCGAGAATTCATCTCCCATTATCTAATAAGTTATATTCATTAAAGATATCAGGCGATGATTTCACTAATAATTATGCTGTGATAGTTACAGATTCATCAATATCGGTAACGGGGGACTCTACCGTCAATACGAAGCCGGAAATAGAATTATTCTGGCGCTATCCTCCCAATTCATTTGTATATCTGTATGGTAGCACTTTTGAAGATTCTTCTTTGGCAAATGTATTTTTGGATACTTTGATGCAAGTTATAGATATTGCTGAATTTTATTTCCCTCAAAACGGAGAAATACCTTATCCAAAATCATCTATGGGCCATCATTGGGATATGCCTGCTCGATATTTTTACTATAATTCTGAAAATGATTTTGATCTGATTGAAGAGGTTTTAAGAGTTTTTAAGAATAACTATATCAAAGATAAAGTAGGAATCGGTATAACGATTAAAAACTGGCGTAATAAGCAAATCAATAGTTGGCTTCTTTAGTAATGTTTTAAAATATTTTTATCAGATGGAACGAATGGCAATAGCTACTGAAAAAACGACTTTACCTATGTGCCCAAACATTATGTATCCTAAAAAAGTAGGTAATGTGAAAAACAAAATTGTCCTTTCTATAATTTTCTTACTCTTGATTTCTTGTACTGATAAATCCGATAATGAATCTTACGTGAGAGAAGAAGCGGAGCAAGTAATCAAAATCCATTACAAATATGGTTTTGCCGATGAAATCAATACCTTCGATAAAACCTGTACTAAAGATTTAGTGCTGGATGGCACCGTAACGATTGATTTTTGGTTTCAGCTGGATGAACAGCAGGCAATCATCAGAGAACTTGAAGACGTAGATTTTTTCAATTTGCCGGATACTCTTGCTTATCAATCGAGTGATTCTATTACGGAGACAATTGAACCAGATCCGGGAATACAATCTCTGCGAATCAAATATAACAATCAGGATAAGACTGTATTTTGGTATCTAATCAATAGTTATCCCTCGGAATATGAGCGAATCTTACGACTGACGACATTAATCGAGGAAATATTACATTCTGATCCGGAATATCAATCCCTACCGGAACCGACAGGAAGTTATCTTTAGCTTATATTGTTTTGCTTTTCGATTTTCATAGTCTTACTTTAATATTGATTTAAGTTTGTAATTGAAAAATAGAAAATGAAAGCGGGATTCTTAGGTATAATGAAGCGAAGTTTTTCTGTCTATCAGCAAGTTAGCAACTAAAGGAGGGTAAACTGAGTCATGAAAAGAGGGTTTCTATTTTTATTAGTGTTTATTCTATTCATTAACATCAATTGCGACATTACCTCGAGTAATTCCGATAAAGTAGATGAAGATTATCCGACAACAATATTCCCACTTTCCGATGATGAGTGGCAGGTTTTGCAAAATGAGTTTGATGCGTTAAACAATTCGACAGTCCAAACTAAATTGAACAAATATGGATTGACAGGTAAGATGGACATATCCAAGATTCATCCTAATCCGGGGATTAAAATTGACGAATCGAAAGCGCTGGATATTGCGGCTAAATTTGTAGTAAAGAATTCAAAATTCACCAATGTTACCGATAGCCTGGAATTTATCAATAGATTGAATAGATCGAATGTGCTCGAGGAAGATAGTACCGAATGGAAATTGAGATTTAGTTCACAAATATATAAAGGTTATGAAATTAAATATTCCGAGATAACAATATTACTATATGGTGATGGAGTCCGTCTTATATATGGATCATGGTATAAAGACATATACATTCCTGAAAGAAATAATTACAGTATTGATGAGGCAAAGAAAAAAATCATTGGCCAATCAATAATATGGTACGGTACGGGCGGAGAACCGTATGAATTTATCGTAAGTCCTGAATCTATATCCGAACCAATAGAGAAGGTAATATTTCCTCTGGAACAGGATACTTCGCTCGAGTTTCGGATTGTTTGGAAGATACCAATACTTTTCGGAGGTTTCGTTGGTTGGCATATATATTTCGATACGACTACCGGTGAAATTGTGGCAATTATTCAGAAGTTTCAAACCTGAAAACTCGGCTAGCTATTATCCGGAGTAAGTGTCAGGGATTGCGACTAGTTATGGATTTTATGAATCTGCAAGATGAGATTGAGAAAGTTGAAGACCAACAAGGATATGTCGGTGTCACTTAGCCAAATCTATTATCCACCTTCGTAAGTCCTCCATTGATAATTAGACAATAAATGATTAAAATAATTTACGATGCCTGGAAATTGGATGAAGAGTTGGTCAAAAATATAAAGGCAAAATTAACGGCAGAAAAATGAACCTATTAATTTCTCGAAAAACACCACGAATATTCTTCCTAATAATCGTGGTTTCCGTAATATGTAAAGCACAGTTTTTGGACGATTTCGATCAGAAAAAAATCGAGGGCTGGTTTTGCTTGACCGGCGATGGCGATATTACTATGGATTTGGTGCCAATGGATGGTTACGCCCGTCTTATAGTTGATGCCACCCGCGACAAATATAACGTATGGTGGGCTACCATCAAACGCGACGTTACTCCTTTTCTCGATTTAGGAAAATTGCAAGAGCCGGACTACGAACTGCGAGTCGAAGCGAAAGTACGGCTAAGTACGGCGCCGCATCGCATTAATTTTATGATAAATACTCAGCGCACGACGAATTTCCATGAACATCTAATGGAATTCGATATTCCCGATACCACCGGCTGGCACGTAGTTAGTTACACGACCAAACATCTAGACGTTGTGCCCGGTGATACTCTTTATGTCCAGCTTTCGGCTACTGATTTCGGTTGGGAAAAATATTTCGTTGATATTGATTATTACCGCGCCGATGTAGTTAATGTCAAGCAAGCCGGTGCCGATAAAGGCGAAGCGATACCTTATCATCCGCCGATTCCGGATGTCAATACTTTTGCGCTTCATCTACCGGTGGCTCACGATTGCGTGCTGAATCTTGATTTTCCCGACGTCAATTTTAATGACTGGCAGGAAGTAACGGCGGAAGGTAATGCGCGGGTATTAACCGTGAACGGCAATCAATGGGCGATTTTAAGGTGGGATTTCGGAAAATATAAAGGCAAGGAAGTCGCTCAGGCTGGTTTATTGGAACTTACTACTTTCTCGGTAGCGCAGGGCGGCAATTATAGCGCAGTTTACGGTGAGGATTTCGGGATGGAATTTGGCAAAATTCGCGTAATTGAAATTTTAAGCGGCGACCCGGAATGGAATCAGGAAAATGTAACTTATCATAATTTTATGCAGGGCAAACCATATACCGCAGTGTTCAATACTCAAATGATTTATGATGCGGATTTATCCCAAACTCCCGACGCTAAAAATTTTATCACAATTTCAAAACCGGCAATGCAACGTTTGCTCGATGGTACAACTAAAGGTTTACTCATTCGACCACTGGGAGCCATAGATGTGTCAATCTATGCTTCGGAAGATAAAACTGGACAGGGTGCGAAATTGCATTTTAACCTTAAAAAATAGTTCAATGCGAAAGTAGCGGAAGCGATATTCCCAGAAAAGAATTAGACGTCGGAAAAATTATGGATTGCAAAAGCATGCCTATTGCTAATTTGTCTGGTAATCAATTGAAACAACTGGGAGGTAAATTGGAAACTAAGACATTAAAGATATTGATAATATTGGCATTGTCAGTAAATATTCTCAATGCCGAAAAACAATCTCCAATCATTTTAATCGGCAAATTAGGCGCAGAATATTCCACAACTAAAAATATTTCAATAACTCATAATAATCCGTTTATCCCGACAATTTCTGTCGGTTTTGAAATACCGTCGCTTGATTTTCTGCACGTTTATTGTAATTATAACTACGCCCGGAAAATGGGACATCCCTATATGGTCTCTACGACTATTCATTTAGATTCTAACTTAAATATCGAATCTATTGAGGAAGAAAAATGGGTTGATAAAGATGGAGAATATTTAATAAAGAAAACTCAGGTGATTATTGGATTGAAGGGTAAGCTGAAAGTTTCCGATGACACTTATATTAATATCGGAGCAGGTATCTCTCCTTTTTTTAGAGGGTTATATGATTCGAAACAGAGTAGCGGCGCAAGAGCTACACTTAAAGAGCAAGGGCGAATAATTGCCGGTTATGTGTTTAGTCTGGAATTGGAAAAATACCTTAAGGATAATTTATTAATACGGTGTTCAATGGATTACTTGAAATTAAGGGAAGAACCATACGGGATAATGATAACCAGAAGTAGCCCTAGCTTTTATTTTCAAGTAGGATACAAATTGAAAATAAAAGTGCCCGCATAATGCTAAAAATGAACGATTATAATTGTTTGATTGATACAAACTTTAGGGTTCTAAATAAATATTATGATGAAATAAATAATCACCTGTTTTTACCAGCATTATTTTTTATCTATTGATTAGGTTTGGAAATGTTCAATTAAATAATAAATTAGTTTTAGAAATATTTCTATAAAAGGCGAGTGTATGAAAGGAGGCGAATAGAAGTGAAAAGATTTAAGTCCTTTAAATCGTTTGTATTTTTAACGTTATTTTTATTTCTCTTTTTGGCAGTTCCTAATCTGGCATACCCTCAATATTTAAACCAGATTTGGCAAAATGTGGAATTCGGGAGTTATTTTGGAGGTAGTAAAATTTGGTGCATTGACTTAAATAATGACGGTTCTGAGGAAATTATTTGCGGTAAAAAAGCTGGGGGCAGTGAGGGTGCTGATTATTTCTCGGTTTTGAAATATGCAGATAATGATTATAAAACATCGTGGACGAGTAAATGGTATGGCATAGACCCAATCCAAGCAATTAATATTTATGATATTAATCATGATGGTAAGTTAGAAATATTTATATTACTTTCTTCGGGAAATATTGATCTTTATAAAAATCAAACGATGGAATTGGATACAACCTACCAAACAACAATAAATAATGCTCGTAATCTGATCATTTCAGATGTTGATAATGATGGCCAAATCGAGTTCATCTTGGTAAGTAAGGACGACGATTTCAAAATAAATATTATCAATAGTCTATCACTTGCAGTAGAATGGGATACAACTATTTCGTCGGCTGATGATTTAGATATTAAAGTCGGTAATGTTGATAATGACTACGGAACTGAAATTATCCTCTCGTCGGGTGTCATTATAGATGGCGCTGATCATCATATTAAATGGATATATTCGGAAGGATTTGGAGAGAAGATCGAATTGGTTGATATTGATGGGAATTCAGCACAAGAAATCATTGGGATAAGTACCTCGAATTATATAACTGCGTTTGATGCCGAATTACAGTTACTTTTATGGCAATTCAATACTTTTAGAGAGTATAACTCATTATATATTACAGATTTGGAAGACGATGGTGAATTCGAGATATTGGTGGGTAATAACCAGGGTGGAGGAATTAGTTGCTATAGTTCTGCGACTAAGCAACTATTGTGGGACATTAAAAATCCTCAGTACGGTGTGACGAATATAGTTGCGGGCGATCCAGACAGAGATAGAGTAAAAGAGGTTATTTGGGGGGTAGATCAATCCTCTTATGGTTCCGGGCAATTGTTAATAGCAAGTAGTGACCTTCATCAAATTGAATGGCAAAGTGCTGATTTGAATGGTCCTATTAGTATTGATGTGTTTGATTTTAACTATGATGGGATTAATGAAATAGATGTAGCAAGTAATAAGAGTAATGGTGGTACAGGAGGGGGAATGGCTTTTATTTATAGTGGGTTAAATCATGCTATTAAAAGCGCTACGGATCAATATATCATCTGTGGCGCTCCGATAAATGTTATTGCCGCCGGTAATATCGACAAATTTTATCAGGGTGAATTGGTCGCCGGTGTCGGTAACAAAATATTCGTTTTTGATGGCGATTTAGCTGGAATACCTAACGAAATTGTGGGATTAAATATCGTTACTAGCCTTGCCATCGCCGATGTTGATAATGATAATACGATTGAAATAGTAGCAGGCGATATAGACGGTTACCTTTATATATATAATGGTAAAAAATTGACGTTAGAATGGAAAAGTACGAATACGGGTGATCCAATTGAGAAAATTGTCATTACAAACTGTGATGAAGATGATGCTCAAGAAATAATTTTTTTAAATGGTCAGAATCAAATCAATATCTGTGATGGCAAAACACACGAATTAGAATGGCAGATGACCGATTTCGATAATATCACTTCTTTCGACGTTGCTGACTTTAATCTTGATGGAAATAAAGAAATAATTCTTGGGCATTCCAATGGTATGATTACAACCTTAACTTACCCGGCTTCCGAAATTACGAATCAAGTACCAATAATTGATGAAGCTATTTATGGACTGGTCGTCGCTAATATTGATTCATCTTCAGCCATTGAAATTTTGGTCGGCAGTTCTAAGTTGACCGTTATCAATTCGGTTGATTTTTCGCCAATGTGGGAAAGTCAGCCTCTTGGAGAAAATGTAGGATTTGGAAACAACCTAAAAATATTTGATATTGATAAAGATAACTACTTAGATATTTTAGTAAGTAGTTCCTGGGGAATCTTTCAATTTGAAACTAACAGCATGAAACCAGATCATATTCCGCCTCAAATTATCGCCTATTATCCCAGTCCTGAAATAATGTATATAGGACTTGATGAGGAAATAAATGTTATTTTCTCGGAAAGAATTGATGACTCAAGTTTAAACGAAGCCAACGTTTTTGTCACTGCTAATGATTCCTCTACGATCAATACGACTATAACTTATATTGATAGTAATAACTCAATTATTATTAAGCCAGATAATTATTTACCAATGAATAGTAACATTCGGGTTACTTTATCAGGGAATATTTTTGATACATTTATGAATGGCCTGGACGGCAATAAGAATGGAATTAGCGAAGGGTCTCCTGAAGATGATTTCTCATGGGTTTTTATAACGGTAACTAATTTAGATACTCTTGGTCCGACTATAACATCCGTAACTGTAAAATCAGATTCTGTATGGAAAGGTATGGATTTAACAATAAATGTGTCAGTTTCTGATTTTTTACCTTACAATTTCTCACTTGTCCAAAGCGCGGAATGCTTTATAGACACCATCGGTGAAAATGGAACCGGATTACCATTAATACCTCTTGATGGTGAATTTAATGCAGTAGATGAAAATTGTACTATTACCATAAGTACCAAAGACTGGTCAGCTAGCGAACATCATATATTTTTTCATGCCCAGGATACTAAAGGAAATTGGGGCAAATTTCACCAAATTACTATCAAGATTATAGGGGATATGGTGGCTAATTGGCCAATGTTCGGGCAAAATCCTCAGCATAACGGATTCAACACACTCGACTCCATTCAGCTACCGTTAAAAGTTAAGTGGTCTGAAAAGTTAGCTAATAAAGAAGTGAATAATTTGATCGTCGCCAATAATTTTATTTACACAACGAGCAACGGCTTTTTTGAAGACGCAATTCTTTATGCGTTAAATATTGAGGATGGTTCTGAAGAATGGGTCTATTTTTTTGGAGAACTCTATTTGATTAATCCACCTAGTTTTGCTTATGGTTATGTATATGCTCAGACCTGTAATGGTTCAGCGGGTACGTTTCTAAATGCTTTCGATGCATTGACGGGCAAGTTAATTTGGCAGGCGCCTATGAGTGCACAATGGGAAAATTATCAGGCGCCGACCATTGCCGACGGCAAAGTTTTTATTAATGGTGGTTATGGCGGGGGAATATACTGTTTTGATGCTTATACAGGCCAGGAATTATGGTTTCTAGATTTGGAACCAATAACCAATTGGACAACGGCGTATTATGAGGGAGTAATCTATACCGCTGGATCAAGTTCTTCCTTCAAAGCCATCAATGCTGAAACAGGTCAAATACTATATGAATTCGGTAAATATGGTATTGGTTATACGCCGGCAATTAGCAATGGAATTATTTATACTGTAAATCCTGTAAGTGCCATTGATTTAATTACACGAAAAAAGTTATGGTCTAAACCCGGTATTTATACCCCGGCAATTGGTTCTGAAATGGTTTTTTCTGTAGCATCCGGAAAATTAAATGTGTATAATGAAAAAACCGGACAAACACTCTGGTCATTTTCGGGAGATAGTAAACTGAATCATTCTCCTATAGTTTCGAGTGGGTTTGTATTTGTAAGCTCGGACGATAATACTTATGCAATCAACATCGAAACGCAGGAATTAGTCTGGCATTATGAAAAAGGCGGGCGTTTAACCGTAGCAAATAATCATTTGTATCTCGCAACAATATCTGGAGAAGTCGTTGCATTTGAAAAAGCTCCTACTTCCATTGAATTCGAAAAAAGTAATTTGCCATTGTCCTTTAAACTGTTACAAAATTATCCAAATCCGTTCAATCCGACGACGACTATTTCTTATGAGTTACCGAAATCAACTTATGTTAGTTTATCTATTTATGACATTCAAGGAAGATTAGTTAAAACACTCGTAAACGAAAGGAAAAGTGCCGGGTATCATTCCGTCAACTGGAATGTTGATAAATTAGGAACTGGTATATATTTTTACCGAATTGAGGCTGGTGAATATAATGACGTTAAAAAGTGTATAATTATCAAATAGTATCATATAACCAATTAAACTCCTAAGTATGTAGTAAAATAGGAAAAATTTTAATAAGCAAAAAGGTATAAATCAAAAATAAGTCAAATTCTGGGTATTTTTAAATATTGTCTGATTAGGGGTGATTTCCTTGATAATTTTTCAGATAATTTTTTGAGAATTAGCTGAAATAGTTATATATTTCCGAGTTATTTTAATAATGATAATTGTCAATAGAAATTTTGAGTCGGAATTGGTCCAAGTTTATAGCCACAACTTAAAGGAGGTTTGCTAACAATGAATCTCAACTACTTATTTTTAATTGCACCACTTGGTTCGATCGTTGCTCTGATTACTGCTTGGATTTTTTACAAGCTAATGTTGAAAAATGATCCTGGTAATGATCAGATGCAGAAAATTGCCTTAGCAGTTCGCAAGGGCGCTTTTGCCTATCTCAAACAGCAATATAAAGTGGTGGCATTATTCTTTCTCATTATTTTTGTGCTATTTCTGATTATGTCCTTTGGACTTAATGTGCAGAATAAATGGGTGCCGTTTTCCTTCCTGACCGGCGGTTTCTTTTCCGCTTTAGCTGGTTATTTCGGAATGAGTACGGCAACGCTGGCATCCAGCCGTACCGCGCAGGGTGCTCGTAAATCACTGAACGCCGGTCTTCAAATCGCCTTTCGTTCCGGCGCCGTAATGGGCTTAGTGGTTGTGGGTTTGGGATTGCTGGATATTTCGATGTGGTTTGCCATTCTATACTGGTTAGTCCCCAGTCTAGGATTCGACCAGATGAGTCTGGCGGCAATTACAACTACGATGTTGACCTTCGGGATGGGCGCTTCTTTACAGGCGTTGTTTGCTCGTGTTGGCGGTGGTATTTTTACGAAAGCCGCGGACGTTGGAGCCGATTTGGTTGGCAAAGTTGAAGCCGGCATTCCGGAAGATGACCCCCGCAATCCAGCCACGATTGCCGACAACGTCGGCGATAATGTTGGTGATGTCGCCGGAATGGGCGCTGATCTGTATGAATCCTATTGCGGTTCGATTTTAGCCACGGCAGCGCTCGGAGTAGCCGCTTTTCAGGGACATCCGCAACAAAAAATTTTGGCGGCGCTATTAGCTCCAATGATAATTGCAGGAATAGGCAACATTTTTTCTGTACTGGGCGCTTTTTCAGTTCGCACCGAAGAAAAAGCCGACCAACGGACATTATTGAAAGCCCTGGCACGCGGGGTCAATCTAAGTGTAGTTTTGATTGCTATTTTTACAGCCGGATTATTTTACTTCCTGAAATTGCCGATGGGCATCGTCGCTTCTGTCATAACGGGATTATTGGTCGGCTGGGTAATTGGTAAAATTACTGAGTACTACACCTCTCAAAGTTATAAACCGACACGTTGGATCGCCGAACAGTCCAAAACCGGCCCGGCGACAGTCATTATTGGCGGGCTTTCGACTGGAATGCTTTCGACAGGACTGCCGGTTCTGACTGCTGGCATCGGAATTATCCTGAGTTATGCTTTCGCGGGTGGATTTGGTTCCGATCCGAATCACATCAATCTTGGTCTCTACGGGATCAGTTTCGCGGCAGTTGGTATGCTGTCAACTCTGGGTATTACTTTAGCGACTGATGCCTACGGACCGATTGCCGATAATGCCGGTGGAAATGCCGAAATGAGTGGTTTGCCGAAAGAAGTGCGCCAGCGTACGGATGCTCTGGATTCGCTGGGTAATACTACCGCCGCGACTGGCAAAGGCTTCGCTATCGGCTCGGCTGCCTTGACAGCAATGGCTTTGATCGCTGCTTATATTGAAGAGATCAAAGCTCAATTTTCCCACATTATCAATAATCCAGCGGTTATACAGAATTTGCTGAGCGAAGTAAATATCCAGTTCGATCCCGGTGCTTCATTGAAGACCTTACAAGAGCTGGTGGCAAATAATCTACATTTACCGCAATGGATTGAATATTATAACGTTACTTTGATGAATCCACGCGTTCTGGTGGGAATGTTTCTCGGCTCGATGGTGACCTTCGTTTTCGCGGCATTAGCGATGAAAGCGGTGGGTCGTGCCGCCGGTAATATGGTCGAGGAAGTGCGTCGTCAATTCCGTGAAAAACCAGGAATTATGGAAGGCAAAGACGAACCCGATTACGCCAGTTGTGTGGCGATCAGCACCAAAGGTGCTCAGCGTGAAATGATTTTACCATCATTGTTAGTGATTTCCGTACCGGTTTTGACCGGTCTCATTTTAGGAGTTGCCGGTGTGCTGGGTGTACTAACCGGTGGTTTGACTACTGGTTTTGTGTTGGCGGTTATGCTGAACAATTCTGGTGGTGCCTGGGACAACGCCAAAAAATATATTGAGGAAGGCAACTTAGGCGGCAAAGGTTCCGACGCGCATAAAGCCGCGGTAGTTGGTGATACGGTCGGTGATCCTTGCAAGGATACCGCTGGTCCGTGTCTCAATATCGTAATTAAATTGATGTCAACGGTTTCGATTGTGACCGTCGGGTTAGCGGTCAAGTTTGGGCCGGTTATCGGTACCTGGTTGGGAATTGGTCCCAGATAATTGAAAATTTCAAAAAATCGGCGTAGTCATCGAAGATTGCGCCGATTTTTTTATTTTTAAATTTGATGTCAGATGCAATGAATAATGCCTATATGGGAGAATTAGCTGCCCTACTGGTTGCAATATGTTGGTCTATTTCATCACTTTCATTCGAGGCGGCTGGTAAGCGGATTGGTTCCTTACAGGTTAATTTCATTCGCTTAGTTCTGGCTTTTATTTTCCTGACGCTATTCAATGGGATTTTCCGGCATCAGTTTTGGCCGCAATCATTCAGCGCCCACGCTTGGTTTTGGCTTTCTTTGTCCGGGCTGGTTGGTTTTGTGTTTGGCGATTTTTTCCTTTTCAATGCTTATGTAATAGTCGGAGCGCGCGTTTCGATGTTGATAATGTCATTAGTGCCATTGATTACGGCTACGATTGGCTGGTTGTTTCTTGGCGAAGTGATGAGTCTCAAGGAAATCGTGGCAATGTTCGTGACGATTTTCGGCGTAGCAATTGTAATTATCGGGCGGAATACCGAAAACGGCAAATTGAAATTTTCCCAGCCAATAACCGGTATTCTATGCGCTTTAGGGGGAGCAATCGGACAGGCGGTCGGTCTGGTTCTTAGCAAATACGGTATGAGCGATTACAATGCATTTGGAGCAACCCAGATTCGCGTTATTACCGGTATGATCGGTTTTGCGGTAATTTTTTTAATCTCGAAGCGCCTTCCACTTTTGACGAAAGCAATTCGTAATCGAAGTGCGATGAAATACACGACAATAGGAGCGTTTATTGGGCCTTTCCTGGGTGTTTCACTCTCGCTATATGCCGTACAACATACAATAACCGGCATCGCTTCGACAATTATGGCCATTGTGCCGGTTTTGATAATTCCTTTAGAAGTTTTAATAAAGAAAGAAAAAATAACATTTAGAGAAGTGGCAGGAGCGATCATCGCCGTTAGTGGAGTAGCGCTCTACTTCATTGAGTGAATTTATGGTCGTTTTAAGAATATGTCGGGATTTTTAAATTTTTACCTGTTGATAAGTATTTGCAAATCAACTAATTTCTCACAAGAATGTCGCATTTAAATTATCAGGAGGCTTTATGAAGCTCAAAGCGCAATTAGTCGAATATTTCAAATCCAATCAAGCGGACGTTCGATCCCAAATCATCGCTCTGGTCACGGAAATGGTACGACAAAAAACTATAAATGTTGTTTCGGATAAATTACCTGAATTCCCATTCCTGAAAATGCGTGGTGAAGAGTACCGAATAGCTGAAATCGTTCAACGGGAATTGGATAAAGCTGGGATTCCCTACGAAATTTTTGCTCGAGCGGAAGGCCGTCCGAATGTTATATCGCGTTTAGGCCAGAATAAAAGCGGACAGCGTCTCCTGATGCCGGCTCACATGGACGTCGTTCCAGCGGGGGAAGGTTGGCTAACCGACCCATTTGAAGTTGTTGAGAAAGAAGGCAAACTCTATGGCCGCGGGACTCTTGACAATAAAGGCCCGCTAGCATCAATCCTGATAGCGGCCCAAATTTTGAAAAAACTCGGAATTGGTCAGCAATTAACTGGCGAATTAATGGTTGCGGCACTTTCTGATGAAGAAGCAGAAGACCCGGACGGGATCAATTATGGTATCGGCTATCTTGTGGAAGAGAATTTGATTAATCCGACGATGGCGATTGTGCCGGATATCGGCGGCAATATGCTGGAAATTGATGTCGCCGAAAAAGGTCGTACGGTCATTAAGATTACCGCCATCGGCAAGCAGGCGCACGGCTCTACGCCGGAAAAGGGTATCAATGCTATTTTTATGATGGCGAAATTAGTTGATGAACTTGAACGTTTGAAGTTCAAATATGAAGTTCATCCGGTGCTTGGTAATCCAACTCTCAATTTAGGTGAAATTCACGGCGGAGTGGCTTCTAATATTGTGCCCGGTTCTTGCTATATTTACCTCGATATACGTTCTGTGCCGGGTCAGACGGAGGAAATTTTATTAGAGCAGATTCAGGAGTGCATAGCCAAAGTTCCTAACGGTAATTTTAAAGTTGAAATTATTTCTACTAATCAACCTCACGCCATTAGCCCGGATGTCGAATTAGTGCGCAAAATTCAGGCGAACGCTAGAGAATATCTCAAAATCGAACCGCAAGCCATTGGTCAGGGCGGCGGTACCTATGCCAAAACGCTTTGTCTGAACGGTATTGCGGCGGTTGGCTGGGGACCGGGTGACGATAATGCGTTTCACGTCGCCAATGAATATGTGGAAATTAAACAGCTAGTAGATTTTGCCTTGATGACCTGTTTGCTGGCGGTAGATTTGCTGGTTTGAACTCGAAAACATTTTTACAGTATTGGAACTTCGTTGATTGTATTATAAATTTGTGGGCGTCTTCGGGGCAGGGTGTAAATCCTGACCGGCGGTGAAAGTCCGCGAGTTCCGCTAAGGCGGGACAGAGTCTGTGAAACTCAGACACCGACGGTAAAAGTCCGGATGGAAGAAGATGAAAAATCCCGAGCGCAATCGGGTTTTTTTATGAATCAAAATGAGAAATGGCTAAAACGAGCATTGGAACTGGCGGAAAAAGGGCGCGGGTTTACCAGTCCTAATCCGATTGTGGGAGCCGTGATTGTTTCCGGCGAAAAAGTTGTCGGCGAAGGTTTCCACAGTGAGTTCGGTGCTCCTCATGCCGAAATCAGAGCCTTAGAACAAGCCAGTGAATCTGCGCGTGGTGCTAAATTATACGTCAATCTTGAGCCGTGTTGTTTCTATGGCAAGACACCGCCCTGTACCGATGCTATTATTAAATCCGGGATTAGTGAAATTTATATCGGTACTATTGATCCTAATCCCAATGTTAACGGCGCTGGTATTAAGAATCTCGAACAGGCCGGTTTGAAAGTTCACGTCGGTATTTTGGAAAAGGAAGCTCGCTATGCCAATCGCGGCTTTTTTACCTTTATTCAGAAAAAACGTCCCTGGATTACATTGAAAATGGCACTGACTCTGGATGGTTTTATCGCCGACGCTACTGGAAAAAGCCGCTGGATTACAGGTATTGAAGCGCGGGAATTTGTTCACGAACAGAGGCGGCGACACGATGCGGTGATGGTTGGAATGGGCACGGTTTACAAAGACGACCCGGAGTTATTGCCCGAGAATCGCTCTGGATATATTCCTTATCGCATAATTCTGGATGATGCTTTGAATATGCCACCGCGGATGAAATTGGTGACCGACGGTTTTCAAAAGCGAACAATAATTGTTACTGCCTGCCAGGAGAAAGCGGAGAAAATTCGCCAGTTTGAGTCGGCTGGTGTTAAAATTATCCAAAGTCCGCAAGACGAATTCGGCTGGCTGGATTTGTCGAAGACTCTTGCTAAACTGGCTGAGTTCGGCGTCACGTCTATTTTTTGCGAAGGCGGTAGTCAGGTGGCTGGCTCGCTATTGAATCAACGCTTAGTGGATGAATTACAAATAATTATTGCGCCGAAAATTCTTGGCGAAGGTCTGCGGGCGTTTTCCGGTTTTATACAATCACTGGATCGGGCTCTGATGGTTGAATGGGAAAAAGTCGAGCGTCTGGGAGCCGATGTGCTTTTGCAGGGGAAATTTGTCTGATGTTTACCGGAATTATCGAAGAAATGGGCGAAATTCGGTTAGTTGCCGAGAATATCGAAGGACGTCGTTTCCAGATTGCGGCCAATCGAATTTTAAGCGGTATTAATATCGGTGACAGCATCGCCGTTGATGGTGTTTGTTTGACAGTTGAAAAGGTAGGCAAAGATTACATTGAAGTTCAGGCGGTCAGTGAGACGCTTGGGCGGACGACTCTGGCTAAGTTGCCACGCGGTGCTAAAGTCAATCTGGAACGCGCGATGGCGGCGGGTGGACGTTTTGGGGGACATTTTGTTCAGGGGCATATAGATAGCGTTGCACCGATCGTTGATTTACTGCGAATTGGCAACGCGGCTACTATGCGGATCGCTGTGCCGGATACGATTCGACAATATGTCGTCGAGAAAGGTTCTCTGGCGGTAAATGGTATAAGCTTGACGGTAGCTGGAATTGAGAACGAGCTAATTGAAATAGCCTTAATTCCGGTGACACTAACTGAAACTAATCTTGGTGAGAAAAAAATTGGCGATGAAGTTAATCTTGAAGTTGATATTCTGGCCAAATATGTTGAAAAAATTCTCGAGCGATTTGAAAAAGAACCGTTAACTTTAGAAAAAGTTAAGCAATGGGGCTTTAATCAGTAAATTTTCAGATGTTAAGAGGATATAATGAAATTTGATTCAATAGATGCCGCCGTCGAAGATATAAAAAAGGGGCGCTTTGTTATCGTTGTTGACGATGAAAATCGCGAAAACGAAGGCGATTTCATTATGGCGGCTGAAAAAGTGACGCCGGAATCGGTCAATTTTATGGCTAAATATGCTCGCGGTCTGCTGTGTGCAGGTTTGACGGAAGAGCGAGCGAAAGAACTCAATTTAGAATTGATGGTGCAGGATAATACCGCTCTGCATAATACTCGCTTTACGGTTAGTGTGGATTTAAAGGAAGGCACGACGACCGGAATTTCGGCTAACGATCGCGCTTTGACGATTAATGCCCTCGCTAATCCGAATACCAAACCGGAAGATTTAGGGCGCCCGGGACATATTTTCCCGATTATTGCCCGCCCGGGTGGAGTCCTGCGACGTGCTGGTCATACAGAAGCCTCAGTGGATTTGATGCGATTAGCTGGATTGACTCCCGTCAGTGTGATGTGCGAAATTATGGACGAAAATGGCGAAATGGCGCGCGGTGAAGCATTGGAGAAAATCGCCCAGACTCATAACGTTAAAATTATTACCGTTCAGAGTTTGATTGAATACCGACGAAGAACGGAACGTTTTATCGAGCGGGTAAGTGAAGCCGATTTGCCGACAAAATTTGGTGTTTTTCGAATCATTATCTATGTTGACCGGCTTACCGATAAAGAACATGTGGCTTTGGTTATGGGAGATATAAAATCGGATGAACCGGTGATTGTTCGGGTGCATTCTGAATGTCTGACTGGTGATGTTTTCGGTTCAGAGCGGTGTGATTGCGGTGATCAGTTGCACAAAGCGCTGGAGATAATTGCGCAGAACAAACGCGGCGTCTTGCTTTATTTACGGCAGGAGGGACGCGGGATCGGTTTACGTCATAAAATTTCGGCTTATAAACTGCAGGATGAAGGCATGGATACAGTCGAGGCTAATATCAAATTGGGTTTTCTGCCGGATTTGCGTGATTACGGCATGGGTGCCCAAATTCTGGCTGATCTAGGAGTGCATAAGATGCGACTGCTGACCAATAATCCAAAGAAAATTGTTGGCTTGCAGGGATTTAATCTCGAAGTAGTGGAGCGCATTCCGATCGAGATTCCACCAAATCCCCAAAATGAAAAATATCTCAAAACTAAACGGGACAAAATGGGACATTTAATCTTAAATAATAAAAAGGTGCCAAATGATTAAACTACACGAAGGCGTGCTTTCCGCCGAGAAAATGAAAGTCGGGATCGTTGCCAGCCGGTTTAACGATATGATCACTAAAGAATTGCTGGCCGGTGCGCTGGATTGCCTGAAACGGCATGGCGCTGATGAAAATGATATCCACGTTTACTGGGTGCCGGGCGCGCTTGAAATTCCACGCATTGCTCGTGAATTGGCTGATTCTGGCCAGTTTGATGGCGTTATCTGTCTGGGAGCCGTTATTCGTGGGGCAACGCCTCATTTTGACATCGTTGCCAATGAGGCTTCTAAAGGTATCGCTCGTCTATCAATGGATTCGGACGTGCCGGTAATTTTCGGCGTCCTGACGACGGAAAATATCGAGCAGGCTCTCGAACGGGCTGGCACAAAAGCCGGTAACAAAGGTTGGGACGCCGCTCTCAATATGATCGAAATGGCGAATTTGATTCGTTCAATTCGTGTCCATAGTTAGAAGTAAACTATGCGACGATTGCTAATACTTTTAGCTGTGCCGCTGATTATTCGAGCGCAGAGCATAGTTGGGGAATGGAGCAGTTATACTTCGATTATTACCCATAGAGAATTGACTCAGGTTGGTGATTTTATCTATATCGCCAGCCCCGGTGGATTGGTCGAGTTCAATAAGACCAATTCGAAATTCAAAGTATATAGCCCGAATGATGGTTTATCGTTTACCGATATTAATTGTCTGGAACTCGATAAACTGGGCGATATCTGGTTAGGGATGAATTCACCAAATGGTGAGGTCAATATCTGGAGTCCCGCTACGCGCCAGTGTAAGAAGATATTCAATGCCGCCGAGTTACGTGAAGAATTGACTCTTATTTCGGCAATTACATTCATTGCCGACAAAGCCTATGTGGCTTACCAAAAAAATGTCACTTGGGGAATAATGTATTTCAAAATCGAAAAGAATGAATATACCTACCGCGATTTTTGCGAAAATTTTCCGGCAGAATTCTTTAAAATTAACAACTTAGTTGCAATTCGTGATACACTATGGGTGGCTACCGATGTAGCTTTGTTTTTTGCCGATTTGCAGAAGGCTTTTCCTAAAGGCCCACGGGATTGGACGGTGGTGGATTTGAACGGCAAGGGAAACATTACCAGTATAATCGAACACGACGAGGGCGTGATATGCTCCTACGGGAATTATATTTACCGGATTAATGGCAGCTCGGCGGTTATTGTTGATAGTCTGGCAAATTCTATCGTACAGTTGACTGAAGATCAGAACGGCAATTTAATTGCGGCGACGACCGGGGGTATTAATCGGCTTGTTGACGGCGTCTGGCAAATTATCAATCAGAATGCTGTCAATCAGCTTTATATTGATGATGATGGAGTTATTTGGGGCGCTACGAATTCCAGAGGTTTATTGAAAATTGACAATGGAGCCGACAAGTTCTTCATTCCCAATTCGCTCCTGGATAACGGCAATACGTCGCTCTACGTGGAAAATGGGAAGCTCGTCGCGGCGTCGAATAGCGGCATCAGTTTTCAGACTGAAAACGGCTGGTATAATCTGGTTAAGAGTTACGATTATGTGGGAATAAATGACCATTCCTCAGCCGATTGGAATTATCAAGTAGCGGATACGATTGCGTATGTCGTTACTACTCGAATTTACACTATTCTTAAAAGGGGCGATGACTATTTTGCCTCGCTCTACGGTTCGTACCTGGCTGGACCGGGAGGCGGCGGTTTATTGAGATTCAATCTGGATGATCTGGAGAACTATATCGTTTACGATACCACGGGCGGTAAACTGGCCGGTTCAGCCGGTTATGGCGGGAGAGATGATTATTTAGCTATCGCTTATATGGCGCTTGATAATCAGAATAATTTGTGGATTACCAATCAATATTCTCAAAACGATAGTTGCATCGCAGTCTTGACGCCCGATGATCGTTGGGTGCATTTTAGCGGGCGAGAGTCCGGAAATTACCTGAATTACCTAGTAACTTCGATCGCATTCGATCCGGCGGGAAGGGTGTGGTTCGCTTCCGAAGCCACTTCGGAACCGCCGGGTTCCAACGGCGGAATTGCCGTGCTCGATTATAATAATACTTTATTTGATAAGAGTGATGATAAATGGTACAGGGTAACAACGAGCGATGGCCTTGCCAGCAATATGGTTTATTCTCTGGCATTTGATCTGGAAAACAGGTTGTGGATAATGACGGCAGGCGGTATTCAATCGGCGAGCGTTTCGGAAAATTTTCCTGCCAGAGTCTTTGACGCCATTGACTATCCGACTTTGACCAATATTGCCTTTGCCAAAGAATGCCGAATCAAAGTTGATGGCTTGAATAATAAATGGCTTACGACGGTAAATTCCGGAGTAAAATTATATACTTATAACGGCATTTGGTTGAACGATAAGGAAGGATTTACCAGTAAGAATTCCGGGTTGTTAAGCGATAATGTTCTTGATATAGCTTTCGATCCACCACAGGGCCTAGTGTACATTTCGACCGATAAAGGCATTTCCGTCTATAAGTCGCCCTATGCTTATTACGGTAAAAAATACCAGAAACCGAGCACTTTTCCGTCACCCTTTCGGATTCCAGCCGACCAGCCTTTGACTATTGACGGACTGTTACAGGATTCGGAAGTGAAAATAATGCTTCTGGATGGCACATTTATCCGGCACCTTGATCCTAAGGATGGGGAAGTAGTCGGACAACAGGCTTACTGGGATGGACGGAACGAAAAAGGAAAATTGGTCAGCAGTGGTGTCTATATCTTTGTTGCCTATACTCCTGATGGCGATACGGTTACCGGGAAAATCGCCGTTATTCGCCAATAGAAAAATCACTAAAAATTAAATAATTGGTACTGATTTTTCGCGACTTCTCCAATATTTTATAGGTTTATCTGCTAAGTTATTGATAATCTGAATATTCTCTATCCTCTACAAGGAATGACCTTTTTGAGAATTTTATTCTACAATACCTTAACCGCTACGCGGTATGAGAAAAAAGGTAAAAAAAGTCTTGTCCTGCCTAGCGGGACTCTCTCTTCTGAGACTCCTCCGGAGCCTTCGGAGTTAATCTTGTCTAAAAATATTCTTAATGCGCCAAAATCAATTTAGCTCTACCGGCAGTGTGGTGGAAATTGGTTTAGCGAGGCAATCTAGCCCGTAGGGCTTCAAGTTTTGTAGAAAATATTTAATTCAAAAAATTTTTACCCTGGAGGGGTTAAACTTTTTTCTATGGTAAGTAGTGAGGTCAATTCGTTAATTGTTCGGTTCACATTACCTTTGAAGCACACAGTTTCTTCTTGATCCTCTTCAAGGAATAGCTTTTCGGTTATCTTATTTTTCTACTGATTTACGCTTCGTAGTATATAAAGTTATAAACTTGCCAATCCGGCTTTGAAACGTTTGACACCCTCGATAATATTTTCCATACTGGTGGCATAGGAAAAGCGCAGGCAATCATCGCGACCAAAAGCCGAACCGGGAACTAAAGCAACGTGGAAATTTTTCAGTAAATATTCGCATAACTGAACCGAATTGCTAATGCCGATCTTGTTGTTTTTAATGTAATGAGAAACATTCGGGAAGGCGTAAAATGCGCCGTCCGGTAGCGGGCAGTCAACTAACGGAATCCGTTTCAATTCATTAACTAAATAATCCCGTCGTCTTTTAAATTCGCGGCGCATTGTCTCGATACTACTGTCATCCCCATTCAAAGCGGCAACCGCGGCTTTTTGGGTAATTGAAGTAACGCAGGAAGCGGTATGCTCTTGAATGGCGGTTGCTCGCTTGATGACCTCGCGTGGTCCAGCGGCGTAACCTACGCGCCAGCCAGTCATCGCATAGGCTTTGCTAAAGCCGTTTATGACAATGGTATTGGAACGGATTTCAGGTAGAACCTGGACAATCGAATAATGCCGAGCAGAGCCGTAAACTAATTTTTCGTAAATCTCATCGGAGATTACCGCGAGGTTGTGTTTTAAACAAACTGCGCCGAGAGCCGCTAATTCGTCTCTGGAATAAACGGCACCGGTCGGATTATTCGGTGAATTAAGAATAAAAGCTTTCGGTTGCGAAAGGTTTTTAACGACTGATTCCAGCTGGTCAGCGGTAATTTTATAGTTAGTTGATTCGTCGGTGGCGATGAAAACCGGCTTGCCGTCCAGCATCTCGACTTGCGAAGGATAACTGACCCAATAGGGAGCAGGAATAATGATTTCATCGTCCGGGTCGCAAATAGCGGCGAGAATGGTGATTATGGCGGCTTTGCCTCCAGGTGTTGCGATGATCTCGTCGGGAGCATAATCCAGATCGTTGTCGCGTTTGAGTTTATCACAAATTGCTTTCCGCAATTCAGGAATACCTGCCGAGACGGTATAATGAGTGAAATTGTCATCCAGCGCCTGACGGGCGGCTTGTTTGATATTTTCCGGAGTATTAAAATCCGGTTCGCCGACCCCAAAGTTGATTATAGAAATGCCTTCAGCCGCCATTTTTGAAGCCAAAGCGGTTACAGACATAGTTGGTGACGGTTTTAAGGTTTGGGCTCGTTTTGAGATAGGAATAGACATAGAAGCTCCTTTTATTTTATTTTAAAATTTCCTGGCCAGTAAAATTACGATAGAGATTCCACTGGTCGAGAATCTCATTATATTTGTGAGTATTTGTCGTTAGTATTTCGGCTGTAATTGCACCCAGTCCGGGACCAATCATAAAACCCTGTCCGCACATTCCAATCGCCAGAAATAAATTACCGAACTCGCGGGTAAATCCGACAATCGGGGAACCATCCGGAGTGGCCGGATAAAGTCCCCGCCAGGTGCGACGTACACGCAGGTGCCTCAGACGAGGATAAATACCGAGCATCCTTTTGGTAACTAAAGGTAGGAAGTTCGAAGTGTTATCGCAATCAGTTCCGGCGATTTTAGGCTCCGGCGTAATGCAAAAGACTACCTGTCCTTCGCTGTTCTGATAAAAATAATAGTTGCTTGATTCGCTGTCCGGTCGGACATCTACCACCATCGGTGCGAAAAAGCGACCTACCGGCTCGGTGATACCGCCTTCGTGACTTTCGGGAAAAACCGGCAAATCAAGTCCCAGTAATTCGCCAATATGGCGAGCGTCGGCTCCGGCGGCGTTGATTACCCAATGACAGGAATAAGTGGATTTAGTAGTAATAACGTTTGCAATTTTATTATGATTCCACTGAAAACCGGTAACCGGTTCCAGAAACCGGAATTCAACACCCTGGCGCCGTGCTAATTGATAATAAGCAACGGCAACTTTTAACGGCGAGGCTGAGCCGTCTTCGGATGAATAGGAACCGCCGCGTAAATTTTCGGAATTGATTCCGGGCACGAGTTTCTCGATTTTATCGGGATTGATCCAGTCAACTTTAAGCCCCATTGATTTTTGGAATTGAATCAGATTTTTGAATTCGGCTTCGTTTTTTTCATCATAAATCGGGTACAAATAGCCACCATTAATCCAATCAACCTCGGTGGCGAATTCGGTTTTGAATTGGCTGATAATTTCGATAGTACGCTGACAAACTCTGGCTTTGGTGGAATCAGAATGAGTAGCGCGGATGCCGCCGATTGCGGCCCGATTCTGACCGCGTCCGACGGAAGCTAATTGTTCCAGCACAATTACGCGCAGACCGCGTTGCGCCAGATAATAACTAAGTGGCGTACCAATACTTCCCGCTCCGATTATTACGACATCATATTTTTCCATTCAGGTTTCGCTTTCTTCGTTCACTATGGCATACATTGGAATTTCAACGCTGAGTGGTCGTTTGGTGCCGGGCGTGACGGTGTGAAAATCAATGCCGGCTTCCTCGAAAATGCGCGATAGAAGCGCTGAGCAATTCTTACCGCCGCACGCGCCCATACCGACTCGGATTGATTTCAATTGATTAATGTCGTGAACATTATGTTCGCGGATAAAGTCGCGGATTTCTTTGACGGTGACGAGTTCGCAATGGCAAACAATTCCATCGTCGGGTAAATATGCAAATTGCGCCTCAGGCAAAGCCGTAATTTCCGATTCCGATTGCACTCTGATTCCGGCTACCAACGGCGCATTTTTCAAAGTGGTTTTAACGTGGATCAGATAAGTCTTATGTTTTTTTAAATAGCGAATTTTCAAAATCTCACCGCTTTCCAGAAATTCTCCCGAAACTCCGGTTAATGCCAGCTGTTCGCCGACTTGGAAAGCTGGTAAAAATTCGTGCGGTAAAACAACTTCGCCAAATTGCTCGTCAATTTTACGAGCCAAGGTAATCGCCAATCCGGGACAGATTAAAACACACTGCATACATCCGGTACAACCACCTTGATAAAAAGGTAAATCCATTAAATCATCGCGATCGCCGCGGAGTTGAATAGCATTCACCGGGCAAACGGAAGTACAAGGATTACAAGGAATTTCTTCGGTACAACGAATAATCGGTTGAAATTTTTCGTCCAGTGTGACCGGAGTCGGCGAGTAAATTCGTCCCGGCTTGCTTTTCAGAATTTCAGCCTTCTGGATAAAAGTCGAATCTATTTCTATTTGTTTGCCAAGCTGATTCGCCAGACGACGCGCCGCAATTCGACCACCAAACATAGCCGATGAAGCTTCGGCGATTTCGTCGGCATCACCGGCTTTAACAACCGGAAAACCAAATTGGTTAGCCATCTCGAAAAATTCATCAAGTGGAGTTAAACCGACCGCGATTAGTAAAGTATCAACTGCAAAAGTTCGAGCAGTTTCCAACAAAGGTTGAAAATTATCGTCAACCGCGGCAATGGTAACTCTCGCGACTTTGCCGTTGCCTTCGGCGGCGATTACGGTGTGTTTTAAGTAGATTGGCACGCCCATGCGTTTTATTTTGTCGGCATGAACTTTATAGCCAGAAACCTTACCCAGAATATCACAAATGCCGACGACCGTAATTCCTGCTTGTAAAGCATGATAAGCCGCAATCAAACCGACATTGCCGCTACCAACAATGAAAATGCGACGACCAGCTTGAACCAGATCACGATTGACCAGGGTCTGAAAAGCACCAGCACCGAAAACTCCCGGCAGGTGATTGCCATTGAAAATCAGTGACTTTTCGTGCGCGCCGGGCGAAATTATCAAGCCGCGAAAGGCAACAATCGCATAGTTTTGGTTTTTGATGAAAAGCCCGGCTTTTTTATCCTTGTAGATTGCGGCTACAGTAGTATCAGTGAAAATTTTAATATTCGTGTGACTGCTTAATTCTTTCTCCAGTAAAGCGGCAATTTCAATGCCCCGCCTACCGGCATAACAGTCTTCAATCGAGCCGAAAAATTTATGCGTCTGAAGTAGAAGTTTACCGCCTAATTTTTCCTTATCGTCAACAACGATTACGTTATAATTCAGTTGGGCGAGCTCGAGAGCGGCCATCAATCCGGCAGGTCCGCCGCCAATTACCAATATATCGCAGGTCAATTCGATTTTTTTGTAGTGGGTCAGTGGGCGGTTATCGGCTGGAATTTCCGGAATATGGCGCAGGGTTTTAATCTGCATACCGCCTTTTAACGGCGTCACACAGGATTTTTGCGCCAAACCGTCAATGACTAAAGTGCAATGCGAACATTGGCCATTGGCACAGAAGAGTCCCTGCGGCGTGTCACCTTTGCGGTGAATGGAAAATTCCCGATAGCCCTGCGCCATCAGCGCCGAAGAAACCGGTTCGCCTTCAAAGCCTTCCAGAATAGTATCATTGAAAGTAAATTTTACTAATTTCCGAGCGGGTGGAATCGTCAAAATCGGATGCTGAACTATTCGCTCCATTTTTGCCTTTGTATTTAACTGAATTTTCAATCATAATATAATTGGTCAAATTTAGATAAACCGCGATTTAATGAAAATATTTTAGTGAGGAAAAGTTTTTGATAGTAATCCACGAATGTCCCGCCTCGCGGGACTCTCTCACCAGAGACTCCTCCGGAGCTTGCGGAGAATTCGTGGGCTAATTGTTTTTCTTTTTTTCTATTTTTTTAATCTTAGCTTTACTCGAGGCGTCACTCTTCGATGGACTCAGAGTGACATTCCCTGTACTGGCTAAACCAATTTCCGACCCGCAGGCGGGGCTAAATTGGTTTCGGCGTCTTGTTGATAAAACCAATTTGGCTCCACTTCGTTTCGCTGAAAATTGGTTTTGGTACATCCACTCTTCGATGGACTCAGAGTTACATTGTAAGTTTTCCTGTCATCCTGAGTTTATCGAAGGATGAGGTTATCGGAAAACCACTGGTCGAGTTACCAACTCGACCTACATTTTCTCTTTTCTTGACCTCGACCTCGACCTTGATCTTATTATGATTGTTTATGCCAATGTTTTATTAAAACTTCGTGTCTTTGAGTCTTAGTGGTTAAAGTTTTCCGAAAGCGCTGAAAATTCCATTTTTACCGCTGTGACTTCGCTCCCCAGCCGGAGATGTTCTATATGCCGTAACTAAGGTTTGGGTCTTGCGGGGCTCAATTGGTTTCAGCGTCTTGTTGATAAAACCAATTTGGCTCCACTTCGTTCCGCTGAAAATTGGTTTTGGTATATCCGTCGGGCAGGTTGAAACGGTTTGCCATTACGTTTTTTTAACCAAAACCCACGAATACTCCGTAGGAGTCCCGCGGCGGCGGGAAATTCGTGGGCTATTCTGAACCTGTTACCTGTTACTTGTAACCCGAAACCAATGACCGCCTCAGTCAATTTTTATTTACACATTATCAAGAAAAAAAATTCTGGACAGATAAGTTTCTTTGTTCTAATTTTCAGCTGGATTTGAATCTTATAGGGAATTGAAAGAATGATTAAAAATATCTTCAGAATAATCGGCTCGCTGTGTCTGGTAATCTGGATGGATTGTATCGGAAGTGACTATCAGGTATTGATCGAAAAAGGCGAGTTTAAAAAAGCCGAAGAAACTATTCGCCAGGGATTGTTCAATAATCCGTCTCTCAGTGCTGGTGAAAAACGCGCGCTGGAATTTGAATTGGAAAGAATGAGACGCATTCGCCTGGATTTTAGTAAAAGTCAGGCAGAAGTTATCGAATACATCGAGCAATACCTTCCTGATGTGAAGCCCGCCGATTTGGTTCGTTGGGAGTCGGAAAAGTCGCTGGAATATATCTTGATTGATGGCGAAAAAATGTATTTCAAGGATGCCGCGCCGAATCTTTTCCGACTAGACAAAACTCTCAAAGCCGTTAAGCAAAAAGTTGATTCTCAGAAGCCGACAAATTCCAAAGGCGAACCGGCATTCGATCTGGATTCACATTGCCGTAAAATCGTAAAAGCCGTCCAAAGGACACAAAAATCTACCGTTTTGCCGGTTAGAATGAAAATTAAACAAAGCCTGGTCGTTCACCCGAATGTTGTCCCGGAAGGGAAAATCATCCGTTGCTGGATTCCATTTCCGCGCGCAATATCCGATCGCCAGGTTAATATTCAACTGGTGAAAACTGATCCGCCGCTTTTTATTCTGGCGAATACCGAACAGACCCTTCAACGGACGATTTACTTCGAGAAACCGGCTATCAAAGATTCAACAACCCGTTTTTCGGTCGAGTACACTTACGAAATTTATGGTTCTTATACTCCAATAAAAGCCGAGAAAGTGACCCCGGTAGAACCAACACCCGAACTGAAGCCATTCATAAGTGAGGAGCCGCCGCATATCGTATTTACGGATGAAATACGGCAACTTTCCCGACAAATCGTTGGTTCGGAAACCAATCCTTACCGCATTGCTCAGAAATTATTCGAGTGGATTGATGTCAATATAGTTTGGGCTTCGGCGCGGGAATACTCGACGATTTATAATATTCCTCAATATGTTATCAATAATCGTCATGGCGATTGTGGTATGATGACATTGACTTTCATTACACTTTGTCGTCTGAACGGAATTCCGGCGCGCTGGCAATCGGGCTGGGAATTCAAGCCTCCTCAGGATAGTATGCACGATTGGGGCGAAATTTACTTTGCGCCTTACGGTTGGGTGCCGGTGGATGTGACCTATGGTCGGCGTGCCACGGCGGATGAATCTTTCCGCTGGTTTTATCTGAGCGGAATGGACAGCTACCGTCTGATTTTTAATGACGGTATGGCGGCTGATTTCTTTCCGCTGAAAATTTATCCGCGCAGTGAAATCATTGACTCTCAGCGAGGAGAAGTCGAATGGGAGGGTGGCAATTTATACTTCGATCAGTGGAATTGGGAACATGATTGGGAGATTATTTCTGAACCGTAAATTTTCAAATAGAGGCCGGCGATGAACATTAATACTAAAAAAATTCTAATCGGGCTGGGAATCGCATTAATAATAACATTATTATGCGGTTTGCTTTACCAAATCGGTTTGATTCAGCGCTGGGAAAATCAGGTTAATGATATTTTGTATCGCGATTTTCAGATAGAGCAGCATCCGTCGGAAGCGGTCATCATCGCTATTGATCAAAATAGCCTCGATTATTTTCAGAAAAATTTTCAAGTTCTCTGGCCCTGGCCGCGCGATATTTATGCTATGGCGACTAATTATTTGAATTCCTGTGGCGCAAAAGTCATTCTCTATGATATTATTTTTTCTACGCCCGATATTGACCGGCTAAATGTTCAAGCCGAATATGCCGATTCAGTTTTTGCGCGCGAAATGCGGACTGGCGGCAATGTCGTTCTGGCAATGCAGATGGAAGATTCGACGCATCTGGACGCTGAGCGACTGCTGACCCAATTTAACCGTCGGATCGTTTACAATGTCCCCCAGCGAATCGTTCACAAATATCCGAATGTTACGGCTCCGATTGACCGGTTTCAAAAGGCGATGGCGTATCCCGGTGCGGTCAACTTTTTCACCGATAACGATGGAGTTTGTCGTCAGGTGCCGCTTCTCTTTGCCAAAGATGACCGAATTGTGCCTTATATGGCGCTCGCGGCGGTTTTGGTTTACGATGACATTTCCACTGTTGATTATGATTCAACGAAGCATACTCTCGTCGCCGACAAGCGTCATATTCCAATTAAAAGCGATGGCTTTTACGATATTTACTGGTATGGACCGGGTGGAGCAGGAAATACTTTTCAATACGTGTCATTTGCCCAAATATTGAATTCCTATTTGCAGATGCAAAATGGTCAAAAGCCAGACGTTGATCCGGTGATTTTTAAGGATAAAGCTGTTTTCATTGGCGCCACTGCCGCAGGTTTACTCGATTTGAAAACCACGCCCTATTCTTCCATCGAGCCGTATCCGGGCGTCGAGATTTATGCTACTATTTTCTCGAATATTATCCGCGGCGATTATATTTCTGATTTTCCGTTTTTTGCCTGGTTGGGAATCTCTATAGTTCTTATCTGGCTACTGGCGTTTCTCTGGCAAAAATTGAAAATCTGGCAGTCAGTCGCGATTTCGTTGATAATTTTATTCATTCCGCTAATGTCGAGTGTGGTGATTTTTCAACGTTTGAAAATGTTTGTACCGGTCGTGGCGACCGAAATCGCTTTTGTCTTGAGTATTACGGTGGTTCTTTTAGTGAATTATCTGACTGAGGGGCGCGAAAAGAAAATGATTAAAAAAGTTTTCAATCGTTATTTGCATCCCACTGTGGTTGAGGTATTGACTAAGAATCCGAAACATCTTGAGATGGGCGGCCAGGAAATCGTCGCTACGGTAATGTTTTCCGATTTGCAGAATTTTACCGGAATTGCGGAACTGTTTACTCCACCTGAAATTGTTGGCTTTTTAAACCAATATTTTACCAGAGTCGAACAAATAATTTTCGAGAACAACGGAATGCTCGATAAATACACCGGTGACGGGATTATGGCAATTTTCGGGGCGCCAGTCCAGACTTCCGAACATGCCCGGATGGCTTGTAATGCGGCACTGGATTTTAAAAATCTGTCAACTTTTACCATTGAAGTCAAGAACCGGACTATCCCATTAATCACGCGATTGGGGATTAATAGCGGTAATTTTGTCGTCGGCAATATCGGTTCGGCGAACCGTATGGATTATACTGCTATCGGCGATACGGTTAATCTCGCGGCGCGTCTGGAAGGCGTCAACAAAATCTACGGCACCCAAAATATTATTTCCGAGACGACCTATTCCTTGGTAAAAGAAAATTTTATCTGCCGTGAGCTTGATTTAATTCGGGTAAAAGGCCGTGAAAAGCCGCTGGCAATTTATAACATCATCTGTATTAAAGACGATTTAAGTTCTGAAATAGAGAAGATGCTCAAATTGTATAATGAAGCCTTACGACTTTATCGGGAATGCGAATTCCAGACCGCCGAACGGGCATTTTTAGAATTAAATCGGCAGTTTCCCGATGATTCGGTCGGTAAAGTTTTCGCCAAACGCTGTGTTCAATTAATTAACGAACCGCAGTTGATTGACGAAGACGGTGTATTTAATATTACCGTTAAGTGAAATAAGTTAAATTATTGAGCAAAATGAAATAGAATTTCGAAAGTACAAATTAAAGCGAGAGGGGTAATATGAAACGTTTTATTCTTATAATTTTAGTAGTGTCGGTGTTAATTGTCACCGTTTTTGGTGAAGAATCCGTGGTAATCAAACGCGAGAATACTCATTTCCGACAAGGCCCCGGTTCCTATTATCCACTGATTGGGATGTTGCAGAAAGGCGTCCAAGTCGCTGTCGTGGAAACTCAATCGGGCTGGTTGAAAGTTCAGTGGGCTGGGCAAACCGGCTGGATTTCCGAAAATGCGGTTATTGCGAGTGATGAACCAACCGGTAGCATTTTGACCGGTTCGATTAGTGGAAATGGTTCAATGATGATTTCGAGAGCTTCCGCCAGTGGAGCGGTCAAAGGTTTCGCCCAGAAGTTCGTCAATTTTCACGACGGCGATCCGGCTTTTATCGAACAATATGATGTTGAATTGTTTACTCCGGCTGAATTCCAGCGTTTTAGACAAGAGACTTTTCGTGGTCGCGACCCGGAGAAAATCCGCAAACGCTATAAGAGAATCAAATCGGAAAACACCGATCACTCAATCTCATTGCAAGATGAAAAAATTGGATTGGCGGCCGCTTCCAGAATTGCGGCAAGCGGATTGGTTGCCAATCAATCGCAATTGAAATATATCAATCTGGTAGGCAATATCGTTCTGGAAAATACCGATATGTACGATTATCCCTTTAAATTTTATATTCTAAAGGACAGCCGTCCATCGGCTTATGCTATTCCCAACGGTATGATTTTCGTTACTTCCGGTTTACTCGAAATGTTACGGGATGAAGCCGAGCTGGCAGCCATTCTGGCTCACGAAATTAGTCACGTTGTTCAGAAACACGGTGTTCAGGAAATTGCTAAACGCAAAACGATGATCGCCGCCGATGAAAAATTTAACGAATTGGACGAGGAGATTGTCACCGAAGACGCCACCGCCGATGAACTCGATCTAATCGCCCTAAATTGCTATGAAACGGCAACTAAACGCCGTCAAATCGAATACGAAATCGAAGCCGACCAGCTCGGCGTGATTTACGCCTATCGCTCCGGTTATGATCCGGCGGCACTGGGACGGGTGCTGACGCGCATCAAAGCCAACACTTCACCAGATTTCTGGAATCCGGAATCTAACTGGAGCTACGACGCTGTCTTCGATCGGGTTGAGCGCATCAATAACTTTATCAACAAGAATCTAACTAAAAATCCGGAGTGGAACGTTACCAATCCTAGCCGTTTTCGGAGCGTGTTTAAATAAGTGAATAGCCAAACCAATTTCCGCCGCGCTGCTGGTGGGGTTAAATTGGTTTCGGTGCATTAAGAATATTTTTAGACAAGATTAACTCCGAAGGCTCCGGAGGAGTCTCAGAAGAGAGAGTCCTGCTCGGCGGGATAAGGTTTTTGACCTTTTTTATCATACCGCATAGCGGTTACAGAATCACAAATGATTCATACCAAAATAAATACATATGGTTAGAAATATGTTAAACCTTTCCGAGGTAAAAAGATTTTTAGGGTGATTGTTTCTACAAAACTTAAAGCCCTCCGGGCTAGTTTGGATTCTATGGTTGTTAGATTGACACACAAGGAAGCGGTCTAAGTATTGAAAAAATGAAACCGCAAATAAGTTATTCCTCGGAGGGGATAAAAGGAGGCTGTTATAAAAAAGCCTTGAACCTTGCGGGCGGCATTGTATATTTAACCAACGATATGAAAACAGATCGAATATGAAAAGATTAAGCAAACTCAGCCCTTTAATTTTTATTCTAATCTGGAATTGCACAATCAAAGCGCAATTCAAATTCGAGAGAGAAATTGTCCCGCAAGCAGTCAGAGAGGGAGTTCAGTTCAATGCGATCGGCGTCAATGAATTTGGTGATATTTATCTACTGGAAAGCAAATTCAGTGAAGTTTATCGTCTCGACCAAAATGGCAATATTCTGAACCGCAACGGTGGTTTCGGCTGGGGATTGGGACAATTCGATTGCCCGCGCGATTTATGTGTTTCTGGATTGGATATAATCGTTGCCGACCAGAATAATCACCGCCTGGTGCGATATGATCGGCAATTGAATTACATTGCGACTCAGGATTTACGCAGTGATTCGCGCCGTTTAATTTATCCTTTATCTTTGACGGCCTTGCAAATTAATGAACTCTTCATTTTATCCGGGGAAACGGCTGAGATTTTGCGTCTTTATGTCGAAAATAATGAACAAACCTGGTTCGGTGGAATCGAATACGGGGCCTACGCACTCGTCCATCCAGTAAGTCTGCGGATGAATCGCAAAGGTATTTTAACGGTGCTCCAAGAAAACGGCAGTCTGGTGCAATTCGACCGTTTTGGGACACCGCTTGGACTAATTCCATTCCGTGATTCGGAAATGAACAAGTGCCAAGCTTATGGGTTGACGGCTGTCAATAACGACTGGCTGATTCTGATTGACAAAATCCCATTTCTGCATATGTTTTATACGAAATCGAAAAATTGGGTTGAACCGACTTTAGCCGATTTTGATCGTCACGAGCCTTTCGTAGCCGCAACTTTTTCGAATAATCGGCTTTATTTGCTGACCAGTAATGGTACAATTTTGGTTTTTTCGATTGCAACTTCTCAGTCGAAACCTTAGTGACTATCTGGTGGTTAAAATATAACTTTTGAATCACGCCGGTTCATTATATCGAAAAGGATGTAGACGATGGACGATAATCTCTCGCCTGGCAGGAATTTTATTGATCGTTACGGGATTTCTTAATGCTCAACAATGGCAGGTGGATGCTTTAAAAATTGCTCCCGGCGATTCGGTTGTCTATTTATCTCGTAGATTTATCCTACCTGAAACAATTGAATTGAGCATTGCCGACTCAATCAGTCTCGATCCTTTGACCGGCGCTATTACTTTACATTCCGTAAGAACCGATTCATCGGTTTTGGTCGCCAAATATCAATATTTGCCGCTCGATTTACCGCTCAATAAAATAGTTAACCGGCCGCCGCGCATTTATACGGGTAATGAAACTACCGAACCCAATTTGGCTGATTCTCCAACACGGCCACCGGCGCAGTATTCTACCGAGACCACCGATTTCCTGAAGTCCGGTACGCTTTATCGCGGTGTAACACTGGGCAGTCAAAGTGGAATGTCGCTGCAGTCCGGCCTGAACCTGGAGTTGCAAGGGAAAATTGCGGAAGATATTTCGATCGTCGGCACAATTACTGACCAGAATATTCCTATTGAACCGGAAGGCAATACCCAAACTCTGGATGAAATTGACAAGGTGTTCATTACCGTCGCCTTGCCGCACGAACGCCTAACTTTCGGCGATTATGAAATGGCATACAGCTCCGGCAGTTTGGGGAATTACAATCGCAAATTACAGGGCGTTTATCTGGAAAGCGATCGGCCGCCTATGCGGAATGTTATGAGCGGAGCAGTTACCAAAGGTCAATATTATCATAATTATTTTCTCGGTGAGGAAAGCAATCAAGGCCCATATCAATTGACCGGTAGAAATGGCGAAACCGATATAATCGTTCTAGCCGGTACGGAGAAGGTCTGGCTCGACGGTCGTCTTTTGACTCGCGGCGAAAGTAATGATTATATCATTGATTATTCGACCGCCGAAATAACTTTTATGACTCGTCAAATTATTACGGCGGAATCGCGCATTAGCGTTGATTTTCAATATTCCGATTTGATTTACCAGAAAAATATTTATATGGCAGGCAATACTACGAACTTATTTGATGAGAAATTAAGAGTTTCCGCCGCCGCGATCACTGAAAAAGATGACCGCGAGAACCCCATCGAACTTGTTATTAGCGATGCGGATAGAAAATTGCTAAAATCGCTCGGTGACAACGCTCAAGACGCTTACATAAGTACCATTACGAGCGATACAAACGGCTCTTATATTTTAGTGGATTCAATCTTGATTTATGCCGGTCCCGGTCAGGGAACTCATACAGCGACGTTTTATAATGTGGGAAAGGCTGGCAGTTATAAGAAAGTTTACCGCGGAGAGGTGACTTATTTTGAATGGGTTGACAAAAATAATCCTTTGACGGCGGCTTCCGAGATTGCCTCAGCACTTTATTTGCCGGTCAAACCGTTAAAATTGCCGACCAGTCGGACGCTTTATCATTTGGCAAGTGACTGGCAACCGCATCAAAACTTTGCGATAAAGGCTGAAGTGGCACGTTCAGATTTCGATCAAAACCTATTCTCACCTCTGGATGATGAGGATAATGCCGGAATAGCAGTTGATCTTACGTCAAATCTAATCATTCCGCTTTCCGAATCCAGTAAGATTGCTCTCACTGGTCATTATAAACAGGAAAATTGGGATTTCGAGCCGATTGATCGTCATCAAATAGTTGAGTATCGAAGGAAATGGGACTTGCCTTCCGATTCGACTAACGGTGAACAGTATTATGAAGGGCAAATTCAATACGCTTTGAAAAATAATTTAGTGGTCAAAACGGAAGGCGGTCAGTATTCGCGTGGTGATTTTAATTCCAATAGATTTGCGGCCAGCGCCGGTTTGAGCTACAAAATGCTGGAAAATGTCCAAATCAGCGAAGAATTCATTCAACGTAACCAAACCGGCTTTAATGATATTAATTGGACGCGTCGAGGATTCAGGTTAATAACCCATTTATGGAAAGTCAAACCGTTTGCTACACTAAATTATGAATTACGAGAAGGTGACACCATTAGAACTGAAAATTTCCGCTTTCTGGAACAAATCTATGGGATTGGCTCAGCGAGTCCAGGACGTCTAACTTGGCAAGTTCAGACGACTCTCCGTCGGGATGACCTTTCAGATTCAAATACCTGGATAAAAGGGACAAACGCTCGCAATATCGGTCTGAACGGTCAATTGATAAACTGGCATTCATTCTCATCCCAGTGGAATTATATCTACCGTATAAAGAAATTCTATAATCAGAATAACTCAGATATTGTGGTTCATCTCCTCGATTTTTCCCTGAAGCAAGAGCCGCGCAAATTACCCTATCGCTGGGAAACTACTTTGAAAATCGAGAACGAACAAACTGTTAAAAAGGAGTGGCGCTACTATTATGTCGGCGATGGAATGGGTGATTACATTTATGATTCAACTTATGCCGATTACGTTCCCGATGCGCAAGGCGATTATATTTTACGGATTTTACCGTCTTCGATCAAAGAACCGATCACCAGTATCGAGGACGGATTGCGTTTTCAATTTGATGGTACCAATGTTAAGATTCCGGTTTTTGGTGATTTGCTGAAACGTATTTCCACCTTAACGGACGTCCGTCTCCGGCAGGAAATCCACGATCCTCAGGGAATAACAAAATATCTTGCCACAGATGTTAATCAGGTCGATACCAGCTGGGCAAATTATTCCCGCATAATTCTACAAGATGTTAACTTGCGTTCGCGGGAAAGAAAAAGCGATCTGCGTCTTCGGTTTTATTCCTCCGATCTAGTAACTCAGGCTGATGTTCGTGGCTTAGAAAAAACGTTCACCGACGAATGGTCTCTACGTTATCGCAATCGTTTTTTGGGAAAGACCACACTCGAGTCCGAATCGGCATTAAAAAATTATAGCCGTCAATCGGAGATAAATACTCTCAGGGAACGTGATATTTATACTATTAGAGAAAAGTTAACGATATCGACTTTTTTGGATCGGATTCATCTACTCAGCACAGAAGTAACGGTAAATAGCGATAAAGGGAAGGTAGGTGACCCGATTAAATCATTTCTAACCGGTGTAAGATTGAGCTATGAACGGAAAATTATCGGGAAAGGTCGCTGGAAATCATTTATTGAATTGGATAAAGTTTCGGTAACTCCCAGAGGGAAAACAATTCCGTACGAGATGAGCAATGGCAAAAAGGAGGGAGTAACCGGCGGCTGGGGGACAACCGTTGAATACCGGATTGGTTCAAATGTCAGTATTCGAGCTAATTACGAAGGTTGGAAAGAGCCTCAGCGAACCGTTTATCATTTAGGAAGTGGCGAAGTGAGGCTTTCATTTTAATGACAAACCAGCGGTATAGAAGAAGAGTTTTGCGAATCATCCGATGTTTGCTCATCGGGTTTGTCGGTTGGTTTCCGGCTTGGGGAATTGAGCAGGACACTTCCCGGGCTGAAGTAATTTTCGGAGAAATTACGGTTAAGACGCTCGATGAAACGCTGACCGATTTCACTGAAATTGCCAGGAATTATACTACTTATCCTGTTACGATTGATTCCTATGAGGAATTGACGAACAAAATGCTGGACGTCGTGCTAAAAGACGGCTACCTTTATCCGGTGTTGACTTTAAGTGCAGTTCATCCCGAAACTGAAGGAAATCTCACCAAACTGAACCCGGAATTTTGCTTGGATCGCGGCGAGCGGGTTGTTATTGATACCGTGATATATGAAGGTATCAAGCGCACCGCACCTGAATTATTGAAGCGCGAATCGGCGGCGATCCTTGGAAAATCTCCCGATTCCCAAAAAATCTCAGCTTTTGTGAATAATTTCAAGAGTTATTCATTTCTGACGGTGCAATCACAACCGGAAATAGTAAAAACTCGCGAAGGTCAATTTGGTCTGGTCGTCCAACTGGCTGAACATTCGACCAATATTTTCAGCGGAGTGGTCGGCTATATACCAGCCACCGCCACGACTGAAGGTTATTTTACCGGCGAGGTAAATCTTAATTTGAATAATATCAGCGGTCGCGGTCGTAATCTCAGCGTTTTTTGGGCCAAACCCAATCGCTATTCTCAACAAATTGACCTGAGATATTTCGAACCCTGGATTCGGCACACCAATTTTAATGCAGAAGGTCAATTCAGTCAGATATTGCGAGACACTCTGGTTGTTTTGCGTTCTTTTGAAGCCGGTATCGGACGCCGATTATTCCAGAACGGTTCAGGGGCTTTGAAATTCAATTATTCATCTACTATGCCCACTTCGGGTGGTCGCCAGTTACTTGGATTAAATGATCTCACAACTCGCGGTTTGGGGTTATCGGGCCGCTATGACGGTCGTGATTATCCGCCTAATCCACAAAAAGGATTAATGGTCGCGATTAATGCCTACTTCAGCCGCCGTATTGAACAAGATGCTAATCGCCTCTGGCAATATCAGACCGAAATAAATGGTGAGTTCGATGCCAAAATTCGTCCCCAATTAGTAGCCGCCTGCGGCTGGAATTTCAAAGGAAAATGGCTATCGGAAGGTGTACCGATTTATTCCGACTATTACTGGTTTGGCGGTGCCCGCAGTCTGCGTGGCTATGCTAATGAGCTGTTCGGTGGCTCGGAAATTGCCTGGCTCAACAATGAGATTCGCTGGCTTATCGGTAAAAACGGTCGGGCGCATATATTTTTCGATCAGGGATATTATCGTCGTTCGGTCGAAGGCGTAGATAAACGATATTATCTACATTCCTATGGCGTCGGCTTGCGACTGGATTCGCGGATGGGAATTATCGGACTCGATTATGGATTCGGAGAGGGCGATACTTTTACGACAGCCAAAATTCACATATTTTTGGAGACTAATTTTTAATGGGAAAACACAATAATAAAAATCCAAAACCTAAATCGGTAAAAGTTAGAACGGAGGCACAAATTGTCGAGCGGGTTATCCAATTTCTTCAACGAAATAAAGGTAATGTTTATAAACAGAAAAAAATCGCCAAAGAAATCGGCATCTCTTCCAATAAGTATGTTAGATTCAAACAAATTTTGAAAGAATTAGCGCTGGACGGGGAAATCGAAAATCCGCGAGCGGGATGGTACCGAATCCCCGATGAATCGCGGTTTATGGAAGGGATAATTTTGTTCTCCGGACGCGGTTTTGCTTTTGTAAATACGGATGCCGGAGAAGAAATATTCGTCGGTGCCAAGCAGACCGCTAACGCTTTACACCTTGATCGGGTGTTAATCGAAAAATTACGGCACAGTAATGGGATTCGACCGGAAGGTAGAGTGGTGAAAGTTTTGAAACGCGGTCAAAAATCAATTATTGGAACGATAAAACAGAAGAATAAGCGCTGGTTTGTCATTCCGGAACATCCCACAGCTGTTGAAGAAATCGAATTGGTTGGTTCGGAAAAAGGTCTGCAGGAAGGCCAATTAGTCGAAATTCAGGACATCGAATGGAGCAATACTCGCTTGCGACCGCGAGCTGCTTTAAAACAGATTCTTGGTTCTCCAGAAAATCCGCAAGATGATTTGATAATTGTTAAGAAAATGTATCGGCTGAGCGACCGGTTTCCGGCTAAAGTTTGGCAGGAAGCTGAACTTTTGGAAAATCAGAAAATCAAGCCAGACAATCGTCTGGATTTGCGTGATAAATTAATTTTTACTATTGACCCTCCCGATGCAAAGGACTTCGATGATGCTATTTCGCTGGAAAAGAGTCCGGAGGGTAATTGGCTCCTGGGAGTGCATATTGCGGATGTTAGTCATTATGTCACGCCGGGCAGTGCTCTCGATCGCGAGGCTCGGCGACGGGGTACCAGCGTTTACCTGGGTGAAAATGTTATTCCGATGTTGCCGCCGCCAATTTCGAATGAATTGTGCAGTTTGAAACCGGGTGAAGATCGGTTGGCATTTTCGGTTTTCTTGACTCTTAATGATGCAGGTGCGGTGTTGCGCTATTCATTCGCTCCGAGTATAATTCGCTCGTTTAAACGATTCAGCTACGAAGAAGTGCAGGAAATTCTGGATAACAAAAGTGGTGAGTATTTTGATATATTTACTAATATGCTACAAATCAGTCGCACTCTTTTTGATCGCAGACGGGCGGCTGGCAGTATAGACTTCGACATTCCGGAGCCGGTTTTTAAAATGGGACCGGCTGGAATTCCGATTGAAATTAGTCCTTCCGAAAGATTGGACAGTCACCGGATAATCGAGGAATTTATGTTAACGGCTAATCGGGCAGTCGCCGAATATATAACCATTCAGCGGCGTAATGAAAAACTGCCGTTTCTCTATCGAATTCATCCACAGCCGCCATTACAAAATATTACTGAACTGTATCAGATTTTGCGAGGCCTGGGAATCGATTTGCAACAGCCACCTAAGCTCAAACCTATTGATATTCAGAAAATTCTAAATGGATTGGCCGGAATGCCCTACAAAAATTTTATTGAACAAATTACTCTACGTTCGATGGCGAAGGCGGTCTATTCCCAGCAACCATTAAGTCACTTCGGTTTGGCGTTTTCTCATTATACTCACTTCACGGCACCTATTCGGCGTTATCCCGACTTGATGGTTCATCGTTTGCTGAAAAATTATTTAGCTGGTTATAATCCCACCGATTTAGCTTTTTACCGGCGTTCATTGCCGCACATTGCCAGTTCAGCCAGCCAGCGCGAAATCGAGGCAATGGAAGCCGAGCGGACTTACCAGAAAATAAAGCAAGTGCGTTTTATGGCGGACAAGATCGGCCAATGGTACAAAGGTGTCATCAGCGGCGTGCGTGAATTCGGATTTTTTGTCGAAATTTCCCAATTTCTGGTTGAAGGCTTGGTGCACGTTCGGACTCTGGCGGATGATTATTATATTTACGATTCGGAGAATTTTCTTTTACGTGGTAAAAATACCAGGCGCACTTTTCGGCTTGGCGACGAAGTAATGGTAATGGTAACGAACGTTTCCGTTAGAGAGCGACGGATAGATTTGGAATGGGGCGAATGAGTAAAAGTTTTATTGGCTTAATGCTGGTGAATGTTTAATTTTAAAAAGGGTATATGATGGAGAATAAGAATGAATAAAAAAATAGTACTATTAGGCTTGATTTTTTCAACGATATTGATGAATTGTAACCGACTGAAGAATTCCATTGGTGGGGTAGATGAAATATATATTTTTGCTACTGAGCAAACTCGGGAAGTACTGGGACAGGCAATTGATACCACTTTTTCCTATGGGATTCGGACGCCGGAATTTCAGCCCTATTTTTCCAAAAAATGGCTGCCAGTAGAAGATTTTCCGTCATACATTTATTTTAAAAATATCATTCTGGTAGCTGATTTGAGTCAGGAAAACCCGGCCGCTGAAATTGCTCGCGGCTTATTACCGAAACAGAGTTTAATCGCCGCGGAAAAGGATAGCATCCACCTGTTTGCTATTCCGGATAACTGGGCTCGCGATCAAATGTTTGTTTTAATTGCCGGCCGCGATTTGAAGCTGGTTGAGCGCGATATTTTAGCGCAGAAAGGCTGGCTTTATGGAAAGTTTGAAGAGAAATTCGAGAAAGGCCAGAGAGACTATATGTATGGTCGCTTAGAGCAAAAGAAGCTGACTAATTATTTTTGGCAAAAATATCGCTGGACGATGCGCATTCCGCACGACTATATTATTGTCAAGGAAATGCCGGAAAAGAATTTCGTTTGGCTCGGAAGAGGTATGCCATACCGCTGGATTTCCGTTACCTGGGGAGATGGTATTCAAACGGAATGGATGACGAATGTGGGACTGTATGAAAAACGGAATGAGATTGGCAAGTTATATGGCGGGATAATGACCGAGAAGCGCTTTCTCGGTTTTCAATTTTTCAAATTCGGTGATTACGATGCTCTGAAAATGTACGGACTCTGGTATCACACCGATGAGACTATGGGCGGTCCATTTGAAACTTATGCCTTTTATGACTGGCGCACTGACCGAACCTTCGTTATTGATATGCTAATGTATGGTCCTGGTGAAAAATTGTCAGTCCTATTTCGCGGACTCGAAATTATAGCCAAGACTTTTACCACCGATTATAAAGGATATTCCAAATAGTGCCGGAGCTAAACCGGCGGCTGGAATTTGGCAATTATAAGGTGGTCAATTAAATTACGGCGGAGCTAGTAGGTTTATGGAGAAAATAGCATTAATTGTCGGAAGCACTTCCGATTTAGAAACAGCCGAACAAGCCCGCAAGTATCTGGAATACTTTGAATTAGATTGCGAGATAAAGGTCCTTTCGGCTCATCGCCAGCATGATGAATTGGTTAATTATGTTAAACAGTTTGAAAAGGGAAATGGTCGCTTGATTATTGCCTGTGCTGGAATGGCGGCGCATTTGCCGGGTGTTATCGCGGCTTTGACTACTTTACCCGTAATTGGTGTCCCACTGGACGCTTCTTCTCTGAATGGGGTAGATGCGCTCTATTCCATCGTCCAAATGCCGAGTGGTATTCCGGTTGGGACGATGGCGATCGGCAAACCTGGAATAATTAATGCCGTTATTTATGCGGCTCGAATTCTGGCGCTCTCCAACGCCGAATTAAAAGCCAAACTGGTCGAATTTGCCGCAAAAGGCTTCAAACTTAATTAAAATGAAAATATTAATAACTGGCGCTAACGGAATGTTAGGTGAAAAATGCACTCGTTTGCTGGCCCAGAAACATAAAGTTTTGGCGACCGACCTCAATGATGAACTGATTTATCGGTTAGAGACTGACTACCGCAAAATGGATATCACTAAACCGGAAGAGATCGAAACTATCATTAATGAGTTTCGTCCTGATTGGGTCATCAATTGTGCGGCTTATACTAATGTGGATGGCGCTGAAACTGAACGTGAAACTGCCTGGCAGGTGAATGCAGCTGGGCCGCAGAACCTCGTAGCGGCTTTGCGAAAATTCAATACCCCAATTATTCAGATTTCAACCGATTATATTTTTGACGGGGTCAATGGACCGTACCGCGAAAATGATCCCGTCAAACCGATCAATTATTATGGCGAAACAAAATTAGCTGGCGAGCGGGCTGTTTTAGAATCAGGTTTACCGGCGACGGTTTTCCGGACGAATGTACTCTTTGGTGATGCGACTAATCAGGAAGCCAGCTTTGTTTACTGGGTGGTGAATAAACTTAGTCACCGCGAACCAATCAACGTAGTCAATGATCAGTTTGGCAATCCCACCTGGGCTGACGGACTGGCACAAGTAATTGAAATGGCGATTGAGCGAAGAATTCATGGGCTTTATAATTATGGCGGGGCCGATTATATCAACAGGCTGGAATTTGCCTTACAAATTGCAGCGGTTTTTGAGCTGGATCCGACTTTAATTCGGGCTGTTTCCACTCGCTCGCTGAATCAGAAAGCCGCTCGACCTTTTCGGGCGGGGTTAGTATGTGAAAAAATCCAATCCGAATTTGGCATTCATCTATATTCGATTAAAGAAGCTCTAACAAATATGAAGGAAAGACAACTTGAAATCGCTGGTAATCATTCCGACCTATAACGAAAAAGACAACATTCGCACTGTTATCGAACGCCTGCGAGCTTTACCGATCGAGGTTGATATTTTAATTATTGATGATAATAGTCCCGATGGGACTGCTGATATTGTTCGTGAATTACAATCTAGTGATTCTCATATTTATATGATCAATAGACCCAGTAAACTCGGTCTAGGGACGGCTTATATCGTTGGTTTCCGCTGGGCACTGGAGCGTGATTATGAATACATTTTGGAGATGGATGCCGACCTCTCGCATAATCCAGAGGATGTACCCCGACTAATTCGTGAATGTGAGAACGGTTATGATTTGGTAATCGGATCGCGTTACTGTAATGGGGTCAATGTTGTTAATTGGCCGATCAAGCGTTTGCTCCTGAGTTATGGTGCTAATAAATATACTCGTATGATTACCCGAATGCCGATTATGGATGCGACCGCTGGTTTTAAATGCTACCGGCGGGAAGTTTTAGCCGCTATTAATTTGGATCGAGTCAAATCCTCTGGCTATTCCTTTCAGATTGAAATGAATTTCCGCGCCTGGGATGCCGGTTTTAAAATCAAGGAAATTCCGATTATTTTTATCGAGCGTTCCGAAGGCTTATCGAAAATGTCAAAAAATATTGTTTGGGAAGCTGTTTTTATGGTCTGGAAACTGAAATTACGGCAGATTTTCAGATCTTTGTAAACATGCAAATCTCGGTCATCATTGTTAGCTACAACGTTAAAGAATTTCTTCAACAGTGCCTTTTGTCTTTGAAGAATGCCCTTGAGGGTTTATCAAGTGAAATCATCGTAGTTGATAATGATTCGGTTGACGGTACTGTTAATGTCATAAAAAATAAATTCCCCGAAATTATATTGATAGAAAACCATTTCAACAAAGGATTTGCGGCGGCATGCAATCAAGGATTGGCAATCGCGCGTGGCGAATATATTTTGTTATTAAATCCGGATACGATGCTTCAGGAAGATACAATTAAAGTAATGATCGAATTTTTTATGGCTCATCCAGAGGCTGGAGCCGCCGGATGTAAGATACTGAACGCTGACGGTTCACTCCAACTGGCTTGTCGCCGCTCTTTTCCAACTTTGACAGTGGCGTTACCGAAATTACTTGGGTTGAGCCGTCTATTTCCAAAAGTGAAGGCTTTTTCGCGTTATAATCTTACCTATCTGGATCCCGATCAAATCACCGAAGTTGATGCGGTTAGCGGTTCATTTTTAATGATGAGGAGAGCCGTATATGAACAGATTGGCGGATTGGATGAATCCTATTTTCTTTATGGTGAGGATTTAGACTACTGCTATCGAATCAAAAAAAGCGGCTGGAAAATTTATTATGTGCCGGATACGAAAATTATTCATTATAAAGGCGAAAGTGCCAAACATGCCGCCTTCGATAATTTTATCGCATTTTACCGAGCAATGGCTATTTTTGCGAGCAAACATTTGGGGAAAAGTTCCTCGATAATCACTGATATTGTTTTCAAAGTCGGCATTTTTTTCCGCGGGATAATATCACTGGTAGCGAAATTTTTCCGACGCCGAATGGTAATGATTGTAGACGGGATAGCTCTGGTTGCGGCCATTTTGGTCGCTCATCAATTACAACCCAAGCCTCTCCCTGATTATCCTTCGCTACTATCAATGTTGGTTTTTTATTTACTGGTGTGGTTGGGAATAGGATATTCTATTGGCTTATATGATCGTCGGGAATTATCCTATTCACGAGCAGTTGTTGCTTCCTTGCTTAGTTTCGTTGCTTCTCTGATCTTTAATCTGATTTTTAAGGACGTCATTTATTCGCCGAATATGCTGTTATTGAGTTTTATCATTGTCACTCTGTTTTTACCAGGCTGGCGGGTGTTATTATTATTTTTACAGCGACGTCGTGTAATTCAACCGGCATCATCATTGTCAAAAGCTCTGCTGTCCCGGCGAACTATTATCGTCGGAGCCGGTAAAGAAGGTGAGCGAATTGCCCGTAAGTTAAAAACTCATATCGAACATGGCTTTGAAATTCTGGGTTTTGTTGATAAAGATTATATGAATGAGGAAATCGCCGGATTTCCTTTTCTGGGATTGGTAAGCGATTTACCTGAAATCATCCGGATTAATCATGCTACTGAAATTATCTTTACTACCGATCGCTTCAATAACGATGATATTCTGGGGATTGTAGATAAAATCAAAAAGTACAGAACCAATATTAAAATCGTTCCGCGCAATCTGGATTACATTTTAGGGAAATCAAGTGTTGAAAATATTGAAGACATACCACTGGTAAATATCGACTATAACTTGTTTCATGTCGGCAATCGGGTTACCAAGCGGATTTTTGACCTGCTAATTTCTTCAATAAGTATAATTTTGCTATCTCCGTTCGTTATTCCGATAGCGTTTTTGCTGGGTTATAGATTCCAGAAAGCCAGTTTTATCGGGGCTGAACAACATCAGATCAGCGCGCTGACTTTGGTAAAAAGGAATGGTAATCATGTCCATCCATTCCTTAATCGTTTCCCATTACTGTTTTCAGTTGTAAAAGGCGATATCAGTTTAGTTGGGAGTGAGTTGGTACCAGCCGAAAATGGTGAACGGAATTTGCGTTTTAAACCGGGACTGACCAGTCTTTTCCGGGTAAGTAAAAATCATCGCACCGACGAAAACGACAAGCAGAATTACGAGCGTTTTTATATGCAAAACCATTCTTTGTTTCTGGATGTTGAGATTATTTTGAAAACTGTTTTAAAAATTTGAAAGAATAATGGCTGAAATAATCCTTGATTTTGAAAAACCAATCATCGAGTTGGAGAAGAAAATAGAAGAGCTCCGAGCGCAAAGCGCTTCCAGCGGGGTGGACCTGAATCCGGAAATTGAAAAAGCCAAAGTCAAACTCAATCGTCTGATTCAAAAAACCTACTCCAATTTAACGCGCTGGCAAAGAGTTCAACTTGCTCGTCACCCCGATCGACCATATACTCTGGATTATGTTAAGCGGATTTGTTCCGAATTCATTGAAATTCACGGCGATAGGTATTACGCCGATGATAAAGCCGTAGTGGCTGGATTGGCGCAGATCGAAGATTATAAAGTCATTTTGATTGGTCAGCAAAAAGGACGAACCACCAAGGAAAATCTCTACCGAAATTTTGGTATGCCACATCCGGAAGGTTATCGTAAGGCTCGCCGGGCTATGCAACTGGCCGAAAAATTTAATCGTCCGGTTATTTCTTTTATTGACACACAAGGAGCGTTTCCAGGAATTGGTGCGGAAGAGCGCGGACAGGCGGAAGCAATTGCCCGCAACCTGTTTGAGATGGCTCGTTTGCGCACCCCGATAATTGTGGTAGTCATCGGTGAAGGTGCAAGCGGTGGTGCGCTCGGGATTGGCGTTGGCGACCGCATCCTTTTGCTCGAAAATACCTGGTATTCGGTAATTACTCCGGAAGGTTGTGCTTCGATTTTATATCGAGACAGTTCCAAAGCACCATTAGCCGCCGAAGCAATGAAAATAACCGCCCGTGACCTTGCCGAGTTTAAAATCGCCGACGAAATCATTCCGGAACCGATTGGCGGAGCCCATCGTAATCCCGATCAGATGGCGCAAACTTTGAAAGATGTCCTTCTCAGATATTTGGTTGAATTAACGCAGATTCCGATAGATGAACTAGTTGATCAGCGAATTGAAAAATATGCCCGCATGGGTTCGTGGAAAGTGGTTGAACCTAAGCCCAAAACAAAAACCAAATAAAAAAAGTTTGATAGGCTTTTGATATGTTAGAACACCGTTACCAGTTGCGAGTCCGCTACTCGAGTGTTGATCAATTAGGTGTGGTTTATTATTCCCGCTATCTGGAATATTTCGAAGCAGCGCGCGATGAGATAATGCGCTCGATTGGACTTCCTTATAGTCAATTTGAACGAGAAGGTTATGCTATGCCGGTGGTGGAGGTGCATTGCGTTTATCATCGAAGTGCGCATTTTGATGAATTGCTAACGATTATTTCCCGTATCTCCGAAATGCCGACAGCCCGGCTTAGAATTGATTATGAAATTCTACGCGAAAATGAATCTCAGCCCATTGTTACCGGCTATACCATTCATGCATTTGTTAATCAATCCGGAAAAGCAGTTCGTCCCCCACAATTTTTCACAAAATTATTAGAAGCACAATTGTTAAAATAGAGTTCCCTATTTTTCGTTAAAAATAAATTGAAAAGCATGTGTTAATGACTAAAGCTCTGCTAATCACCTTTGAGGGTATTGACGGTTCGGGTAAGACGACCCAGATTGAATATTTTATGCAAAAATGTAAGCAAGAAAACATTCCTGTAGTATTGTTTCGAGAACCGGGCGGTACTCCGATCGGCGAGAAAATCCGCGAAATTCTTTTAAGTAAATCCAACTCGGGAATGTTTGCCATCACTGAACTTTTACTTTACTCAGCCAGCCGACACCAACTTTGTCGCGAATTGATCCGTCCGGCTCTGGAATCTGGAAAAATCGTCATCTGTGATCGGTTCTACGATTCGACGACTGCCTATCAGGGATACGGTCGCGGAATAGACCTGGATTTTATTAATCTGTTAAATCGCATTGCCGCTGATAATTTGGTACCGGATTTGACTTTTATCTTCGATATTCCTATTACGGAGAGGTTCCGGCGCCTTGGTACGCGTGAACTTGATCGCCTCGAGACAGAAGAGCAGAATTTTCAGGAAAAAGTACGCCAGGGATTTCTGAAAATTGCCGCAAGCGAGCCTAACCGCGTTTGCCTGATTGATGGAACTAAAACTGAAGATTTAGTAGCTGATGAAGTGTGGCAAAATTTCAATAAACTTTTAAAAAGGGTTAAAATATGAAATTGTCATTTAACAAGGGCCTAAAAATCTGGATTACCGTGCTGGTTTCGGTAAGTGTCTTATTGGCTTTTACGGCGACGGACATTTATAAAACGATTGCGGATTCTTACAAACTTTATAATGCAGTTTTCAGGCAAATATTGCTGAATTATGCCGATCCGCTGGATGCCGCCGCTTTAACGGAAAGTAATATTCGGAATATGACTCGTGAACTCGATCCCTATACGGTTTATATGACTGAAGAGGAGAAAGAGCCACTTGAAATTTTAACAAAAGGAGAATATGGCGGAGTCGGTTTACGGATCAGTCTGCGCAATGACACGCTGACCGTTATTTCGCCGATTGAAGGCAGTCCCGCAAAAAAAGCTAACATTCTACCCGGCGATCAAATTTTAAAAGTTGACTCAGTCTGGACTACCGGTCTGGACCTTGACAAATCTACTCGTCTAATTCGCGGCAATGTCGGCACCAAAGTTGAGTTGCTAATCAGGCGTCCAGGTACTGATGAAGGAAAAGTATATATTTTAGAACGGGCGAAGATTCCGGTGTATGATGTTTATTACACCGATTATTTAGAAAAAGGCATTGGTTATGTTCGATTGGCTGAGTTTTCCAAGGGCTCAACGGCTGAGTTACGTCAGGCTATTAATGATTTGAAAAAGCGCGATCAGATTGAATCTCTTATCCTGGATCTGCGTGGTAACCCGGGTGGACTATTGGAGGAAGCGCTGGCTATAGCCGAATTGTTTACTCAGCCGGGTGATACTTTGTTATTTACTCGTGGCCAGAGCGAAAGCTCAAACCGAGTTTATGTTGCAAGTCGCCGACCTATTTTAGATGAATCCGTTAAAATAGCCGTTTTGATTGACGGCGGTAGTGCTTCCGCTAGTGAAATTGTTGCCGGTATTGTTCAGGATCTTGACCGCGGAATCGTCGTAGGGACGCCCAGCTTTGGTAAAGGATTAGTTCAGACAGTTTTTCGAGTTGATAAAGAGCATTCCATCAAACTAACCACGGCCAAGTATTATATTCCCAGCGGGCGATTGATCCAGAAGCCGAATTATATTAAAAATCCAAAGTTAATTGCCTCTGTTATTCCTCAGGATTCGATCTTCTATTCCCGCAATAAGCGCCAGCTAAAAAGCAAGGGCGGAATCACTCCGGATATTATTATTAAAAATAATGAGCAAAGTGATTTTGTAACCGAACTCTGGCGCCAAAATCAGTTTTATTCGTTTGCCATTAAATATAAAACCGAGCATAATGAATTACCGGAGGAAATTAACGATCGTATCATCACAGAATTCAAAAATTATATTGAGCATTCGGGATTTCAATTTATCGAAAAAACTGAAAAGAAAATTCGTGAGATAGATAAAATAATTGCCCATGATGAACGCTTAAAGAACGTCAAAATTGATTTGCAACCGGTCTATGAAGTGTTTGATTCGTTAAAAGAAGCTGAATTCGAAAATAATCGCCCAATGATCCAACGCGGGATTGAGAATCAGTTCGCAATGCTCAGAGAGGGAATTGCCGGACAGCTAAAAGCCGATTTGAAGTATGACAAAGTCGTTTCCGAGGCGATTGCGGCTGTTAAGGACGATGGAAAATATAGAGTGAAACTTGGCCTGGCTAAGTAAGGATGGATTTTTCATTTTGCGAATGCCAGTTCAGACGTTTGTTTTAGTGGCTTTCATTTTGAATATTGGCAAAATTAGTCGGGCGGATACTCCCAAAATCACCCGACAAATCGAAACAATCATTGTTGAAATTGGCAAGAAATATTGTCCGGACCAGCGAGTTGCTGTATGGGAAATTGGAATTGATTCTCAGGATAAAAATTACAGTTTAAACGGGGAAACCGACCATCCCGAAGCGGTTCTGGCTTTAATTACTCAAATAAAACAAACTTTGCCAGCTATTGGAATTCAGAATCAGATTAGAATCTTGCCGGATGAAACAGTGAACGGTAAAAATTTCGGCATCGTAATTAATTCGGTCGAGCCTTTGCGGAGTGGCCCGTCGGTATTTAACGATATGGTAACGCAAACTTTACGGGGATTAACGGTCGAGATATTGAAAAGTGCCGGAGGTTGTTTTTTAGTTAGAACCGATGATGGTTACTTAGGATGGATGGAGGATGACCGATTAGTTGTTGGCAGCGATTCGCTAAAGACTGCCTGGGAAAATTCATATAAAGTCGTCTACGACGATATCGAGGGCATTATCTACTCTAAGTCTGACGGAAAATCTATGCCCGTAGCTGATGTTGTCCTCGGGAACCGATTTAAAATGATCGGCAAGCAAGGGCAATGGACCTGCGTCGAAATTCCAGACGGTCGCCAAGGTTTCATTTCGTCCCAGCAGTTAGTCAGCGAATCGGAATATTTGGCGCGAACTCCGACGGAGGATAAAATTGTTGCGACTGCCAGGAATTTACTGGGGCGGCCATATCTTTGGGGCGCCAATTCACCGAAAGCTTTCGATTGTAGTGGGTTTACACAAGCAGTTTATCGTCGCAATGGTTATCTATTACTAAGGGACGCCAATATGCAGGTCAATCAGGGGGTTGCGGTTGACACAACCAATTTACCGGAAAATTTGAGGCCGGGCGATTTGTTGTTTTTCGGACCAAATCCGGAGCAGATTAATCACGTTGCCATTTATCTTGGGAATTATGAGTATATCCATTGTTCGGCATGGGTAAGGATTAATAGCCTCAAACCAGGCACAGCTAATTATGATGATTATTTGGTGAAAAATCTGCGTTATGTACGGCGAATCATTGGTAAATGAATTTGATCAAATATAAATTTTTATGGAATTTTTTCGTTTGCTATTATTAGAAGGATGGTTTATAAATATCGAAAATTTCCTGTTTAACAAAAAGGTGACGTTATGACAAATGAAATAGAATACTTCAAAGGGGAAAAAATGCTCAAGAGAGCCGATGAGTTAGATTTCTTTTGGGCTTATCACAAAGAAGAATTACCTAAAGATAAACAGTTGGTCCTTCTCGATAATGTTCAGTTTATCTATGAATTGGCATTAGCTCAACTTGAGCTGCAATCTCTTGGAGTCAATTTTAAGATAACTAATAGTCTGAGAGAATTCAAACTATTAGAAAGAAAAGATGAGGAAGAACTCAGAAGAAAACTGGCGTACTTTAAGTTCGTAAATGGGCATTCTACCGACTATTTCCAGATTATTCAAAAAAATAGAACCCGCTCCGTTAATCAGTACCTTACTCATTGGATTTACCCCTATAAAGGGAAATTCCATCCGCAAATGATTAGGGCGCTCCTTAATATCATTGGACTTAAGCAGGGCGATACTGTTCTTGACCCATTTATCGGGAGCGGTACTACCGCTGTCGAAGCACAACTTCTGGGAATAAATTGTATCGGGATAGACGTGTCTCCCCTTTGTATTCTTCAAAGTAAGGTAAAAACTGAATCAATAGATGTCATCTCACAGATTTTAGAATTGAAGGAAGAAATAATAAAAAGTATAAAACCTTCTTTATTCAATGTTGAGGGAAAAACTATTGATGATGTTATTAATATGGTACCTAATGAAAAAGTGCAAAATTTCTATAAAATGGCTAAACTTGTCGCCATAAGTGACAACGCCAGGCGAGGGAAGGAATTCTCTAAAGCTTTTTTAAAAAATATAGAAGTAATGATTTCTTCAGTCTCAGATTTTGTTGATATAGTAAAGGAACTTAATCTAAAGTTGGGTAAAATAGATATTAAAACCGGCGACTCAAGGACATTGCCTTTAAGTAATGAAACTATTGATGGAATAGTTACATCTCCTCCTTATTCAATTGCATTGGACTATGTTTTAAATGATGCTCATGCATTAAAAGAGCTGGGCTATAATCTTCCAGTAATCAGAGAGAAGTTTATTGGTGTTAGAGGCAAAGGGCAAATAAGGATTGATTTGTACAATAATGATATGAAGAAAAGTTTAGAAGAGATGTTTAGAGTTCTCAAACCTCAAAAGTACGCAGTCATAGTAATTGGAAATGCAACCTATATGGGGCAGGAAATAAAAACCGTTGAATTCACAATAGATTATGCAAAAAAGATTGGTTTTAAATTAGTCAAAAACATAGATAAGATAATTTTTGGGCTTTATAATGTTATGCAGAAAGAAAATATTTTAATTTTTCAGAAGGGGGGTGATATATGAAAGGCAATGAACAAGAAGAATATATAAAAGAATTGGAGGCAACCATCTCTCAATTTCTTAAGCCGCTTAAAAATATTCCTTTCAAGGTTGCTATAAAAGCAATGTCAGGTTGTGATGTAATCCCATTCAATAAAAATAATCCAAAGGATAGGCAATTATTAAAGGATTTGATTGAGGCTACGAGAATTGCGGTAAAAAATGCCAATGAAAGCGGGATATTTACGAGGAGAGAAAATGAAGTTGGAAATCATATCGAGCCTTTTATGATTGAAGCCTTAAACCAAATCGGACTTATTGCACATAGGCCGGAGACAAAAGAAGGAAAGAAAAAAGCTACCGGCTATCCGGATATTTTCCTAAAAGACAGAAACGGAAGGCCAAATTATATTGAGTGCAAAACTTATAACGAAAGAAATTATCAGACGACTCAGAGATCATTTTATTTCTCACCAGCAGAGAGGCCGACCGATTTTAAAATTATCTATGATGCACGACATTTGGTCGTCAGTTTTAGAATCGAGAGAGCTGAGCGGGAAGGCAAAACGGCATTCATTCCTGTATATTGGAAAATTTTTAGTATTGATCATTTAAAAGGGCAAATAAAACACGAGTTTAATTCATCTAATAAGCAGATGTATGAAGATGAAGCCTTGCTAGCAGAAGGTGGCATAGAATAACGATTGATAAAATCGCCTTCAAACTGAACTTTATAGTTATTTACTCATAAAAATTTTCTTCTGCCGAATTGTATTTTTGTTATATATTATTTCCGTGATTGGTGAACTTAAGTATAATTGTATTTAAAATTGCAATAAAAGCATTTTAAAACCATAAAAAATTGGAGAATATAGTCTGGACATCGGTCGAACACAATCCTTGATTACTGGACTTAGTGCTGTCATTTTACAAAATGACGGTGGAGTAATTCAGGTGAGCATAAAATTCAATTATGGTTAAATATTCAGAATATTTCTATGATACTTATAAATAAACCTTTAAATGGTATTTGATTTAGATTAAGCAAAAGTGCAAATTTTAACTTAAGTAAGGAATCTAAAATGAGAGTAATAATCCACAGTAACTACGAAAAATTAAGTGATTGGGTTGCCCGATATATTGCGGCTAAAATTATCAATGCTAATCGTACTAGCGATAAACCTTTTGTTCTCGGATTGCCCACCGGTTCTTCGCCCATCGGTACTTATCAGGCATTAGTAAAATTGCATAAAGAAGGAAAAGTATCCTTTAAAAATGTCATTACTTTTAATATGGACGAGTATGTGGGACTTTCCGAAGACGACCCGGAGAGTTATCACTACTTTATGCGGCATTATCTTTTCGATCATATTGATATTCCGCGGGAAAATATTAATATTCTGGATGGTAATGCCAAAGACCTTGAAAGGGAGTGTGAAGAATACGAAGCCAAAATCAAAAAAGTTGGCGGCATTGATTTTTTTCTGGGTGGAATTGGGGTGAACGGGCATATCGCTTTTAATGAACCGGGCTCCTCGATTTCTTCACGAACTCGGATAAAGACGCTGTCCTATGATACAATTGTTGCCAATTCGCGCTTTTTCGGCGGCGACCTTAACCGGGTGCCGAAGACAGCTTTAACAGTGGGCGTTGGGACGGTACTGGATGCCAGAGAAGTTATGGTAATCGCCTCCGGATATACAAAAGCCCGGGCTTTGCAGAAAGTCATTGAAGAGGGCGTCAATCATATGTGGACGGTTTCGATGTTACAATTGCATCCGCATGGTATCATTGTTTGTGATGATGAGGCAACCCTTGAATTGAAAGTCAGTACCGTAGAATATTTCAAAGATATTGAGGACGAGGCTATCAATAACCTGCCAGTTTAGTGAGGAAGTCGGACAATGGGGAATCGCCAATTAACTCAAGAAGAAATTAACCGCCTCGAAAAGCAGGGTTGTCGGGCAGAAGACTGGGGAAAAATTACCGTTAAGCCTGATTTTAATTCTGCCAACATCCGTAATGTTTCGTTCGCCGGAGAAGTGGCTATAGGAAATTGTCGCGGCGTTCAGGAAGTCAAGCCTGGTTGCTTTAAAAATAATGGACTTTATGACTGCTATGTCCGCAATTGTACGATCGCTGATAATGTCTATATCGCTAATGTAAATAATTTAATCAATTATACGATCGAGGAAGATGTTATAATTGAAAACGTTAGTGACTTGATTGTTACCGGCGAAACGTCTTTCGGTAATGGCACCGAGCTGGAAATTCTCAATGAAGGCGGCGGGCGCATTTTGCCCATTTATGATCGTTTGACGGCTCAAATTGCCTATATGATTGTGGTTTATAAGCACGATGCTAATCTGCAGGAAGCGCTGAAAAAATTGATAAGTGACTATGTTGCCGAACGCAAAGCGCGCTGTGGTATAATTTCTCGAGGAGTCAGAATTTACAATAGTAATATTATCCGCAATGTAAAAATCGGGAAGAAGGCTACTATTTCAGGAGCATTATTACTCGAAGATGGAACCATTGCCGGCTCTGAAGTGGATCCAGTTTATGTCGGAGAAGGTGTAATCGCTAAGCATTTTATCATCCAGACCGGTGCGCGGGTTGAAAGTTCAGCAATGCTTGACAAATGTTTTATTGGTCAAGGAACACGTCTGGGTAAGCAATTTTCAGCGGAAAATTCGGCTTTTTTCGCTAATTGTGAAGGCTTTCATGGAGAAGCCGTTAGTGTTTTTGCTGGACCATATACTGTGACTCATCATAAATCTAATTTTTTAATTGCCGGGATGTTTAGTTTTTTCAATGCTGGAAGTGGTACGAACCAGAGTAATCATATGTATAAGCTAGGACCGTTGCATCAGGGAGTTCTAGATCGCGGCTCAAAAACGGGATCAGACAGTTATTTAGTCTGGCCAGCTCGTATTGGCATATTTTCAGTCGTTATCGGAAAACATTTTACCCATTTGGATACTTCCGAACTACCTTTTTCATACCTTATTGAAAGTGAAGGTAAAAGTTTTCTGAAACCGGCGATGAATTTATTTACTTCCGGTACGCGGCGTGATATAATTAAGTGGCAAGCCCGTGATCGGCGTAAGGATAACGACCGGCTAGATCTAATCAATTTTGATTTTTTTAGTCCATATATTGTTGAAAAAGCTATGCGCGCTATCGAGGTACTCCGAGGTCTTGACGAATCCGCTCAGCCGGATCAGGAATTTATTAAATATCAAGGTGCGTATATTCGTAAGGCAGCTTTAAAAGTGGCTATCCAGAATTACGAGTTGGTTCCAAAAATCTTCTATGGTAATCTGATTCTGCGAAAAGTCGGTTCGGTAGATAATTTAGCCTGGGATAAAGTAAAAAATATTTTCGTTGGTGAATCGGATAATTCGGCTGAAAATTGGGAAGACCTTAGCGGTATGTTTGCCACCCGGGCCGAGATAGATCGAATTAGTTCAGACCTCCAGGAAAACCGCCTCAATTCGATCGCTGACCTGGAATGCGCTTTAAGAGAAATTCATCAAAAATATGAAGAAAAAGCCTGGCAATTTGGTCTTAATCTGCTTTTTAAACGTTTTGAGACCGATGCTTTAACTTCCGAACAAGTTTGTCTACTGCTAAACGAATGGCAAGAAAGTGTCGTTCATTTTAACGATCTGGTTCTCAAAGATGCCGAGAAGGAATTTGCTCAATGCAGTCGAATCGGATATGGAATTGATGGCGATACGACTGTGCGAGATCTGGACTTTACGGCCGTACGAGGTACTTTTGTGGACAATAAATTCGTTATCGAACTTAAAAATGAGTCCGAAAGAGCTATAAAGGAAGCTAAGCGTATTTGTGCGGCTCTCCGCAAATAAATTAGCATAAAAATTAATTTGTGGATTTTTTAACTATTCCTCGTTCATATACAAATAGCGATAATCTTTCGGCGGCACGAAAAGTTCTTTCGTGGCGCGTGGCGAAACCCAGCGTAAAAGATTAATAATACTACCCGCTTTATCATTTGTGCCGGAAGCACGGCCGCCTCCGAAAGGTTGCTGGCCGACGACTGCTCCGGTCGGTTTATCGTTAATATAGAAATTACCGGCAGCGTGGAGTAAGATTTTGTCGGCGAGTATGATCGCTTGCCGGTCGCGGGCAAAGATTGCGCCGGTTAGGGCATAGGGCGAGGTCGTATTGCAAAGATTGAGGGCCTCTTCGTATTTATTGTCGTCATAGACAAAAACCGTTAAAACCGGACCGAAAATTTCTTCTTCGAGAGTTTTGAAATGCGGGTCATTCGTTAATATAACAGTTGGCTCGATAAAATAGCCTTTGGAAGCGTCGCCTTTCCCACCGGCTATTATTTCCGCATCGCGGGAATTTTTAGCGTAATTAATGTAGGATAAAATATTATCAAAAGCGGCTTTGTCTATCACGGCATTCATAAAATTGCGGAAATCGCGGACATCGCCAATTTTGATTGTGCTAAGGGTAGCGAGCATTTTTTCTTTTAAAGCAGGCCAGAGTGATCGCGGAACGTAAGCACGTGAGACTGCCGAACATTTTTGTCCCTGATATTCGAAAGCGCCGCGAATAAGTGCGGTATCCAATTCATCTAAATCGGCACTGACGTGCGCGAAAATGAAATCCTTACCGCCGGTTTCACCGACGATCCGTGGATAACCACAATAATTGGCAATATTCTCACCGATAGTTTTCCACATATTTTGAAAAACGGCTGTAGAACCGGTGAAATGCACGCCTGCCAGTAGCGGATTGGTAAGAACATTTGGGCCTACATTGCGGCCGGCTCCAGGAATGAAATTGATTACGCCGTCCGGCAATCCCGCTTCCTGTAATAATTTCATAAAATAATAAGCTGATAGAACCGCAGAACTGGCTGGCTTCCAGAGAACGGTATTGCCCATTATAGCCGGAGAAGTCGGCAAATTCCCGGCGATAGAAGTAAAATTAAACGGCGTTACGGCAAAGATGAAACCTTCCAATGGACGCTGTTCCAAGCGGTTCCATTGCCCTGGTGGTGAAAACGGCTGTTGTTCGTAGATTTGTTCCATAAATTTGACATTAAAATTTAAAAAGTCGGTCAATTCGCATGCCGAATCAATTTCAGCCTGGAAGACATTTTTGCTTTGATTGAGCATTGTCGCTGCATTCAGAGTCATACGCCAGGGACCGGATAACAAAGCCGCGGCTTTTTTGAAAATTGCAGCACGCTCATACCAGGGCATCACCGACCAAAATTTCCAGGCTTTTTGGGAAGCCTCAACCGCCAGAGCAACTTCTTTAGCCGTCGCCTGATGATAAACGGCCAGGTTATGCTGATGATTGTGAGGCATAATGCATTTCGCAGTTTGCCCGGTGCAGATTTCCTTGCCACCAATTATCAATGGAATTTCGATCTGTTCGGCGGCAATTTTGTCCAAAGCATTTTTCAGGGCTTGGCGCTCTGAACTGCCGGGCAAATACGAAAATTGCGGCTCATTAACGGGTTGGGGTAAGGTGAACTTGGCGTTACTCATTGATAACTCTCCTCTTTGGTATGGAACTTGGAATATGATGTTAAAGTGCTTAACACTGACTTAAATTAATAAACTATTTTCTTAATTGGTAGAGTTAAACCGCCTTAAGTAGAAAATAATTTGCATCCGAGTGAAATATTGAAAAACATAGTTATTTGTAACGAGAAATTAGGTTTTAATTGCTATTGCTTGGTGTAATGATGGGTGATTTTTACCTTAATATTCCGGAAAATTTTAGGTTGAATATTTTAAGTGGCATTATTCTGAACGCTTTACTAATTGATATTTAAAGGTGGCAATTGCCGACTATTTGCGTATTATGAAAAATGCGCAAAATAGTCTATGAACTGCTGATTATTTTAATATCGGCTTACCTTCATAGATTTTTAATATTTTAGACGAAATTTTTGCTTTCTGATGTTAGATGATTTGGAGAACTTTTGCGCCGCGAACGTGGCGCTGCTTCAAATCCAGTAGGGCCTGATTGGCCTTTTCAAATGGATAAATTTCAACTTCTGGCTTGATAGGAACTTCCGCGGCTAATTCTAAAAATTCGGCAACGTCCCGCCGAGTAACATTGGCAACTGATTTAATTTCTTTTTCCAGCCAGAGGTGTTCGGGATAATCAATCGTCGTCAGAATGGATTTGTCAGAATTTTCTTTGCGGATAGCGTTGATAACCAAGCGACCGCCCGGTTTCAGATTTTTCAAAGCGGCGACAGTTGGAGTCCAGACCGGCGTAGTATCAATGATCGCGTCCAGCAATTCGGGAGCGGTTTCGTTCGTGTCACCGCTCCAGACCCCGCCCAGTTCACAGGCGAAAGCCTGTTCATTTTCACTGCGAGCAAAAACATATACCGGCGTTTGCGGAAACCGATGACGAACCATTTTCAGGACTAAGTGAGCCGAGGCACCGAATCCGGTCAAGCCAAGCCTCTGACCATTTTTTAAATTGGTCAGACGTAACGAACGATAGCCAATCGCTCCGGCACAGAGAAGCGGCGCGGCTTCGGCGTCGGTAAAAATTTCAGGAATCGGATAGGCAAAATTTTCATTAACAGTCATGTATTCGGCGTAACCACCGTTGGCGTCCCGTCCAGTTGCACGAAATTGCTGACAGAGGTTTTCTTGATCTGAGAGGCAGTAAGAGCATTTTCCGCAAGCGGAAAATATCCAGGCAACGCCGATGCGTGTGCCGATAGCAAAACGACGAGCCTCAGGACCATTTTCGATTACTTTACCGATTACCTGATGTCCAGGTATCATCGGAAAGATCGCCGGTGGTGTGCGACCTTCGATTTCATCCAATTCGGTATGACAAATACCGCAGACACTGACCTTAATCAGGATTTCGTTAGAAGTCGGCTGAGGCTGTTCAACATCAGCATAGACGAGGGGATTTTCAGTCTTATGTAGATCATTAATTTGGGTTAAAAGATAGGCTTTCAACTTTACACCTTTAGTATTTATTGGGAATTTAATAATTAGATTAATTATGCAAAATGAAATCTATAGTTCTTTTTTTTAATACATTCTAAGTCCAATTTTTAGCTTTGCGTGATAATTATGCTTTGGTTAAATTTGCATTCGTTTTTTGACGATAATGAAATTGGAATAATTATTATCAACTTTTGGATCATTAGTTTGAGTTGATAAATCCGGGCGGTTAGCTCAGATGGTTAGAGTACTTGCTTGACATGCAAGGGGTCACAAGTTCGAGTCTTGTACCGCCCACCAAGGCGGCGGTGGCCGTAATAATTATGAGGTCAGTTTGACAGAAAAACGCGAAAAGGAAGCAAATTTTGGAATCAAATCGAAAGATTACGATACATTTACCCGACAATTCAACTATGGAAGTGTCGGCGGGTGTATCAGCCGGGCAAATTGCTAAAGAAATCAGTCCCGGTCTTTTTCAGAACGCTCTCGCCGCTAAAGTCAATGACCGCTTGGTTGATCTTTCGACTATTATTTCGGAAGATGCTCGACTTGAGATTCTGACCTATAATTCTCCCGAGTCACAAGAAATATTACTGCACAGCACCTCGCACGTTATGGCGCAGGCGGTTAAACAATTATATCCACAGGCAAAAGTAACCATCGGCCCGGCGATCGAAAATCGTTTTTACTATGATTTTGATATCGAACCACCTTTAACGGATGGCGATTTGCCGGCAATCGAAGCCCGGATGAATGAAATCATTGCGGCAGATTTGCCAATTATAAGACGTGAGGTTTCCCGCGAGGAAGCGATTGAATTATTTTCCAAGATGGGTGAGACATATAAAGTTGAGATCATTCGTGAGATTGAACCGGATGTGCCATTGTCAATTTATACTCAAGGCGATTTTACCGATCTTTGCCGTGGTCCACACATTCCTTCGACCGGCAAAATCAAAGCTTTTAAATTATTGAATGTTGCTGGCGCATATTGGCGCGGTGATTCGCGCAATAAAATGCTAACGCGTATTTATGGTACTTCTTTTGCCACTCAAAAGGAACTTAAGAAGTACTTGAATTTTATCGAGGAAGCCAAGCGGCGCGATCATCGCAAACTCGGCAAGAGTCTCGAACTTTTCGAAATCAACGAACAGGTTGGCCCCGGACTGGTGCTTTGGTATCCGCGTGGTGCGTTGCTTTTGCAAAATATCAAGGATTACTGGATTAAAGAACATTTAAAACGCGGCTACGATCTAGTACAAACGCCCCATATCGGGAAAGCCCAGCTTTGGGAAACAAGTGGTCACCTCGACTTTTATCGTGAATCTATGTTCGATGGGATGACAGTCGAAGGCGAGACTTACTATATCAAGCCGATGAACTGTCCGTTCCATATCCAGATCTATAAATCGAAAACGCGCAGTTATCGCGACCTACCGATTCGTTATGCCGAACTTGGGACGGTTTATCGCTATGAATTATCCGGCGTGTTACACGGATTAATGCGCGTACGGGGCTTTACTCAGGATGATGCCCATATTATTTGCACGCCGGAGCAACTCAATGACGAAATCCAGAGTTTGGTGCTCTTCTCATTTGAATTCGTTCGCTCGTTTGGCTTTAAAGAAATGGATGTATATGTCGCTACCCGCCCGAAAGAAAAATATGTCGGTTCGCCTGAAAATTGGGCGGAAGCCACCGAGGCTTTGAAAGCGGCACTAAGTAAACTCGATATTGAATATCACATAGACGAAGGTGGCGGCGCTTTTTACGGTCCCAAAATTGACATTAAAATCCGTGACGCTTTGAATCGTTCCTGGCAATGTACGACCATTCAATTCGATTTTAACGAGCCGGAACGTTTCAATATGGATTATATCGCCAGTGACGGCAATAAACGTCGGCCTTATATGATTCACCGCGCGATTATGGGTTCGCTGGAAAGATTTGCTGGCGTTTTGATTGAACATACCGTCGGAGATTTTCCGCTATGGATCGCGCCGGTTCAGGCAGTTGTCATTCCGGTGACAAATAATCAGGATCAAATCGCAACAGAATTTTATAAATTATTAATTGACAATGGAATTCGAGCTGAAATCAATTTGCAAAATGATACCATTGGTGCTAAAATACGCGATGCTGAGCTGATGAAAATACCATTTATGTTTATAATTGGAGAAAGAGAAGCCACTGGACGACAGATTTCGATTAGACGTCGAAAAATCGGCGATACCGGCGTAATGAGCTGGGAAGAAGCCATTGATTTAATTGTTAAAGAAATCCAATTAAAGAAGGAGAACAAGTCATAGAGAAAGAAGTACGGGTAAACGAACAAATTCGAAGCCAAACTGTCCGTCTAATAGACTTTGATGGGAAACAGATTGGCATTGTCAGTAATAAAGAAGCTCTACGAATATCCGAAGATCGTGGGCTTGATTTGGTGGAAGTATCACCGAACACTAATCCACCCGTCTGTAAGATAATGGATTTTGGTAAATATCGTTATCAACAACAAATGAAAGAGCGTGAGAGTAAGAAAAAACAGCATGTTATTAAGATTAAGGAAGTTCGTTTCCGACCGCATATCGGGGAACATGATTTTGAAATGAAAATCAACGCCGCCCGACGATTCCTCGGCGAAGGTTACAAAGTCAAGATCACTCTAATGTTCCGCGGTCGCGAGATGGCTCATCAGGAAACCGGAAAAGAACTGGTGCAAAAAATTATCGAGAAACTGGCTGACGTCGGAACACCTGAAAAAAATCCTGTTCAAGAAGGGCGAACCATCGTTACTTACTTCACGGCTAAATAGGAGAAAAAAATATGCCTAAAATGAAAACCAGAAGATCAGCGGCTAAACGTTTTACCTTGACCGGAAGTGGAAAAGTTAAACGTAACAAAGCCTATCATTCTCATATTTTAACTAAAAAATCCAGTAAGCGTAAACGCAATTTAAGACAAGCCGAAATTCTTAAAAGCGCCGATGTAAAACGCGTTAAAAAAATGCTGGGAGTATAGGAGTAAAATTATGCCAAGAGCAAATAGTTCTGTTCCTCATCATAGAAAACATCGTAAAATTGTCAATATGGCTAAAGGCTACCGCGGTGCGCGTAGTAAAAATTACGTTAACGCTAAAGATGCCGTCGAAAAAGCCCTTCAATATGCTTATCGCGATCGTCGCAATAAAAAACGCGATTTTCGTTCTCTATGGATTGCGCGCATCAATGCCGCCGCTAACCAACACGACATTTCCTATAACAAATTTATTGCCGGACTGAAGAAGGCTGGAATCACTCTCGACCGTAAAGCTCTGGCCGAAATTGCTATGCACGACGCCGATGGATTTGCGATGTTGGTGGCGCTGGTAAAAGGCTGAGAATATGGACATCCTGAATCGGGCTGATGAGGTTCGGGGACAACTGCAAAAAGATCTTCAGCAGGTCGGTGCCGATCCTCAAGCGGCCGAAAATCTAAGAATTAAATATTTAGGGAAAAAAGGTCTAATAACGGCGCTTTTTGCCGATTTCAATTCAATTCCCGCCGAGCAAAAACGCCAGGTTGGTAAGGTCTTGAATATTTTGAAAAAAGACGCCGAAGCCCAGATTCAGGCTTTAAATGAACGACTGAAGGAGCAGGTTGCTCAAGACGAATCTTTCGATTACAGTTTACCGGGTTTGGCGCCTGCAGTTGGTCATTTACACCCGATTACCCAGACTCTCAATCAGGTCATTACTATTTTTCGAGAAGTCGGTTTTAGCGTCGAGTTCGGGCCGGAAGTTGAGACTGACTATTATAATTTCGAGGCTTTAAACTTCGCGGAAAACCATCCGGCGCGCGATATGCAAGATACTTTCTTTATTGACGAGAAAAGACTGCTGAGAACTCATACTTCACCGGTACAAATTCGCGTAATGTTGAAGCAAAAACCGCCCATCCGGATTTTAGCCCCGGGTCGAGTTTATCGCAATGAAGCCATCAATCCACGCAGTCATTGCGTTTTTCATCAGGTTGAGGGACTATACGTTGATGAGAATGTGACCTTCAGTGAATTGAAAACGACTCTCGAAATGTTCGCGAAACGCTTTTTCGGTAGCGATGTAAAAACTCGTTTTCGGCCCAGTTTTTTCCCGTTCACTGAACCGAGCGCCGAAATGGACATCTCTTGTTTCATTTGTGCCGGTAAAGGTTGCCGACTATGTAAGAATACCGGCTGGCTGGAAATTCTCGGTTGTGGGATGGTTGATCCGAACGTTTTTGTCAATGTCGGTATTGACCCAGAGAAATATACCGGCTATGCTTTCGGCATGGGAATTGACCGAACGGCATTGTTGAAATACGGCATTAATGACATTCGTCTTTATTTCGAAGGCGATATGCGCTTTCTGGAACAGTTTTAACCTTATGATAGTCAACACCAACTGGCTAAAAAAATACACCGATTTCACTTTCAGTGCGGCAGAATTAGCTGAACGTCTGACTGCCATCGGGCTGGAATCCAATTTAATCGAAGGTAAAAAAAACGGTTTAGAGAATATCCTTGTTGCCGAAATATTAACTGTTGAACCGCATCCTAATGCCGACCGCCTGACACTTTGCACTGTTTCAACCGGGGAGAAACAACTCGAAGTAGTCTGCGGCGCGCCTAATGTCAAACAAGGGCAAAAAGTCCCACTGGCATTGGTGGGAACTACTTTGCCAAACGGTATGACGCTCAAACCGACTAAAATCAGAGGTGTTGTTTCCGAAGGTATGCTTTGTGCGGAAGATGAATTAGGTATTTCGGACGATCATAGTGGAATTATGATTCTGGAGCAAGATGCCGTAGTTGGCAGTCGCCTTTCTGATTATTTAGCGATTAATGGAAAAAGTCTGGAAATTGACTTGACCCCCAATCGGCCGGACTGCGCTTCGCATATTGGAGTCGCTCGTGAAATCGCCTTGATAACCGGCGGTGAATTACACAAGCCGGTTGTCAATCTCAAGGAAAGCCATGAGCCAACTAGCGATTACATCAAAATCGAAATCACCGACCCAACTGGTTGTCCGCGTTACGCCGCTCGTCTAATTCGTGGAGTAAAAATTGGTCCCTCGCCAGATTGGTTGGCTAAAAGTTTAGAAAGTATTGGACAGCGTTCCATCAATAATGTGGTAGATGCCGCCAATTATGTCTTAATGGAAACCGGACACCCGCTCCATACTTTCGACTATGCCCATCTCAAAGGACCGAAAATCGTCGTGAGTCGGGCTAAACCGGGCGAAAAAGTCGTTACGCTTGATGGAGTTGAACGCGAACTTTCGGGCGATGTTCTCTTAATTTGCGATAAGGAAAGACCGGTAGCAATTGCCGGGATTATGGGTTTGGCGAATAGCGAGATCAATGATGATACTCGCGATGTCTTGCTGGAAAGTGCTTATTTCAATCCGGGCGTGATTCGAAAAGGAGCGCGTTTTCTGGGTATGCAAACCGAAGCGTCTTATCGCTTTGAACGCGGCACCGATTATGAAGGCCTCCTCTATGCGCTGAACCGACTGGCGGCCCTAATTGTAGAAGTAGCGGGCGGTCAGATTTGCCGAGGTATCGTGGATAATTATCCCAATCCGATTAAAGCTCGGAGAGTAGTTTTGCGTTATGAGCGTACTAATCGTTTGATAGGGATGAATTTTGGACCTGATTGGATCAAAAAAGTACTGACTGGATTAGGTTGCGAAATTATTAATAGCGCTGAGAGAGAAATCACGGTTACTGTCCCGACCTGGCGGCCTGATCTCGAGCGAGAAGTTGACCTGATCGAGGAAATTGTCCGCGTTTATGGAATGAGCAAAGTACCGTCGGCTAAATATATCCAGATTGTTCCGATGGAAACTATCAACGAGCGTTACGATTTGATTGAAAAGTTGCGGTCTTTCGTAGCCGGTTGTGGCTATTCCGAATTGTATTGCAATTCTTTGGTTAGTGCCAAAGCGGCTGAATTTGGAGCTGAATCTGGTGATAAGTTAAAACTGCGTAATCCACTCGGTCAGGATATGGCTTATCTGCGAACCTCATTATTACCTGGTATGATTGCGGCGGTTAAACATAATTTCAATCACTATCGCACCGATCTAAGACTTTTCGAACTGGGTTTTGTACAGGCTTTTGCACCGCAAGCCGAGACTCTGGCTGAGGAATCACTCCATCTGGGAGTGATTTTAACGGGATATTTAGATGAGCCAAATTGGGCATATCCACGCCGCGCCAGTAATATTTTCTTTTTAAAAGGACTGGTAGAAGCCATTGCCAAACAATTTGGTCTTCAGCCTATCAATTTTCAAAAAGCCGCAAATCCTTATTACAAGCATTTAATTCAAATCTTGACTGGTGAGGCTAAATTGGGTTATTTGGGGGAATTAGCCCCCGGTTACCTTGATAAGGAATGGGACATTCAGTTACCGGTAAACAGTATGGAATTAAATGTGGAAGTCATCCTGAAAAGTTTGAATTTGACTAAAACGTATCACGAGCCGCCAGCTTTTCCGTTTACCGAACGCGATATTTCAATCATAGTAGATCGCACGATTCCCGTGGATAAAGTCATTGAAAATATTAGACAAAACGGTGGAAATTTACTGCGTGAAATTAGGTTCTATGATCTATACCTTGGAAAAAATATTGACAAAAAGGAAAAAAGTCTTACATTTAACCTGTTATTTCAAGCTAGTGATCGAACCTTAACCGATGCCGAAGTTGATCAAATTATGGCAACTATTTTTGCCAATTTATCACGGGAATTGAATGCCCGTTTAAGATGAGAAGATAAAAATGAACATGGTCAATTTGAATTTATTAGAAGAAAAAATCAAAAGTTTACTGTTGCTCGTAACTCATCTTAAAGAAGAAAATGAGAAATTGAAGTCGGAATTAAAAGAAGGAGCCTCTTCGGAAGTAATGTTAGACCTTAAAAAAAGACAGGAACTTAGAGCTAAAATCGAAGGTATGCTCGAACTTTTAAAGGATTATTAATCCCTATCCAACCGTAACGTTATTTGAAACAAAAATTGATTTAAAAAAGATGGAAGAATCCAACGTAAATATAGTCCGTGTAACTATCTATGGTCAGGAATACAGTGTAAAGTCCAGAGCCGATCGCGACTATATTATCAGCGTTGCCAACTATGTCAATGAGAAGATGGAGGAAGTCGAATCTACGCTCCGTACTATTCAACCCTCTATCCGTGTAGCTATTTTAGCCGCAATGAATATTACCGATGAATTATTTACAGCCAATCAAGAAAAAGATAAAATAGTTAGCTCCGTCGAGGAGAAGGCGGGCTTCTTGATTGATATCATTGACGAGCAACTAAAAGAAGAAGTTTAATCCATCTTCAATAAATAAATCAGATTAACTCTACCACCCTTATTACGGTTGGAATAATTTAGTATTAGCGGTAGAGTTCTAACCGATTCTATAAGGAGAAGTGTAATGATCTGGACCTATATTATCTGCGTAATAGGCGGAGCAGTTGTTGGGACTGCGTTATCGCTCTATATTTATATCCAGAAGTTAAAAAGGGCACAGGCGACTGCGGCGGAAACTATTGCCAACGCTCAGAAAGAAGCCGAAGAAATCAAACGAGAGGCGCGCCTGGAAGCTAAAGATGAAGCCATCCGTATCCGGAATCGTGCCGAAGAAGAAGCCCGTAACAAAATGAAGGATGTGCGCGAAGCCGAAAAGAAACTCGCCAAGCGCGAATTCTATCTCGACCGGAAAACTGAATTATCTGATAAAAAAGCCGAAGAACTCAATAAACGGGAAGAAGAATTAAAAAAACATAGCGAAATTATCCTCCACAAAGAAGCCGAACTCCAGAATATTATTGAAGCTCAGAATGAACGACTGGAACGTATTGCCGGTATGTCCCGCAAAGAAGCCGAAGAAATTTTAATGAACAATTTGCTTGATAAAGCTAAGGAAAGTGTCAATAAAAAGGTCAAGGAAATCCGTGAAAACGCTCTGGCAGAAGCCAATCGAGACGCTAAAAAGATTATTGTCTCGGCTATTCAGCGCTCGGCGGCTGACCATACTGCCGAAACAACGGTCTCAGTGGTTAATCTGCCGAATGACAATATGAAAGGACGTATTATAGGTCGTGAAGGTCGCAATATCCGCCATTTCGAATCTTTGACCGGAGTCGAAATTATTATAGATGATACACCGGAAGCCGTTGTCCTTTCCGGTTTTGATCCGATTCGTCGCGAAGTTGCCCGGATCGCTCTGGAAAAATTAATTGTCGATGGGCGAATTCATCCCGCTCGCATCGAAGAAATGATCTCTAAGGCAGAGAAGGAAGTTGATGAGGAAATTTTGCGAGCGGCCGAAGAGGCTATTGATGAAGTCGGTATTTCTCAATTTCCACCGGAACTACTGAAAACGCTGGGGAAACTGAAATACCGCACTTCCTACGGTCAAAATGTTTTGAAACATTCCATCGAAGTAGCCTGGTTATCCGGCTTGATGGCTGCTGAACTAGGGCTGAATGGTGAATTAGCCAAAAGAGCCGGTCTCCTGCACGATATTGGTAAAGCCATTGATCGAAACGTCACCGGTACGCATGCTTTGATCGGCGCGGATTTTGTCAAAAAATTCAAGGAAAATCCGATCGTCATTAACGCGATTGCCTCGCATCACGAAGAAGTCGAGGCAACTCACCCGATTTCGGCCATTGTGCAAGCCGCTGACCAGATTAGCGGTTCACGGCGGGGTGCGCGGGGCGATACGCTGGAAAGTTACATTCAGCGTTTGGAAAAGCTGGAATCTATCGCGACCTCCTTTGCCGGAGTTACGAAAACCTATGCGATTCAAGCCGGACGCGAGGTGCGGGTGATTGTCGAAAATGGGGTAGTCAGTGATGCTGATGCCGATAATCTGGCAGAAGAAATCGCAGCCAAAATCCAGCAGGAACTCAATTACCCCGGACAGGTAAAAGTTGTCGTCGTTCGTGAACATCGTAGCGTAAGTTATGCCAAATGAGTAATCCCAAATTAATTAACGGCGTTGAAATCGCCCAAAAAGTTAAAGATGATCTCAAACCGCGAATAAATCTTCTTAAACAGAAGGGAATTACTCCGGGCTTAGCGGTCATATTAGTCGGCGATAATCCGGCTTCCCAGTCTTATGTCAATATGAAAGCCAAAGCCTTCGAGAGTATGCAACTTTTTTCTGAAACTATTCGTCTGCCGGGCGAAAGTTCGCAGGAGAAAATTCTGGACTTGATAAATCAATTAAACCACGATTCGCGATTCCACGGGATTCTGGTGCAATTACCGGTGCCAAAACATCTGGACAGTAATGCCATTATTCAGGCTATTTCAGCCGATAAAGACGCGGATGGCATTCATCCCACCAATTTGGGGAAAATGGTTTTGGGGATTGAAGCGCCGTTACCCTGCACGCCGCATGGAATTTTAATGCTTTTGAAATATTCCGATATAGACCCAGCCGGTAAACACGTCGTAGTCACCGGGCGGAGCAATATTGTCGGTAAACCGATTGCTAATTTATTGATGCAGAAACGTCCGCTCGGTAATGCTACGGTTACAGTCTGTCATACGCGCACCCGAAATCTTCCCGAGATTACGCGTCTGGCAGATATTTTGATTGCCGCGCTTGGTCAGCCAGAATTTATCGATCGTTCATTTGTGAAACCAGGAGTAGTAGTGATTGACGTCGGTTCTAATCGGATTGAAGATACGTCATCACCGAAAGGCTACCGCTGGGTTGGTGATGTGAAATTCAACGAAGTAGCCGAAATTGCCTCTGCTATTACGCCGGTACCGGGCGGAGTCGGTCCAATGACGATTGCAATGTTGATTGCCAATACCGTTTTACTAGCGGAAAAAGCGTCGTAAGATTAATATAAACAGGAGGAGTAATGAATATAATTACGGCTTTGCGAAATTCTGAAATGACCCATGGGTTATCGGATGCTGAACTGGAAGCACTATCCCATTTGTTTCGCTGTCGCCACGTCAAACGAGATGAAATAATTTTCCGAGAAGGTGAGCCCAGTGAAGAATTATACCTCATCGCTAAAGGGCGGGTGAGCGTTTTGATTTATTCGGTATCGCTTCCTGGCAAATCTGAAAAAATTGCCTCTCTGCGTGATAATGAACTTTTTGGAGAATTTTCATTTATTGACGGCTCACCCCGTTCGGCGACGATTATGGCTGAGGAAGAGACCGACCTAATTTTTGTGGATAATGTCGCTCTCTATCGTTATTTAGATGAAAATGAGCATGTAGGCTATATAGTTATGCGCAATATCGCCAAAATTCTGACCGGCAAATTGCGTCGAACCAATCTCGAAATGCGTAACGCCACTCTTTAAATCCAAAAGGCACATTTATGTCTTTACCTTCTGAATTTATTAAAATTATAAAGACCCGCCGCTCGATTCGCCAGTTTCGTCAGGAACCGGTTGAACAAACCATTATTTTGGAATGTATTGATTGCGCCCGCCTGGCGCCGTCCGCTCGCAATCTGCAACCACTTGAATATTTTCTAATTAATGAGCCGGAATTAAGGGAACAAGTTTTTCCGCTTCTACGCTGGGCAAGTTACATTGCACCGCTTGGTAATCCCAGAGAAGGTCAACATCCGACCGGCTATCTGGTTGTTCTATTGAATAAAGAATTGATGCAATCGCATTATGCCAAGGATGCCGGAGCGGCGATCGAAAATTTCATTTTAGCGGCCTGGGCAAATGGAATTGGTACTTGCTGGCTTGCTTCCGTCGAACGCGAAAGATTGCGGACTTTACTCAAAATTCCCGAGCAATATGAAATTGACTCGGTAGTTGCCTTTGGCTATCCGGCTGAAGCGCCTGTGGTAGAAAATATGAATGAAATTCGCTATTGGCTGGATGAGAAAAATACTTTGCATGTTCCCAAAAAGCCTCTATCCAGTTTATTGCATATCAACGGCTGGAATAAACGCGGAGACTAATGAACTATGTATCCTGAACTCCTGCATATCGGGCCATTGACGATTTACACTTATGGTTTGATGATGGCAATCGCTTTTATCGTTTGCTATCTATTGTTACGCGCCGAAACTAAAAAACTCGGCGATACTCCTGATTTTGCCAGTAATATTGTATTCTGGGCGGCAATCGGTGGCATTGTCGGGGCTAAATTATTTTATATACTGGAAAATATTCCGGATTTATTAGCCGACCCAAAGGGAATGATCTTTTCCGGCTCGGGGCTGGTATTTCATGGTGGACTGATTGGTGGGACAATTGCTGTGATTCTGGTTCTGCACCGCTCGCACAAAAGCGTAGGCGTTTACGCTGATATTATCGGGCCATTGCTTTTAATCGGGCAGGGCATAGGACGTATTGGGTGTTTCTTTGCCGGTTGTTGTCATGGTAAAGCCTGTGATTTGCCGTGGGCGGTGACTTTTCCCTACGCTTCGCCGCCAGCTAATTATTCGGTGCATCCGACTCAACTATATGAGACTTTCCTGAATTTTGCGTTCTATTTTATTTTGGCGAAAGTAATTCGCCCCAGAACGACCAAAGTCGGGCAGACTATGGCGATTTATCTGATGTTTGCTGGTCTAGAACGCTTCCTGATTGAATTTATCCGGATCAATCAGCGCGTCTGGCTGAACCTCACCAGCGCCCAATTTACTTCTATTGGATTATTCTGTGCTGGATTAATAATATTCTTATTTTTTGCGAAAACTCCTAAGAAAAGTCAAACCGGTCATGCCCAAAAATGATAAATTTCTTTTAAGTACTCTTAAGTGCTTTTAAATCCTCTTAAACATTTAATAGCGCTTAATAGAACTTATCAGAACTTATTAGAACTTACCAGCACTTAACTAATTTCCATCCATTCATGCAATCATGCATCCATGCAATCCTGCTCCCGAAATTTTCTTAATAGCACTTAATAGCACTTATTGGCACTTCCTCGTTGAAATCGTTTGGCAAATTGCCGGTTAATGATTAAAATTTTCCATATTTTTATGGAGAAGAAAGAAACAATATTTTTAATAGATGGTTCGGCATTAGCGTACCGTTCCTATTTTGGAACGATTCGCACTCGCCTGGCAACTTCCAAAGGTAAACCGACCGGCGCAGTATTCGCTTTTGTTAATTCGCTGAAGCGCATCATCGAGGAAGTCAAACCTGATTATCTGGCGATAGTTTTCGATGCTCCGGAGAAGACGTTCCGCCATCAGATTTATACCGATTACAAGGCTACTCGCGAAGCGATGCCAGAAGATTTAGTGGCTCAATTGCCGGTTATGTTTGAAATCGTTAAGGCAATGAATATTCCGATGCTTACGGTGCCCGGGTACGAGGCAGATGACGTAATTGGAACACTGGCAAAGTCTGCTAAAAATAAAGGCTTGCAAGTTTTTGTGGTTACCGGTGATAAAGATTTTATGCAATTGGTGGATGATGATATTTTGGTCTATAAACCGGCCTCCGGGCAGAAAGAAGTTGAAATCCTTGATAAAAATGCTGTGGTCAGCAAATTAGGTGTGCAACCGGACCAAATTACCGATTATCTTGGTCTGGTTGGCGATTCTTCCGATAATATTCCGGGCATTAAAGGCATTGGTCCAGCTAAGGCACAACCTCTTTTAGCTCAATGGGGTACTCTTGAAAAAGTGATTGAGCAGGCTGAATCAACGGGCAATCCCCGTCTGATTGAAATGCTAAACAATGGCGCGGAGATCGCTCGACTTTCTAAAAAGCTGGCTACAATTAAAACTGACGTTCCGCTGGATGTCAGTATCGAGGCATTGAAAATTAAACCAGTCAATCAGGCGGAACTGGAGCGCATTTATCGCGAACTGGAATTTTTCTCGTTAATTGAAACGAAGCCGGAAGTTTCGGAGGTTACCAAACCCGAAAAACATTATAAAATGATTCAGACTCCGGCTGAAGTGCGAGAGCTAGTAAAAAACTTACTTAACGTTGAATTATTGTCTGTTGACCTGGAAACGACTTCTATTGATCCAATGACGGCTGAAATCGTTGGGGTAGCACTTTGCTGGGAAGCCAACTCCGGGGTTTATTTGCCAATCAGACAGCCAGCGGCAACCGACCAGCTTTTTGGCCAAATCACTAATTTGGAATGGCTGATTGAGCTTAAGCCGCTTTTAGAAAACGAGCAGATTATCAAATGCGGCCAGAACCTGAAGTACGATATGCTGATTTTGCGTCGCAATGGTATTGAATTGCGCGGTAAGATTTTCGATACAATGGTAGCCGCTTTCCTGATTCAACCCGATGCTCGCTCTTACAAACTCGATAAATTGAGTCAGTATTATTTGAATTATAAAATGCAGTCAATCGAAGAATTGATCGGAAACGGCAAAGATCAATTGAATATGGAGCAGGTTGATATTGATAAAGTGACATTCTATGCCGTCGAAGACGCCGATGTTGTTTTACAACTGGTCCCGATATTCGAAGAGAAACTGAAAGCTGACCAACTCTGGCAGGTTTTCGAAGAGATCGAAATGCCCCTCGTTCCGGTTTTAATGCAACTGGAATTGAATGGCGTTTATCTGGATGTGAAAAGTTTAAAGGAAATGTCGCGTGCTCTGGAAGTTCAAATTGATGCCATTATGCGGCGGATTTACGACCTGGCAGGCGTCGAGTTCAATATCAATTCTCCGAAACAGCTCGGCGAAATCCTTTTCGATAAACTGAACCTGCCCAAAGTCCGGGGTAGTTCGACCGATGTCAGCGTTCTGGAGAAATTGCAACATAAACATCCTCTACCGTCTGCCGTACTCGAATATCGCGGTTTAGTGAAATTGAAAAACACTTATCTGGATACTTTGCCGCTCCTTGTTAATAAAAAGACCGGGCGGGTACATAGTTCCTTTAACCAAACTATGGCGGCAACCGGACGTTTGAGTAGTAGCGACCCGAATTTCCAGAATATCCCAATTCGCACCGACATTGGTCGCGAGATTCGTCGGGCATTCATTCCTCAACAAAACGGTTGGAAGATTTTGTCAGCCGATTATTCTCAAATTGAACTGCGGATAATGGCTCATTTATCCGGCGATGCTGAACTAAGACGTGCATTTCAGGAAGGGGTAGATGTGCACGCTCGCACGGCGGCGCTGGTTTATGGTGTCCCCGAAAAGGATGTTTTGCCGGAAATGCGACGAATAGCCAAAGTCGTAAACTTCGGCATTATGTACGGCGCTGGTGCATTTCGAATGTCGGAAGAACTCGGGATTTCACGTTCCGATGCCAATAAGCTCATCGAACAATATTTCCGCACTTACCCCGGCATTAACGATTATATAATGAAAACCATCGAGGAAGCCCGGAAAAATAACTACGTCAAAACGCTCGCCGGTCGGCGCCGCTATGTTCCCGACATTAATAGCGAAAATAAAAATGTACGAGAAGCCGCCGAGCGGGTGGCAATCAATATGCCGATTCAAGGCACAGCCGCCGATATGATCAAAATTGCGATGATTAGAATTCAGCGGCAATTAAATGAGAAAAAATTCAAATCAATGATGATTCTCCAGATTCATGATGAACTTTTATTCGAAGTTCATCCGGATGAATTGGAAAATCTTCGTCCGATAGTAACTACTGAAATGGAAAACGCTTTACCTTTGGATGTCCCAGTTAAGGTAGATATTGGTATTGGTAATTCATGGTATGAGGCGCATTAATGGAAGCTTCTATTACGCTTAGAAATGTAAGCAAATTTTTCAAGAAGAAATATGTTCTGAGTAATCTGACTCTCGGCATCGAAAAAAATACATTCTTCGCTATAATTGGCAGGAATGGAGCAGGTAAGTCTATTCTTTTGAGAGTAATATCAACTTTTATGGCACCGGATGCGGGAGAAGTTTTTATCAACGGCGAAGATATTGCCAAATCCCCGCAAATGGCTAAAAATTGTATCGGTTACTTACCCGATCACGATATTCATAACCGCTGGATTACCGGCTGGGAAAATCTCAAAGCCAGGGCTGAACTACTGGAAATACCTCAGTCTCGTTTCAAAGAGATTTGTGAGCCTCTTATCAAAGACTTCAATTTACAGGAAGTGCTGGATGAATATCCGGTGACTTATTCACGCGGCGCTAAGCGCTGTCTTGACCTTGTTCTGGTTTTGCTCGGAGACCCGCAGATATTGATTTTAGACGAACCAACTTTAGGCTTGGATTACCAGAACCGCACATCGTTATTTAAATACTTACTCTCCGTTAAAGACCACAAGACGATTATCGTCGCGTCAAATGAATTTATAGAAGTTCAAACTCTTGCTGAACGCTGGATTGTTCTGGATTATGGGAAAATTAGATTCGACGGCACTCTCGAAAAAATGTTAACCCGAGTAGATGTGCCATTTTCCGGGGAAATTATCTTGCGCAAAAAAGATGAGACTTTACTGGAAAAAATTAAGGAATCGGATAATTTTTCTAAAGTCTATGATCTGGATTTAACCATCCGGCTGACTTTTGAAAGACTCCAAGATTTCTATGCCGTACTGGCTACGATTCCCGCTGAAAATCTGGTCGGAGTAAATATCCAGTCTCTAAGTATTGCTGATTTTATAAACCGTTTATTATCTGATGAAGAGTTTTAGTAATGATATTTAAGAAAATAATGTTAAAGAATGAGTTACGCCTTGATTTCCATAAAATTTTGCTGGGCTTATTTTTCAATATTATCGGTACTGGTTTAGTGTATTTTGCTCTGGTTACCGGTTTAGGTAGAATTCTCCCGCGCATTGATTACCTCGAGGTTGATAAATTTCTGTTTTCTTCGATCATAGGGTTTACGAGTGGACTGTTGGCGCTAGGTTTAGCCAGTTCCTATGTAACGCGCTATCTACAGGATAGTCGCGGTGACTATCAGCGCCTTGCCGGAATGCCGGTTTCACAAATTTATGGCAATTTCTTGATTCGACTGTGGCTGATTTTGATCCTTCATCTCTTAATAACTACTTTAACTGTTCTGGTGCTTTCGGGATTTTTCCCTGGATTAGGTAGGTTATTGCTCTTCTGGGTTTTTGCGGTTTTACCACTTGGCATATTTATCCAGTTAGGGATGGTGATTGGTCTATTGGAAGATCGGCGTAACCAGTTTTATTGGATTTTTCTAATACTTGTACCTCTTTTTTTAATGTCCGGGATGATTGTTCCTACCCATCTCCAGCCCGGATTTTTAGGTCAATTGATAGCGGCTTTGCCGTCCACAGCGTTTATCGAAGGTGGCCGGTTTATTTTATTACATCAACCATTTGAGCTCTTAATTATATTATATTTATTTGTACTAAATATTTTGCTTTTTATTGGCGGGGTTTTCTTTTTCAGAAGGAAACTGCAAAAATGAAAGCCTATTTGGCCGGTGCGATCGAATATGCTCCCGACTACGGGCAGGTTTGGCGAGCAGAGATGGAAAAGTTTTTACAACAAGAATTCGGCCATACCTGTTACAATCCCTTGGTTGAAGAACATAAATATCTGACGCCTGACGAGTCACGTAGTTTCCGTGGATATAAGGACACTGACCCTTTGCGTTTCCAGCAATTAGTCCGGAAATTAATTCGGGGTGATTTGAACGCACTGACAAATGAAATTGATTATGTTATCGTCAATTGGGACAAATACGCCGTGAAGGGCGGAGGCACCTATGGCGAAGCAACGTATGCTTTTTACCATAATATACCAGTGTATTTAGTATCCGAATTCCCGATTGCCGCAATCAGTGGCTGGATTATCGGTTGTACGACTAAAATATTTTCTTCGTTCGATGAATTGAAAAAGTATTTAAAAATAATATTTGGATAAATTTTAGGCTAGTGAAAATTGTTCTGATAAAAAATAAGATTGGATAGAATATGCATTTCCCGCAAAATACGACCATCGCAGAAGTAGATCTCAATAATCTTCGCTATAACTATCAAAACATAAAACAAAAAGTCGCACCTGCTCAAATTATGGCCGTCGTCAAAGCCAATGCCTATGGCCATGGCGCAGTTCCAATCGCCCAATGTCTGCGTGATCAAGGTGTGGAGTACTTTGCGGTAGCGCGTCTCTGTGAAGCGATGGAACTTCTCCAATCGGGTATTGGTGGAAAAATTCTGATTTTCGGAACGCTCTATGATGAAGAGGTATCTTTTGCAATTGCTCATGATATACGAATAACCGTTACTCGTGCGGAAGATTTTGCAACCTATGACCGCCTGGCGGGCGCTTTGCAGAAAGTCGCTAAAGTACACGTCAAAATTGATACCGGAATGGGACGAGTCGGATTGCCGGCTGATCGGGCTTTTGATCTGATCAATAATTCTCGCAAATTGAAAAATATTGATATCGAAGGTATTTGTACCCATTTTGCAACTGCCGATAGCCGTGATAAAACCTTCGCCTATGAACAATTAGCTCGCTTTAATCAAATTGTAAAGCAACTGCGTCAGGCTGGCATAACTTCACCGCTGATTCATGCTGCCAATAGCGGCGCCATTCTTGATTTGCCGGAAACTTATTTTGATATGGTGCGCCCTGGCATTACGCTTTATGGTCATTATCCTTCGTTAGAGACCAGCGAATCTATTCCGCTCCGCCAGGTAATGTCTTTGAAAACTCGAGTTGCCCAGATTAGGGAAGTGCCAGGGGAAACCAGCATCAGTTACGGACGCCTTTATTTTACTAAAAAAGCCACGCGCATTGCCGTGCTGAATATCGGTTACGCCGATGGATTACCACGTTCTTTTACGAATAGAGGAGAAGTGATGATCAAAGGTCAGCTTTTCCCAATGGTAGGAGCCGTCACGATGGATCAATTGATGGTCGAAGTCGGTGACGCCGATATTAAACCTGGTGATGAAGTTTTAATCTGGGGAAATTCTGCGGCAGGTATTCTCCAAGCTACTCACGTAGCCGCTAAAGCCGGATTGCTGATTTACGAATTGTGTTGCGCCGTTGCTCCGCGCATCCCGCGGGTTTATTTGAATGTCTGATTCTCTTACCTAAGAATTAGTAATAATTCAGAAAAATTGTCAATTACATAATCGGGATGATACTTTTGCAGTGATTCTGGAGCCCGATAGCCATATTTGACGACTACGACCGGTGCCCCGATGGAATGAGCGGCCAGTATATCGTTTTCACTATCGCCGACAATTAGAATTTGCGAAGCGGTCAGATTAAACTTTTGCATAACATAAAGCAATTGTCCGGGGTCAGGTTTACGGGCAGGGAGTAGATCGCCACCAATTATCAGCTGGAAGTATTGCTCGATGTCCAATTGTTTTAAGATTTGGAGACAAAAGTTGTGGCTCTTATTGGAAATTACTACTAAAGTATAATCCTGCAATTCGGCCAGAGTCTCGCTTACGCCAGGGAAAAGATGGGAGCGATCAGTTAAATGAGATGAATAAAATTTTTTGTATTGGGCGACAATTTCAGCCAGATAGTCGGGATCAATCGGTTCGCTGAGCGAATTTGTGACTGCTCGTTTGACCAGGTCTTCGACTCCATCGCCCAAATATTTCAGACACTGTTCGTAAGTGATGGGTTTTAAACCATAAATTTTCATTGTGAAATTTACCGCGGCTAAAATATCAGCGGCAGTATCAACCAGAGTACCGTCCAGATCAAAAATAACGGCTTTAATCGAATTAATTTTCATAGTGGCAAATATAATCAGAGAGCAGGCATTTCGACAAACCTGCCGTGATAAAAAAATTTGTCTCAATTTTGAATAAAAATTTTATAAAGATGTTCGGAATTCTAGCTAAACCAATTTCCGCCACTCCAAAGGAGGGACTAAATTGGTTTCGGAGCATCGAGCATTTGTATTTTTAGACAAGATTGACAAGATTTCTTTTTTTTGATACAGCTCTGCGGTCAAGGTATTGTAATAAGACGAAACCGCATAAAAGAAGTTATTCCTCGTAGAGGATGAAGAAGAAACTATTTGCCACAGACAATCTTTATCTGATGGCGTTATGCGCTTTGCTAAAATTACAAAACGATTTTATTGTAATGTTATTTACCAAGTTATTTCTTGACAATCGGACAATAGATTATTAAAATATCTTCAAATGAAAGAGAAACTACAAAATCAGGGAAAGATAAAGTTTTGGAGATAGCTGTTTGAAAGTTGTGAAAGGAAAAGAGCTATCGAAAGTTCTTGAAAATGAAGCCCATTTTTACAAAAGTTAACCTTAATGAGAGTAAACTATGTCATTCAATACAAAATTAATCAATCTACTTAAAACCGATGCACGTTTGGTGGATGATGAAGGTGAACTCATCATTTCTGCTGTGCAGGACCGGGCATGGAAGATTGACCACGACCTGGTTAAACTGTTACTTTCTGATACAGAAATCAAGGATAAATTCTTTGAAGAAATTGATGGGCACTGGATTTTCAACATAAACACCTTTATTGATTATATATCGCAAAAGAATTTTCTGGATAATTCCTACACACGTTTTCGGAATAAAATCGGGTTGACCATCGGCGGTAAATACCTGCGAGAGCGGGGCGAAGTGGCGCTTGCCTGGCCATATAAGGATTGTGTGCTTGAAGGCGGGCAGACGAAGGAAGAAGAAAAGCGCAAGGAAATTTTCTTTAATGAAGTGCTGGCGCAGGATGAAATAAACCGCCTGCTCGATCCAAAGGTACTCACCAACTTTACCCGCTACACTTCACAGGGCAAAGAGCAAGTTACTGATTTTAAGCGTGATGAAAACGGCGTAATCCGTGAAAACCTGATTATAAAAGGCAACAATCTGCTGGCGCTCCATACTCTTAAAACTCAGTTTCGAGGCAAGGTGAAGTTGATTTATATTGATCCGCCGTATAACACGGGAAATGATGATTTTAAGTATAACGACAATTTCAATCATTCGGCTTGGCTGACATTCATGAAGAATCGTCTGGAAGTGGCGAGAGAATTACTGCGTCAAGATGGTTCAATTTGGATAAACATTGACGATAATGAGGCCCATTATTTAAAAGTCATCTGTGATGAGATGTTCGGCAGGGAGAACTTTGTTGCGAATGTTGTGTGGGAAAAGAAATATACAAGAGCCAATGATGCAAAATTATTTTCAGATAATCATGACCATATCATTGTTCATGCAAAAAACAAAGGATCCTGGGAATTGATTAGACTCCCGCGCTCAGAAAAAGCAAACGCTGCTTATTCAAACCCAGATAATCATCCAAAAGGTGTTTGGAAAGCCACACCTTTACATGCAAAAAGTGGTACAAACAGAAAATCTTATAGTTTTCGGAATGGTGTTGTTTGGACACCACCACCTGGAACGTATCGCCGATTTAACGACGAAACAATGAAAAGGATGGATGAAAACAATGAAATATGGTTCGGAGTGGACGGCAAACAAATCCCACAAAGAAAAAGTTTTCTTATTGATGTTGAGGATGGAATAACCCCAACAACCATTTGGAAATATCAGGAAGTTGGACACAACCATGAAGCAAAGGAAGAATTGAAACATCTTTTTCCTGAAAACGTATTTTACAGTCCAAAACCAGAAAGATTGATAGAAGCGATTTTGCATCTTGGATCGAAGGAAAAAGATCTGATCCTAGATTTCTTTGTGGGTTCAGGCACCACTGCTGCCGTTGCGCACAAAATGGGCAGGCAATATATCGGCATTGAGCAGATGGATTACATCGAAAACATTCCTGTTGAGCGGTTAAAAAAAGTCATTGCGGGCGAACAAGGTGGCATTTCCAAATCCGTCAACTGGCAGGGTGGCGGCGATTTTATCTACTGCGAGCTGATGAAATACAACGAGGCTTTTATAGAACATATTCAAGCGGCAAAGTCCAGTGAAGAACTTGTTGAAATCTGGAAGGCTATGGCAGAAAATTCATTCTTAAACTGGTACATCAACC
>DAOTJS010000001.1:269296-271180 GCA_035448825.1 Fidelibacterota bacterium
AAAAATCAGTTATACGTAAATTTATCTGAAATTGACGACACCCAGTTCAAAGTCAGCGAAGAAGAGAAGGTGTTGAACCGGAAGTTTTTCGGGCAACAGGTATGACTGCGCTTTATTCTGATACGCATCCCAAAATGGAAGCCTTACAGATTCAACTCTTGCGGCAGGCAAGCCCTACCCGCAAAATGAATATGCTGGCACAGTTGAACGCCTCGGCCCGAATGCTGGCTATGACAGGCTTGCGTTCTCAATATCCACAAGCCAGTGAAGCTGAATTACACCGTAAATTGGCAGATATAATATTGGGAGAAGAGTTAGCGCGAAAAGTTTACGGAGAAAGCACTTATGCAGAATGAACCCATCGAAGTAACACTCAAGGTTACGGATATTTTCGAAAAACTTGGTGTCGCTTACCTGATTGGTGGCTCGCTCGCATCCACGCTCTACGGCATGGTGCGAACCACTCAGGATTCGGATATTGTTGCGGAAATGCGTCTTGAACATCTCCAGCCGTTTGTCGCCGCATTACAGAATGAGTTCTATCTAGACGATGAGATGATCGCTGAAGCCATCCGGCGTCATTCCTGTTTCAACATTATTCACCGTGAAACTATGTTCAAAGTAGATGTCTTCATTCCTCAGCCGCGTCCCTTTCTCCAATCTCAACTTGCCCGCGCTCAAAGACAAACCTTCCTATTTGAAAAGGATGTCAGTGCAAAATTTGCCAGCCCCGAAGATACGATTCTCTCCAAACTCGAATGGTATCACCTGGGTGGTGAAGTCTCCGTGCATCAGTGGCGTGATATTCTCGGCGTGCTGAAAACCCGCGCCGGCGAACTGGATATGAACTACTTACGACAATGGGCAAGTGAGTTGAAAGTCGGCGATTTGTTGGAACGTGCATTAAATGAGGCGAAGTAATTGAATAACTCCATGTCCGAACAATTCCTTTATCAACAACTTGATACACTTTCCCATTGGGGCAGTATCAAAAAAGAAGTTCCCGAGAGCGTAGCGCAAAATCTGCACCCTAACTATGAATTGCGTCATTACCAGATAGAAGCCTTTGCCCGTTTTATCCATTGCTATGAGAATGACTTTCCAGGCAAAACAAAGCCTCTACATCTTCTTTTCAATATGGCTACCGGAAGTGGAAAGACCCTTATCATGGCAGGACTTATCCTGTACCTCTATGAAAAGGGCTATCGCAACTTCCTGTTCTTTGTGAACTCCACCAACATCATTGAAAAAACTAAAGATAATTTCCTCAATCCTTCCAGCATTAAATACCTATTTAATCCGGATATTTATATTGACAAACGTCATATACATGTTTCGTCAGTTGAAAACTTTGAAGCAGTGAATACCAATGATATCAACATCTGCTTTACCACGATCCAGAAACTTCATTCTGATCTGACCAACGAAAAAGAGAATTCTCTGACTTTTGAGATTGTTCTGATTGCCGATGAAGCCCATCATATAAACGTCAAGACGAAATCGGAGGGAGAATTGTTCGAAAGCTGGGAAAATACCGTCGAACGCATCTTTACGCAGAATGAAAATAATCTGCTTCTGGAATTCACCGCCACTCACGATTACACAACGCTGGCGATGGTAGACAAATACCGCAATAAAGTCATTATTCGCTACGACCTGCTGCAGTTCCGCAACGATGGCTTTTCAAAGGATGTTGTCATTGTACAGTCTGATTTTGACCATCGGGAACGTATCCTGCAAGCGCTCATCCTTAATCAGTACAAGCAGGAGGTGGCAGCAAAATATCGCATCAACTTAAAACCGGTGATCTTATTCAAAGCCCAGCGAACCATAGAGCAATCCAAAAAAGTCCAGGCGGAATTTCATAAACTAGTTGATGAGCTT
>DAOTJS010000001.1:271229-300478 GCA_035448825.1 Fidelibacterota bacterium
GAATCGGTTAAAGCAAGAATTCCAACCTGATTTTTGTTTATCGGTAAACGATGAAAAAGAAAAAGAGAGTTATCAAATTCTCGTCAATACATTGGAAGATAGGAATAACCGTATCCGTGCCATTTTCGCCGTCCAAAAGCTCAATGAAGGTTGGGATGTGCTAAACCTTTTCGATATTGTTCGTTGTTATGAAACGCGTGATTCTGGCAAAGGCAAAATTGGCACTACCACGTTATCCGAAGCGCAACTCATTGGACGAGGAGCCCGCTACTTTCCCTTTGTTATGCCGGGAAGTGATGACCGTTTTCGTCGTAAATTTGACGGCGATCTGGAACACGAACTACGTGTTTTGGAAGAATTACACTATCACAGCATTAATGATTCACGGTATATCTCAGAAATTCGTCAGGCACTAATCGAGCAAGGTATGATGAGCGAGAGCGAAGTAACTCGCGATCTGAACCTGAAGGAATCTTTTAAAAATACACAATTTTACAAATGTGGGATTATCTGGTTCAATAAGCGCCAACCGAAAGACTACCATCGCATACACTCCTTCGCTGATCTAGGTGTCAAAAAAAGAAACTATAATCATTTTATTTCGACAGGAAAAGGTGGTGTGACCAATGCCCTGAAGAATGGTGAAAATGTTTTTGTGGCGAAAGACGAATCACGTCAAGATATTAAAATACGAGACATTGACCGTAATATTATTCAATCTGCCATTGCCCGTAATCCGTTTTTCACCTTTGCCAATCTCAGGCGCTATTTTTACAATCTGACTTCCATTCGTGAACTAATAGATTCGGAAAATTATCTTGGCGGATTGGAAATTACCTTTCAGGGTAATATTTACGAAATAGAAAAAAACCAAGCTGAAAAACTTGCCGCTGTTTCAGGTTTATTGAGCCAAATCGAGACAGAAATTCGGGCTAACATCACCGATTACGAAGGCACTCGCGATTTCAAGCATGATGAGATAAAAATAGTCTTTAGAAATAAGAAACTTAAGTTTGACGCTAATAATCCTCGTGCCAGAAAGGATCCTGATTTTGATAATTTTGTCTCTAATAAAGATTGGTTTGCTTTCAATACTATTTATGGAACAAGTGAAGAGAAAGCTTTTGTCCGTATGCTGGATAAGCAGATGCAAAAATTGCAGGAACAAAATAAGGAAATATACCTTTTACGGAACGAAAGACATTTCGCCATCTATAATTTTGCTGATGGCAGAGCTTTCGAGCCAGATTTTGTCCTCTTTTTACGCAAAAAAAATGGCATGCTGCTAACATATCAATTGTTTATAGAACCAAAAGCAAAATTTCTACAAAAATCTGAATCCTGGAAATTGGATTTTTTAAATGAGATCAAAAAAGAATTTAAGGACAGGTTGTTGAACTTTGAAGATAAGAACTATCGTTTAACTGGCGTGCCATTCTACGACAATGAAGACGAGAATAAGTTTTGGGAAGAGCTCGAGTCTGTATTATAATAAAAAGCCTAAAAGTATTAAAGGCATATAAAATCATAAAAGACATTTTTATCCGACATATTGTAATTATGGCTTAAGTCAATGTCATTCGGCGCATTTTCCTGCTCCGAATTTTGATTGATAAACCAGTGATAAAATGAAAATTGGTTTTGGTGCATAAACAATCTGGCTCCATTTCATTTAGATGAAAATTGTTTTTTTCTAATACTCACAGGCTAATATGAAGAGCAAATGGTTAATAGTTTAATACTCACCGCGAAGCGGTCGAAGTTTTGTACTAAGACGAAACCACATAATAAAATTTATTCCTTGCAGAGGATAGAGAAGAAACTATTTGATGCCCAGGCTAATCTTCAATGCCTGATCAACTTCTTGCATTCGAGTGGGCGAAAGTACACCAATCTTACGTACTAAACGTGCCTCAATATCAACGGTTCTAATCTGTCCGCAGTTTATGTAACTGTCAACCTCCATGCCGGATTCCCCATGCTTTAGAAGTACGAAGATTGGCATTGCTCGCGTACTTTCCTTGATACTAAAGACAGGTGCAATAATTGTGGTTCTAGAATGTTGATTGCCCTGGTCATTTTGGACAATTACGGCCGGGCGAGTTTTATTAATCTCACTGCCAACAGTTGGATCTAGATTTACCAAATACACATCACCACGTTTTGGGAATACTTGATCAGACTTCGTCACTGACATGTTCCCACTCTTCATTCATTTTCCGCAGAAACTCAGCATTGGCCTGGTATCCCTCTATTAATTGCTGTTTCATTTGCTCTTCAGATAAGCGATCAAGCAATTCCTCTATGGCTGTTCTTATCATTTGATTGACTGAAGAAAAATTGGCTTCCTGAACGGCTTGCTCCATTTGAGTCTTTAGTTCCCGCGGTACGACTAATTGAATTCGAGCTGTTTGGCTCTGATTATTTTCTTTGGTTAACATAATCATTTCCTTTTTATTCTATTTTCATTACACCAAAATATACACAATAGATATACACATTTCAAAATGTAATTAATTATAACTTTTCCAAATTTTTTAGAAAGTTTAACCTATCCAAGGCAAGTAAATTTTGAGTAAAATAATTTTTACAATACTTCAAGACCTACAGTCTATTTTAAGTTCTATAATCGTTAGATTGACCCACACTGCGTAGCGGTTAAAGTATTGTAGTAAGACGAAACCGCATAAAAGTTATCCCTTGGAGAGGATAAAGAAGAAACTATCCCTTTCCGAATGGTTTTAGTAAAATTATCAAATGACAAAACAATTCTATTTAATGACTTGATAAAACATTTAAATGATTTGACAACTTTGTTTGTTGGTAAAAACAAATGGCCAAACGATTTGGCCAAACATTTTGACCGTCTGATAAAAGGTCCAAACGATTTGGCCACTTTGTTTACCGGTTAAAATAAGTGGCCAAATGATTTGGCAATCTTATTTTACCGTCTAACAAAAGTTCCAAATGACTTAACAATTTGTATAAATGGTTTGATAAAATTGTCAAATGACTAAAACATTTTAAAAAATGACTTTTTAAAATGGATTAACGACTTGAAAACTATTTCAAGCAGTTCTGACTAATCGTCTGATAATCGGAATGATGCGCTAATCGGACGTATTATCTACCGCAGGCGGTTTTAAGTTGATTATGATTGACTACCGCGTTATACGCTTTGCTAAAATTACAAAACGGTTTTATTGCAATGTTGTTTGCAAGGTTATCAGAATTTCTTCTAATTTTATAGAAAGTTTTTCTACCAAACTTAAAGCCCTCTGGGCTAGTTGGGAATCTATGGTTTTTAGATAAACAATCACCTCAGATGTAAACCAATTTCCGCCACTCCAAAGGAGGAACTAAATTGGTTTAGGTGCAATATGTTTAATAGGTTAACACCCACCGCGGAGCGGTTGAAGTATTGTAGTAAGACGAAGCCGCATAATAGAAGTTATTCCTCGTAGAGGATAGAGAAGTAACTATTTGCCACAGACAATCTTTATCTGATTGTTTTATGCGCTTTGCTAAAATTACGATAAGATTTTATTGCAATGTCGCAAGTTGCATTTTCTATTGACAATCAAATAATAAATGATTAAAATATTTATAAATGAAAGGGAATAGGCAAAAACGGGGAAGGAAATTTACTTTAGCGAAACATGCTTTTGAAGATGTTGCTACGTTTATCAGCTAGTATATGAGTGATGTACTTAAAAATAGGCGAATATTAGTCGTAGGATTTTTATTATTCAGTTCATTACTATACCCTAATGAATTGGATGTCTTATCTAAAAATAAATTACCTAACTGGGTAAAAAATACCCCGCAAGGAAAATATTACAATTACTATAAAGGAGTAGGAACAAGTAATTAAACATTATCAGAAGCAAAAATTAGCAATTTCTGATGCTATTTCTACTATCGTTGAGTGTATGCAGCGTGCGGAAGTTCGTAGACGATTCCTTGTCCACCGTTACTGTCTTTGCCAGCGGGCGATGAACATGCAAATTGCTCTGAAACCTGCATGATGTATACACTGTGTTGGCGGTAGTGTTTTATTTATCAATCATTTAGTTAATAAATCTCTTGTATGCTTTATCAAATCCAATCCACCAAATTGGCCATGACCTGGAATTACAATCTTGGCTGTTGGAAATATAGTAATCAATTTATCAATCGTTTTTGGATAAGCAATTAAATCGCCATCCGCTGTATTCCCTAAATCCTTTGAGTTTATACTCTTAATCATACAACCAGCAAACAGAATCTGCTCTGAAGGAATCCAAACGACGATATTATCCAAAGAATGAGCTGCCCCAAAGTAATAACATTTAATCAATTTATCGCCAAGCTGCAATTGCAAAGAATCCTTAAATCCATGTGTAGGAATTGGTAAGTTTTGGGATTTAGCAATATCAATTGTCATTTGATTTGCATAAGATTCTATTTTTTGTTTTTGTAAAAATCCCAATCCACCCATACAGTCATTATGCCAATGATTTGGTACAAATCCGACAATTTTTAATTTCATTGAATCATTAAGCCAAGTAACTAAATCCATTGTTAATGAATCTGTCATAGGCGTATCGAACAGAAATGCTTCGCCCTTATTTATAAAAATCAATCCGTTTGAAGGAAATCGACCAAATTCAGGCAAATCAGAATATGAAATATGCACATAAGCATTTTCTGATAGTTTAATCAACTCAAGGTCATTAGAAATATGAATCTTTTTATAATCAATCTGTGAGAATCCATTATATTGAAGCAATCCAACAACTATAAAAACTATCAAATTTTTCATAAAACTATCGTTGTGAGCGTCTTGTAACATTACCGCAAACACGCTGTTATACGCCGTCGCCATTATTCCTCACCTTCCCCTAAATTGATTGAAGTATAGATAATACCAATACCTCCGCCTTCATAATCAAATTCTATACCTTCTCTCATACCTCCTTTATTACCCCCATAGGGATGCCCAAAAAATTCGTTTACGAAATTCATTAATTCAGCTTTTTTCTCTTTTTGGGCTTTCCTCATTATAGCAGAAAATAATTCACGGATGAAATCAAAAGCAGGAATGTTATAAACCCCGATATCTGAATAAGTTAGCTCTCCAATATAGCCTCTTAAATACTTATCCACAAAATCATGAATATTAGAGGCTGAACGAGAAAAACCAAGAATACCTATAAAATAAGGTGGGAAAAATGGAATGGGCATTCTGTGCCTCCATAGTTTCCGCCAAAAGTAGAAAAATTCTTCAATAGGAGGCAAATCAAAAGGTATGGGATAAGTGAAATAAGAACTTGGTGGTTCCCACAATTTGGATACGTTGACTATGTTTATGGATTTTCTATTTCCTACGAAACTTTCTAATTGTGTTGCACTTACAAAAATAAAATCTCCCGGACTGAAAAGCAAATTAAAAGAGCCTAAACATCCAGAGTAATTAGGTAGATTGAACTCCCTCATAGGAATTATAGAGCCTCTTATCCCCCGAAATGATGGGAAACGGGAAAGTAAATAGAGTTGCTCTTTGTTGCTAATATTCCATCTTAAGCTATCGTCATCTTTTTTAAACTGTGAAATCGTAAACTTTTCAAAATATTTTCTTCCGTTATAAATGACAGATAGTATGAAAACGAGATCTCCTAACTCTCTTTGTACTCTTTTCCCATAATATTCAAATTCTACTTGGGATTTATTCCCATGAATAAAAATACTTTTGGTAGAAATCTTAAATCTATTGGCTGATATTGATAAACCATTTAACTCATTTACAATTCCTTCTATTACTGAAACCATAGCAGGTTCATAAAATTCTCGGTTGTATCCTTCGTTTAAACCTACTTGAACTTTGTATGCGAAATCCTTTTCATATTTTGCAAAATGCTCTGTGTTTATCAATTGAAGGTATTTTTCTACTACTTCATCTACGGGCATTTTAATTCCTCCTTATGTCGATGGCGCATAACGTTTTGCGGCTATGCGCCGTTTTAATGGCGTATAGCCGCTGTTAGCGGTAGGGTTTTATATTATTTAATTTTGTTTAATAGTATCACACATAATTAATTGGTACTGGTATGTAGTGGATTTACGTTACTAATTTAAACTTTTTTAGCCAAATATTTTCAATATATGCGATGCCACAGCAATAAGTGTTAGGACTATTATAAGCAAACCGAAATAAAGTGGAACATTTTTTTCCGTTGAAGTAAAAGACCTGTATTTACTAGGACGTAACCCCTTACCAAGTGAAATCCACTCAGCAGCGTATATTTGTGCATCAAGCTCTCGCTCCAAACGTAGTATTACATCAAATTTAGCTTTATTCAGCTTACCGTAATTGTCTATAAGATTCCTCCAAGAATTGCAAAGTAGTAAACCAACTGCTGCAAATCCGCAAAGTAACCATATTGTGCCAGAATGTAGGGCTCCGGCCCTAACCATCAGCCCAGCAATAGCGAGAAGACTCCCTATTGCTGTTATAAAAAACTCATTAGTCTTTTGTCTTCTCTGAATGAGGCTTTCCGATGAATTGATCATCAACTTGTATAACTCGAGAGTGGTTGCTCCATCTTTTCTTTTGAAGCACTCTTCAAATTCCTTTTCGAGATCGTAAAGCGACTTTAATATAGAACATATCTTACCATGGGAATCGTTGGGATCGATTTCCAGAATTGGTAAACCGCTTTCTTCGGCTTTCTTGATTTCCCAAACTGCATTTTCAGATTTTTCACAAGAATCTCGATCAAAAACTATGATTGCTTCAGCTTGCGAAATTGCTTTAATTGCATGATCTTTCCACTCCTCACATTCAGCACTGTCAAGGAGAATTAGGTCAAACTTTGCAGCTATTTCCTGGCCGATTTTTTTAAAAAGTGTCTTAACCTTCTTTCTGTCGCTGAATCTATGAATTACAAACAGTTTCATTTATATGAAAGCCTTCTATAATGTATCCAACCAGTTCTTGATATTTTCCCACGTCCAATTGACTATTCTCACTCCGTCCAATTCAGTGGGCAGTGTGGTAGGCTTATCATCGCTGTAACCCCAGATACCACGGCGTGGTATTTCCTCCTCTTGTGCGCATTTTATCTCCCAAAGTTGACCTTCGGCCTTTTTCGTATTCTTCGTTACAATAATCAACATACCATCACAACCTTTTATCTTTGTACGACAATTAGTCTTCCAGGATGAATCCCAAGGTTGCTTGACGGACATGTCGATAAACTCGAAGGGAGACTTTTCATTTCTAGCTTGGCCAACCAAAAAATCCCTCAAGGTCTTGTCTTCAATTGCAAAACTTATAAAAATACGATTTTTTCTTGCCATTTTAATTCCTCCTTTAGAATAATTTTATCATAATTTTATTCTGACATTTATTTTTTAATATTTCCTTACTTATAAAATCTTACCGCTAACTTATTTTTCACGCAATAATATTGCGTATAATAGTTTAAATGTCCAAATTATATACGCATTAACTGAAAATAAGGAGGTAATTGGTATGAAAAGAGGCGAAGTGATCGAAAAGTTTAAAAGAGAATTAGGTATTCGTAACTACAGTCCGCGGACTCAGCGCACCTACTTAAGCAGTCTGATAAAATTTCTGAATTATATTGATCAGAATCAGCCCTCACAAATAGATTGCAATTTTTTGAAGGATTATCTTTATTATCTGAAAACAGATTGTCAATTTTCCTATTCGTCAATGAAACATGCTCTGGCAGTGCTTCATTTTTTATATGGAAATGTCATTAAGCGACCGATTGACTTTGATTTTGATTTGAAAATCCACAAGGGTTATCCTTTACCGGAGGTATTATCCGCTAGCGAATTACAGAAAATTTTCAGGAGTGTTACTAATCTTAAACATAAAGCAATTTTAATGACGATCTATGCCTGTGGTTTGCGGGTTTCAGAAGCGATTAATCTTAAGGTCAGTGACATTGATTCCGACCGGATGTTAGTCCGGATTTCGCAGGCAAAAGGTCGCCAAGACCGACAGGTGATTCTATCGGAACGGCTCTTAGCAATACTAAGACAATATTGTCACGTTTATCATCCAAAAGAGTTTCTATTCGAGGGATCAGGTGGTAGAAAGTACTCTGCTCGTAGTATTCAAGCAGTGTTTAGAAGGGCGGTAAAAAAGACTGGCATTGATAAGAAAGTTACTGTTCATACTCTACGGCATAGTTTTGCGACGCATCTTCTAGATCGGGGCACCGATATTCGTTATGTTCAGGAATTGCTCGGACACAAACATCTTTCTACGACACAAATCTATACCCATGTAAGCAATTACAATATTAAGAAGATTAAGAGCCCACTGGACTATTTAGAAGTATAATCACTCCGCTATAACGTGAATGTTAAAAAAGGGTTAATGGAACATTTTAGCTGCTAAAAACTTTTAGAATATTTGATATTCAGATAAATAGGGAGAAAATATTATTAAGAGAAAAAATTATGTCAAAAAAAATGTCCGTTTTGTGGCTATCAAAGAACCAAAAAATGTGGGAAAAATAGCAACGGGAAGCATCGATATTATTGCTTTGATTGCCGTAAATATTTCCAGCGGCATAAATCGAAGAAAGATAAACAAGCTCTAAAGGTATGGCATAATTATGTGTGAGAACGACAGACAATATCTTCGATATCTATTTGATACAATCGTAGTTCTAAATGGGTTCGTAAGCAAATCTCAGGGATTGAGATTAGGGCAACTAAGATTGAACCTTGTTCGGTAGTCATAGAAGCCGATACGACCTTTTTCAATAGACATGAAGGTCTCTGCCTATTTTATGCCCCGGCTTTAAAAAAGACTATTGGTTATGCTTTTACAGAAACAGAGACGGCATCTGTTTACCGGTACATAAGAAACACTATTGAAGTCCAGGGATTTACCCTCTTAGCTGCTGTTGTTGATGGCCGAAAAGGTATAAAGGAGGTATTTCAAGATATCCCGGTTCAAATGTGTCAGTTTCATCAACTGATGATTCTTAGGCGGTATTTAACAATGAATCCACGTTTGGAGGCAGGGCAAAAATTACGAGAATTAAGTCGTGATTTATGCAAAATCCAAGGAATAGAATTTGAACAACGTTTTAACGAGTGGTTGATGAAATGGGAGGAATTTTTAAAAGAAAGGACATTTGGTCAGGATGGGAAATGGTATTATACTCATAAACGTTTACGTTCTGCCAGACGGAGTCTAATGACTAATTTGCCATATCTTTTTACGTCCTGATCTTTGTACTTCCGACATGACTAATTTTAAAGAGAAATTTAACTTAAAATTAAAGGAATCTCTCCAGATATATTGAGGTTTTAATCCGTAATTAAAACCTAAAATTATCTGCGAAATTTTGAACAATTAGCAGCTAAAATATTCCATTAACCCAGAATTTGAGTTTTCTGGAAATCATTGAATTCTTTCTTCCCTATTTGTAGAAGAATTAAGTAACTCTAATAAACCAGTCTTAATATCAGTACAAATGTAAACTTAAAAACCTTAGTATATCTCGGGCTTTTATTGTTTATAATGATTTAACCAATGCTTCTTTACCAGATCGGAGCTTCCAATTAATAGATCCGAAAATTTGGAGTTCCTGAGTTTTTATTCGAAGAGAAATTTGTACAATTGAAGTCAAAAATACTTTTTGTGGGCCCCCGGGGATTTGAACCCCGAACCGACGGATTATGAGTCCGGTGCTCTAACCGTTGAGCTAGGGGCCCTCGTTTATTAAAAAGCGTTCAGAAATTATCCCAAATTCACTTTTTATCCAAGAAAAAATGCGTATAGTACCAGTTCGTTAATTCGATGAATTCCGCCTCGTTCAACGTTTCGGCGCGCCGGGATAAGTCAATCGGGCAGGCGGAAATATCAGCCGAAGCCGGTAAATCGAGCGAATTACGTAAAATTTTTCGTCGGCGGTTGAAGGCTTTGCGAACTAGATCATTGAACCGGCGGCGGAATTCCGGGCTATAATTATTTTCTTGGGGAACAAACTTTACCACGCTGGAAGTAACGCGCGGAATGGGGCGGAAGACCTGCGGTGAAACATTGAATTCAATTTTCGGTCGGCAGTAGAAGTTAGTCATAACAGATAGAATTCCGTATTCTTTGGTTGCCGGTTGGGCGCATAGTCGGAGGGCAATTTCTTTTTGAACTAATAAAACGATTCGGTCGAGACCATCAACCATCTCGAAAAGTCGGAAAAGCAACGGGCTGGTGATATTATAAGGAATATTGCCGACAATTTTTATTTTTCGACTGCGGTTGAGAAGATCACTAAAGTCGAACTTCACGGCGTCGGCGTAATAGAGGTGAAAGTTATCATATTGCGCTAATTCTTGTTTTAAATAATTGACTAATTCCGGATCGAGTTCGATAGCGTGGATTTCAGCGCCTGATTCTAATAAAAGTCTGGTCAATGCGCCTTTGCCGGGACCGATTTCGACGATAAGGTCATCTTTTTGAGGTTCGATGACGCGGACAATCTTGCGTAGAATATTGGGATCAATCAGAAAATTTTGCCCAAGTCTTTTTTTAGGATAGTGATCCATCAAAGTAAATTGAAGAATTTCACTGCGTTTCGAGTAGTAGTGGCGGCAATTTCAGCTAGTGGTATATTTTTCAATTCGGTAATTTTTGCGGCGATCAGGGGAATATTAGCCGGTTCGTTGATTTCACCGCGTTTGCCTGCTGGCGCCAGAAACGGCGCATCAGTTTCCAGCATTAGTTTATCGAGAGGGACTGCCTGCACGGCGACTTCGGTCTTTTTATTACCGTAAGTGGCATTGCCAGTGAAAGAAATGTAAAACCCGAGGTCGGTCATTTCTCGAGCGAAAGCCGCATTTCCGGAGAAGCAATGTAAAACGCCACGGTAGTAACCGATTTCCAGTAGAATCCGTTTCAAATCGTCATGAGCCTGGCGATCGTGCAGAACCATTGGCAAACCTAATTCACGAGCGATTAAAACCTGAGTCCGAAAAATCTCTTGTTGAGTTGATTTCGGAGAATATTCGCGATAATAATCGAGCCCGATTTCGCCAACGGCTACCACCTTTTTTTGACTGAGAAAGTTTCTCAGAGTTTTTTGCCAGTCAGCCGGTAAATTGGCCGAATCTTGCGGATGAATGCCGACTGCGGCAAAAACTCCGTCGTATTTAATAGCCGATTCGATGACAATTTCAGAGGAAGCCAGGTCGGTAGCAATATTGATAATGCGCGTGACTCCGGCGTCGCGAGCACGTTCGATAATTTCATCGAGTTTAACAATTAGATCGGGGTAGGTTAGATGCGCGTGAGTATCAACGAACATTAAATCAGCTGATTTTGGCGCCCGGTTCGATCGGTTCGAGACTGCTTAGCAAAGTCAGTTTGCCGTCTTTTTTGGCGGCTAATAACATACCTTCGCTTTTTATCCCGCGAATCGTTGCCGGTTGGAGATTAGTGACGACAACGATCGTTTTCCCGACAATTTGTTCCGGCGAATAATACTCGGCAATTCCCGCGACGATTTGACGTTTTTCCGTACCGATATCAATTGTCAATTTCAGTAATTTCGTGGCATCCGGAACTTTTTCGGCGGTTAGAACCTTAGCGGTGGTGAGTTTAATTTTGGCAAAATCATCAATCGTGATTAATGGTTCAGCCGGTTGAGGTGGGGCAGAAGGCGATTCGATCGCCGGTTTGGTATTTTTATCAATGCGGGGGAAAAGAATTGGAATCTCGCCGAGAGTCGCACCGATTTTGATTCGTCCCCATTCGTAAGGCGATTGATTTTCATCAACCGGCAGAGCGTTCAGTAATTCCGCCATTTTTTGCGGCATAATTGGTTCGAGTAGCATTGCGGCGAGACGCAAGCCTTCCAGTGCAGTATAGAGCACGGTTCCGGCGGCAATTTTATCGCTTTTGATGAGGTGCCAGGGCTGACGCACTTCCAGATATTTGTTTATAGATCGAATGTAATTGATGATTTCATCTAAAGCATCGGTTATTTTCAACTCAGTGGTGAGTTTATGGGTAACGGCAGGCAACTTCTCGGCAGTTTTTTGGATTTCGCTTTCGGCGTTACTTGATTGCCCGGGCGCCGGAATTTGCGCAAAATTTTTATTTATCAACGTAGTCACGCGACTGACTAGATTGCCGAAGTCATTAGCCAGTTCGGAATTGTAGCGTTTGATGAAGATTTCTTCGCTGAAATTGGCGTCCTGCCCGAGTACCATATCGCGCATCAGAAAATAGCGCACCGGGTCAACCCCATAGGTGTCAACCAGATCGAGCGGCTCGACGATATTTTTGAGCGATTTAGACATTTTGGTTTCATCAATCATCCACCAGCCGTGAGCGAAAATTGTTTTCGGCATCGGTAAATCCAGCGCTTTCAAGATAGTCGGCCAATAAACGCAATGAGTTGTGACGATGTCCTTGCCAATCAAGTGCAAATCAGCCGGCCACCATTTTGCGAAACGTTCCTGATCATTCGGATAGCCAATCGCCGTAATATAATTCAGTAAAGCATCGAACCAGACGTAGGTGACATAATCCGGATCGAAAGGCAGTTCAATGCCCCAGTTCAGGCGGGATTTGGGGCGAGAAATGCACAAATCGCCCAGTGGATTTTTCAAAAAGCCCAGCACTTCGTTTTTGCGACTTTCCGGTCGAATAAAATCCGGATGGTCTTGGATGTAACCAATTAGCCAGTCTTGGTATTTACTCATCCGGAAGAAATAATTCTTTTCCTTAATAAAATCCGGCGCTTTCAAGTGCTGAGGACATTGTCCGTTAATCAATTCTTTAGGAGTATAGAAGCGTTCACATCCGACGCAGTAATAGCCGCCGTATTCGTGTAGGTAAATTTCACCTTTATTGAATAAATCTTGCAGAACCTGCTGAACAGCTTTAATATGAAATTGGTCGGTAGTGCGAATGAAAAAGTCGTATTTGATTTCTAATTTTTCCCAAGCGTCGCGGAAATAGACCACCATTCGGTCACAATGTTCCTGCGGAGAAATTCCAGCCGCGGCGGCGGCTTGTTGAACTTTCTGGCCGTGTTCGTCCACTCCGGTTAAGAAAAAAGTTTCAACACCGTTACCCCGCTGAAAACGGGCTAATACATCAGCCAGAATGGTCGTGTAAGCGTGACCGATATGCGGCTTGTCATTAACATAATAGATAGGAGTTGTAACAAAGAAATGTTTGGGATTATTCATAGTTTGGTAAAATTTATTGGATAGTAGTGATTTTTTGATTGAAATCGGTTAGCGGAAAATCTTCGGCGGTATTGTCGTCGTAGCGAATCGTGAGAGTTTGAGCGAAAATATCTATTTTTTCGAGGACGCCGGTTTTATCGGCGACCTTGACCTTGCTGCCATACGCGGGATAATTTTTTAAGACTTCTTCATATAATTCATGTTCATAGCGATAACAACACTTCAATTTGTTGCAACAGCCGGAAATTTTGGCGGGATTCATCGGCAAATTTTGTTCCTTGGCGAATTGAGTGCTGATTGGATCGAAATCGTCAATGAAACTGGCACAGCATAATCGCAAACCACAGAGTCCAATTCCGTCGGTACGTTTCATTTCTTCGCGACTGCTAACCTGGCGCATTTCGATACGGGTTTTGAATTCAGACGCTAAGTATTTAACCAGTTCACGGAAATCAATTCGTTCGTCGGCTGTGAAATAGAACACAATTTTCCGACGATCAAGACGTATGTCAACGTCAATTAATTTCATTGGCAGATTGAGTTCAGTGATTTTAGCAGTGCAGAAATCAAAAGCTGTTCTTTCATGTAGGCGATTTTCACTATTTTGTGACAAATCTTGTGGAGTGGCTTTGCGCAGGATAGAAGGCACTTCGCCTGGTTCTGCCGGTAAATTATTCGGTGTAACTGCTGATAAAGCACAGCCGAGTTCTTCGCCACGATCGGCGGAGACGACCATTTGGTCATTTGGCTGAACCGGGAAATCGAGTGGATTCTGGCATAATTGACAATTATTGCCTTTGAATTTTATTTTGATGAGTTTATTAGGGTTATTATTCATTACTTTTGAGGGTTATTAAGTTGCTTTTTTAGTTTAAAGAACATCTCGGTCAAAGCGAGATTAATATAGACATTCCTATTAATGAAATCAATACAATTTTCGACGGAGGTCTTCATATTTTGTGCATCGAAATCCGGAAACTTTTGAACAAAATTAGTTAGTCTATCGGCATAATCTAAATGGATAATGGTATCCATCGGCTGGCCGTTGCGAATTAATTCGGCATCGCGAATCCAGAAAATCAGGGATTGCATCAGTTGGGCGAATTTTTCCGGATTCTGACGATTGATAGCCACCATTTTTTGAATATGATTATATAAATTGGAAACTTTCCAGACGGCAATATCTAGAAAAATTGCCAGAGTCAGTTCTTTGATGTCTTGCAAATCGCGTTCGATCAGTTGCGTAAGCCGGGTAACATTGCCGCCTGATAGACGGACTGCTAATCGAATATTTTCCGATGGGTAGCCCTTTTCGAGGAGAAATTCTTGTAGCTCTTTTTCCGGCAAAGGCGGAAAGTATAGCCATTGACAGCGGGATTGAACGGTCGGTAGGAGCTGATCGGGATAAGCGGTGGAGAGGATAAAAGTTGATTTATCCGGTGGTTCTTCGAGGATTTTCAGGAAAGCGTTGGCGGCTTCATCGGTCAATAAATGCGCATCAAAAATGACCACGACTTTTTGGCCGCTACTCTGGGGAGCAAGATAGATATTGCGTTTAATTTCACGGATAAAATTGATGGGAATGTGAAGCGCATTTTTAATCATAATTTTATCGTAAGGATTACGACTTTTATTCTGAATAATTTGCTGGATTTCTTCCATCTCTTGTTCTTTGAACTTCTTGAAAGGCGAATCGCCTGATTTGGAGTCATTTGACCCCGGAATAGGAAAAACCAAACTTAGGTTAGGATGTTCGAGAGTTTTCATCTGTTTACAAGACTGACAGATACCGCACGGGCGCTCGCTTTTCGAGGTGCAGTTCAGCATTGCGGCAAATTCAAGGGCGAAGCCTTCCGAGCCGCTACCTTCCGGGCCATAAAATAAATAGGTATTAGCTATTCGGCCATTGGCGATGATATTGTTTAGGAGACGGCGGTTTTCAGTCTGGTTTATGAGGGGGAATAGAGTCATCTTTTATTTAGCCATTCCTCGGGATTGAGCTTGGTTTTGTTACGCCAGATTTCGAAATGCAATAATGGACCACTCAGCGAACCGGACTGGCCAACATCGGCAATAACCGAATTAGCTGTAACATAATCGTTTTCGGCAACGCGAATATTTTCGACATGGGAATAAACGGAATAAAAACCGGAGCCGTGATCAATAATGATGGTATTGCCGAAGCCGCGAATATAGGTAATAGTTGTTATAACACCATCTAAGATGGAAACAACTGGTGTTCCGAGTTTGACTTTTATGTCAATGCCGGGATTGTCGGTAATTGTTTTGAGAGTAGGGTGCTGTTGAATGCCAAAGCGCGAGACGATTTCGCCTTTAGCTGGCCAGATGAGTTCGCCCTGATTAGCGAGAAATGGATTTGGTTCCGAAACGCCTGATAGAGCGCGCTGGCGTTCGAGTTCTTTATTACGTTTTTCGCGTTCCTTTTCAAGATTAGCAATTAAGTTGGATATTTCGGCGGCATTTTTTTCTTTTTCTTTAATTTGGGCGGCGATATTTGATTTGTCCTGGCGCGCTTTCGCTAGCTGAACATTATGGCGGCGCTTTTGCTGTTGAAGGTTAGCCATCAGGTCTTTTTTTTCATTGATGATTTTATCTTTATTTCTTAATTCTTGATTTAACTGTTGTTTTTGCTGATTAATAGAACTGATGTTTTTCCGAATAATATTACAGGTATTGCGGTCAATGTCAGCCAGAATACGCAGATATTTATAGCGGTAAAAAGCCTGATTGATAGATTTAGCCGTTAGGATTAATTCCAGATCGTTGTATTTGCCGTTCTTGTAAAGATAAACCAAACGTTTGGCAAAATTGTTTTTAAGAGTATTCAAATCGGTTTCTAATTGCTGGATCGAACGTTCTATTTGAGCAATTTCGCGCTCTTTCTGAATTTGTTCGCGATTAAGCTGGGCAATGAGTTTTTCGGTTAAACTGATACTGCGTTCGGTTTCATCAATTTGAGTTAAAATTGATTTTTCCTTAGATTCAGCCTTTTTTAGATCGTTTTTATGATTGTGGATTTCCTTGCGGATTTTTTGCAATTGTTCTGATTGATATTCGATACTTTGGTCGAGGTCTTTTTCTTGCAAATGAGCCAGAACCGGGCAAAAAAACAATAAAGCTATGATTATCAGGTATTTTCTAAATAATAGCATCCTACTCATAATAAACGGCTTAAAATAAGTATTGTCGAGTTGAATAGCAAGGCACTTGTTAGGATTGTTTGAATGAATAATTTATTTGTATATTATCACCATATTATTGAAAAACGAAGAGAAAGGAATGATTAAAATGAACAATCCATTATGGGAAAATATTTCCTTTAAGAAAAAGTCGGAACTGAGTGATATAATGCAGATTCTTTCTAATGTTCCAATCTTTTCGGATCTAGATTCCAAGGAATTGAGTGAGCTTGAGAAAATCGTTTACCATCGTAAGTATAAAAAAGGCGAGCCAATTTTCCGAATGGGCGATCCGGGACTCGGAATGTATATTATTGTGAATGGAGCGGTGGAAATTGTCGAAGAGCCAGAAAATGGAGAAATAGCGAAATTAGCGGAACTCGGTAAAGGCGCCTTTTTCGGCGATCTGGCTTTACTCGATGAAGAACCGCGTTCGGCCTCGGCGATCGCTATGGTTGATTCTGATATAATTGGTTTTTTCCGACCGGATTTAATGGATTTGGTTTACCGCAAACCCCGGATGGGAATCAAAATCCTCTGGGCATTATCCCGAGTGGTCGGTGAACGTTTACGAAAAACCAACGAACAATTGACTAATCTGCAACGTGAAATGAAGGCACAGCGCAATGAATAAAGTTTCAGTTTCCCCAGTTAGTCAGGCAAGTAAAACCATCTGGCGAATTTTTCTGATTATACTGGGAATGGCATTTCTATTTTTAATTTTTCCTTACATCAAAATGGTATTATTAATGTTGGTAATTGCCTGGCTTATATCGGTGATTCTCAATCCATTAGTAGATTATCTTGAAAGTATAGGATTTAATCGCACCCTGGCAATTCTTACCATAATGGCTATTATTCTTGGTGGGATAATTGCTTTAATTGCTGGGATTATTCCAGCCTTGATCAAGGCGGTGGAATCCATCTCGGCTACTTTACAAAGCGATTTGATTAAAAACTTGACCATTCAACTCGAACAATTTTTTCAGGAAAAATTCAATAATCCTGATCTGGCACGTGATCTGATAACCAAAGCGGAACAAATTGGAAGCCAATTACTCGTGAAGGTTGCTGGTTTTCTGAAAAATGCTGGGTCGTATGTGGCCTTTGTGGGAATCGTTCCGATCATCACATTTTTTATGATTAAGGACAAACGGTTATTCAAGCGAGCGCTAATTGCCCAGGTACCCAATCGCTATTTTGAATTGTTTCTAAATGTCTTACAAAAAGTTGATTCTCAAGTTACGAAGTACATTCAGGGGCAAGCGATAGACGCTTTAATCGTCGGTTTACTATCGGTAATCGGTTTGTTCATTATCAATTTAGTATTTGATAATCCGGTACCATATTTCGTTATTATTGGAATGATCGCCGGAGTCGCTAATCTTATTCCTTATCTCGGGCCGTATGTCGGTGCTGTTCCTGCTATTATATTGACCGTTCTGAATAATCCAGCTAATGTTGGCTATATAATTTTCTGGATTATCGTGGTATTTATCCTCGTGCAACTTATTGATAATAATCTGGTATCGCCGATGGTAGTATCCAAGAGCGTTAATATGCATCCGATCACTGTCGTAATTGCGGTTGTAATTGGCGGCAATATTGCCGGGGTATTCGGGATGCTATTCGCCGTTCCATTTTGGGGAATTATCAAAGTCACAATGCGCGAAGTCAGTTGGGGTTTACGAAGCTATAAGCTTAAATGAATCCTTTGACCAATGAATTAACCTAAAACCTTAGAAAAAAAACTAAAATATCAGACCGCAAAGAGCTCTAAGAAATTAAGTTCGTTTAAGTGCTATTAAGTGCTTATAAGAAATTAAAATGATGATAAAAGTCTTAATAGAACTTAATCGAACTTATCGGCACTTTCTTACAACCACGTAACCATGCAACCATGCTTAAAAATACCTTGTATTAAAAATGTTTTTAATAGAACTTAAAAGCACTTATTAGCACTTCTCAGTTTTGGTTGTGATGATTAATGTATTCGGATTATTTCCGGTTGTCGCCGAAGTGTTTTTCGATATATTTTTTAAGTAATGCGGTAGCTTCTTCCTGACACTGTCCGCAAACTGTGCCAAGTTTAGTGCGTTCCTGCAATTCCAGATAAGTGCGAGCGCCCTCTAAAACGGCTTCTTCGATTTCATGGTCGGTGACGTTCATACATTGGCAGATAACGCGGGCTTCTTCGTGTTTGATTTTATCAAACATTCCGTTACGCCGATAATAATCGTCAATAGCGGCACGCAAGGCTTTGTCACCCAACACAGAGCAATGGATTTTATGTTCTGGCAAACTGCCGAGATTTTTGACAACATCTTTGGGAGTTAGGCGATAGGCATCTTCGAGTTTCATCCCTTTGACCATTTCCGAAAGAACGGAAGTACTGGCGATGGCACTGGCACAACCGTAAGTTCGCCAACGACAGTCTGTTATTATACCTTTTTGTTTGTCAACTTGAATGAGAAACTGCATCTCGTCGCCGCATTTGATATTGCCGGTAATGCCGACTCCATCAGCGGCAAAATCCTCATTATCCCATAAAATATTACGAGGATTCATAAAATGTTCTTTGACAATTTCTGAATATAGCCAGCCGGATTGATCACTCATACCGATTTCCTTTGATAAGTCGTTGACATATCGCGCACCTTTTTCACCACGCGCTCCAGAGCCGAAACAGTATAATAAATGTCATTGCTGGTATTTTCACGTCCCATACTAATGCGAATTGAACCGTGGGCTAACTCGGCGCCAACGCCTGTTGCCAGAATTACATGGGAAGGATCGAGAGAACCGGAAGCGCAGGCTGAGCCGGTTGAAACTCCAATTCCTTCCAGGTCTAAGTAGAGTAAAATTGATTCACCTTCGGCTCCGGCGAAGGAGACATTCAACGTCCCGGGTAAAGCATCGGTAGGATGACCATTGAATTGCACGTCGGGAATATTATATTTGATTCCGTCAATTAACATTTTTTTAAACCGGCGCAAGCGTTCGGCTTCGTCGGACATCTCTAACTTGCGCATTTCAATGGCCTTGGCAAAAGCTACAATGCCGATCGTATTTTCAGTGCCGGCGCGTCGGCCGCGTTCTTGATGACCGCCGCGAATTAAGGGGCAGAAGGGAGTGCCGCGTTTGACATAAAGCGCGCCAACCCCTTTCGGGCCATAGATTTTGTGGGCGGAAAATGTCAGAAAATCAACGTCCAGATCTTTGATATCGACGGGAATTTTTCCGACGGCTTGAACGGCATCGGTATGGAAAAAAGCGCCTTGAGAATGAGTCATTTCGATAATGGTTTTTATATCTTGAATGGTGCCGATTTCATTGTTGGCATACATAACCGAAACCAGAGCCGTTTTTTCCGTCAGTAGTTCTTTAAGCACCTCGAGTTTAACTTTTCCGGTGGCGTCAACGGGTAAATAATTGACAGTTGTGCCGCGTTCTCGCAGACATTTGGAAGTTTCCAGAACACAGGGATGTTCGATAGCTGTGGTGATTATTTCATCGCGGAGATTGCGTTCCAAACGGCAAACCTGAGAAGGGCAGGAGAGACTATTAAGAACGGTATTGTTGGCTTCGCTGCCACTGCCGACGAAAATGATTTCGTCCGGTGCGGCGCCGATGAAATTTGCGACAATTTCGCGAGCCTGTTCGATTTTGTGTCGAGCTATTCGGCCGACAGTGTGGAGACTGGAGGGATTTCCGTAAATATCCAGCATTTCGTTGATAGTTATTTTGACTTCCGGGTGCAATGGAGTCGTAGCATTGTGATCTAAGTAAATAAATCTATCTGGCATTTTATCCTCTATAAAATGAATTCTTTTATCAATTTTTCGATTGCAAAATTACTACGACCTCGATTATTAAAAAAGGGCAAACTATTAAGAAGTTGCCCTTTTTAGAGATAGAGAGGAGGATGATTGTTACACTAATTTTTTGCCACGCGGCATATAGCTAGTATGCAAGAGTTTGTGACTTTTATGACCACAGGGACCATCTACCAGGAATTCCTGATAAAGTCTGATAATGGCTGGATTTTCATAGGATTTGCGAACTTCGCTGGCTTCGTCCTCAGCATAAATAGCTCGCGCTCTTGCAGCACGAATTTCTTCATTAGTTGGAATCGGCATTCCACCGCCACCCAGACAACCACCTGGGCAAGCCATAAATTCAATAAAATGGCATTCACTCAATTTGCCGCCGGATTTAATATTTTCCAGCACTTTCTTAGCATTGGCTGTGCCATGCGCTACCGCCACTTTCAGAGTAGCACCTTTTAGCCAATCCCAATTAGGAATTAAATGCTTTAGCAAATCCGGAACCGGACCGACTTTGGTTATTGGTAACTCGGCGTAGCGCACGCCTTCAAAGCCGCGCACGGGCATTACGCGAGCATGTTCAAATAGATTGTCAATGCGGTCGCCGGTGATCAATTCATAGACAGTCCGAATAGCGGATTCCATAACGCCGCCGGTTGCCCCGAAAATAACACCCGAACCGGTGCGAGTGCCGAACGGTTCATCGAAATCGGATTTAGGCATATTCGGTAAATCTATTCCAGCTTCCTGGAACATTCCAGCCAATTCGCGCGTCGTCAAACCATAGTCAATATCTTTAAAACCGGAGGAATTCATCTCAGGGCGATTACACTCGAATTTCTTAGCCGTACAGGGCATTAAGGCTACGGTAACAATATCGGCCGGATCAATGTTATTAAGCTCAGCATAATAAGTTTTAATGACGGCACCGAACATTTGTTGGGGGCTCTTGGCCGACGACAGGTGCGATAACATTTCCGGGTAAAAATGTTCGATATATTTTACCCAGCCGGGCGAACAGGAGGTAAAGAGCGGCAATGACACGGGTTCTTTCTTTACCAAAGCCTTATACAGTCTCAAAATAAGTTCGGTGCCCTCTTCAATAATGGTTAAATCGGCCGAAAAGTTGGTGTCGAAAACTTTATCGAAACCACAATATCGCATAGCGGTATTCATTTCAAAAGTTAGCGGATTGCCAGCCGGTAAACCAAAACACTCGCCAATAGCCGACCGCGGCGCCGGGGCAGTCTGAATTACAACATGCTTAGTCGGATCATCAATTGCGGCCCAGATCGCATCACTTGGATCGTTGGCGTGCAAAGCACCGGTCGGACAACGATTGATACATTGTCCGCAATTAATGCAAATCAGTTGCGCCATAGGATTGTCCATAAAAGTGCCGATGCGAGTTTTATTACCGCGCTCGACGGCTTCATAGACGCCGACTTCCTGTAAATCAATGCAAGTGCGAACGCAACGACGGCAAAGGATACATTTATCCATATCGCGCACGATCGCATAACTAGAATTATCGCAGCCATAGGTTGGTTTATCAACGTGTCCAAACCGATAGAAATCAACACCATATTCGTGAGCTAATTGTTGCAATTCGCAGTTATTATTGCGCACGCAAGAATAGCATTCACCATAATGACGCGCGAGCAGAAGGTCAATAACATGACGCCGTGCCTGGCGAACTTTGCGAGTATGAGTATGAACCACGATCGGCTGGCTTATAGGATAAGCACAGGAAGCCTGGAGAGTTCGCATCCCTTCGACTTCCACAACACAAATACGGCAAACGCCGCTGATACACAAGTCGTTATGATGACAGAGAGTTGGAATATTAATGCCGAGCATGCGGGCGGCATTCAGAATCGTAGTTCCCAGCGGAACGCGAATTTCTTTCCCGTCAATGACTACCTTGATAGTCGCACCAATCGCGCCGACATCTTCCGGTGCTTTGATAGTAGAAGGAGTTGTACTTTTGGGGGCGCGAACCGTGGACTCGGTTATTACTTTTTCTTTATCTTCCATAAATATCCTCTTTAGGCTTTTTCAGGCACACGGCCTAAAATTTCTGATTTAAAATTTTCAATAATTGAGACAAAGGCATTCGGACTGGATTGACCCAAACCGCATTTGGAAGCCAGTTGAATTGTTTCTGCCAGACGCATCAGTTCATTTAGATAGGAAACCGAACAGCGTCCTTTTTCGAGTAGTTTTAAACCTTCGAGAAGCTTAACATTACCGTCGCGGCAGGGGGTACATTGACCACAGGATTCTTCCACGAAAAATTCCATAAAATTGATAGCGACCTCAAGCATATCCACTTGCGGACCGAAGATAATAATCGAGCCGCCGGACGAAATATCCTCAAAGGCAATAGTTCGGTTGAAATCCTTGCGCGCTACACAGCGGCCGGAAGCGCCGCCAATTTGTACCGCCTTGGCATTTTCGCCCTTGACTTCTTTTAACAATTGCTCAATGGTGATACCGAACGGCAATTCGTAGATACCGGGTTTTTCACAGTCACCTGAAACGCTGAAAAGTTTGGTGCCGCTGGATTTCTCGGTGCCGTGTTCATTGAACCACTTAGCGCCTTTGACACAAATGAGAGCTGCATCCAGAAAAGTTTCGACGTTATTGACAATGGTCGGATGATTTTGAAAACCGGTATCAACCGGGAAAGGCGGGCGGTTACGCGGTTCACCGCGGTAGCCCTCCAACGATTCGATCAGTGCGGTTTCTTCGCCACAGACATAAGCGCCGGAACCCATTCTGATCTCGATGTCGAAATTGAAACCTTCCTTGCCAAGAATGTTTTCGCCGAGTAAGTTATTCTGGCGACGATTTTCGAGTATTTCCTGGAGGTGTTTTTTGAGATAGAGGTATTCACCACGTAAATAAACAAAACCTTTATCTGCGCCAATGGCATAAGCAGCAATCGTCATTCCGTCGAAAATCATTTCGGTGTGGTCAAAAAGTAAATAGCGATCCTTGAATGTTCCCGGTTCACCTTCATCGGCATTACAGACTACGAATTTCTTAGCACTTTGTGCCGCTCCCGCCAGTTGCCATTTGACTGCTGTTGGGAAACCAGCCCCGCCGCGACCTTTCAGCCCGGATTCGCGAATTAGGCCGATCACACCGGAACGAGTATTCTTCAGAGCGGCTTTCAGACCTTCTCCCGGTTTTAAATCATGAGACAGGATTGGGCCGCTTTTTTTGACATTGGAGGGCACTATCTTCGGAAATTCGGACTTGACAAAATCACGCCGACAATCGGCAATAATTTGAGGTACTTTCTCAGGAGTAACTTTAGCAAACAAACGATCATTGATTAACAGAGCCGGCCCCTGATCACACATTCCGAGGCAGTTGGTATATTCGAGAGTGAACATCCCGTCTTTGGTAGTTTCGCCGAATTTGATGCCGAGTTCATTCTCCAATTGGCGGGCGACCTTGGCTTTGCCGCTCAGATCGCAGGAAATCGTCTGGCAGAGGCGCAAAACGTATTTGCCTTGTTTTTCTTTGCGCCGGAAAAAACTATAAAAGCTGGCGACGCTTTCAACTTCTACGGGATGAATGTCGAGAGCGTGCGCTGTTTCTTGCATTACTAAATTCGGCAAATAACCATACTTTTCCTGCAAATCTTGTAGAATCGGAAGCAGGGCTGAACGGTCATCGCCGTAGGTTTTTTTCAGGTCGGAAATCTCCTGATTGATTTTAACACGATCCAATACTTGCATTGGTTTTTCCTTTTTTATTTTAATAATTGATTGATTCGTTCCAGCAGGACGGATGGCCTGATTGGTTTTTGCTCAAAAGCATCCACCGGCACCATTTCCGAATCTTTTCCGAAATCCAGACCGGTAACCTGTCCAACGTTGGTCAGCATCAAAATCGGGACGCGGGCTTTGGCTTTCAAATCCTGCGCCATAACGAAACCGTCGTCCGGTTCCTGCATCATAACGTCCAGAACAACAATATCCGGTTTGTCTTTATCGAACACCTGCATACCTTCCTGGCGGGAATGGGCTTTGGATACTTTATGTCCGGCACTTTCCAGGACAATCGTGACCGCCGATACGAAATCCGGATCGTCATCAACGACCAAAACTTTTGCCATAAAATTTTCCTCCGTTTATATAATAAATCAAGTTGATCAGATCACGATTGCCAAATAGACAAACTATCGGATGAATTGGGTTATAATACAAATCTCCCTCGGGATTGGAGCGGTTCAGCTGTAGATTCATACGGTTTTTACGACTCTCGATAATTAATAATATTAGCTATTCTGTATCGTTTTCCTGAATATTTATCTTGCCAAAAAAGCGCCCAAAGTTAGATAAAATAATTTAATTTTTCACGGGAAATCTTGAGGATTTATTAAAAATCTCTTAGTTGGATACTGAAAGAATAATAAGATTCGAAATAGTTCAAAATGTAAATAGTTATCATTTTCTATTTAACGGAAAATCTTTACATTCTCTTCCGTGAACGAATTGATTGCTATAATAGATGATGAGCCGGACATTCTCCAACTGGTGGTTTTGCAACTGAAGAAAAATGGGTTCCGTACCGCCGGATTTGCCGGCGCCAATGGATTTTATAATTTCCTGAATGAAAAATCGCCTGACCTTGTCATTCTCGACCTGATGTTGCCGGATATTGACGGAGTGGAAATTTGTAAGCAACTGAAAAGCGATCCAAAGACGGCGAAAATTCCGATTATAATGTTGACCGCTCGCAGTGAGGAGTTCGACAAAGTCCTCGGATTGGAAATCGGCGCCGACGATTATGTCACTAAGCCGTTTTCATCCCGAGAATTGATTGCGCGGGTAAAAGCCGTTTTACGACGTTCGCAACCGACTTCAGGCGAAAATATTCTGAAAATCGCCGACGGTTTGATAATTGATCTGGAAAAATATATCGTTTTGGCAAACGGTAAACCGATTACCCTAACCGCCACCGAGTTTAATCTCCTGAAAATATTGGCGCAAAAACCGGGGCATGTTTTTTCCCGGGAAAATTTGCTGGATCAACTCTGGGGTGAAGATAAAATCGTAGTCAATCGCACTATTGACGTTCATATAAAAAACCTGCGGGAAAAGCTGGGCGAATACGGTCGCTTGATCCGCAATTTAAGAGGAGTCGGTTACAAACTCGAGATATGAAGAAGTCCTTTTTTTACCGCATTTTTTCCGGCTATTTAATTCTGATAGTATCTTTGACGATTCTGATTGTTGCGCTGTCATACAATTCACTTCGTAAACAATTCGTTGAAACTCAGATTGTTAACCTGCAGGATTTGAACACCAGTCTGTCGGTTTTATTGCTATCGGACAAAGAGCAGAGCCGATCCGATTTAGACCAGCTGATTAAATCGCTGGGAACTGAAATCCAAGCGCGTATCACAATTATTGATACCACCGGTAAAGTCCTAGCCGATTCCGAGTCAGATCCACGCACGATGAAAAACCATCGCCGACGGCCGGAAATCGAGCAGGCTCTGAGGGGAAATATTTCGCATACTCAACGGTTCAGCACGACAGTCGAAGAAAATATGCTTTACGTCGCCTCGCCGCTGGTTCGGAACGGTCAGACCGTGGCCGTCGTGCGCACGAGCATTTACCTGAGTCATTTAAACGACATTTTCAAGCCAATTCTCAATCGAATTATCAAAATCGCTATACTCATAATTATAATTGCGTTGAGTGCGGCTTTTCTACTGGCACGTTATTATTCCAAACCGGTCAATCAATTGGTTACGGCCGCCCGTCAAATTGCACAGGGTAAACTCGATACTCGCGTTAATATTAAGACCAGCGATGAATTCGCGGAATTGGCTGATAGCTTTAATGCAATGACAGTCGAGTTGAATCGCTTGCTGGCGGATGTTGCCCGACAACGCGACGAATTGCAGACAATCATTGCGGCGGTACCTTCCGGTTTGCTCGTACTGGCGAACGACGGGCGAGTAGCCTTTTACAATCGTGAATTTCAAAAAATTACCGAGCGGGAAGAACTGCGGGATAAATTCTATTGGGAAGTTTTACGTCAGCCTCAGTTTACCGAATTTATCAAAGACCTTCAGGCGAATCGGGGCAATCGCACGCAGGAAATCGTTATCAATAGCAAAACCTATTTGTGTAGCGCTACCGCGGAGACAACTGGCGGTGAAATAGTTCTGATCTTTTCCGACATTTCGGAATTGAAAGCCGTTCAAAAGATGAAGCGGGACTTCGTGGTCAATGTTTCCCACGAGTTGCGTACGCCACTGACCGCTATCAAAGGCTTTGTCGAGACGCTTCTGGAAGAAACCTCCGGCAATGAGCAGCGCTACTTGACAATCATTGCGCGACATACCGACCGTTTGATCAATATTGTCAATGACTTGCTGACGCTGGCGGAAATTGAAGAAAAAAGTCAGTTGGAATATGAGACTATTAGTCTATCGAATTTGATTAATGATACTCTTAAAATTTTTGAGGAACGCCTGCAGGCTAAAAATCTTAAAGTAGCAGTTGAAATCGCCAGTGACCTGACGACGATCAAGGTTGACCCATTCAAATTCCAACAGGTTTTAATCAATCTTCTGGATAATGCCATTAAATACACCGAAAAGGGGCAAATCACCATCCGCGCGCAAAAGAAAGCAGATCAGGTACAAATCACCATTCAGGATACCGGTTGCGGCATTCCGCCGGAGCATCTGCCGCGAATTTTTGAGCGGTTTTATGTTGTGGATAAAGCCCGCTCGCGTCAGATGGGCGGCACCGGTTTAGGACTGGCAATTGCCAAACACATTGTTCTACTCCATAATGGTAATATCGAGGTCGAGAGCCAACCGGGATTCGGGACTAATTTTATTATTACTCTGCCGGTATATAAATAACCTCTCGCAAAGGCACAAAGAAAATTTATTATGTTTGTCGGAAGCCCGAATGGGTGCATGATTGCATGATTGCATGAATGCATGATTGGGGAGTGCCTTTAAGTGCTATTAAGAAACTCGCTATTACGAAGTTGTTTCGATGCACGGTTGTATAAATGCATGGATGAATGAGTGAATGGATGGATAGAATTTTATTGAAAATTAATTAAGTACTGTTAAGTGCTTTTAAGTGATAGTTTGTTTGTTATTTTTCCCGCCGAGCGGGATTCTCTCACCAGAGACTTCTCCGGAGCCTCCGGAGTATTCGGGGGCTAATTGAATACATCAAGATTACTTAAACTGTTTTAACAGTTTCTAATTAGCACTTTTCTTTTTTTTCTATTTTCTTAATCTTAGCTTTACTTGAGGCGTCACTCTTCGATGGACTCAGAGTGACATTGTAAGTTTTCCTGTCATCCTGAGTTTATCGAAGGATGAGTTAATCGGAAAACTACAGGTCGAGTTACCAACTCGACCTACATCACTAAGCCTGCTAAAAAAAAGCTTGCTATTTTAAATAGAAGGTTAGAATATATGATAGTTGCGGAAAGGAAATATTAACGGTTTTTATTAAGAAAATAGGGAGGAAAAAATGAAAAAGAGAGAACGGTTTACATTGGCTGTTGTGGGAATGTTAACATTGTGTTTATTTGTTGTCCCCATAATAGCAAATTCTGCTACGTTGTATGTAGCAACAAATGGTTCGGATACAGCGCCTTATGACACCTGGGAAAAAGCGGCATCCAGCATTCAAGCTGCAATTGATGCTGCAAGCGCTGGCGACATTATTATTGTTGGCAGTAGCGACACCGGACATGGGACTGGAGAATACACCGAGAATGTGGATGTAAACAAAAGCCTGACCATTAAATCGGAGAGAGGCTCTGACAATACCACCGTTATAGCAAAAAATGCATGGGACCATGTGTTTGATGTGCAGGCTAACAGTGTAACTATTGGTGGCGAGAACTGTGGCTTCTCAATTTACGGAGCAACTGGTGATTGGAAGGCAGGCATATACCTCGGAAGTGGCATTACCGGTTGCACCATCCAGGATAACCGTTGCGGTTGGGACAACACAAATAACAACGACTACGGCATCTACCTGGTTTCTTCGAGCAACAACACACTCACGAATAACAATGCCTCGAACAACAGCTTCGGCATCATCCTGAACGAATCTGGCAACAACACACTTACGGGCAACACTGCTAACAATAATTACTACGATGGTATCTACCTGGATCATTCGAGCAACAACACACTTACGGGCAACACTGCCAGCTCTAACGCCAGCTACGGCATCTACCTGGAAGATTCTGGCAACAACACACTTACGGGCAACACTGCCAGCTCGAACTACAACGGCATCTACCTGGAAGAATCTGGCAACAACACGCTCACGGGCAACACTGCCAGCTCTAACGCCGACTGCGGCATCTACCTGGATTATTCATGCAATGCCAACACACTTACGGGCAACACTGCCAGCTCTAACGGCAACAGCGGCATCTACCTGTATTCTTCGAGCAACGACACACTTACGGACAACACGATGTCTGGAAATCAATATAACTTTTCAGTTGAAGGCAAACTTCTCTCTGATTATACCCATAACATAGATTCATCAAATATGGTTGAGAGTAAACCTATTTATTATTGGGTCAATCAGCAAAATAAACAAATACCGAGCGATGCTGGTTATGTCGGGATTGTGAATTCTAATAACATAATTGTAAAAGACTTAACCTTAGAAAACAATGGCCAAGGGGTGCTTTTTGCGTACACAGCTGGTTCCCGGATAGAAAATGTTAATGCATCAAACAACTACAATGGTATCAAACTGTATTCTTCTATTAACAACACACTTACGGACAACACAGCTAACAATAATGAATACGAGGGCATCTACCTGTACGATTCTAACAACGACACACTTATGGGCAACACTGCCAGCTCTAACAACAACTACGGCATCTACCTGGAAGAATCTGGCAACAACACACTTACGGACAACACAGCTAACAATAATGAATACGAGGGCATCTA
>DAOTJS010000002.1:0-238119 GCA_035448825.1 Fidelibacterota bacterium
GCAAAGCGTGCTTATTAGCCCACCATTGTTTACCAAGTTCACTAAAACGCATTTCATCAATTAGAACGGAGCCATAGAAGGTGATATTCCGGATGAAGGTTGTTTTAAAATCCATCGCCATTAGAGTATTGTCGCGGTCTTCGAGAGCGTGTCCGATTGGCCAATAGAATCCGAAAGGTGTCATATAGGCTATATCAATTTCTCGATCACCATAAATTACCATTTCACTGAAGCCGACGGTTGTCGTTCCGCGGAAAAAAGGAATATCGAGACGATGAGCCGCGATATACTTGGAACGATTTCTTTGTTGGGCTGAAATATCGCGATAATGAGTGCTGTCATTCAATAGCGATCCATGAATCATAGACAGCTTTATCCCTTTGAATTTGGTGTTGAATCCAATATAGGAAAACAGCGGCGCACTTTTTGATAAAACCAAGTTGTTGGTCTCACTTGCTCCCCAGGAAACCGGCTGACGGTACAAGCCAAGGCTGAAGTATTCTTGATGAAAAACAAGCGAACTCTGCAAAATGTCAAAGGTTACCGTGCCGCCGGGCTGAACCATACTAAAGTTGCCGATTTCCTCATCGTAGGGTTCTGGGAACGCCGGGTTATCTTTTTTCATAAAACGGGCAAAATAGGTATGAAAAGTGAATGACTTCCCCAACGCTCCCCGCAATAGATAGCGATCGGAAAACATTTGTTTCTGGTGATTATCTTTCCAATCCATTCGACCACGCGCACCGATGTCAAACCAGAAAAAGGTCGCGCCGCTTTCATACATCAATAGATGATTTTCCTCGACCGCATCTTGCCGCGAAAACAGATTGGCAGTTGCCTGCCGAAAATAGTTTTTTTGATAAAATGGGGCTAAGATTGAATCCGTTCCGGTCGTTTGGCGTTCGGTTTCATAGCGATAATCGGCGAGGAATTCACATAAAATATTTTTTTCGATAGCCGAAAGTTCATCTGCCTTCTGGGAAGCAATTTGAAGGAAATCAACGATTTCATCGCGGGTCAGCGGTAAAGCCAGATCATTAAATCCCTTGATGACGCCACGCGTTTCCAGGCGCTTTAAGAAATCATAGACCGGATCGGTAGCCGGAACGTCAATACCAACGGCAGAAATCGTCAGCGGTAAGGCAACGGTAAGGATTAAGATCAGGTTTACAAGCCGAATATTTCTCATTATTTTCGCTGAAATATACAATTATTTTATCAGTAGCGAAAATGCTTAATGGGTTCGCCCTTTTTGTCAATGTTAGTCATAGCATCTATACCGATTTGTAAGTGAATCTGACTCCATTCGGCGGTGACCTGTTTATCTAACTCTTCGGTTTTAATACCTTCGGGAGTCGTTGGCAGGTCTGAAACGAGAAGCAAGGCCCCGCGCGCGATCTCGTTGTAATGTCCGACGATAAAAAGGGTTGCTGTTTCCATATCAATTGCAATACAAGTCATATCGCGTAAGCGCTGGTGGAACGCCTGATCGTGTTCCCAAACCCGACGGTTAGTGGTATAAATAACGCCAGTGCGATACTCGAGGCCGCGCTGAACAATGATTTCCGAGACAAACTTATGCAACTTAAATGACGGCAAAGCCGGAACTTGGGGTGGAAAATAATCGTTACTGGTTCCCTCTCCCCGAATGGCGGCGATTGGCAAGATAAAATGCCCAATTTCAGTTGATTTCTTCAAGCCGCCGCATTTACCCAGAAACAGCACTCCTTTCGGATGAACCGCCACCAGCAAATCCATAATCGTGGCGGCATTCGGCGAACCGATTCCAGAATTAATGATGGTCAAACCATCTAAATTCGTGGCGGCTTGCATCGGGCGATTTTCACCATACAAATCACACTTAAACAGCGTACAAAAAATGTCCACGTAATTGCGGAAATTGGTCAGCAGAATGTAATCGCCGAATTTTTCAAGTGGCAGACCGGTATAGCGCGGCAACCAACTGCGAGCGATTTCAATTTTTTCCATCATCAATATATCTCCTTCAAATTGAAAGTAAACTCAGAGCCACTAAAGCACAAACGATACCTAAAATACTTCCCAATTATATCGTAGCTTTTATCATCCGGCGGAACTGATATTTTAAAGGAAACTTTGCCCAAGAATAATAGGAGTTTTTTTACGATAATCCTCAGAATCAATTCTTGACCGGAGGCTCTTACCCGGTTATTTAAATAATAAATGTCGTTCATGCTTTTCGTCATTAATTTAACTGAATTGCTTGATTCATATCTACAGTTTACTAAGATAACCAGCATTGAATCAAGCTGAATCTCATTATCAATTCTTATTGACAATGAAACCAGAAGTAACAATCCGGAATCTTTCAATAAATAAATCGGCTGTATAGTGGTGTTCTATTAATGGGAAAAAAATTGCATTAAAAAATATTTTTTAGTATTTTACTAAAGTGCTTAAATATTACTTCGACTATTACGATAAATGGTAATATTTTGAAATTTTGAATTCACGGAGAATCCTGGAATTTCTTACAGGATAAACACTGTTTTCCTCAGCGCTCTCCACTGCAAGCAATCTTTCCTTTTAGTCGGGATTAATTATCCGACTAGTTTAGCAATTTTAATAAATATGAGGAAACCATGCTTAAAAATATCCACATTGTATTGCTACTCCTATTCGCCTTTACCGAGCTATTTAGTCAAACAATAGTTTATGTAGATTCATCGGCGAGCGGCAACAATGACGGAACCAGCTGGACAAATGCTTTCAATTCTCTGCAATCTGCCTTGGATTCCGTTATTCTAGGTAACCAAATTTGGGTAGCCAAAGGCACCTATTTTCCAAGTTTCGGTTATGACCTATGCGATAATTCCGGAGATTCGACCCGCTATTATCATTTCAGGATGATCAATAGTGTTGCTATCTTCGGCGGCTTTACCGGAGGTGAAAATTCAATTGATGATAGAATAGATTATGGAATCGGTGGAAATAACGAAACTATCCTAAGTGGCGATATAGGAATCAACGGAGACATCTCCGATAATTGTTACCATATCTTCTATCACCCAACCGCTCTAAGTCTGGATAGTACTGCCGTTCTAAATGGTTTTACAATAAAAGATGGAAATGCGGATGGGGGAACCTCTTTCTTTAACAGTGGTGGAGGAGTGTGTAATTTTTCTTCTTCCCCATCTATTATCAATTGCACATTCGTATCAAATTCAGCACGCTTTGGAGGCGGAATAATGAATTATGATTCCTCACCGAAATTGATAATGTGCACGTTTACTAGGAACTCAGCTATTAGTGGGGGTGGAGGAATGTATAATAATGAATCTTCTTCCCCAGCTTTAATTAACTGCGTAATCAAATCGAATTCAGCTGGAAACGGAGGAGGAATATTTAACGCTTTTAATTCGTCGCCAAGTCTAATTAATTGTACCATCTGCGCTAACTCGGCTAGCAATTATGGTGGTGGAATGTACAATTCCGGTTTGCCGCTTCTCCGAAATTGTATTATTTGGGGAAATAACGCAAAAATCGAAGGCGATGAGATTGCTATTGATGAATCATCGGTAACTACATTAAACTACTGTTGCTACAGATACGAAACAGGTAGTACGTTCATCAATCCGGGCAGTACTCTGATAACCGATGAAAATTGCGTTACTGCTAATCCACAGTTTGCCGGTTCCTTACTTAATCCGAACCACCCATATTCCCTGCTGGGGATTTCACCCTGTTGCGATGCCGGAAATAATGACTATAATTCTGAGACTTATGATATCCGCGGTAAAGGCTATCCCCGTAAATTGGATAAAAACACAGGTGAATCCGGCGTAATTGATATAGGAGCTTATGAGTTTCAGATTGGTGTAGATTCTGTGTTCAGGCCGCCAATAATTCGATATGTAACCGTTACGGGCACTGGTAGTAAAAATGGTCTGAATTGGGAAAATGCGTACGATAGCACCCAACTACAGACAGCGATTAATGAATCGATAGCTACCCAGGTTTGGGTGGCAAGGGGTATATACAAGCCAACAGTAATGGTTGATGGAATAGATGAGCGTGACAAGGCATTTCAAATGAGAAATGGGCTTGCTATCTACGGCGGCTTTGTCGGTAACGAAACATCTCCAGATCAGCGGATCAATTACGGAATAGGTGGTGCCAACGAAACCGTACTAAGCGGAGATATAGGCATATTGGGGTATGAATATGATAATTGTTGCCATGTTTTTAAAAACTCACCCGGATTGGATACCTCGGCAGTTTTAGATGGTTTCACCATTACGGGCGGATGCGCCTCTTCCGCAGCCAATTCAATTAATTCCGGAGGAGGAATGTATAATAATTCTTCTTCTCCCAAAATTAGCAATTGTGTGTTTAAATCAAATTCAGCCGATGAAGGAGGTGGGGGAATATCAAATCACTCTTCCTCTCCACATTTGCTCAACTGCATATTCACGGAGAATTCATCGTTAATGTATGGTGGTGGAGGTATTGAAAATAATGAAGCTTCAGCCCCGAAAATAATCAATTGTGTCTTTATATCTAATTCATCTGGAGCGGCAGGTGGAGCCATATTTAATTATTCTTCATATCCACAATTCGTCAATTGTACAATAGCTGGCAATAACAGTGTCTTGGATGGTGGAGGGATGTTTAGTAGTTTTTATTCTTCAGTGGTCTTCAAAAATTGTATTATATGGGGCAATGAAGCGACCTATTCAGATTGTTATGATGAGTTATTGGTATACAACGGTGGCTCAATCAAATTGAATTACTGTTGCTTTAGAAATGACTCGGGAGATGTAGGTATTATTAAGGGAGGAGTGATTTCATTCGATGAAAATTGCATTACCTCTGACCCACGCTTTGCCGGTTCCTTACTTAATCCGAACCACCCATATTCCCTGCTGGGGATTTCACCCTGTTGCGATGCCGGAAATAATGACTATAATTCTGAGACTTATGATATCCGCGGTAAAGGCTATCCCCGTAAATTGGATAAAAACACAGGTGAATCCGGCGTAATTGATATAGGAGCTTATGAGTATAAAGTTGGCGTAGATTCAGTATCGGTAAAAATCCTCAACAAAGATTATGGTGTTGAGCCAAAGGAGTTTACGCTTTTACAGAATTATCCCAATCCATTTAATCCAGTAACTACAATTAAATATGGTATACCCGAAGCGGGGGTGGTCAGGATAATTATTTATAATATTTCTGGGCAAAAAATTATCGAACTGGTAAATATAACTCAAAATCCCGGTTGGTATCAGACAATCTGGAATGGAAAAAATCAGGATGGGCTTCCGGTCAGTAGTGGAGTCTATTTATGTCATATCAACGTCATCGGACAAACAAAATCATTCTCAAAAAATATCAAAATGCTATTTATCAAATAAAATTGGTGGTACTTGTGGTATAATGAACAAACTCGGTGTGCATAAGAAATCAATTATATTCTTGGTAAGCATTCAATAATAACTATAGATCTCCGTCTTATTTGTTCTGGAGGATTAGAATCGGCTGGATAATCTCTCGCATAATTCCGGCGGTAGTAGTTTCCGCATATTGATGAATAAAGATCTGACCGTTATCGCAGGATTCCCCGATTTTCGGATCAATCGGAATAGAACCCAGGAAGGGAACTTGCATACTTTCGGCAATTTTTTTGCCGGCACCTGTGCTGAAAATCGGCGTCAATTCGCCGCACTTTGGACAAACAAAACCGCTCATATTCTCTATAACACCCAATACTTTGACATTCAAATGACGACAAAAAGTAATTGATTTACGCACATCCACTGCAGCGACTTTCTGCGGAGTAGTCACAATGATGGCACCATCAAGATCACGGATTAATTGGCAAACAGAAAGCGGTTCATCGCCGGTTCCGGGTGGCGAATCAATGATCAGATAATCTAGTTCGCCCCAATTGACGTCTTTCAGGAATTGCTTGATAATTCCCATTTTCAGCGGACCGCGCCAGATAATAGCATCGTCCGGATTTTTGAGCATAAAGCCGATCGACATAATTTTCAGATTTCCCAGTTCGACCGGAATAATTCCCTCTTCGTCTTTTTGAACGATTTCGTTTTCCAGACCCAGCATGGTTGGGATGCTTGGGCCGTGAATATCTACATCTAGTAAACCGACACTTTTACCTTCGAGTATTAGAGCCGCGGCCAGATTGACCGCCACGGTACTTTTCCCAACGCCGCCTTTACCGGACAATACTATAATTTTGTGTCGGATATGGCAAAGCCGCGCTAACAACTGGCGGCGCTCGGCGAACTCTTCGGGGCTTTCGTCCGGTTGGCACCTGATAGCCGAGCAGTTCGTGCTTTTGCAGGAGTCGCAGGGAGAGCCTTCTTTTTCATTTGCCATTATCTAATCCCCTTATAAACTAAATTTATTCCAAATGTCTTCAATGTTAGGCGCTCGGTACTTTAGTATCAATAAAGGCTTATGCCTGAATTTTGGTTTTAGTAGCACTCTGGTCATTTCAAATTCGACCAGCAATTATCACATTGGATTTGTGGTGCACAAAACTCGTAATATTTTTACTTTGCTTTAAAATTATTCAAAACTATCGCATTCCTTCTTATTCATCAGATAAAACCGTCTCATTTCTCTAAACCTCAGCCTTTACCTTGACTTCTTTCCACCCATTTCCTAAAAAACAAAAGGTGATATTCCAGAGCATCGGTCCAGTAATCCCAGGTATGTGCGCCGGGGCGTTCGATATAGACGTGTGGAATCTTAAGGTCTAATAATTTCTTGTGTAAAAGAACATTAGTCTGATACAAAAAATCATCAACTCCACAATCAATTAAAATTGCCTTATCGCGGCCGACCAATCGGTCGGATAAAAATAAAGATGAGTTCTCTTCCCACCTCTGCCGATTCGTTTCCCAATCACCAAGTACATCGGCCAGCCCGGCCCGGCGTTCGCCGCTGGACATCGTCATCGCTCCGCTCATACAGCCCGCTCCGGCAAACCGTTCCGGATATTTTACCAGTAAAGTAAAAGCGCCATGTCCACCCATACTCAGTCCACAAAGAAAACGCCCTGTGGAATCAGCCACAGTCCGGTAGTTATTATCAATAAAATCAACAACCTCTTTAGCAATGTAAGTTTCGTACTGCGAATCTTTAATGAGCGGACTGTTCACGTACCAACCGGCATACCCACCGTCCGGGCAAACAATTATGAAACCATATTTGTCAGCCAGCGGTTTCAAATCCATTTTAGTCGGCCAATCGCGATACGATCCGCTCCAACCGTGTAACAGATATACAACTGGAAAACGATTATGCGATTTTTGATACGCATCCGGTAAAACGACCACGGCTTTGGGGCTCTTTGACATCGCTTTACTCGGGATCACCAATGTATCCAGTTGAGTGGAGAAAAGGCTACCAGAACCGAACAGTAGCACAATTATCAATTCAGCAATGGTCGGTGCAATTTTAATTTTCAAGTTCAACTTCATAGTTTCCCCTTCATTTAATTACCAAATATCTTGATTATTTCGGCAGTCTCCAAAAGTTTTAATTTATGGACAATTCCTCTCAAAAAAAGAACCGCAGACTGGAATCTGCGGTTCTCCATTTATCTAAGTTGAAAAAACGCCTTATTTCGCTTTTTCTTCGGCAACGGCCTGAGCTGCTGCCAGTCTGGCAATCGGTACTCTGAACGGTGAGCAAGAAACATAGTCCATTCCTACTCGATGACAGAATTTGACTGATCGCGGTTCACCGCCATGTTCGCCACAAATGCCGATTTCCAGGTTCGGCCGGGTTTTACGACCGCGTTCAATACCTATTTTAATCAGTTCGCCAATGCCGACCTGGTCTATGGTCTGGAAAGGATCTTCCGGCAGGATTTTTTTCTCGATGTAATCTGGTACGAAACTGCCAATGTCATCCCGCGAAAATCCAAATCCCATCTGAGTCAGATCATTAGTTCCATAGGAAAAGAATTCAGTGACCTCCGCAATTTCACTAGCGACTAAGCAGGCGCGCGGAATTTCGATCATCGTGCCGAACAGGTATTTGATTTTTTTCAGGCCGTGCTTTTTGAGGACTTCCTGATAAACTTCATCTACGATTGCTTTTTGATGTTCGAGTTCTTTTGTCAAACTCACCACGGGAATCATTATTTCCGGATAGGGCTTCTTGCCTTCTTTGAGCAATTCAGCGGCGGCTTCTAGAATTGCCCTGACCTGCATCCGGGAAATTTCCGGATAAGTTACTCCTAAACGAACCCCGCGATGTCCCATCATTGGGTTCGATTCATGTAGATCGGCCGCGCGTTTTTCCAGTTCATCCAGGGAAATATTCAAATCTCTGGCAAGTTTTTCCTGTTTGTCTTTTTCTCGAGGGACGAATTCATGAAGTGGTGGATCGAGCAAACGGATAACTACCGGGTAGCCGTCCATCGCTTCTAGAGTCGCCTTTATATCTTTTTTGACATAGGGAAAGAGTTCATCGAGAGCCTTTTGGCGCTCCTCTAATGTGCTAGAAACGATCATTTTGCGCAGAGCAAATAGGGGCGCGTCACTACCTTCACCGTAGAACATATGTTCGGTGCGAAATAGACCGATTCCTTCTGCCCCGAATTGACGCGCGCGTTTGGCATCGGCTGGCGTATCGGCATTTGTACGGATACCGAGACGACGGACAGAGTCACAGACCTTAAGGAATTTTACCAGATCAGGATTCTCGGTAGCGTCAATCATCGGTAGAGTACCGGGATAGACATAGCCTTTAGTGCCATTCAAAGTAATGAAATCGCCTTCTTTGAAAGTACGATTGCCAATTTTCATGACTTTTTTCTGGTAATCAATATGAATGGCGCTACAACCAACTATACAGCATTTGCCCCACCCACGAGCGACGAGCGCCGCATGACTGGTCATACCACCGCGAGCCGTTAAGATGGCCTGCGAGGCACGCATACCATCCACATCTTCCGGGTTGGTTTCCTCGCGAACCAGGATTACTTTTTTGCCTTCTTTAGCCCATTCCACAGCATCGGCAGAACTAAAGACAATTTGACCAGAGGCGGCACCGGGACCGGCTGGCAGACCTTTGGCGAGCGGTTCCATTTTCTTCTCTTGATTTGGATCAATAATGGGATGTAATAATTCATCGAGTTGGGCCGGAGAAACTCGCAGGACGGCCTCTTCTTTGGTAATAAGTTTTTCGCTTAGCATATCCAATGCCATCCGTACGGCGGCTGGGCCATTGCGTTTTCCGATGCGGCACTGGAGCATAAAGAGTCGCCCTTTTTCAATGGTGAATTCGATGTCCTGCATATCGCGGTAGTGTTTTTCCAGACGATTCCGGTATTCTTCCAGCTCTTTATAAATAGCAGGCATATATTTTTCCAGAGTCAAAAGGTCTTTATTGTGCTCCGAAGTTGAGTATTTATTTATCGGTGCGGGGGTGCGGATTCCGGCGACCACGTCTTCGCCCTGGGCATTTATTAGATATTCTCCATAGAATTGGTTTTCTCCATTTCCGGGGTTGCGGCTAAAAGCTACGCCAGTGGCACAGTCTTCGCCCATATTACCAAAGACCATCGCCTGGACAGTTACCGCAGTTCCCCAATCATCCGGAATGCCTTCAATGCGGCGATAGGCAACAGCTCGTTTACCATTCCAGGAAGCAAACACGGCCCCGATACCACCCCATAGCTGTTCATAAGGATCATCCGGGAAATCCTTACCAAGCACTTTCTTGATTTGCTTTTTGAAGGCTTGGCAGAGTTCTTTTAAATCATCGGCAGTGAGGTCAGTATCGCTGGTATAATTTTTAGCCTTCTTGACGTTATCCATAATCTTTTCCAGTTGCCGACGGATACCCTCATCATCTTGCGGCTCGATACCGGCGGCTTTTTCCATAACTACGTCCGAATACATCATAATCAAACGACGATAGGCATCATAAACGAAACGTTCGTTGCCGCCGCTTTGCTTAATTAAACCGGGAATAGTTTTTTCAGTTAAACCGACGTTCAAAACGGTTTCCATCATACCGGGCATAGATTTGCGAGCGCCCGAACGCACCGATACCAGTAATGGATTGTCCGGATCGCCAAATTTGCGGCCGAGGATTTTTTCCACTTTCGCGAGAGCCGCTTCAACTTGCTCTTTTAGTTCAGCCGGATACTGGCGATTATGGGCATAATAATAGGTGCAGACTTCGGTCGTGATCGTGAAACCAGGTGGCACCGGCAGGCGCAGATCGGGATGGCCAGCCATTTCGGCCAGATTGGCACCTTTACCACCTAATAATTCTTTCATACTTTCATTTCCATCGGCTTTTCCACCGCCGAAAAAGTAAACATATTTAGGGGTTTTAGTTTTTTGAGTCGTCATTTTTTTACCTCTTTATATTGTTAATTAAATGTAAAAAATCAGCGCTAAGTTTACACCGAATTGACTTTTTTTTCAAGTTTTTGTTATCAACGGAACTTCCCCCAATTTTTAGAAAAATACCGGTTGTTCGTTTTTGTGAATGGTTCTGCCTATTCAATAGATAGATGATCAGGTGAGTAAGCGTTCAAATAATAGTTCAGCGCTAATCCTATTTATTACTAAAGAGTGGATACTATGTCCTGAAACTTTCTATTTTAGGACATTGATTTTACCCGTGAAATTTTAATTATTACGAATTTTATTTAAATACCCTGTGATTTGATAAATTTGAAGTTGTAAATAGGCTAATCTGGAAACTTTAATATGACTGAAATTATACGTTGCCCCTGGCCAGCCGATGATAAGTTGATGATTCATTATCACGATACCGAATGGGGAGTGCCGCTTCACGATGACCAAAAATTATTTGAATTCATGGTGCTGGATGCCTTCCAGGCCGGGTTGAGCTGGCGCACTATACTGCATAAGCGCGAAAATTTCCGCAGAGCTCTGGTGAACTTCGATATGACGCAGATTGCTAATTTTGGTGAAGTCGAATTCAATTCACTTCTGGCAAATGCGGGAATTATTCGCAATCGGTCTAAAATCCGAGCTGCGATTGATAATGCCGCGCGCTTTTTAGAAGTTCAGCAAGAGTTTGGGTCGTTCGATCACTATATCTGGCAGTTTACTGGTGGAAAAACAATCGTAAACCACTGGCAAACATTAGCAGAGTTACCGGACAAAAGTAGGGAAGCTGAAGCGATGAGCGCCGATCTAATTCGGCGTGGATTTCGATTCGTTGGTCCGAAGATTTGTTATGCATTTATGCAAGCGGCTGGGATGGTCAACGATCATCTCGTCAGCTGTTTTCGCTGGCACGCGCTACAGGGAGAAAATACTGCTAGACACTTTTAATTTTTATAATGAAGGAAACTTGTAAATAGGACTGAAACTGCTCCTGCAAAGGAATGATCGTAACTATTGCGCAATTTTCTTGGCCGGTAAAATGATTTTTGTTAATTGATGTCGATGTAAGCGGCGTTGAGTTGTTCTATTGAAAAATCAGTTAAATATCCTAAAATTAACTCTGTTTCCCAGATTTTTGCTGGTCAAAGCTTGACATTCATTTAATTTTTGCATAACATTTTCCGCTTAATTAAAAATACTTAGAGAATGTAAATGGACATTTTGATTGCTACTCATAATCGGGATAAGATTCGCGAGATCAAGCGGATTTTTTCTCTACCTGAACTGGTATGGCACACTTTGGATGAATTTCCCGATTGCCCAAAAGTTATTGAAGACGGGAACACGCTTTTCGAGAACGCATTTAAGAAAGCACGTATGATGGCTGAATTTACAGGATTGCCGACGATTGCCGACGACACTGGTTTAGAAGTGGATGCTTTAGGCGGACGGCCCGGGGTTTTTTCAGCGCGTTTTGCCGGGGAAAATGCCACCTATGCTCAAAATGTAGCCAAATTGCTGGAGATTATGCATGACGTACCAGACTCCGAGCGACAGGCGCATTTCCGCTGTGTAGCGGTTTACTACCGTCCGGATTTAACTTTAACAGAAGAAGGAAGGATTGACGGAATCATATTACGTCAGCCGCGCGGAAATAGTGGATTCGGTTACGATCCGGTATTTTATGTACCTCAACTCGGTCGTACGTTAGCAGAAATGGACTTAAATGAAAAAAACTCTATCAGTCATCGCGGACAGGCGTTTGCTCGATTGGCAAATAAATTAAAATCCGTTGATAAATTAGTAACCGACAATATTTGAGGTGCTTTTTTAGAATTGCTACCTAGCGCGCAATAAGCTTCGCGTCGGTTTTACCACCCTAACCACCATATTAAAAGGATATCAATTAATATCAATCTGATAAAAAGATATACTCTATCCATTTTTATTTTAATGGGATTCTTTGTCCAGAGTTTAGCCGCGGACAGAGAGCCGGACGTATTTCCTTTGAAAATCGACTGGCTGTCTAACCGATATACACCGGCCAATATCGAGAGCAAACGCGGTTTGACGTTGATTTCCCCCGACTATATTGCTTTGAACCAAAATATCCTCAAAGTAAAATTTCCCGGGATGAAAGTGACGCGTACTCTTGATAAATCCGGCCAAAATTTTATCTTTTCCAGTGACCTTAACGGTGCTCCGATCCTTACCCCAATTGGAATTCCAGTCTCCAGCTACTTCGATCTCAGACAGCGCCAGGATTGGCATAATAAATTTGTTGAAGTTCACTTAGCGAAACCTGCCGAAACTAAAGCTGCCACTGATAAATTGGAGCTGATTGGAGCCGATATTGCTGGTCAGCACGTAGCTTTGCGCGTGTCCGGTAATATTAATATTAATGGACGTCTGCAAACCCAGAAACGTTCGCAGGTTAGTAGTAGTTATGCGGAAGGGACTTCGACGAGTTTTATCGTTGATCAAAAACAGCAATTGAACATCGAAGGTAAAATTGGCGATCGAATTAGCATATTGGTTGATCAGGATAGTGAACGCGACTTTGATTTTGAGAATGCTCTGAAGATTATTTATACCGGCAAAGAGGATGAAATTGTTCAAAAAGTAGAGGCCGGTAACGTTGCTTTGTCCTTGCCCGGTACTCAATTCGTAACTTTTTCGGGTAAAAACAACGGCTTATTTGGCCTTAAAGCCTTGATGAAATTTGGTGGAATCGATGTTACGGCAATCGCCAGCGTCGAGAAAGGTAAAAAAGAAAAATTAAGTATAGACGGCGGAGCACAGACTTCGAACATCAGTATCAAAGAATACGATTATCGCCGTAACCTTTATTTTTTCCTTGACACTCTCTTTCGCGATAACATGTACAGGGGTTATCAGTTTGATCAATTATTTCACGCTGATCCGAGAGGGAAAGTAACTGATCTGCGGGTTTATAAATCTCAGACGATTGAAACAGCCGGTTGCGCTTATGGTACTGCCTATATTGATCCACGCGATACTACTCTTTATAAAAATTATAGCGAAAACCGTATTTTTAAATTATTGGAATTGAATAAGGATTATTATGTCGATGTGACTATGGGTTACATCCGTATGACAACTCAAGTACAGGATGGTGAGATACTGGCGGTCGCCTACCGATTAACCGATGAAAATAACAAAACTATCCCCGGTGAAGAATATGGAGATTATAACCGGGCTGATACATCTACCACAAATATAATTTTGAAATTGATCAAACCTCAGGAAATGCTTCCTACACATCCCTGCTGGAATCTGGAATTCAAGAATGTCTATTATCTGGGCACTACCGGAATAAATAAAGACGGATTTGAATTGGATATTGTTTATACTCTGGGTGAGGGTGAGCGAAATTACGATTTGGTAACCGGTAAGAAATTTTTGGAGATGTTTGGACTGGACCGGGTCGACAATAATGGTAATCCAACCCCGGATGGTGTTATTGATATGAATAATGGAGCGATCCTGAACCTATATTCCGGTGAATTATGGTTTCCTTACTTACGCCCATTTCAGTACGACTCGAGTGACAATACCGGCAAACGTAATCCAAATATTAGCAAAATTTACAACTGTTCGGCAATGTACGATAGCAACCGGACCGACAATGATATTTTCAGCGAAACTAAATTCAAGATCGTGGTAAGTTACAAAAATCGCAGTTCGATTCTCAATCTAGGAGCTATGGTCATTGAAAACAGTGAAACGGTAACGTTGAATAATAGAGATTTAGTTCGAGGTATAGATTACATAATAGATTATTTTTCAGGGACTTTAACTCTTCTAACATCAGAGGCGACCAATCCGGATGCGAAGCTGGAAGTAAAATATGAAAAGAACCAGTTTTTTCAGCTGGATAAAAAAACGATCGTCGGTGCCAGAGCACAATACGATTTTGGCGAAAACAGCTACATTGGTGCAACTGCTCTTTATTTCGGACAATCAGTAAGTGATGAAAAAGTCGAAGTCGGTTATGAACCGATGCACAATTTTGTGTGGGATATCAATGGACGCTATAATCGTAATCTGGATTTTCTAACGCGAGCGGTTAACTGGTTGCCATTAGTCAGCACCAATGCGGCTTCATCCTTTGATATCGAGGGCGAGGTTGCACAGGTCTTGCCTAACCCAAATACTCTCAATAACGAAGAAACTGGTGATCGCCACGGCGTCGGTTTTATAGATGACTTTGAAAGTTCCAAACGAGTGACGTCTCCGCCGATTATGCGCCGTTATTGGTCAAACGCGGCTTGTCCCCTTGGCAAAGATGAGAATGAACGCGGTTTCACTTTTTGGTTTAATCCTTATGGAGGCGTCCCAACCAAAAGTATCTGGCCTGATAAAGAAGTAAGTACAACCGCCCAAAATAATATCACTGAAATTATGGTAATGAGTGTTGACCCGAATTGGTCAATAGCGGTAGTGGATGGAGTATCTCCCGTTCAATCTGCCTGGGGCGGCATTACCTACGCTTTTCCCCAGAGCTACTATGATCAATCCACCACCAAATATGTTGACATTTGGGTAAAAGGCAATTCCGGCACACTTCATATTGATTTAGGTCAAATCAGTGAAGATCAAATCCCCAATAAAAAACTTGATACCGAAGATATCCCGGATGCCGGATTGACAATGGGCAACGGATTACTAGACCCAGGGGAAGACACTGGTATTGACGGGCTGGCTGATAAAGACGAAAAAATTGTGACCACGAAGTACGGTGAACTCTCCTATGGCGATACCAGGCTAACCGAATACAAACGTGATATATCTGATCCTCATTCTGATAATTGGAAATATACGGAAGGTTCCAAAGAATATCGCTATATCAACGGCACCGAAAACAATGAAAAAGATGCCAATGGCCTTTTCCCCAATTCGGAAGACCTGAACAACAATTATGCCATAGACCTAACGAATGATTATTTTACCGCCGCCTTTGATCTGTCCGATCCTAATAATGAATATATTGCTGGAAAGACTTCTATAGATTCCAGACCCACTGGCTGGAAACTCTATCAAATTCCGCTGACCGCCTTTTCCAAAAGCGCTACCGGAAAAGATATTAGCTGGGAAAGTATCCGAGCCTGTCGTATCTGGTTTGATGGCTTAACCGGCGAAGATTCTGTATTCATAGCTAAAGTAGAATTGGTGGGTAATGAATGGGAAGACCTCGGAATTGCTAAAGACGATACGTCCATCTTCGTTGTCAATGAAAATTCCTTTTCGATTTCAGTCATTAACACTGAAGATAATCCCGACGTTTATGAGCCACCAGCTGGAGTTCAGGGTGAATATGATGAAATCAACCAGATTCGTGCTAAAGAACAAGCTCTGGTTTTGAATTTGCCTGAAGAAGGCTCTGGTTTATTCCCCGGCGAATTTTGCGCCGCCAAGAAAGTACTTGCCGAAGAAACCAGCTACATCACTTATAAAGTAATGAAATTGTTTGTAAATGGGCATGAACTAAAAGCCGATGGTTATCAATTCTCAGAAGGCGAAGAAACCCCACTTCAATTCTTTATCCGGTTTGGTAAAATATTCGAAAATTCGCCGACGACAACGAACTATTATGAATATCGCCAACCGGTTTATCCCGGCTGGGCAAAGGAAAACGAGATGGAACTGGATCTCGACTTTCTAACCTCGCTTAAAAATTATGAGTCGGAAGATGATTACATTGGCGAAGGTGAATACCAGATCTCTACCAACTCGTCAGGTGTTACAATTCGTCATTACAAAGAAAAATTAAACGGCGCTTATACCGGTCGCGAAATAATTATCTATGGCAAGCCCTCGCTGGCTAACGTTAAACATCTTAATATCGGGCTACGCAACCGGGCTACTAATAGCGGCTATGTCAATAACTTTAAGACCGGAACTGTCAAAGGTCAGGTATGGCTGGATGAGTTACGCCTATCGGAGGTTCGCAAGGACAAGGGCATAGCCTACCGCGCCAAGGCCAGCTTGCGAGTAGCCGATTTAGCCAGCTTTGACGTTTCGGTTAACTATAGAGATGCGGATTTTCATACGGTTGAACAGCGTCCCAGCCTCCAGACGGAAAATTTGAAAACCACCGAAGCCTTGACAGCCACCGGACGTATTTCTCTGGACAAATTCACGCCGGCCAGCTGGGGCTTACGACTCCCGGTTAGCGGCTCATATACCCAAACCACCGGAACGCGCAAATATATCTACGGCAGTGATATTCTGATGAAAGAAAATGCTCCCGATAGCCTGCTGGACATCTCGCATAGTTACGGAGTAAACACCTCGATTGAAAAGCGGGCTTCGGACTTCTGGCTAACTAAATATACCATAGACCAGATAAAAATCAGTGCTAACGCTACCTGGACCGATGCCAGCTCGGTAACCGTCCGCGAATCGCAAAGTGAGTCGTACAAAGCCAGCATTTCCTATAATTTTCCCTTTCCAAAGGATAAATATATAAATATTTTCAAGTGGACAGCTCCGGTGCCGCTTATCGGAAATAAACTCAGCGAAATCCGCTTTTATTATTTCCCGAACGCCTTGACAGTTGCGGCGGATGCCGGCCGCAGTGAATCATATAGCATTCCACGCTATGGCACAACTATAACTTCCAGCAATAGCTTTGGACTCAACCGCAATTTATCGTTAGGTTATAAAATATTTGATAACCTTAGCGCCAACTATACATTAAATCTTGAAAATGACCTGATCGAATTATGGCAGAATCAATGGGAAATTCTAAAATCTGCCAATCCGGGACAGATTACTAATATGAGAGAGTCTTATTCGGTCAATTTCAATCCCAAAATCGCCAAATGGTTTAATCCTACATTCAACTATACCTCTAATTTCAACTGGAGCGAGCCTCTTTCAAGTAATTCCAAAAGCGTTGATAACATATCCAACCAGAACCGCTTGACCAGCACTTTTAGTCTAGATCCGTCGGCAATTTTTTCATCGTTGTTTAAATCCAGTAGTACAGCTCCTACTCCTACTCCCACTCCACCAGGTCAAACTACCGGTGGACGTCGCGCCCAGCGGCCCAGCGTTCAGGATCAGCCTAAAACTCCCGAACCGACACCGGTTAAAAATGACACAACTCAAACCGATCAACAACCCGGCGAAAGACGACCGCAAAGAGCAGGATCAACTTTAGATAAACGAGAAGATTTAAAACCTGCTTTCGGCCAGACTCCAGGACAAACACCTAAGCCAGTTGACGATGCTAAGAAACCGGAGGTAAATATAACCCAGATCGTCGCCAAATATTTGAAAAAGATTCAGCCTTTTAACTTCAATTTTTCGCTAAATAACTCAATTACGAATCGGTATCGAACCGGTACCCCCGATTGGCAATACCGAATGGGTTTAACGCGTGATCCTGGGATTCCATTTGTGATGGAGGAATATATTCCCACAAGTGCCGAAAATACCAGTAACAGCTTCGATGCCTCAGTTCGTTCCGGTATAAACTTGTTCTCAAACGTAGTCATTCCACTAAGTTTTGCCCAAAATGTCTCTAACACCCAATCTCAAGGTACAATAGGTCGCACAATGACCCGCGACTTTATCCCGTTCGGTACCAATGGAAAGGACGGTTTTCCATTTCCCAGCTGGTCGCTGACCTGGAGTCAACTGGAAAAATACAAAATATTCTCCAAGTACTTTAAAAAGCTCTCACTCGATCACGGCTTTTCTGGCAAAGAGTCTATCATTACTCAAAATGGCAAAGAGATGAGTTCGTCCTATAAAAGGTACTTTCAGCCATTGATCGGGCTTTCTATGCAATTTGTGAATGACATCAGTGCCAGCGCTCGGGTCACCAGCGGTCAATCTATCAATAATGCGTCCGGAGGAACTACTATTATAGATGATGCCGGTGCTTCCGTCAGCCTGAGCTGGCAAAAAAAGGGCGGCTTAAACATTCCTCTCCCTTTTATGAAGGATAAGCAACTTAAAAACAATATCACCTTTACAGCCAATTTCGATTATACCAACTCTACGACTCGTGCTAAACAGGGTTCCGCCACCAAATTTGCAGTCACCGCCAAAAGTAATAGCTGGAAAACCACTCCGCGGGTCAATTATACTTTTACCGACAAGGTTACTGGCGGTTTGTTTTTTGAATATGGTGAAAGTTACAACCGGTTAACCGGCAAACGAGTCACCCGCAATTACGGTTTCGACGTCAATATCGCGATCCGAGGATAATAGTGAAAAAAATTTTCTATTTATTATTAGTTCTGATTTCAGCTTGCTCATCCGGCGGCGGCAAATTTGACGGCGAACGCGCCTTTCAATATTTAAAACAGCAGTGTGATTTAGGCCCACGCAATCCTGGATCGCCGGGGCATTCCGCTCAGCTTACGATGCTGATTGAATTTTTAAAACCGCTGGCTGATACCTTGATCGTTCAGGATTTCGAATACCTTATTCCCGAAGAAAATAAGACCTTAAATCTGACTAATATTATCGCGGGGTCTAATATTCATAATGATAATGGCTTGTTGATCGGTGCCCATTGGGACACCCGACCTCGCGCCGAATATGACCCTGACCCGGCTAAACGACAAACTCCAATTAGCGGGGCCAATGATGGCGCCAGCGGCGTGGCTGTTTTGATGCATCTGGCGGAAATTCTGGCGCAACAGCAACCACCTCGCGCTATTTATCTGGTATTTTTCGATGGTGAAGATTATGGCTTCCCCGGCACACTTGATTATTACTGTCTCGGCTCGGAATATTTTGCCAAAAATTTGCCAATTCCCAAACCGGAAGAAGCCATTATCATTGATATGATTGGCGACGCCGATTTGCGGATTCCGGTCGAACGAAATTCGGTCAATAGCCATCCCCAATTAATAAAAAAACTTTGGGCTATTGCCGATCGGCATCACTTCAGCGCCTTCGTCCACCAGATTGATGAGGAAATTTACGACGATCATCTAATGTTGATTCAACATGCCGGAATTCCGTCTGTTGATTTAATTGATTTTCAATATCCCAACCGGTTTACCAATTACTGGCATACGACGCTCGACACTCCCGATAAGTGTAGCGCGGAAAGTTTGAAAATCGTCGGCACGGTCCTTTATGATTATATTTTCTACGGTTTCGAAGAAAGGTAGTAAAGGTGATTGCAATCTCTCAACGCTGGCTTAAAGTATTTATCCCCAAAAACTCTGGAGATGAAGAACCCATAATCGCCCGGCTTATTCAATGGGGTATGCTGGGACTTCAAGAAACCGATATGGATTATGAAATCTATTTTCCCATAAATATGAAATCGGCTCTACCGGAGCTCATCGCGGCAGAATGGCCTCAAATGAATGTCACCATCACTGAAGTCGTTGACGACGGTTGGAGCACCAAGTGGCAGGAATATTTCAAACCACAGACAATCAGTCCGCGTATTGCCGTGCGTCCTTACTGGGAAAAACCGCTTCAAGATGTGCCGGTAGAAATTGTACTAAAGCCCGGAATGGCATTTGGTACCGGAACTCATCCAACTACGCATTTGGCGCTGTTGATGCTGGAAAAATACCTGACGCCAGGCGATACGCTATTGGATGCCGGTTGCGGAAGCGGTATTCTAACAATCGCGGCATTGAATCTGGGAGCGGCTCAGGTCAGCGCCTGGGATATTGACTCGACAGTCGTTGATAATTTCAATGAAAATCTAGAACTAAATGAACTCACTGGAAAGGTCACGATTAATATCGGCGATGTAACCACCCTGCCAGATTATAACTTCGATCTGATTGTCAGCAATATCGAACGCCAACCCAATTTGCGATTATTGGAGGCGCTTGTGCGACAGCAAAATCGTCCGCTGGTGATTTTTACCGGCCTGCTTAAAGAAGAAAATGAGATTTTTACCAATAAGGTCTTAAATTACGGCCGTGAAATTCTTGATCAAGATACTGAAGATGAGTGGCTGATATTAGTAATTAAGTAAATGAAAAGAATAATAATTATCGCCTTATTTGTCACGATCCTAACTTTTTGCACCTGCGAAAATAAGTCAGTTGTGAAAACCGCTGATCCTACGCCGATTATTGAAAATGTGACTTTACATTATTCGGAATTGAATCACAGCCTGTTTATTGCCGCCAAAGTCGAGGACGCTCAAGGCTGGGACAATCTCGATTCGGTATCTTTCGATCTATATCGAATTAGTACGGTAAACTCGATGAGCGGCGTCCTTTTTAAGAGCGGAAAATTATCGGATGATGGGCCGCCGCGCGACATTATTACGCAAGACGGAGTTTTCTCTTATTTAATAGATTCGACCGAATTGGGAAGTTATGAAGGATATTATCGGGTCTTTGTTCGGGCTTACGATGCGGATGGTAACGTCAGTGATTCAGCTACCGCGACCGAACTCGTGCAAGCCAATAGCCCGCCGGAAATCTTTCTGCTTTCAGCACCAACAACTTTCGAAAAATGGGATACGCTGAAATTTTATTTCAGAGTAACCGATTTACAGGGCTATGACGATATTGCGGCTGTCTATTATTCGATTCTGCGTCCCGATGGACAATTTTTTGATCCGTATTTTTATTTGAATGATGCTGGAGAATATGGCGATGAAAAAGCCGGGGATGGTATTTTCACGGTTTTTCAGCCTTCTAATCCAGAAAGCAAGTATCAAGGTTTATATACCTTCTATTTCTTCGCTGAAGATTACTCCGGGGCAATGAGCGATACAATAACGTTAAGAATCACCAATCCGGGACTTCATATTACGGCACCGGCCAGTGCCCTGACTTTGCGTTTCGGCCAAACCCTAAGAATTATGTGGGAATATGCCTACATCAGTCGGGTAAAAATTGAATACACTTTTAATGCCAATGAAGCAAATCCGGATTGGATTGTCGCCGATACAACCGCGGCTGCTTTGAAGTATTATGATTGGATTGTACCGGCTACTCAAGTTACAAACTACTGCAAAGTGCGCGTGTCCGACCTTACCAAACCGGCGCGTAATGACGTCAATGATGATTATCTGGTAATTATTCAATGAAAAAAGAACTGACGATTTTATTCACAATAGGATTTCTTTCCGTCTCCGGTTTTAGTCAGGCTTTTCGTCTGGCTAAACCAACATTGGATAACACCAACACCTATCTTGGTCTGGCAAGCAATAGTGTGACGGAAATTGTCAGTCAGGGTGATTCCTTGATGTGGTTTGCGACCGGCGGCGGCTTGAGTATGAGTCCGGATTTCGGCAAGACTTTCATCAGTTTTTATCCCGGATTGAATAATTTGCCGCGCGGCGGCATTTCGGCAATAACAGTCAAGGGCGATACGATCTGGGTGGCGGCAGTGTTTGATTCATTAACTCAATCTTATGGTTACCAGCAAACTGGCGCCGGTCTGGCGTATTCTACCGATCGGGGGCAAAATTGGACTTACGTCCCACAACCGGTTGACGACCCGACAGATAACAGTGACGGATGGAATAATCAGAGCGTTTCCTTTTTGCCGGTTACTACGCCGATTAATAATACTACCTGGGATATTGCTTTAACTGATGATTATGTTTATATCGTAAGCTGGGCGGGTGGCATTCGGCGGAGCGCCGATCTGGGACAGACCTGGCAGAGAATTCCCTTGCCGTCCGATAATCTTAACCAGCTAGATTGCGACGATCTGATTGACTTCGAGATTAACCCGCGCGATCCACCAGACGGCAACCATAATCATAAAGGTTTTAGCGTACTGGCTTATGGCGATACGATCTGGATCGGGACAGCTAATGGCATTAATCTCGGTATAGTTGAATCTCCTGAGTGCATCAGCTGGCGCAAGTTTAACGCCCGGAATTCTGCAGTTTCCGGGAACTTCGTTGTAGCGATCGCCCGCCAACTCTGGAAAGGCAAAGAGACGATTTGGGCTGCCACAATGACTGTCGGAGAAAGCGGAGAATATCGGGCTGTCAGCAAAACCAGCGATGGTGGTTTGACCTGGACCACAACCTTGGTCAATGAACGCCCTTATAATTTTGCCTTCCAGGATTCTATCGTTTATGTCTGCACGGAGAGAGGCTTGTTCAAGTCAATTGATGGTGAGAACTGGGCTATTTACACGCCGATTGCCGACATTGCTTCCGGTGAACAAATTCTAACTCAGTATTTCTATGCGGCGGAAGTTGATCGGCGCGAAGGCCCGACTTATTTATGGGTTGGCACTGGTGACGGCATCGCCAAAACCGCCAGCGATGGGTTGACCTGGTCAGTTTATCGCTCGGCAATTTCGACCAAAAGTGCCGGTCAGCCGGCTATTTATGCCTATCCCAATCCATTTGCGCCACGTCATCATAATGTAATAGGTGACGATGGACACGTCCGCATTCAATATAATATGGATCAGCCTGGTTCGGTTCGGCTGGAAGTATATAATTTTGCGATGGAGCAAGTTTATCGCAGTGATTGGAAAACGGTTATGAATGCCGGAGATCATCATTTAATTTGGAATGGCCGGGCAACGAATGGTGAGCTCGTAGCCAACGGCACTTATTTCTGCAAACTGGTCAAAAAATCCAACGGAAATGAAGAGGAGCACTGGACGAAACTGATCGTGATCAATTAATTATGCGCAAGGTCCTGAATCTTATATTAATTCTAATTTTTTCGATGGCTTTATTGCAGGGCAAAACGAATGACAATGCCGGCTATGCCGGGGCTTTTTTACGGATGGGGCTCGGAGCTCGCGCCACGGCGATGGGAAATTCGGGAGTTGCTTTTCCCTCTGATGGTTTTGGAGTTTATTATAATCCAGCCGGTCTAGCTTATATGGAAGAAAGGAACTTGGCGCTTTCGTACTCTTTCTTGAGTCTTGATCGCCAGTTTCATTTTGTCGGATTATCGGTTCCGCTTCCACCGAATGCCGGTGTGGGTGTTTCCTGGTTACATGCCGGAGTAAAGAACATCGAGGGCCGCAACTCCATTGGGCAGGTTGATGAAACTTATCAAACCGGCGAGAACGTGGTTTTCATATCCTTCGCCAATGCCTTTCATCCCCAGATTTCTCTTGGCCTTAATTTCAAAATTTTGCATAATCAAATGCTCGATATTAGCGCCACCGGAATAGGATTCGATTTCGGGGTTCTTTATCGGCCATTTGAATGGCTTATGGCCGGCTTGCAATTCAAGGACATTGGCTCCGGTTATAACTGGAATACGCAGGATTTATTTGGGGAAGAAGGTAGTAATTATAAAGAAAATTTCCCTCAGATTGTCAAACTTGGTCTGGTCATTAAACCCTACCGAGAACTTACCATCGCCGGAGATGTCGAAGTGTCCGATCAGAATGTCTGGCAAACTCATTGCGGAGCTGAGTATATTTATCGCAATATGGCTTTTTTGCGAATTGGGATGAACCAGCTGAACCCGACTTTTGGGGCGGGACTGGCCTATGGTTTTATTGCGAATATGAAAACGCAATTAGATTATTCTTTTGTTATAGGTGCCGTCGGTGAAGGCACAACTCATATTTTTTCATGGCAATTTCAATTTTGATGGTTAATATGCGACAAAAATTAAGAATAGGATTTATCATTATTACCACAGGCGTGTTTTTACATGCCGAAAGTGGCGAATCGGGTATGGCTTTTTTAAAAGTCCCGGTTTCGGCTCAAACGGCTTCGACAATGAGCGTTTTTGCGCAGGTCAGCGGTGCGCCGTTTACCATTTTTGAAAACCCCATTGGAATTATCAGCGATAATATCAAGATCGGCTTCAGTCATAATTTCTGGTTTGCCGATGTCAGCGGCGATGCTCTGGCGGCCACGATTCCTCTGAAGAAAGGCAACCTCGGGCTCGGGCTTAATTTCGTCAAGATTCCGGGCATCGAAATTCGCGATATTCCCTCCGACGAATCATTAGGTGAGGTCGAAGCTCAATATATGTCAGCCGCCGTGGGATATGCCTATCCGATTTTTTCGAAATTGTCTATAGGTTGCACCGTGAAATATCTCTACGAGCACCTCTACACCGAGAATGCGGGTGGTGTAGCATTTGACATTGCTACTCACTGGGAAATCCCGAGCGGGATGGATTTATCATTATCACTAAATAACATCGGCCAGATGCAAACTCTGCAGAAAAAGGCAACGACTTTGCCGACCCTTTTCAAAATAGGAATCGTAAGGCCGGAAATTTTTGCCGATAGTCCTTTCAATGTTAATTTAGGAATAAACTTAATTGCTAACATGGTGACTGAAAAAACCTACTTTCAGGTCGGCGGAGAGATAGCCTTCACGGATTTAATCAAAATTCGGGGCGGCTATGAACGCGTCGGCACAATCAATCGGACCGCCCTAGGCGCCGGTCTAAATTTTGGGCGATTCGAAATTGACTACGCCTTTATTTTTATGCCGGATGGGCTGGATTTTCCTAATCTACTTACCCTTATCTATCGGCCGGAATTATAAGCTTCCTATTCTCGAAAAAAGCAAGTCAGCTATCGAAACCAATCAACTTTTTTGCCCGGACTCCATTTTAGGTGTGTGACTTTCTATTCGAGGTAAACAGTCGCCTTTTTATGAATTCAGGCAATAAGAACATTCTCAGAATCTTACTTTGACCCAGCGGATATATTAAACACTTTTTATCGGCAAGGAATTTCGATAGATTTTAGCTATGTCTGATAGGAATTTATTGCTTGTCAATCCTTGGATCGCCGATTTTACCGCTTTCGATTTGTGGTCAAAGCCACTGGGCTTGCTGTATATCGCCAAATTTCTGCAAAGTTATGGTTATAACATCCAATTACTCGATTTAATGGATCGTCAGCGCTGGCAAGATACCAGTAATGATAAATTCAATGACGGACGGGGCAAATATCGCAAAACCGTCATTCCCAAACCGCCGGCGCTGGCTCATTTTCCGCGGCGTTATGGCCTTTATGGCGCCAGTCGGGAACAGTTCCGCGACGCGCTCTCAAATATTGCGCGACCGGACGCTATTCTGGTGACGTCGTTAATTGCCTACTGGTATCCCGGTGTCGCCGCCACGGTCGCAATACTACGTCAGTATTTCCCTGAAACGCCTTTGATTCTCGGCGGAATTTATGCCAGTTTATATCCGGAGCATGCCCACAATTCGATCCAGCCCGATTTCTTGATAACCGGTTATGGTGAAAAGAAAACTCTTAAGCTAGTTGACCAACTTCTTGGGATTGAGCGGGACTACGGTGATGTGCCGGATTACGATGACAACGGCCTCTTGCCATGGCATTTGTATCCTAAATTAAAGTCAGTGGCGATAATAACCTCACGCGGTTGCCCGAATCGCTGTACTTACTGCGCAACTTACCTTTTGAACCAAAAATTCGTTCAGCGCCGTCCGGAGGATGTTATCAATGAAATAATCTCAACTCACCACCGATTTAACGTAGAGAATTTCGCTTTTTACGATGACGCTCTTTTCACTAATCGCGATCGCCACATTATTCCGATATTAAAGGAAATAATTTCTGCCGGAGTGCCAATTAAACTGCATTCACCAAATGGCCTCTTTGCACGTGAGATCAATTCCGAATTAGCCGAACTAATGTTCGCCGCCGGTTTCAGGACTGTGCGCTTAAGTCTGGAATCCACTTCGCCACAAATCCAGAAATCCTCCAGCAATAAAGTCAGTAATGTGACTTATACAGAAGCCATCAATAATCTGGCTAAGGCTGGGTTTGCGCGCAATTCTCTGGAAACTTACCTGATTATGGGCTTGCCCGGTCAAACTCGTCAGCAGATTATTGACAGTATCAATTTCGTCGCCGATCAAGGCGTCATCGTAAAACTGGCATCTTTTTCACCGATTCCCGGCACGATCGAATGGGAGCGCGCTCGTGAACTTGGTTATGTCAGTGACGATCAGGATCCGCTGATGACCGACGCCACGATTTTTCCGTTCCTTTCCCAGAATCTCGGCTATGAAGATTACCTGGCTCTGCGCCAGATAGCCAACGAACGTAACACCAAAAATCGAAGCCTAAACCAAATTTCTAACGAGGCAAATGATGGGACAGATTAAACCCGCACCGCAAGGTCATTTATTTTTAGCAATAATGTCTGCGAGTGAGCATCAACGCCAAGCCACGCTGGAGAAAGTGCAGACTCGTTTTGGTGAAATAATGGGCGCCGGTCCGCTTTTTTCCGTCAGCGACTTCACCAATTATTATGAATCGGAATTCGGGCGGAATCTAAAGAAACAGTTTTTTATTTTCAAACAACCTATCAACCTGGAAAATGCTCACCAAATTAAGGTCTGGACCAATCGAATCGAATCCCAATTCGTTGATAATTCCGGCGGTCAATCCCATCGGCAAGTTAATCTTGACCCGGGCTATCTCGAACCGTCGAAATTGGTTTTATTCTCTACTAAAAATTTCTCACATCGAATCTATTGCGGTGACGGCGTCTTCGCGGAGGTAACGCTGATTTATGAACACGGCCAATTCAAAATTTTACCCTGGACTTATCCCGATTATTACTGGGAGAAAAATCTGGAATTTCTGATGCAAATACGGAATGAGATTGTGCGCTTGAGTCGGGAGAGTAGTAGACAAGATTAACTCCGAAGGCTCCGGAGGAGTCTCAGGAGAGAGTCCCGCTCGGCGGGACAGGATTGACAGGATTATTTTTACTTTTTTCAGTAAAATAATTCCCAAAAATATTTTATTAGTTTAATTCTGCTAAAAAATAAATCTAAATCTTGTCAATCTTGTCTATAATAGTTTTTCGTAAATCAACAAAAATAATACAATTGAATCTCTAATATTCATCCAGTGTTAATTAGAATAATTCCCGTAAATATTCTATTAGTTTAATTCTTTTAAAAAATAAAAAAAATCCAGTCTCATCAGAGACTCCTTCGGAGTTAATCCTGTCTACAACCACGCCACCACCCGGGCTGGGGCGCCGTCGGTAGCGATCTTAAGTGGTAGAGCGATCAAGTTGAAAATTTTCTGCGTTGGAAGCTTACGGAGATTAGTCAAATTTTCGATAATCAATATTTCGTGTTCCATCAAGAGATGATGAACCGGAAAATTTTGCCCAGCGGCATCCGCGGCATCCATACTTGGAAAATCACCGCCGACTCCTTTAATTTTCAAATCAATTATCTGCCGGGCGAAATTAACCGATAAATAGGGATATTCCTTAAAATAATTCGGTTGACCCCAAAAACGGTCAAATCCAGTGCGCAGAATCAGCCACTGCGGCTTAAGGTTTCGGATCAATTCAATTCCTTCATTATCCAGATTCAAAGCTGTTGCATCGGCCGAATCACATTGCAGGCAAAGCGCCGCACTGGCGAAGCGGTCAACATTAAAATCCGCAATGCTTTTTCCGTTTGGTAAAAAATGGCGCGGGGCGTCAATATGTGTTCCGTAATGAGTCCCTAAATGAATTTCCGAGATTGTCAATTGTGCCTCATTGCGGGTAATGATTCGTGGCTTCGGGCGATCACCCGGAAAGGTCGGCATTCCGTTTTCCAGAGGATGGGTTAGATCAAGGTAAGTAGGTGCTTTATTCAATTTATTAAACCTGACATTTGGATTAATGTATTAAAAACCAAGCCACAGTCCAACCAGACCGACTAATAGACCAAACCCAAAATTGATGGCCTTGACGCGGATAAAATCACGCCGCGAATGCGCCAGCATCGGCAACATACCGTGACCATCCTGAACAATCGAACTGGCCAATAAAATACTAAATGGCACTAGCCCTTTGGCAAACATCGTTACGAAAATTAAATGCGGCCCCGACTCTGGGATTAATCCGATCAAACAGGCGATTAGTAAAACCAAGAAGCGCGCCTGTTGCAATTGCAAAAGTTGTTCGATATTTAGATAATTGGTCAAAATCTGGATCACGATCAGTGCCCCCAGTGTCCAGAAAAAAATTCGGGGCACGTGCCGCTTAGCGACGTGTTCCCAGAGATGCTCCTTTAGAAAGTGATCAGGAACCGTCGTAACAATCGCTAATCCGATTATCGAAGTAATGGTTAAAGTAATTTGCACCCAGCCTTCTTCCTCTCCAGCAATGAAACCGCTGGCAACGGCAATCAAAATCGCGACCATTATCAAAATTAATAGGAATCGTTCCAGAGTAATAGAGCGTAATTGTTCCAGAATCTGTCCCCGCTGAAAACACTCGCAGTTCTCTTCGTGTAACGGTAAATCGTGAGTCGCAGCGACTTTGTATTTTTTTCGAAATAAAAGATCAGCTAACACTCCAACCGGGAGCGCAATAGTAGCTAGAATCACATTCAATAACAGTGCCTTGCCGGGGAAGAGGGCAAACATTACATAGGCTTCATCGCCGCTGGTGGCAATCATCGTCGTTACCACGGCGCCTAACGATACCAATCGGTGGGTATAAAGCGTAACCATCGCAAATGAGCCGAGACAGCCCGGTATTATGCCGAGCAACGCTCCCAGGACATATTGCCGCCAGCCCCGCCCCTTTAGAAACTTGTGCCATTCACCACGGGTCTGGACGTTTAAATATTCGATCACCAGCATCATAGTGAAAACGAAGCCGGTTATCATTATCGTAGATTTTATTATCTCGAGCACTTCACTCCTCTGGCTTTTTCTGATTTACTTTTAATGTCAATATATGAGCGCCATTTCTCAATAGTTCCGCTCGCTCACTCCAGAGATTTACTGGCTCTATTGGATTAATTGCGCCGTTGACCACGATGCAACAAGCCGTTTCGGTTCCGGCTGGTTTTAATATTATGGTCTGGATCGCGCCGGAGGAACTACGACCGCCGTCCTTTCTATTTGAAAATTTATTTTCTTTAATACTGTTACCCAATTCGAAATCCGGACTCACTCGGCCCCACTGCCATTCGGATAAATTCGGCGTGTATTTTTCTGTAATAAACTGAACCGCTTCTTTGAATGATTGGCGAATCATCTCTCCGGGCCATTCAGTAAAATCAGGCGTCTGCAAATTATCAAACCAATTGCTCTCGCCTTTCTCGATCAATAACAGCAAATTTTGCACGGCAAAATCACCGGAATTGGCAAATTGCTCGAACGTTTCTGAGTCAACTAGGTTCAGTTCATCGCGGTAAATATTTTGCATCAACATCTTCAGAAAAGCCTGATAAATCGTTGCGCCGACGGCTGTTTTAGAATAGCAACCATCCCATTCCATTAAATTCTGGTAAGCCTGAAGTTCCGTCCGACGAGTCAAAATCGTATCTGGTAAAGCAATGCGCACATCTTTTATCAATCTTGTGAAATATTTATCAACCGTGAGGATTGGGAAAATTTCGTCAGTGGATTCGGCGGAAAACGCTCCAGGTTGGTCTTGCCAATCTGGTAAAAAACAACTTTTCAGTGAATCTATTGTGAATTGAGCTGAAAAACGCCTATCGTAAATGGTGAAGGGCGTCAGACAATTGGCGCTGAGATTTGGCGACAGCGGTTTGATTAAAGCGGTGGAACCATAGTTTCCTTTTCGGTCAAGATAAACCAAGCCCGGCTGATTGGCCCCGACTTGGGCAACAACTTCGGCGGCGTTTTTATCGCCGATTAACATTAATGCAGCTCGTTGATTTATTTTCGATGCAGTAACTGCCTGCCATTTTAGAACGATAGCATTCGCAACCGAATCGGCCGATTCTGCCGGATAATCGAGAATTACACCTTGATCGGTATAATAAAACGTCATCTCCTGCTTGTGACCATTGCGGACGGCAATTTGTGCTTTACGCTTTTGAAGATTGCGCCAGCCGTCTTGCGCTAAATATTGTTCACCTGCCGGATTGATACGAACTACCAGCAGATCAATCTCATTATCAGGCAACCAGTTAGTCCCAAAAGCTACCTGTTGATTACAGCCCGCAAGGCAAATTGGGACTCCCGGGAAAAACAAACCGACCATTCGCCAGTTGGAAACCGCCATATCGAAGAAGAAATCCTTCGAATTAAAACAACTATTTTCGAAAAATAGTCGAGTCTTATCATGCGAGATATTTTTGCCTGCTAGAATCCAGGCTAACGCTTTATCGCGATTTGGATAAAGATTTATAGCCTGGCGCAAGTTAATCCCATCATCATACAGCTGATTTAGAATAGTAAAAAAGGTGTCTTTGTAACCCGGTTCCCGAATTGGACTTTGTTCAATGAGGGGAAATCCGTCGCGAGTCCGTTCATATCCGAACACTTCGCTGGTTTTGTAAATCACGATTTTTTCATTCCATTGGCACAAATAAGCCCATTTAAATAATTGCAAAATGGCGAGACAACCAGCCGGTTCCCATTGGAGCGGTTGATAACCAGCCAGGCGGAATTGTCGGGCAACCGAATGGCGCTGGGTAGCGATGTAAGCATTTATTCCTGCGCAATAAGCCTCAAAAAGTGTCTGTGCTTCGGGGGAAAGTTCGGCCAGTGTCCGTTCGGCTAAAGCGGAAAAACCAAGGCGGCGTGCGGCAATATCAGTCTCGATAAACTTTTTACCATATGCGGCGGACATCTGTCCGGTGGCTACGCGTAGAAGGCGATCAAGTCCTGGTAATTCTCGGGTGGCCTGGAGATAGCCGATAGTTCGCAGAAGGTCAGCGTAATTATTGGCAGTGATATGAGATATGCCGTCAGCTCCGGTTATAATTTCCACATTTTGAGAAAGACCATCGAGGACAATGTCAGCATTATCAATTTTTTTCGGTTGACTAAAAAAACCGAAAGCGACTATCGTGATCAGAATAACGAATCCGGCAATTAAGGCTATGATATTTGCCAGAAAATTTTTAGAAAAGTGTTTCTCGTGATTCTTAATCATAGCACGGTAAATATAGTTTATTTTGGGAGGTGGGACAAGTAGATGTAAAATTGCATTTGCGCTTGAAGTTGATTAAAATAATGTCGTAAAAAAGGAGAGTACATTATGAGTGAGCTAATTAAAAAAATTTTGTTGGCGAGTGTTGGTGCAGTCTCCTTAACCAAGGAGAAAGCTGAAGGTCTGCTGGAAGACCTGGTGAAACGTGGTGAAATTGCGCATGAAGACAAAACCAGCCTGCTGAATGAAATTTTAAAGTCAGTGGAAAAAAGTCAAGAGGAAACTCGCAAATTCATCCAGAAAGAAATGGAGAAAGCCCTGAAAGCTCTGGATATTCCTACTCGTTCGGAATTCGAAGAGCTCAAAAAGCAAGTCAAATCCCGTCAGGCACACAAAGAATAAATAACCCTGATGAGGCATTTTTCCATCTCACGTACCTGGCGTCATCTCAAACGCTATAACCAGATTATTTCGGTTTTAATTAAGTATGGCTTTTCTGATATAGTAGATGCCGCCAGGAAAGACTTGATCGCGCGTTTCGGTGAAAAATTCATTCCGCGCGGGCGTAAGAGTAAAATCAGCGGGCTTTCGCAAGCTCAGAGAATTCGTCTAGCGCTTGACGAGCTTGGGCCGACTTTTGTCAAACTCGGTCAGGTTTTAAGTCTGCGGCCGGATATTATTCCAGTTGAAATTGCTGTTGAACTGGCTAAACTTCAGGATGAAGTTTCACCTCTTCCTTATGAGATTATTGCCAATGTAATTCAAACCGAATTGGCATGCGAACCGGAAAAAGTTTTTCAGAAAATCCAACCCCAACCGTTAGCCGCCGCTTCTCTCGCTCAGGTGCATAAAGGAGTACTAAATAGCGGCGAACCGGTTGCTATTAAAGTTCAACGTCCTGAAGCACAGGCGCTGATTGATACCGATATTGAGATCCTATATGATCTGGCATTCATTTTACAAAAATATTTTCTGGAAAATTACGCTCTTGATATTTTAGCTTTCCTGCACGAATTTGATCGCTCGATTCATCAGGAACTGGATTTTATATTAGAAGGTCGCAATCTGAAGCGTTTTCGGAAATTTTTTGCCGGTGACGAGTATATTTTTATTCCCGATTATTTCGCCGAGTATAGCACTTCCAAACTATTAGTGATGGAACTAGTAGAAGGAATTAAAGCTACCGAAATCGAGCAACTGAAAGCCGCGGGTATCGACCTCGAGGTGATTGCTCAACGCGGCGTCGAAGCCAGTTTTCGCCAGGTATTCGAGTTTGGCTTTTTCCATGCCGATCCTCATCCCGGTAATATAATGATTCTGCCGGGCAATATTATCGCGCCGATTGACTTCGGCATGGTAGGACAAATTGATGAAGATACCATAGATATCCTGGGCAATGTTGTCGTTAGCGTTTTACACAAAGATATTACTCGAATTATACGTGCATTAGAAGATTTAACCGGTATGGATTTGTCGGCCGTCGCTCATAATTTGCGATTCGATATAATGACGTTCATCAATAATTATTCCGATTTGCCCTTAAAGGATTTACAGTTGAGCCTTTTGATGGATGACTTTTTCGGCATAGTTCGGAAATACCATTTGCAAATACCTTCGCATTTAGCTTTGATGTCGAAAGCGTTGGTGACAGTGGAAGGATTAGCGCGTATTCTCTGGCCGGATTTCGACGTTCTGGAAGCTTTGAAGCCTTATGTAAGAAAAATAACTTTTCGCCGGTACGATCCACGTCGGATTGTGCAGGACGGGTCTCTGGTAGTAGATGACTTTGCCGGTCTGATTACTGACTTACCCGGCAGACTGCGGGCAATTTTCAAAAAAGCCGCCGAGGGTAACTTTGCCATTCAATTTCAGCACCGCAATCTGGAACACTTGATTGATGAATTTCGCAAAGCTGCCAACCAGCTTTCCCTGGCATTAATTCTAGCGGCGCTGGTCGTGGGCTCCTCACTGGTCATCCTGACAATGGCCGGGCCAAAATTATTCGGTTATTCACTAATTGGCGTCCTCGGTTATCTAGCCGCATTATTGCTCAGTCTGAGAATGCTTTGGAATTATTTCAGAAAAAAATAAAAAAGGAGTAAAATTTTAAAATGAGATCGAAAATCACCACGTCCATTATGCTAATTTTAATGGGGATAGCAATTATGGTAAATGTAGGTATGACTCAAGAATCTTCCGTCATTAAACTTCTACCGCCGCAAATAGATCGCGGCAAACCACTAATGCAAGCACTGAACGAACGCCAGAGTAATCGCCAATTCAGTTCCAAACCACTTTCACTCCAGACTTTATCAAATTTGCTCTGGGCGGCGGATGGCATCAATCGGCCTGAATCGGGCAAACGCACTGCGCCCAGCGCTATGAATCAACAGGAAATTGATATTTATGTAGTGCTAAGTGAAGGCATTTATCGGTACGATGCCAAAGAACATGCTCTTCATTTGATAACTAAGGGTGATCTGCGCAATCTTTGCGGTCGGCAGGAGTTCGTTGCCAAAGCACCGGTCAATCTAATTTACGTAGCTGATTATCGTAAAATGGCTCGCCAGAGCGACGAAGACCGAAAATTTTTCTCAGCGACGGATGCCGGGCATATCAGTCAAAACGTCTATTTATTTTGCGCATCCGAGGGACTGGCTTGTGTCGTTCGTGGAATGGTTGACCGGGACGCTTTGGCTAAAGCTATGCAATTAAGCCCTGAACAGCATATTATCCTGGCGCATACTCTAGGTTATCCTCTAGAATAAAATACCAGTTCCGCAAAATATCCGACTCTTAAAAAGCGAAGGCGGATAGAAACTTATCGTCTCTGTTCGCCTTCTGATGCCCACTCATTGCCCGGTTATGTTCAGGGAAAGCGGCAGATTTTATTTCCAGTCGGTATAAACAATACCAAATCAATTCTCCTTCTTTAAAATGTGGGCTCGCCGGTTTAGACGACGAGCACCACTCTATGTCAACTGCCCCTTTTCATTATCTATTTACAATCTATTTTTTAAAAAATCAAGAATATTTTTGAGAGACATTAATAATTTATGGAGAGCCAACAATTTATTGATCCTGCTCGATCAAATTGCGCAAAGCTGGTAAAACGAAAACGCCGGATAAATCCTCGCCTTTCAATATTTTTAGTAAAAAGTCCACCTGTAAATCCAACGGAGTGTATTGATTGATTGCAATTTTCTTTTCACTCTGTACCAAACAAGCGCCTTCCTTGAAGTTTCCCAGTCCATAAACTACGACATAACCGAGGCGTTCGAGTAAATTTTCACATTCATTTCGTAATTCCAGGAGGCGTTTGTTGGATAATTTCCTAGGCATACTATTTATAAATGGTCAGCAAAACCTTCTCGCGCCAACATTTCGACTAAGTCTTTAACTCTTTCTGAATCGCCGCGATTGACAATCAGGATTGAATCCTTGGATTGCACAACGATCAGATCGTTTACTCCGACGGTCGCTATCAAATTTTTCCGGGAATAAAGGTAACAGCCGTGTGTGTCCAGGGTCGCCACATTACCGATTATTACATTACCGTTTCCGTCTTTTTCTTTCAAGTTATAAACTGCGTCCCAGGAACCGACGTCGCTCCAGTCAAAATTTCCCTGAACCACATAGACGTTCTTGGCTTTTTCCAGAATTCCATAATCAATTGAAATTGACTGGATCATTGACCAATGATGTTTTAAGATAGCTTCATACTCGGGTGTTTCGATAGATTTAGCGATGGATTGGAAACAAGCATATAATTCGGGAATAAAGTTTTTTATGGCATTTAAAATATTGATGCCTTTCCAGATGAACATGCCGCTATTCCATAGAAATTCGCCGCTTTCTAGAAATCTTTGGGCTGTAGAGACATTGGGCTTTTCAGCAAAGGTTTTCACCTTATAAACTGAATCCTCGACGACTTTGACATTCTTGTCAATCTGGATATAACCATAACCGGTTGCCGGGCGAGTCGGTTTAATGCCAAAGGTTACGAGAGCAGTATGATCCCTGGCAAATCGAAAACCGATACCGATTGATTTTTTAAACTCGGCGATATTATTGATGTAATGATCAGCCGGAAAAACGCCAATAACCGCTTCCGGGTCTTTATTAACTATTAAGGTTGTGGCAAGACCGATAGCCGGAGCCGTATTTTTGCCGGAAGGTTCGCAGATAATATTTTTTTCCGGGAATCCCTTTAAGACCTTTAAAATACTCTCTTTCATATTTTGACCGGCGATAATAAAGATTTTCTTCTCGTCCGATACACTTTTTAACCGTTCATAGGTCATTTGAAGCATGGTAGTTTCACCAATGACATCTAATAATTGCTTGGGACGTTCGCGGCGGCTGCGCGGCCAGAAACGCTTACCTATTCCACCGGCCATAATTACGGAATACATTTTTGGATACTCCTATTTAACCTAAACTTTTCCACTAAAAATTGCGATAGAAAATCCACTCTGAATTTTTATAAAATAAAGATGAATCTGTATAGAATATAACAGGACATTATCAGACTTTAATCTCTTCCGATAATTTACCGAAGTCATTAGTAGACCCAATTAACTTCAGCCGTTTCCCAGCGGGAACGCACGTTTATTTCATCAGAATATGTTCGATACGATTCAGCCGGAAGATAGGGTGATAAGCGCCCGAAGTCGTATTTTCCATTGCAATTGCGGTCTTCCCAGATGGAAAATTTATATTTTCCAGGTAGTAAATCTATAAGTTGGTAAAATCCGATACTGTCAGGGCAAGTCTGACGGAAAAATTTAGCGGAACCACTGAGTTGGGCTTCGATAACCAGGTTTTTAAAATTGACCTTGTTTCTGGAAATAATTTTACCCGAGACACTGCCGAACAAATTTTGATCTATTGTGTTGAACTTCAAAATAATTAAAGAATCCTGGAAAAAATTACCGGAGTAGTCGCGCCAATTTCGGGAATTGATCTGCAGTGAATAATTCGAAGCCGATATTAACGGTTTCTCCGGTTCAATTATAAAAGAATTGGCGTCAATCCAGGATGAATGGATTGCAACATTTACCGTATCCTTGTAAAAAAGGGCAATGTTTTGCATTAAAGTATCTTGATAAACCGGTTCACTCAGGTTGATCTGGAGCACCGTTGACAATTCAACATTTGTAGAATTGGGCGACGGGATTGTAGAAATAATTTTCGGTCCCAGAGTGTCCGGCAAAGAAGTCCAATTAAAGCGGGCGGAGCGGCCATCAATAAGGAGAGTATCGTTTTCTACATCCCTGATTCCGGACACATTAATCTGATATTCGGTTTTTGGTGAGAGACTGTCGGCTAGCAAAATAATTCGGGTTGGTTGCTCCTCACTTACCCAGGCATGTTTTACTATAACTTTTTCATCCGAAAAAATAAAATTGGTCGGCGCAAGTCGCGTATCCGTCAAAGGGCGTGAGAAGTCCAATTCGAGATAACCATCTATCGGTTTAGCATTTATCAGTCGAAAAGGTTTTAAATACCTTTTTGCCAAACGAAAATTGATATTTTCAAGATAATCATTCCGGTTTTTAATAATAATTTGGTCAGTCTGCGGCGGTGCCAGTAGGTCATTTTCGGAGACAGATTTGGGACGCGGTCTCTCGCCGGAAATAGCCAGGGCGCGATACTCACCGACCGGCAAATTAGTCGCCTGATAATTGCCATCTTTATCTACCGAAACAATATAATCTGGCTCGGATAACCAGAGAGTATCTGGGAAGGAAACATTTTTTTTATAGAACCAAACTTGGGTTTTGGTATTGGTAGGAATGTCAGTCACTACTCCAGTAATTGTCCCTTGATCGAGAGAATCGCCGGTGGCAAAGGCTATTTTAATTTCCTGGGCGGTGGCGTTGTTCTGGTAATCTTTCATATTGTGCCCAAAATTGAAAATGTAGGTGCGATCTGGTTGTAACGGCTCATTCAATTCAACAATGACTTTGCGGTGCTTGATTTTAACTTGAGGCGTAGTCGAGAGGCGCGGTGTCACTTGCAAAATTCCCTCGGTCATTCTCGCATCGATTGGCTCGGAAAAATGTAAGACGATGTCAGTGTTAAGATCAATGTTGGTCGCGCCGTCTTGCGGAAAACTTGATAGAAGCACTGGCCCGGTGCGATCTACCGGTCCTCCACCGGGACCGCCCTGAGCGGCACACCCGACCAGGAAGGCACAAATCGCTATCAGGAATGTCCATTTTATTGGGCGCGTAAAGGTTGTCATTAATCTAAGAAGTAACACTACATTTGATTTATTAAAAAAATATATGGGTTCGTTACGGTTCGGTTTGAATGGCTAAACTGTCGCTAAATAATGCCTAATTGCTTTCCTATTTGGGCAAATTTGTCTAGTACAAAATCTAGCTGTTCCTGGGTATGAGTGGCAATATAACTGGTGCGAATGCGGGAAGAATTACTTGGAACGGCGGGACTAATAACGGCATTGGTATAAACACCGGCTTCGAATAACATTTTCCAGAATGTGAAAGTTTTCATATCGTCACCGACAACAATCGGAATCACCGGGGTCTCGCTGGTCGAGGTATTAAATCCTAAACGCTTGAACTCCCGGCGCATATAATTACCAATATCAATCAATCGCTGACGGCGTTCGGGTTCTGACTTGATGATCTGGAGAGCGGCTCGGGTGGAAGCCACCACACTCGGCGGTAGACTGGCGGTAAAAATCATACTCCGGGCGTTGTGTTTGACGTAATCTATAACTTCATTTTCACCGGCGACAAAACCGCCAACAGCCCCGAAAGACTTCGAGAAAGTTCCCATAACTAGATCAACTTGATCACTTAAACCGAAGTGAGCCGCAGTACCATTACCATTAGGACCTAAAACGCCCATAGAATGGGCATCATCAACCATAATTCTGGCGCCGGAGGCTTTAGCAATTGGTACGATTTCGGGCAAATTGGCTATATCGCCTTCCATCGAAAAAATACCATCTACAATTACTAATTTGCCAGCATTGTCCGGCACGTTTTTCAAGACTTTAGCCAAGTCATTCATATCGTTATGGCGAAAACGCACTGTATTCGTCCCTGAGAAACGACAACCATCCACAATGCTGGCATGGTCAAGACGATCAACGATGGCATAGTCTTTTTTATGTAGAAGACTGGAAATGACTCCCATATTAACCAGATAGCCGGTCGAAAATATCAGAGCGGCTTCTTTGCCGGTGAACTCAGCCAGTTCCCGCTCGAATTCCTCGTGAATGTCCAGAGTTCCATTCAGGAACCGACTGCCGGTGCGGCCGGTGCCATATTCGTTGAGCGCTTTCTGGGCGGCTTCGACGACTTTCGGATGGTGGGTCAGTCCTAAGTAATTATTAGAACCAATCATTATTTTAGGCTGACCTTTATAGATCATTACCGTGTCATCGCCACCCGAAAATGGTATAAAGTAGGGATAATATCCATTCTCCCGGGCAATCTGAGCATCCTTATAAGCGTAACATTTCTTAAATAAATCCATTGTTCACACCGTAATTAATTTCAATATACGCTGCAAATTTAAAGTCGGATGTATTGATTTGCAAATTGATGACAATGAGAGCTTTTCTCCCAAATAAATGTGATATTAGTTACATTTCTCAACCCAAATAACCTTAAATTATAAGTGTCTATAACAATGGAGGATTTATGACAAATTTGCTAAAGACAATGACATTGATTGCTTTGATAATTACTACAGCCCTTTTTGCCCAGGCTCCTGACCTCATTCTTCAACCGGAAATAACGCCGGAATTTAATGCTTATCTGGACAGTATGGAGATGGAATACCAGAAACTGTTACCCGGAACCGATAATGCTCAAACGATGAAAGCTCATATGGGACTGGCGATTATACAAGCCACACGGGTTTACAGCAATGGCGATACCCTAATAAATGATCTGGAATATTTGATGGAAGAAATACAGAACAATATTAGGCTGAGTATCGAACAAACCTACGCAGATATTTTCCCGCTGTTCGATGCCGACAATCCGAATGAATTTGTCTTAAATCTCACCGAATTTTTCAAATCAGGTACTTACCCGGCTTATCGCGATTCGATTAGTAAGTGGTTGACTGAAAATAGCTATCTAGCGGATGAGATTGGACAATCCGTTGATTATTTTGGTAATAAGGTTGGGCCGCTTTCCGTTGCTTTCGGTGAACATATTGATTCCATATTTGCTGGTACGGCTGATTTTGAATTTAGTGTTAAGATTATGGATTCAAAATATCAGGACGATATGTTCATATTTTCCAGGACATTTTTCAATCGGATGGAAATGATTGGTGAATTAGGCGAGACTATGGCGGAAACTATGGGAAACGGATTTAACCAGATTATAGATTCGCTAAATAATAACAGTACGGCTATTGATCCGGGAGTAGCCGTTGTTCAAGAAGGGCTGGATTCATTAAACGCTTTAATTGACAATGTCCAAGTGTTACTTGTTAACCAGCCATTTGCTCCGCTTGAACTTAATCTGGCCTGGATGGATTCCCTGCAAAAGGGAATTGATGAATTCGACGCCATTCTGGCTGGGAAGACCTATCCAATTGGCCCCGAATCTGAAAATAAAGTCATCCGTCCGCGTGGTATTATCGAAAGCCTGGCCCATCCCGATGGCCCGATGGGCGTTTTCAAGGATTTTTATCGCAGTGGTGAGAACCAATCTTACACTTTCTATAATACATTCCCGCAAGGCCTAACGGCTGGAATGTATGCTATGATTACCTCTGATCTTATTTTGAATAGTTATGATACGCGGGAAGAATTTGAAGCGCGAATCCATTCTTATCAGGCTAATTTGAAGACGAAAACAGACCTAAAACCGGATGAGCATTTCGGTCTGGCGTTGACTCTGCTTTACGATTTGAGCGGAGAATTCTTCGGAAATGTGGAGGATGCTATCCAGATAATTTCAGAAGGGCGCATTGATAGTCTGGCGGCTACCTACGATTGGAGTGATTTCGACATACAGGATCAAATTGACGAAATTCGTTGTCATGTTGACCAATATATCGGGAGTGAAGAACCGACCAATTTTGTCGTTCTTGTAAAAAAATACGGATATAATCAGAATCCCAATGCAGACCCAAATCCCTATGTTTTAGGTACCGATAGCGAATTTTCGATTGCTTTTCTGGCCGTTCCCCAGGTAAAAATTGCCACCGCCGCGATCGAAAAGGCTTGCGAAGGTTTAGCAAAAATAGGCGATGTTCTAAACGTTTTATATAACGAACTCGATCAGATGTTTATTTTAGACCTCGATCCAAATTACCTGGATTTTTCCGAGGTTGAAGGGCCGATGGATGTGATCAACATATTGGAACAATCTAATCCCGAATTTTTGACTGTTACTGACTATGGGGTCGCGAAATTTCATGAAATGGGCGATTGGCTCGAGAATTCCTTTAATAGTTTGTGGATTTTCTCTAATAATCTGAATGAACTTTTTAAAGCAATGCAACCCTATCAGGATGACTTTGGGATAGATGCCGCTCAAATGCAGGGGATCTCGATTATGTCGGCCGAAATGGCTTGGGCTCTCTATCGTGATTTTGCAAACCCGGATTCTACTATTATCATTGATGGTGAGCGCGTTAATATGTCCGCCTGGTTTGATAATCCGCCGACAAGTTTTCTGATTATGATGAAAAATTTCTTTATGGGTACCGATAGCACTCTGGGCGGAATGTTTCCCGACCGGTTTAAAGTCGGCATCGGCATAGCTCAGGAAAACCAAACTATACCGACCGAATTCAAGCTTTACCCGATTTATCCTAATCCTTTTAATCCGGTGGCAAATATTGCATTTGATTTGCCGCAGACTGCCGATGTCAAGCTATTCGTCGTTGATTTGCAGGGACGAGTAGTAGAGCAAATCGTCAATCACATGGTTTCAGCCGGTCGAGTGGTTTATAGTTGGAATGCCTCCCGTTATCCATCCGGAATTTATTTTGCCCTGCTGGAAGTCAACGGTCACCGGAGCATTTGCAAAATGACTTTGTTAAAATAGGATTAAAATTGCGATTGATCCACCGGATTTTAGTGGGGAAAAGCCACTACCTTTTCCCCACTTTTTTTTTAACCGTCAGCCTATGCAACACGTTATTCGCCAGTAATTGGCAGGTTTCAATTTACAATTTGCTGGGATTTCCTGAGATTCCGACTGTAACATTGACTGACCTGAATTCACCGCGTTTGATGAAAGCCCGAACCGGTTACGACGATATTTATCGTAAAATAATCAATCAAGAGACGACTCTCACCCTTTCAGAACAAACTAATGTGGTGCAATTTAATTGGCCTTTTCATCTCGGGCAGACTTCTCAACTTATTAAAATTGGTGCGGAGCGGAATTTTTCAAATTTTAATAATCTTGATGATAATGCCAGTCTGGTCAGCCGTTGTCAAATTGCCCATACCAATTTTTCAACTTTATGGGCAATGGCTTACAAACGCATTCAATTCGGTTGTGGCTTGGATTTTAACTGGAACTCAGCCCCTTTTTTGATAAATATTACCTCATTCCCTCATTCGGATGATGAGCTTACCAATAAATACTTTTTTGACTTGCTAGAACCGACTTTCGGCCAGGAATTGACTAATACTTTGAACATTGATCAGACTGGTTATTCACTGTGGGCTTCGCTTCCTCTGAATAATAAATATTCGCTTGGTTTGGCAATTCGGGCGACTGAATTCGATTTCCACTGGCGTATTCTTTATATCAACTCTGGTGAAAAGGCGGCTTTAGCCGGGCAACGACAGATTGACCTTCCAATTAATGGATTAAACTATTATTACCGACTTTTCTTGAATTCGGGCCAGAGTTTAATGAAGGATGTTTCCGTGATGTTCTTTAGTAATGATTTTGATTATTTCATTGATAATAATCGCCCTCATTTTACCGATCTGGATACGCTTGGGCTGGGATATATTGATCGCGATGGCTATGCAATCCAGTTTACATTGGGCAAAAGGTTGTTCGAAACATCCGGCGGTCTATCTTATTCCAATTATAAGTCAGATATTTTTCTAAGTACACCGGTACTCGGATTTCAGTGGGGAATTGCGCCGATTTTTCATTCGGCAGATTTGAAATTTTCGTACGGTCATTCCTTTAGTCAGCAAATTGGCTTTGGGACAAATTTCAACTGGCAGAATGTTAATTTTCAGGTCGGAGCTTTATATTCTCATACATTGTTCGATTTCTGGTTAAAAGGAAAAGCCAATCTAATGATGGGTATCAAGTCGGATCCGCTCGACTATCCTTACAAGTATAGTCTCCATTTATTCAATTTAAATGCCGAAGCAGAATGGCGACGGGGTCCGCTCGGTGTCGCCTATACTTTTCGGCAACTGATACCCACCGGTCGCAGAATGGATGACAGCCCGATCCGCTTTTATAAAGAAACGCCTGGGGTTGAATATACTTATCGCGGCGGCCAACAGCATCGGCTTAATTTCACCTATTACTTTTAAATATCGAGAAGTCCGAATTTCAAAAAATCGTTCTGTGTAAATCCCATTCACCTTTAGAAGGTGGATACCATGTCTTGATACTATACAAGAAATCCACGACCTGGCTTGATTTAACAGTTCAAAGCAATTAAATTCCAAAGTTATTTTAAATTGAATTACTCGAACTACAGGAGATTTTTATGGACGTTAAACTGGACAGTTTAATAGAAAAAATAAAGCAGGAAGGCATCGAAGAAGCCCAACGGGCTGCCGATGAAATCCGCAAGAAGGCAGAAGCCGAAGCTCAGGAAATTATCAATGAGGCTACTGAAAAAGCCCGCCAGATAGTCAATGAAGGCCAGCAGAATGCCGAGAAATTGCGCGCTAACGCTGAAGCCGCAATTCGCCAAGCCGCCCGCGATACAATCCTCATAACCAAAGAAAATCTCCTGAAACTTTTCGATCGGGTATTTAAAAAAGAAATTGCCAAAACACTGACGCCGGAATTTTTAAAAGAGATGATTCTGGCATTGGTAAAATCTACATCTTCCGACAACCAGTATGAATTCGTAGTATCCGAAAAAGATGTTGAGAAATTGAAAACTCTGGTATTAGCGGCTACTCGCGATAGCCTCAAGGAGCCGGTCACTTTCCGCGTTGACCGGGGCATCGCCGCCGGATTTCGAGTTGCGCGCAAAGGCGAAGAGGTTTATTACGATTTAACCGACCAGAGCATCGCTGAAGTTTTACAGGAATTTCTCAATCCGGCGCTTCGCAATTTATTAGATCAGAATGGATAAGTATTACTATTTAATCGCTCAGTTGCCTGTTTTATATTTCGAGCGAGAACCGGCGCTGACCACCGAACAATTTTTAACCGAAGCCCATAAATGGCTTTCGGCTGATGATTATGCGCAATTAGAAAAGGTTGATTTGAGTGCCACAGCGCTCGAAAAAAATGATCCGAGTATTGTTCGACGGATCAAGAATTTCGAATTGAGTTTGCGCTTAGAGATGGTTGAATGGCGAACAGCGCAGAAAAAGAATCAGGATTATAAAATTATAGGATTTCCGGCTAATTTAGTGCGAGAGGGCGATCCGTTGACCGTTGAAAAGAATCTCTTGCTATGGCGCTGGCAATTTCTGGATTCGCTCGAATACGGTCATTATTTCGATCTGGATTTCCTCATCCTTTATCATCTGCGTCTCCAGATTTTAAAAAGACTTTTTACATTTAATAAAAAGCTCGGACGTGAAAAATATCAACAATACTTAGAAATGGAATTATGAAAAAATACGGAAAAATTACAGGCATTAATGGCAATATGATCACTGTCGCATGTGAGAGTGACATTATCCAGAATGAGGTCGGTTACGCCGTGGTTGGCGATGAGAATCTCAAGGCAGAGGTGATCCGCATTCAAGGCAATCTAGCTTATATGCAGGTCTTTGAAAGCACTAAAGGTCTGAAAGTCGGCGATAAAGTCGAATTCACCGGGCAAATGCTTTCGGTGCAACTCGGTCCCGGATTGCTCGGTATGGTTTATGACGGGCTCCAGAATCCATTGCACGATCTGGCGGCCAAGTTCGGTTTTTTCCTCAAGCGCGGCGCAGTGATCGAGCCGCTGGATTCCAAGAAGGAATGGGACTTTAGACCGCGTGTCAAACCCGGCGATATTGTCCAGGCCGGTATCAGCCTTGGCAATGTCACCGAAGGTATTTTTGAGCACCAAATTTTTATGCCTTTCAACCTGCGTGGTGAATATACGGTCAAAACGATTGTGCCGAAGGGCCAATATAAAATAACCGAAACTATTGCCGTAATTACCAATGAAAAAGGTGACGAAACCAATTTGAAAATGTACTTCGAATGGCCGGTGAAAATTCCGATAACAGCTTATCGCGATAAATTCGTACCGACCGAACCATTGGTGACGCAAACCAGAATCATTGATACTTTCTTCCCGATTTCTAAAGGTGGTACTTATTGTATTCCCGGACCTTTTGGCGCCGGCAAAACGGTACTTCAACAAGTGACCAGTCGCTTTGCCGAAGCCGATGTCGTGATTATTGCGGCTTGCGGTGAACGCGCCGGTGAAGTAGTCGAAACTCTGCGCGAATTTCCAGAACTGACTGATCCGCGCACCGGACGATCACTAATGGATCGTACGATTATTATTTGCAATACCAGTTCAATGCCAGTTGCCGCCCGTGATGCTTCAGTTTATACAGCTACAACGATGGGCGAATATTATCGCCAGATGGGATTGAATGTTCTACTTCTGGCGGATTCCACTTCACGTTGGGCGCAAGCTATGCGGGAACTATCCGGTCGTCTGGAAGAAATTCCGGGTGAAGAAGCTTTCCCGGCTTATCTCGAATCGCGCATTGCCCAGTTTTACGAACGGGCGGGAATTGTCGAGTTGCTTGATGGTCGTACTGGCAGTTTGACTATCGGCGGTACAGTTAGCCCGGCAGGTGGTAACTTCGAGGAGCCGGTAACTCAATCCACCTTGAAAGTGGTGGGTGCTTTTCATGGGCTTTCCCGCGATCGCTCTAATGCTCGTCGTTTCCCGGCTATTCATCCTCTGGATAGCTGGTCAAAATATACCAGTTTCATTCCATCGAATTTAATCGAAGATGCACGCAAAATCCTTTTCAAGGGTAATGAAGTGCACCAGATGATGTTGGTAGTCGGCGAGGAAGGCACTTCCCTAGAAGATTTTGAAATTTATATGAAATCTGAGTTTCTGGATGCGGTTTATCTACAGCAAAATTCTTTTGATCAGGTTGATGGCGCCAGTAGTCCCGAACGTCAGAAATACGTCTTCAGCAAGGTGCACGAGGTATTGATGACTAAATTCAATCTGACCGATAAAAACGACGCCCGCGATTTCTTCAATAAATTGCGGCAGGTCTTCATTGACTGGAATTATATTGATTTTAAAGACGATGAATTCAAACAACAAGAGCAGAAAATAAATCAATTGATCAAGGAAAAAGCCCGCGATGCAAAAAGTCTATAATAAAATTTTAAGCGTAACCGGCAACGTAATAACAGTAAAAGCCAGCAACGTAGCTAACGAAGAGCTGGCGGAAATTTCTACCCAGCGCGGTAAATCTCTGGCGCAAGTCATTAAATTGGATGGCGACATTGTTTCGCTCCAGGTATTCGCTGGCAGTCAGGGCATCGCCACCAACGATGAAATCCGTTTTCTGGGGCATCCGATGCAGGTTACTTTCTCGGATAATATGCTCGGTCGCATTTTCAACGGCAGTGGTGTGCCGCGCGACAAAGGTCCACAATTAACAGAAAATATGATCCAGATTGCTGGTCCTTCGGTCAACCCAGCTAAGCGCATCATACCCAGGCGAATGGTCAGAACCAATATCCCAATGATTGATGTGTTCAATTCTCTGGTTATTTCGCAAAAATTGCCGATTTTCTCGGTTTCCGGTGAGCCCTACAATGAGCTGTTAGCCCGCATTGCTTTGCAGGCTGAAGTGGATATGATTATACTTGGTGGCATTGGTTTGAAATATGATCAATATATGTTTTTTAAAAATACTCTGGAAGAAGGTGGCGCCTTGAGCCGTTCGATCTTTTTCATTCATACGGCTTCCGATCCAATCGTGGAAGGTTTAATGGTGCCGGATCTGAGTCTCGCTGTGGCGGAACGCTTTGCGCTCAAGGGGCGGGATGTGCTGGTTTTGCTGACCGATATGACCAATTTTGCCGACGCGCTCAAGGAAATTGCGATTACAATGGAACAGGTTCCATCCAACCGCGGTTATCCCGGCGATCTTTACAGTCAGCTGGCTGCGCGTTATGAAAAAGCCGTTGATTTCGAGGGCGCCGGTTCGGTTACAATTCTGGCAGTTACGACTATGCCGGGTGACGACGTTACCCATCCCGTTCCAGACAATACCGGTTATATTACTGAGGGACAATTTTACCTGCGGAACGGCCGCATCGAGCCTTTTGGTTCCCTCAGTCGTTTAAAACAGCAAGTGAACAAAAGTACGCGGGAAGATCATCGCGCCATTATGGATGGTATGATTCAGCTTTACGCTCAATTCAAGGAAACTGAAGAAAAGCGTTCGATGGGATTCCGGATGAGTGATTGGGATCGCAAGTTGCTGAAGTACGGCGAGCGGTTCGAGAACGATTTGATGGATTTGAAGGTCAATATTCCGCTTGAATCGGCTCTGGACCTCGGCTGGCAAATTCTGGCGGATTGTTTCGAGCCTCAAGAAACAGGTATGAAATCGGAATTGGTGCAGAAATTCTGGCCGAAGAAAGCAGAAGTGAGCGCTTGATTCCTAAAATAAATCATGGCGAAGATTAAACATACCAAGAATGAATTAAAAGCCCAGCGCGAAGCTTTAGCGCGCTACGAGCGCTTTCTGCCGACACTCGAATTGAAGAAAAGCCAGCTGGTTACTGAAATTCGGCATCTTAGTCTCGCAATCGAGCAGGTTGAGGAAGAGATCCAGAAAGTCGCCGAACAGGTGTTTACCTGGGTGGACGTTATGGCGGAAGACGTAGATTTAAAAGCCTGGCTTAAGCTCAAAGAAATCCAAACGGACGAAGGCAACATAGCCGGAATTGAAATCCGGATTTTCCGCCGGGTTGAATTTGAAGATGTGCCTTATGATTATTTCACGACGCCGCTGTGGGTTGATCGAGCTCTAATCGTCCTTAAAGACCAAATCGCGCGCCGGATTAAGATAAAAATTTTACAAGAACAGATTGAAGTTCTACAACAAGAGTTACGTGTCACCATTCAACGCATAAACTTGTTCGAAAAAGTTAAAATTCCCGAAACTCGGGAAAACATCCGCATAATCCAGATTTTTCTTGGCGACGCCCAGACGGCGGAAGTCGTGCGCGGTAAGATTGCCAAATCCAAGATTCAGAATAAAAGAGAGGCATTGAAGGTATGATCGTTCCGATGAAAAAAGTAGTGCTTTTCGTGCGAACTCCGGAACGAGACGCCGCCCTGAAGAAACTACGCAAATTAGGAGTAGTCCATATTCAGCATATCAAACCGCCGATTTCAGAGGATACTTCAAAAATTGAAAATGCCTTATATGCCATCGAAAAAAGTCTGGGCATTATCGAAGGCTATAATACACCACCTTCGTCAGAAAGCGTTGATCTCGAAAAATGCCGCAAGTTGGTTTCCGATATTATTGCTCTCGAAGCCGAAAAACAAAATCTGAAAACGAAAGTTGACGAGAAAAATAATTACTTGAATTGGTACAGTCGCTGGGGAATAATTTCCGAAAAAGACGTGGCTGAATTAAAAGAAAACGGGATATATCTGCGCTTATATGTAATTGATCGCAGTGTATTGAAAAATGTGCCCGAAGAAGCGGTCGTCGAAATTTTAAAGGAAGAAAAAAATCAACTACTGATAGCTTTTGTTGCTAGATCTGAAGATGTACGTCTTGATCTCAAAGAAGAACAAATTCCCCCGGAAGATTTTGACACAGTCACGCAAGAATTACAGAATTTTACTTCCCGATTAGCCGAAATTGACGAGCAACTTAGTCAGCTGGCTAAAAAGGCCGGTTTAATTCGTGCCTACCAGCAGGAACTTGAAAAACATCTGGAATTCGCCCGCGTGAGATCGGGAATGCAGGATGCGGAAGAGATAACCTATTTGCAAGGATATTGTCCTTCGGATGATGTATCCAAATTAATGCAGGCGGCCAGTGCCGATGGTTGGGGCATTATGAGCGCTGACCCGGATGAGACCGATAATCCACCGACTTTATTAAAAATGAATAAAATAGCCCGGCTAATCCAACCGGTGTTAGACTTTCTCGGTACTGTCCCCAGTTATCGAGAATATGATATTAGCCAGTACTTTTTAATTTTCTTTGCGTTATTCGTAGCAATGATTATCGGCGATGCCGGTTATGGCTTGATTTTTTCCCTGATAGCTATATTTGCCCATTATAAATTGGTAAAGCAAGGAAAACCATTACCGCTCTTTTTAAAATTGCTATATCTGCTTAGTATATGTACTATTGGATGGGGCACTATAACCGGCAATTGGTTTGGATCTATCCAGATTTCCGGTTTGCCATTATTAAAGGCTTTGACAATACCTCAACTTGCTACTTTTCCGGAATTATTCCCCGACCTGAAAGTCAATCCTCAGGATCAGGTTATGTTTATTTGTTTTACCGTTGGTGTAACGCAATTAGGGTTGGCCAACATTATGAATTTTATCAATAACTTGCCGCATCTGAAAGCACTGGGTAATCTGGGATGGTTTGGGGTAACCGTAGGCGCCTTTTTACTCGTGTTAAATTTAGTTTTGAAGATGCCGTTACCTTCTTTTACGGTACCTTTAATTGGCTGTAGTGTAGTGGCAATAGTTGTATTTATGCGCCAGGAGAGCGGGATTAGCTTCTGGAAAGGAATCACCCGAGGATTGGGAGACGGATTTGCGACTTTTCTGGACGTGATCAGTTCATTTTCGAAAATTATCTCTTATATTCGACTATTTGCCGTTGGTATGGCGACTGTGGCAATTGCTACCAGCTTTAACCAAATTGCCACATCATTGCTGAAAGGTTTTACTTTCCCAGCTGGCATATTGATATTATTGATTGGACATGGACTCAACATCGTGATGAGTATCCTTTCAGTCATTGTGCATGGAATTCGTTTAAATGTCCTGGAATTTTCAGGTCAATTAGGTATGGAGTGGTCTGGATATAAATATGAACCATTCCGAGAAAAAATACAAAATTTAACAGAAAGGGAAATACAATGAATATTGGAATGATCGGTCCGGCGGCCGCTTTGGGATTGTCGGCCCTTGGTTCGGTTCTGGGATGCGGCGTAGCCGCTCAGACTGCCGTCGGAGGCTGGAAAAAATGTTTCGCCAACAACAAACCGGCACCTTTTATGCTAGTTGCTTTTGCCGGAGCGCCGCTAACTCAGACAATCTACGGATTTCTTTTGATGCTTTTTATAAGTGGAAGTGATAAAGATCCTTTGACCCAGCTATGTGCAGGCATTTTTGGCGGAATGGCAATCGGTTTTTCCTCAGTTCTTCAGGGTAAAGTTGCGGCACGCGCAGCCGATGCGCTGGCCGAAACCGGTAAAGGAACGGCCAATTATTTTATGGTAATTGGTATCGTAGAAACTGTTGCCGTTTTCGTGCTGGTTTTCATGTTATTGACACTATAATTCGGCTCTTAAAATCAATGGACGAGCAAACTGTTTGTTCGTCCAGTTGCTATTCATTTAGTTATAACCTAGCCTCTATAATCTCAAGAGTCGTGATTTTTAAAAATATCATCCAATCCGCTGATCGAATAATCGCTTTTTTAATGTAAAAAAACTACCCCCTTATTGGAAACCTCCTGAGAGTTCAATATATTCATTTTGATGAGCGATTATCCATTTAATCCATTGAGAAATTTGAAAACTGGTGCCAATTTCAAGGAGACAAAGTGCCAAGCCTGACATTTCTGGGTGCGACCGGTACAGTAACCGGTTCACGCTATTTATTAAAAACCGAACATAAGCAATATCTAATAGATTGCGGTTTATTTCAAGGTTTAAAGGAATTACGTTTACGTAATTGGGAGCCGTTTCCTATTTCGCCGGAAAATATTGATGCTGTAATCCTTACGCATGCTCATATTGACCATACCGGTTATTTACCTCGTTTGGTGCGCCAGGGTTTTAAGGGAGCAATCTATGCTACTACAGCTACGACTGACCTTTGCCAAATCTTGTTACCTGATTCAGCCCATTTGCAAGAAGAAGACGCCGATTACGCGAATAAAAAACATTTTTCCAAACATAGTCCGGCCTTGCCGCTTTATACCACGGAAGATGCCCTGAAGGCGCTGGATTTATTTAAGCCGATTGCCTATGGTAGTCGTTTACAATTGGACGATGGAGTATCTCTAACCTTTCACGATGCCGGTCATATCTTGGGTTCTTCTTTTATTGATCTGCATCTACCTTTTGACGGTGAAGAACGGCGCTTATTGTTTTCCGGTGATTTAGGGCGACCAAATCAGCCGATTTTACGCGATCCGCAAGCGGTTTTTGGCACTGATTATCTAATTGTCGAGTCAACTTACGGAGATCGCTTACATAGTAACGAAGACCCGAAAGAAGCTCTGACGCGGATCATTAACGAAAGTGTCCGGCGCGGCGGAGTACTTGTGATACCATCTTTTGCCGTCGGTCGAACTCAAGAGTTACTTTACACCATCCGCGAATTGGAAGAAGCCAATCGGATTCCACATTTAACGATCTATATGGATAGCCCATTAGCCATCAAGGCTACGAAAATATTTTCTAAAAACAAGCAGGATTTCGATCTGACATCTAAAGTCTTAGAATTAGAGGGCAAGAATGTATTGCAAACGGCTCAATTGCACTTTGCACAAACACAGGAAGAGTCCAAAGCTATTAACAAAATAAAAAACAATGCCATCATCATTTCTGCGAGTGGTATGGCTACCGGTGGAAGAATCCTGCACCACCTTTTCAATCGTTTACCCGATCCCAAAAATACCGTCCTATTTATCGGCTATCAGGCAGTCGGCACACGCGGTCGCACGATTCTGGATGGTGCTGAAAGTGTCAAAATTCACGGACAATATGTCCCGATTCGGGCGCATATTGAAAATATCACTAGCTTCTCGGCGCATGCTGATTATAATGAGATTTTAGCCTGGTTATCGAATTTTAATTCTGCTCCGCGAAAAGTTTTTATAGTTCATGGCGAACCGGAGCCAGCCAGCAGTTTGAGTGAAAAAATCAACCAGCATTTCGGCTGGTCAACCGAATTGCCAGAATATCTGAGTCAACATCAGATTAGTTAAAATGTGGTATATTTAAGCAAGGAATAATATCAATGGATTTGTTTGAAACGAATCCGAAAAATACGAATTTGTTGCCGCCGTTAGCGGAGCGAATGCGTCCACGACGGCTCGAGGATTTTGAAGGACAAGAAGAAATCGTCGCGGAAGGCAAAATCTTGCGGAAGGCTTTAGAATCCCGGAAAATTTTCTCGATGATTCTATGGGGACCGCCGGGTAGTGGCAAAACTACTTTAGCCAAAATTATCGCCAATTACGTAGATGCCGATTTTTACCAGATCAGCGCTGTATCGGCTGGAGTCAAAGAAGTGCGCGCCATTATTGATAAAGCGGCTTATAATCGTGGTCAAAACCGCTCGACCCTGCTGTTTATTGACGAAATTCACCGCTTTAACAAAGCCCAGCAGGATGCTCTCTTGCATGCCATCGAGGACGGGTCATTGGTTCTAATCGGAGCAACGACCGAAAATCCCTCTTTTGAAGTGATCTCGCCGCTCATTTCGCGTTGTCGGGTGTTGAAGTTGGAAGGGTTATCCGACGAAAATCTGGCAAATATCATTGATGCGGCTCTCGCTAAAGATATTATTCTGTTGAAGTATAAAATTGAATTTGAACCGGGCGCTAAGGATTTTTTAATTAAAAATGTTAACGGTGATGCTCGCAAATTATTGAATGCGATCGAAATTTGCCAGCAAATAGCGGCGCCGCAGGAAGGGGCGGAATTTATAATAACTATTGATTTAATTAAAGAAGCACTCCAGCAAAGACGGCAATTATACGATAAAACCGGCGATTACCACTATGACACTATTTCGGCTTTCATCAAAAGTGTGCGCGGCAGTGATCCGGACGCCGCCGTTTACTGGATGGCTTTGATGTTGGAGGGTGGTGAGGATCCACTATTCATCGCTCGCCGATTGATTATACTGGCCAGTGAAGACATCGGCAATGCCGACCCGTCGGCTTTGCCGTTAGCGACTGCCGGCTTTCAAGCGGTGCATGCTATTGGTATGCCCGAAGCCGCTATTGTTCTCGCCCAGGTCACGACTTATCTGGCATCCACGTTCAAAAGCAATGCTTCCTATATGGCATTAGAGAATGCCCGTCAGGAGCTTAAGGAAGGTAACGCGCCCAGCGTTCCCCTGCACTTGCGCAATGCGCCAACCAAACTAATGAAAGCCCAGGGTTATCATAAGGGTTATCGTTATCCCCATAATTATACAGATCATTTTGTGAAAGAGAATTATTTCCCGGGCAATGGCCCGGCGCCGACGTTTTATCAACCGACCAATATCGGTCGAGAAAAGTTCCTGCGTGAGCGCCTGGAACAGCTTTGGCCGGAGCGCTACCGAAGGACGAAAAATTCCTGAAATAATTATATATATCTATACAAAATTTCGATACGGATTATTAAATAATTATCAATTAAGAACAGATTTTTAAACCGGTAAATAAAAATTAATATCTCCGACGGACATAACGACTATTTGGTAAATTCTTTTTATTTTCAATGTGCTAATTAAAATCAGATGAAGTTTACCAATAAGTATATTTGTAAAAAAAAGCTTGATTATTTCTAATAGTTAATTTATTTTGAAGTGTAATTTACAAAACGCTATAGGGGCGATGTAATGAGAAGAAAAATAGTTAGAGTTGGTGCAAGCCTGTGTGTGCTATTACCCAAAGAGGTGGTTAGAACTATGGGATGGGATTTCGAAGATGAAATCAATTTGATTTTGGACGAGGAAAATGAAGTGGTGATATTGCGTAATCCGAAAAATGAGTCAGTCGAGAAAAAAACGATGATGGATCACTTCGACAAGTTTCTCGAAAATTACGGAAAGGAACTGGATAATCTGGTTGCCGATCGGGAACCTCAAATCCAATAACCAGGAGAAAAGGATAAGATGAAAAGGAAAATAATTCGGGTGGGTTCCAGTAAAGGTGTCTTATTACCACGCGAAGTAACTAAGGCTATGGGTTGGGGTTTTAGTTCCGAAATCGAACTTAGTATTGATGAAGAGAAGCATGAGGTTTATCTGAAAAGTTTAAAAGTCAGTGTACCGCTTGATTATGAGATTGATCACTTGCGTCAACTGGAAGAAGTGACGGAAGATTATGCCGATTTGCTGGAGGGTACCAATGACTGAAGAACAAATCAGACAAATTAAGTTGATATCTTATGCTAACTGGTTGATCACCGAGAAATTCTCCGGAGAAAAGGGCATCCGAGATATTAAAGCTCTAAGTGCCGTCGTAACTTTACCGGGCAATGAAACCCTTTCCTCTGTTCTGGGCGAACGTCTTTCCAATCGCAAAGATTTATACGCTCAACTTGGTTGGTTTATTTATTATATGATTGAAAGAGAACCGTTCAACAGCAAAAATCGCGCGACTGTGCTTTTAATTCTGTTATGGGTACTAAAATATTACCGACTGGAATTCAATGCCGAAGAACTGGCCAATTATATCAAGACCCTCGATCCTCTGAAACATGGTAATTCCGACATTTCACTTTGGTTCTCGAGTCATTGCCGCTGAACCACTTTTCCCAGTAAAAACCTAACTCAAATAATCCTGATATTCAGGAAAAATCCGCGCAGTATTAAGTACTTAGATCGCTATTACGATAGATAAAATTTTTTAGAAATCAATAATAATGAACAATTCGATTCAAAAAGCCGGAAAAGTTAGGTCTGTTCTAATTTTTGTTTCGTTGCTTGTTAGTAAAATTCTATCAAGTAATATTTTTGATAGCTCGTATGAAAACCTTAATTTTAGAATGTTAATGATAGAGAATTTCTAATAATATTATTGCTCGCTGGACTTGACTATGAATAATGCTGGTACCTTGTTGTGTTTAGTAATCGGAAAGTAGATTTTAAATGCGGTCTGTAATTGATTTCGGCTTTGCCTGGAACTGGGAATATGATAGGGATTTTGCCAATTTATTAGAAGCAAATTGCCGTTCGGAAGGTTTAAGTTTTTTATCTATAACTCCGGAAACGATCGCATCGGTGGCAACTGAGCTGGGGCAAGGGAATGTTTTGCTGCGGGTAATTTGGGACAGGGCGGCTGATACCGATGACCGCTTTCTAGAGCTGGTAAACTGGGCTAAGACCAACAATACACTCCAGATCAATCCGTACGAAAAAGCCCTTCGAGCCTGGAACAAAGCCACGATGCACCTGGAATTTATCACGGCCGGCGTCAATACGCCTTATACGATAGTTTTAGACCCTTATAATATCCAACCGGTATTGCCCAAAATTGACTTGAGTGTCCTGGGCGATCGTTTTATAATCAAACCGGCGCATGGCGGCGGCGGATTGGGTGTAATTCTGGATGCCACCAGTCTGGAGCGAGTTGTGACTGCTCGTCGGGAAAATCCGGAGGATTTTTATCTTTTACAGGCCGCCATCGAACCAGTCCAATTAAATGGCCGCCCGGCCTGGTTTCGTATAATTTACGGCTTCGGAAAAGCCCATTTCTGTTGGTGGGACATTAAGACGCATATTTATACCCCCTTTTCGAATAATGATAAAGATAGTCTGCCGATGCCACTCTTGAATGAGATAATCGCGAAGATTGCCGTTGTAACCGGTCTGGATGTTTTTTCCTCTGAAATTGCTCTGACGGCCGAGGGCAAATTTGTGGTCGTGGATTATATCAACGATCCAATGGATCTGCGTTTGCAATCCATGGCCATTGATGGAGTCCCGGATGAAATCGTCCGGGCGATTGCATCGGATTGCGTTGCCACTGTGAAAAGAGCTGTTCAGGTTAATGCAACTTACCAAGAATTAGAAAATAAGAGAATTGGGTAAATTTTTTATTAATTCAATCCGAAAATTATACCGCTTATCTATGAATTAAAGGTTTTTCGGTTGTGAGAAATATCTTGGCTTTATTATGACAATCATCTAAATTCGAGTAACTAAAAAAGGAGCCTTTAAAGCCAAACCGTGAGTTGGGAAAGGCAAAAGAAAAACCAGAAATCCACCCAGAGCGGTGGTTTTTTCATTTCAGGAGTCAACTATGGAATTTAGAATTAAAGCCCGTCTGGCAGACGAGCAGGGAGTAAACCGCACCATTACGCGGTTAGCCCATGAGATTATCGAAAATTGCAAAGGAACTGAAAACGTCGGGATTATCGGCATTCGCACGCGTGGCGATTACTTAGCCAAGCGTCTGGCGCATAAAATCGAAGAGATCGAAAACGTCAAACTGCCGGTCGGGGTACTCGACATCGTTATGTATCGTGATGATTTTCGGATGAAAACCAAATTGCCGCGCGTCGAAGTCACCGACATTCCGTTCGATGTGGATGGGAAAATTTTGATTATCGTAGATGATGTAATTTACACCGGCCGGACAATTCGCGCCGCTCTGGATGCTCTGATGGACTTCGGGCGACCGGCGGCAATTCAATTGGCGGTGCTGGTGGACCGCGGTCACCGTGAATTACCTATCAAACCCGATTATGTCGGGAAAAACGTACCAACTTCGATCGGCGAAGAGGTTCGGGTATTGTTGAAAGAAATTGATGGGAAAGATGAAATCCTGCTGGTGGAGGAACAGAAATGAATCTGAGCATTAAGAATTTACTTGGATTGGAAGGTGTGCCGCGCGAAGACATCAGCACTATTCTGGATACCGCATTTTCTTTCCGGGAAGTTCTGGAACGCCCGATTAAGCGGGTCCCTACCCTGCAGGGCAAAACCATTGTTAATCTTTTTTTCGAGAATTCTACCAGGACGCGCATTTCATTTGAACTGGCAGAGAAACGCCTTTCAGCCGATACGGTCAATTTCTCGTCTGTCGGCAGTAGTCTGGCAAAAGGCGAAAGTCTTAAAGATACCGTCCGTAACCTCTATGCTATGAAAACAGATGCCGTCGTAATGCGGCATAGCGTGCCCGGTTCAGTCAAACTCCTGACCCAATTCGTAGATGCCGTTGTAATCAATGCCGGTGACGGAACTCACGAACACCCAACCCAGGCGCTTCTGGATATGATGTCATTGCAGGAAAAATTCGGTTCGCTCGACGGTTTGAATGTTGCAATCATCGGCGACATCCGTCACAGTCGGGTAGCCCTCTCTAATATTTTTGGACTGCTAACTATGGGAGCCAATGTGGTGCTCTGCGGACCACCGACGTTTATGCCGGTCGGGATCGAATCTTTGGGCGTAAAAGTAATCTATGATCTGGATGAAGCTTTAGCTTTTGCCGACGCGATCAACGTCCTGCGTATTCAGCGGGAACGGCAAGGTAAGGGTATGATTCCGTCACTGCGCGAATATCGGGCGGTTTTTGGCATTACCCGTGAACGCCTGGATAAATTGCACAAAACGATAACGATTATGCATCCCGGACCTATTAATCGGGGAGTGGAAATTGATTCGGACGTCGCCGATAGCGAGCACTCGATCATTTTACATCAGGTATTAAACGGCGTTGCCGTGCGGATGGCAGTCCTTTTTCTACTATTGGGCGGCAAGTAAATGGAAATTATTGAGGTATAAAAATGCAAATTAAAGCTATTAATGAAGAACTACTTTTACAGAATGCGGTGATCGTTGATCCGTTCAAAGATAACATTTATGAGGCAGACATTCTGATTGAAAAAGGTAAAATAAAAAGTATAGATCAAAAGATTGACCCGAAAAATGTGAAAATATGTGAAGACCTCAAGGGAATGCACATCGCACCGGGATTTATTGACCTACATACTCATTTGCGGGAACCGGGTAATGAAGATGAGGAGACCATCGCGACCGGAGTCAGAGCCGCTCTAGCCGGTGGATTCACTAAAATCTGTTGTATGCCAAACACCGATCCGGCAATTGATACTCAGGAAGCCGTGCGTTTTATCTACCGGCAAGCCGAAAACTTGCTGGCGGAAGTTTATCCGATTGCGGCAATGACCAAAGGTCGGCAGGGCGTCGAATTGACTGAGATGGTCGAATTAGCCAATGCCGGGGCAGTGGCTTTTTCCGATGATGGCAATCCACTGCAAAACGCCCGGATTATGCGCTATGCCCTCGAATATTCTAAACTGACCGGCAAGCCGATTATCAACCATGCCGAAGATATTGATTTAAAAGCCGACGGTTTGATGAATGAAGGCGTTGTCTCGTCTCAATTGGGACTACCGGGCAATCCCGCCCAGGCTGAGGAAATAATGATCAATCGCGATTTGCAACTGGCAAAATTTACCTCAGCGCGTTTACACGTCCCGCATGTCTCGACCGCCGGTTCAGTGGAATTGATTCGCCAAGCTAAAGCCGAAGGCGTGCGCGTTACCGCTGAAGTTACGCCGCATCATTTTTCCTTGACGGACGAGTATATGCGCGCTTTCGATGCCAACGGCAAAGTCGCCCCACCTCTGCGAACCGAAGCCGATCGCCAGGCTTTGATTGCCGGGCTAAAAGACGGCACAATTGACGCTATCGCAACCGACCATGCTCCCCATACGATTGATACCAAAGAAACTTCGTTAGACCTTGCATCGTACGGAATGATTGGACTGGAGACTGCTTTTGCGCTGGCGATGACTAATCTGGTGCATTCCGGGCACTTGACTCTTTTGCAATTAATCAAATTGCTGACCGTCAATCCCGCCACAATAATGAACATCGCATTGCCCAAATTAGAAAGCGGTGCGGAAGCCAATCTGACGATCTTCGATCCCAATCAGTGGTGGGTTTTCAATCGTAAAAATATTTATTCGCGTTCGCAGAACACACCTTTTATCGGGGCGGAACTGACTGGCCGAATCAAAGCGGTAGTCACCAAATCGCACTACATTTCGTTGTAGCCGCTTAAACTCAGCCCATCCAGCAATTCTTGAAAATTGAATCTGCCTGGAATCTTTTTTAAATTAATTATCGAATTATGTCGAGCCCACAAACAAGTAAAATGAAATGCCGAAAATTAACTTCTCAAACGGCTGTTACTTTCCAAAAAAAAGTCCAGAAGCGTTTTCACGGGAATTATCTGCTCTATTTGCCGACCGGCTATGCCGAATCTCAAAACGACTGGCCAACGATCTTCTTCCTGCATGGTTCCGGAGAACGAGGGAACGATCCTGAAATCGTCCGGCGCCAGGGACTTCCCAAAGTTATTGATAGAAAACCCGATTTCCCGTTTATCGTAATCTCGCCCCAATGTCCCGCCAATCGCTGGTGGTCGCTGGAATGGCTGGATGCGCTTTTCGATGAAATCGTAAAACTTTATCGGATTGATCAAAAACGTATTTATTTAACCGGTTTAAGTATGGGCGGCTTTGCTACCTGGGCCTGGGCAATCGAACACCCAGAACGTTTTGCGGCGATCGCACCGATTTGCGGCGGCGGCAACCCGCTCGAAGCCCACAAAATAAAAGATGTCACGACTTGGGTTTTTCATAGCGCCAAAGATGAGGTTGTGCCCCTTCAAAAATCGGAGGAGATGGTTGCGGCGCTGAAAGCCTGCGGCGGGAAAGTGAAATTTACCGTTTATCCGAACACCGGTCACGACGCTTGGACTAAGACTTATAATAATCCCAGGCTCTACGCTTGGTTTCTAAAGCAGAAAAAAGATGACTGACTGGATCGAAATAAAAAAAGACGATAAGCATATTGCTCGCGAAAAAGCGAAAGCCCGAGAATTACGCAAGTCCAATTGGTGGCAACAGAAAATAGCGAACGGAATATGCTATTATTGCGGCCGAAAATTTAAGCCGCAGGAATTGACTATGGACCACATCGTCCCGATTGCACGCGGCGGAAAAAGCACCAAAAGAAACGTCGTCCCCGCCTGCAAAGAATGCAATAACAAGAAAAAATACCTGACGCCGGTGGAAATATTGATGAACCGGAAAGATAAATCAACTCCGGAAAAATAATCCGCTAAAACAGAAATTGAGTTAAGCCGCCAAAAACAGTTTGACTTAAGTCCGAATCAGAATAAGAGTAATGCAAGACGATCCAATTTTTCCCTTGAAATTCTCAAGCCGTATTCATATAATCATATAAGCACGGATAGAGTAAGGTACTAAAATGCAGAAGTTAATATTAAAATGAAATTGAGAAAATCCGGCTGGAGTTCACCCAGGAGAAAGCGAGGGTAATAGCTATGAGTAAACTTTCATCGGCAGAAATCGAGAACATCATAAGCCTTCTCAAAGAAGGCAAGCCTTTGCCGGAGGAGTACAAGACGATTCTCTTCGATACCAACCTTGCCGGTCGGCAGACGGGGAAGGAATACGAACTCGTTTACGCCGACAAAGAACGGGAAGTGGACATCCTGTCCAATACAATGGCTGTTCCGTTACAGAAAAGCTTAGTCGGCGCTGGATCGGCGTGGATTGCGGGAATGTGTTATCCGAATTAAGGGATTCGAGAGCCAGGTCATTTCCCGCAAGCCGCTGGACTTCGCCAATTGGAGATGCTTTCAATGGTTATGCTGGATTATGATTTCGATGGCGAGGTCTTTGATATGGATGAGGTTTTCTATGCTGAAGAATTGAAGAAAAACAATTATGAAGTGCACTTCGCCGAAGATCAAGCAAAGGATAAAATTATGATTATCTATATTGACATCTTCGGAAATGAGAAGCGAGAGATAAAGAGCTTGAAGGATTTTAAAGTAGAGATTTCATAAAGTGGAAAAAATTACTATGTCCCAAAATTATTCCACTCTCATTACCGACCTTACCTCTCTCATCGAGCAGGGACGCAAAGTAGCCGTTCGGTATGTCAATACCACCCTGGTGACTACTTACTGGCTCATCGGCCGCAGAATCGTGGAGTTTGAACAGAAAGGGAAAGAGCGAGCGGAATATGGGGCGGCTTTGCTCAAGCGTCTTTCCGACGATCTAACTAAACAATTTGGCAAAGGTTGGGGCGAACCTAATTTGAGAGCAATTCGACAGTTTTATATGATTTATGGAGATATTGGAAAACGCTACACTGTGTGTAGCGAATCCACAAAGTCTGATGGAACTATTATCCGACACACACCGTGTAGCGAATTGATTCCTTCCCAAGAAATGCCCCCAGAACTCCAGACATTGTCCATAGAAACCTTCCATAACTTGTTTCCTCTTTCATGGTCTCACTATCGCTTGCTTATGCGTCTTGATGAACCGTTCAAAAGGGAATTCTATGAGGCCGAATGTATTCGCGGCAACTGGTCAGTCAGGCAATTGGACCGCCAGATTCAGTCCTTGCTTTATGAACGAACGGCGTTGTCTAAACGCAAGCTGGCAGTCATTGCTAAAGCTCATACAAAACCTATCACTCTCAAACCCGAGGATGAAATCAAAGACCCCTATATTCTGGAATTCCTCGGTTTAAAAGACGAGTATTCCGAATCACAATTGGAAGAGGCTTTAATCAGGCATCTGGAGCATTTTCTTCTTGAGTTAGGAGTGGGCTTCACCTTTGTCGCCAGGCAAAAAAGGATAGACCTCGAAGGGAGCCATTATCGTCTCGACCTTCTTCTTTATCATCGCATATTAAGGTGTCTCGTGGCGATAGACTTGAAGATCGGCGAGTTCAATCACGCCGATGCGGGGCAGATGAACCTTTACCTGAATTATCTGAAAGACAAAGAAAAACTTCCTGAAGAAAACGACCCGGTAGGCTTAATTCTCTGCACCGATAAAAAGAAAACGGTAGTTGAGTATGCCCTGGGTGGAATGAGCAACAGGATATTTGCCTCGAAGTATAAGTTGCAATTGCCTGATCTTGAAGTTTTGGAAGCTGAAATAACACGCGAAAAACAGAGATTGCTGGAAATGAAGATTGCTGATGAAGAAATAAAGGTAAGATAACCATTCTTGAAAAACAGATTTTTCAGAACAAGGATTTAGTTCTTCGAGTATCTCCCAGCTACGACCCCCGAAGGTTTGAGCCGAATAAATACGAAGCCTTCTTAGATGCTCTATGTATTGATAGGGAATATCCAAAAGAGGCGATACACGAAGTGCTTCGCTATTTTTTAGGTGGTCAGTATAGTAATCTTTTGGACCCGGCTGAAAAGAACTACAATAATAATCTTAATCTTCAAGAGAAATACTTTTCTTTTATTGATTTTACGCATTATTTTCAATTACCAAATAAACTTTCCTGCTCTCTTGACCATGCGACTGCTACGGGCAAAAGCTACGTCATGTATGGTATCGCCCGCGTTATGCTTGCCGAGGGAGCCGTGGATCAGGTGTTAGTCCTGTGTCCTTCCAACACCATTGAAGCCGGTTTGACGGAAAAGTTTTTCAGCCTCTCCGCTGATAAAACGCTTAAAGACCTTCTGCCTTCCGACTCCATAGTTGCCAATCCCCGCATTATCAATGCCTCCAATACCATTCAGCAAGGCGACATCTGCATCGAGAACATCCACGCTACTTATATCAACACGAAATCCGCTATAGAAGACAGTCTGGTCGGTAAAGGTGAACGTACTCTGGTACTGAACGATGAAGCCCACCATTTAATGAATCCTTCGGATAAGGCGCTTAAGAAATGGAAAGAATTTTTACTCGATCCCAAGTACGCGTTCAAGTTCATAGTGAATGTTTCGGGCACTTGCTACATCGGGGAAACTGAACCGGTAAGTTTTGATTACTGAAAATAAGTTTTTAAAATTGGCAATAAATCGTAGATTTTTGTTCATTATGAAATTTTAATTAAGGAGTATTAGTAAAATGTTTGGGAAAGGAATTCGCAGATCATTTTTCGGATTGAGCGTTCTGGTAGCAGCAATGGCTTACGGGGATAGTAACATTGTAGTTAATCCCGGGTTTGAAAGCGGTAGAGAGGGCTGGTTTGATCGCACTTGCGCCATAGAAATTGTAACATCGCCAGTACACGAAGGCCGCCATAGTGGAAAAGCGTTTCAGCGATTAGCTAACTGGCAGGGCATCAAACAGTCGGTATTTGGCAGGATGATTGACGGCAAAACCTATCAAGTTTCCGGCTGGGTCAGATTAGATAATGCACCCAGTGACGAAGTCGCCATTTCTTTTGAACAACAAGATGACAGCGGAACGAAATACATCGGGGTTGCGCGCGGGATAGCTACCGATACGGCCTGGACTAAACTTTCCGGTGAATTTACGTTAAATGTTACCGGCACTTTATCGGTTCTGGACGTGTACTTTGAGGGACCGATGCCGGGCGTCAATTTTTATGTAGATGATGTGGTTGTATATGGGCCGGAGGCTAATCCGCCGGTAATCATTCCGCCCACGCCGCAGAGCCAAAGCCAGATTGATGCCAAAATCCGTCACCAAAAAATAGAGGGCTTCGGCGCTTCTGGTGCTTATTATACCATGAATCTGGTAAATCATAATAAGAAGTCCGAATTGTATAACCTGCTTTTCAAAGAACTCGGTCTGGACATATTCCGCATTCGCAATACTTACGATATGGAACCGCAATCTATGCAGGAAACCGTCGAGATTATCAAAAACGCCAAGGCGTTGCGGGGCGACGATTTTAAAGTTTTGATGTCGTCGTGGTCTCCACCGGCTTATTTGAAGAGTAATGACAATGAGGTCGGCGGTACGCTTAAAAAAGTCGCGGGAAAATTCGTTTACGACGGATTTGCCGACTGGTGGTACGAAAGCCTGATGGCTTATGCCAAGGCCGGGGCGACAATAGATTATATCAGCATTCAGAACGAGTTGAATTACGAAGCGCCGTGGGCGTCGTGCGTGTTTGCTCCCAGCGAATCCGACGATACCACCCTTGCCGCTCATAACATAGCCTACGAAACCGTCTGGCAGAAATTGCATTCCAAAATGGGCAAAGCAATGCCGAAAATGCTTACGCCTGAAACTTCCGGTCTGGGAGATTCCGAAGTATATATCAAAAATTTAATAGATTTATCGCATGTCTATGGCTATGCCCATCACCTCTATGATTGTAGCGGATGTGGCGCGGATCCGGATCGGTTTATTCCGCGAATGATTAGTTACCGGGAAATGGTCAAGAAATATGGCGACAAACCCATTTTCCAGACTGAATTTGAGGACGACCCCGGCGCCTGGCCGGACGCCCTCAATACCGCGCTTTTATTACATAATTCTTTAACAGTGGAGCAGGTTTCAGCCTATTTGTACTGGGATTTGTTCTGGGCGCCCGGTTCCGGTCTAGTTAGTTTGGATGATTTCGATACTTATACGATCAAGCCTACCTATTACGCTTTCAAACAGTATTCGGCTTTTATTGATGCTAATTGGCAGAGAGTCGAAGCCGCCAATGATAATACCGGTCTTAGAATTTCCGCGTATATCAGTCCTGATAATAGAAAAATGACGATCGTGATTCTTAATATAACTCAGGATATGGATATTAAACTTAAACTCTCGATCAAGAATTTCGCCGGTGACCAAGGTGCAATCTATCGTACCAGTGAAACTGAAAACTGCGTCTATTTGGGTAAATTCAACAAAAGAAAGCCATTAGAATTGCCGGCTAATTCCATTACGACCCTGTCGCTCTCTGCCGCCGGAAAGTGATGGATGCCAACGTTATTTGCCGGTACATTATATTATTTCAACCCGTTCGGTTTCCAATGTGAAAGGAGAAAATCCGTTATGAAATTGTTGACGCACACTATCGCTAATTGCAGATTTAATTGCCTGCACGTTCAACACCAAACTTCTTCTCTCATAATGATAATTTCTTTACTTATGGGATTGCTTTCCTTTGTTTCGGCTGAACCGACTAAATGGGTTGGCACCTGGAGTACTGCCCCGCAATTAGTGGAAACCAACAACAATCCGCCGAGTCCCGGGTTGAGTAATAATACCCTGCGCCAAATTGTCCGCGTTTCGATTGGCGGGGACACCCTGCGGCTCCGCTTTTCCAATGAATTCAGCTCAAAACCAGTCACTATGAATTCCGTTCACATTGCCATTTCAACCGGCGGTGGCACGATAAATACCGCTACCGACAAGTCGCTATTTTTCAACGGTTCTCCGAATGTCACTATGGAAGCAGGCACAGCCGTTACCTCGGACCCTCTCCAATTTGCGTTGCCACCCAGGGCGGACGTTGCCATCACCATTTATTTTGGCGCTACTTCTCCCGACGTGACTGGTCACCCCGGCTCGAGAACTACATCATACTTACTTACCGGTAATGCAGTTACCAGAGAAGATTGTTCCGGTGCAGTCACCACCGATCACTGGTACGTTATTAACACCATCGATGTTAAAGCGCCGGACTCGGCCGCGGCAGTAGTGATATTGGGTAATTCCATCACGGATGGGCGCGGCTCCGGCACAAACAAACAAAACCGCTGGCCGGATGAACTGGCGCGCCGCTTTCATGAAAATCCGGCTACCCGATTAGTAGCGGTTTTGAATCAGGGAATTGGTGGAAATTGCGTGCTAAGCGGAGGCTTGGGACCAACCGCGCTCAGTCGCTTCGAACGCGATGTGCTCAATCAAAGCGGAGTGAGGTGGCTGATCATTTTCGAGGGCATAAATGACATCGGCAACGGAGCACCCGGCGTGGGCAACAAACTAATTGACGCTTACAAGCAGATGATAGTAAATGCGCATTCCAGAGGTATTTTTGTGTACGGAGCAACGTTGTTACCGATGAAGGGGTCATCCTATTATTCTGCAGCTCATGAAGCCGAGCGCAAAATCGTCAACGATTGGATAAGGAACGGCGGTTTTTTCGATGGGGTCATTGATTTAGATCGGGCACTGCGCAATCCGGCGGACACCTTGAGTCTATTGCCCGAAGCGGATGCCGGAGATCACCTCCACCCCAGCGAAACCGGCCACCGATTGATAGCTGAAGCGGTGGATCTAAATTTGTTTATGGGCAGAGAACCTCTGGTTTTTACTGATGAAAGTATGAGAATTTATTTCGAGCCCGAATGTGCTATCGTGGGGGAAAAGTGGGATATATTGACCGACCCTCAGGCATCCAACGGGAAATACCTAACGGTCAAAGCCGGAAACCAGAGTCTCGATAACGCGCCCTCCGGTGACGAAAACGCCATTTATATTCCTTTTTCGATAGATAGTGCCGGAAGTTATTATCTGTATGCGCGATTAAACTGCCCCTCCTATGACGATGATTCTTATTGGATAAAAATGGATGATGGGAATTTTCAAATGTTCAACGGATTAGTGACTACCGGTTGGGAATGGAAGAATTTAAGTTCTTACACTTTGACGAAAGGCGAGCATAAACTTACGATCGCTTACCGCGAAGACGGGTCAAAGCTGGATAAAATTTGTCTTTCGAATTCCGCCTATGCCCCGATTGGTATGGGTGACGAAGCCGAAAACATTTGTAGTCCTGACGGGACGGGGCTAATAAATTCACCAGATTCGCCTGATCGCTATGCTCTCAGACCTAATTATCCCAATCCTTTCAATCCCACCACAACGATCGCCTATCAATTGTCAGAGACAGCCTTTGTCAGGATTGCCGTATATAATACGAACGGTCAATTAGTCGAGAACCTGGTTGCACAAGAACAACCGGCCGGATGTTATGATATGGTCTGGGACGCCACGAATTATAGTTCGGGTATCTACTTATATAAATTTCAGGCAGGCAACTTTCGAAAGGTTGGGAAGTGTTTGCTATTGAAATAAATTCACGAAAATATCTGTTTATATACTTCAAATTACTGGAACTGTTATCAAAAATAATTGACTGTCCCTTTCCCCCAGAATAGCCGATAACCTGGTATTTAAACTGAATAGAATAATCAAGCCAAAAAACTTTTCCCGCAAAGGGATAAAACACATACTCCCCTCGATATTCGAATAACTTATTTGCTTAATTTCTTGCCCGCTGGTTAGATTAGTAAGGATAATTTGCTAAAATTCATTAGCTTTATTTAATCTTCTCCAGCTCGCCTTTAGCTATAAAAAGTTCAGCATTGAGGATCGCTCCACCCGCTGCGCCGCGAATTGTATTATGCGATAACACCACAAATTTATAATCGAGGATAGGACACTCCCTTAGACGACCAAGACTGACGGTCATACCATTTTCCAGAAGGCGATGTAATCTCGGTTGCGGATAGCTGTTTTCTTCAAAATAGCAAAGCGGCTTTTTTGGTGCACTTGGCAGTTTCAAGCGTTGCGGTTCACCTTGAAATTCACGCCAGGCGGCGATGATCTCTTCAGCGGTCGGCTTTCGTTCCAACTTAACCGAGACACATTCCGTATGGCCATCAACTACGGCGACCCGATTGCAAGCCGCGCTGATTGTAAATTGGGCTGGTTCGATATGCCCATCAATGTATTTCCCGAGAATCTTTTGGGGTTCACTTTCCAATTTGGCTTCTTCACCGCCGATGAAGGGGATAACGTTATCGACAATATCCAAACTGGCGACGCCTGGATAACCGGCACCGGAAATCGCCTGCATCGTAACGACATTAACCGCCGCAAGCCCAAATTGATCGAGTAAAGGTTTTAGAGCTACAACCAGACCGGTTGCGGCGCAATTTGGGTTAGTGATGATCGCGCCTCGTCCATATTTCTGGGTAGCGATAATCGCCATGTGATCGGAATTGACTTCCGGCACCAAAATCGGCACGTCGGGATCATAGCGATGATTGCGTGAATTGGAAATTACGATATACCCGGCATTAGCAAAATTAGTTTCAATTTCCCCTGCCACGGAAGCATCCAGCCCAGAAAAAACAATTCGGCAGGGCAAATTCGGCTCGCAATTTTGAACTACCATCGTCGCAATATTGTCAGGTAAAGGCTTAGCCATAAACCAATGCGCGGCATCGCGATAAGTTTTGCCAGCCGAGCGATCTGAAGCCGCTAAAGCGGCAATTTCAAACCAGGGGTGTTCTGATAATAGTTCGATGAATTTTTGTCCGACGCTACCGGTGGCACCCAGAATACCAACCGGGATTTTGGACTTTAACTGACTGTTCGATTTCAATTTTTTCCCTTTAATTAATAGAATTGGTAAAAAAAGCTGTATGCAAAGCATTGACTGCCGGCACTAAACAAGGCTCTTTGACGATAAAATAGGTCGCTACATCCGAAGCGCCCAATGAAATCATTTCGATGTTAATATTTTGGCCAGCAATAGCACTGAAAATTTTCGCGGCTAAACCGGGTGTCTGTTTCAATCCCGCGCCAACTGCCGCTACGACGACTTCATCATCGCAATGCTCGATCGAATCAATCAATCCGTCTTTCAAAACTTGGAGAGCTTTATAGCCGACTTTAGAATCTTTGCGGTCAATCAGCAAATTAATACAGGTCTGCGAGGTAATAATCGAGTAAATATTAACTCCACAGGCGGCTAAGCGACTGCCGATTTCGGAAATAACGCCCGGTTTATAACCAACACCAGCGCCTTTTATCCGTAAAACCGAAATGTTTTTATTATAAGTAACACTTTTAATAATTGCCGTATTGAGAATTTCTTTAGCACAAATTTCGGTGCCTTCAATCTCCGGATGATAAATATTACGAATTACTAATGGAATCGAGTCGTGAATCAACGGCTCGACTGTGCGCGGATGTAATATTTTAGCACCGAAGTAGGAAAGCTCAGCCGCTTCGTAGTAGGATAATTTATCAATTAAGGTCGCCGTCGGCACAATCTTTGGATCGGCGGTCATAAATCCATCCACATCTTTCCAGATTTCTAAACGGTCGGCTTTCAAACCTTGGGCAATGACCGCCGCGCTATAGTCGGAACTATTTCGGCCAAAGAGGGTAACTTTGCCGTTTTTATTAACCCCAAAGAATCCGGTAATTAGCGGCGTAATGCCTTTTTCAAGCAATGGATAGACATGCGATGGCAAATTTTTACGAACTATTGGCAACAATGCGGTAGCACTGGTAAAGGAATCGTCGGTGACAATTCCAATTTTATCAGACTCTAAATACTGAGCCGGAATGCCATGAGCCTTAAAAATCGTCGCCGACAAAATTACCGATAGCCGTTCACCAAAGCTCATAATCAGAGCGTAAAGCTGAGGGGTCATTTCTTCGGTATAAGCCAGACCATAAAGCAGGCGTTCGAGTTTCTGAATCCGCTCTTCTAATTCATTCATACAGTCCGATATCATAGTCGGATCGGTAACTAAGTCGGTTAATATTTTAGCATGCCAGGCTCTGATCTTAGTTGTGGTATTTTCGATGGATTGCTCGTTGGCGCGAGCCTCACGGATTGTAGTTTCCAACCAATCGGTCATGCCATAAATTGCTGATAGAACGACTGCCTTCGGTTCTTTATCCTCCGCTAAAATACGGATTGTTTCCGCATAGGCGTTTTTATCTTTCAAACTGGCACCACCGAATTTCAATACTTTCATACCGATTCAAATTCCTTCATTTGGCAATCATACTTTCACTCATTTCAACGCGGCAAATTTCTGGGATTTCTCCCGCAAATCCAACATAATCTTCTATAATTACGATACATCCGGCTATACCGAAATTTAATACCTCATTCATCGCTTTTTCAATTGCAAATTTATCTTTTTCTCGAATACGATTTCCCAGAGCAGTCGCGGCGGCGTCCGCCAGCACCGGATCGTCAGCGAGAATGACACTAGCGTGCGACTTTCCGAAACTCAAAGAATGTCCGATTACTCCGGAGGAAGTACAGACACTGGTCAGCGTCGAATGGGCCGGAATCCGTAAGCCGAGATCGTGAATTACAGCCGATCCAGTGTAAATCCCAACTACTACCGGTCGGTCATTCAGGATAGCAATATCACCGCCGTTATCAACAATAGCAAAGGTAGCGCCGGCTTGTTGCATCGCTAGAACGGCATATTTAGCTATCGCCCCGGCTACCGCCGCCATCGGGCCGACTCCGCAAATAGCCCCAGCGTCCGCCATTTCTTGGATAATTTGGCTGGCGTTGCTCGGAACTCTGTGAGGCTTCAAGGTCGCTTTAAAAATAGGATCGTTGGAGATATAGTTCTCAATTTCCGTATAGCGACGGACAATTTCATCTTGGGCGATTTTGAAAAATTCAGGCTCGCCGGCAAGGCGAGCAATGGTGAATTTATGTCGGAAAGTTACCGTTTGATTCATCGCTCGCTTGATTTTATCCCAGACAACCGACTGAACATACTTTGGTACAGATGCGACATAGGTTGCATTTGGCGTAGTCTATGTTTATTTGATTATTTTCATTAATAAAAATAGCCTTCTCCGGGCACTGGGCAATACAGAGTTCACAAAGGATGCAACGAGAATGGTCAATTTGAATTTCTTTGGAATGCTTCTGGTTGGGTACCGTTGGTGGCTGTGATTTTTTCGGTGTCCGGACGGCTAATTGTTTGGCCTTTCCAATTTTGGGAATCGGCTCGACCGCTTCAGTCAGGATAAAATTGCCGCTTAAAATCCAATTTTTCAATTCATTAGCAATTTTGCGAGCCATAAACAGACTGGAAAGCGAACCCGTAGGAACCGGCTTGCCCTCAATTTCTACTTGACCGGATTTGAGCTCCCGGTATGTAACTCCGGTTCTCAGAATTGGACGTTTCAATCGTGGAATTCCGTAATCCACAATATTTACCCTGAGTTCATCATCGGTTATGGCAACCGAACGAGCGATTTCTTCATTCAGAAGTGGAATCGGCACGCCAATCCCAACGAACAGGGTACAGCCATAGCCATAGACATAAGCTCCGCGTAGATATTCGGGACGCATAAGTTTCAAATCGCCCTTGACCATTAAATTGGCAAAACCTGTTTCTGGACTGTGCTGACTGCCCGAATCAATTACATATCCTACGCCGCCGCCTAGGAAAATACGTGTTCCCAGACCGATCGCCAAAAAATTCGGGTCATTATTAAGAGGCGACAGTTCACCCGCGCCGGAGTAGGTGACATTACCGAGCCGTGGCAGTAATCTTCCCATATAGGTGTAAATAATACGATCAGTCGAATTAGCCGCGGCATTATAACGTTGATAAGCATTACGTGGATTGAGCAGAACAGCCTGATTAAGGTCTTTGAGCGTAAATTCAGTTACAATGGAATCAAGCGGATAACAATCAGTAGGTTTGCCTTCGGCTTCTAAGACGAGATTTTTGCCGGCTACCATATCCTCTATGACATGGCCTCCGCCGTAATGACCATTCGATTTTTGGGAACGCTCGGTAGCACCGATATAAGCATCCACCGCCGCTAAACCACCGTATGCTGGAACGTCGTTAATTTTCACTTTTTCCATTTTTAAGGGCGGGTCAGTATGACCAAAATTCAAAAATGCTCCGGAAGAACACATTGCTCCAAAAGTACCAGTCGTGACAACATCAACTTTCTCCAAAACACTTTTAATACCCTGTTCCCGAATAAAGCTCTTTATCTCCTCCGCCGTCATCACAACTGCCTGACGGTTTTTTATCTTCTGGTTAATCTCGGCGTAGCTTTTTACAATTTTCATATAATCCTTTCAGCCAAAAAAGCGTAATAATATAATAAATTTTACCCAGATTATTGGCGGACTACTTTAAATATTTATGAATATTTTCTTATTTTTTTGTATAATTTATGTATAAATATACAGCAAAATTTTCTGCTAAGGTCATCAAGTACATTGCGTTGGTGAGTTTATTATATTTTGGACAAACGTGCGACAAGCGGCAAGGCGATTATTTTCGGGTGTATTTTCCAGCAAATTAATGAAGGCTGAGCCGATAATCACCCCGTCGGCATAGTGAGTGTAAGTTTGGAAATCCTCGTGACTTTTAACGCCAAAACCGATCAGCCAAGGATGCCGGAGAGTCTGCTTTAAATGATTGAAAAATGCGATTGTCTCGGGAGTTGGTCGGTTATCCTGACCGGTAACGCCGGTGTAAGCCACACAGTAAATAAAAGCGGTGCTGATTTCGTCAATTTGCCGAATGCGCTCAGCAGGAGTATTCGGAGCTATTAAATGAATCAAATCCAGGTCGGCTTTGCTCAATTCATCCCGGTACCGCTGACTTTCTTCCATAGGCCAATCCGGTAGAATTAGTCCATCAACTCCTACCTTTTTGGCGCATTGAATAAATTTCGCCAGTCCCATTTGATAGATGGGGTTGAGATAACCCATTAAAATGATTGGAATTTCCGAGAATTTCCTAACCTCGGCGACAATATCGAGAACTTGCTTCAAGCCAATGCCGTTTGCCAGGGCTTTATCGGAAGCCTTCTGAATAACCGGACCGTCGGCAATCGGATCGGAAAACGGTATTCCCAATTCGATAAAGTCCACCCCGCTTTCGGCCAGAGTTAAAATTATCTCGGGAGTGCTATTTTTCTCCGGAAAGCCGGCGGTGAGAAAAATTGAGAGACATTTTTCCTGTTTTTGTTTTTTACTTTGCAGAATTTGATTCAATCTGGTACTCATTGGATTTTCTTACCGCCTTTCCAAATACTTGAGATATGTTTCTATATCTTTATCACCTCGACCGCTCAGGTTCACAACTACGGATTCCGTGCTATGAGTCTGTGGCAAAAGATATTCAAGATAAGCGAAAGCATGCGCTGACTCAAGCGCCGGTATGATGCCTTCCAGTCGGCACAAAAGCTCTACCGCGGCCAGAGCTTCGGTATCAGTTACCGCATAATATTTAACTCGTCCGATGTCCCTGAGATAACAATGCTCCGGGCCAACGCCAGGATAATCCAATCCAGCCGAGAGCGAATAGGGTAATTGAATCTGGCCGTCACTATTTTGAATTACAAAGGATTTCATTCCGTGAAAAATTCCGGGTGAGCCGCAACTTAGCGTCGCCGAATGTTTGCCACTCGCAAGTCCCTCTCCGGCGGCTTCTACCCCGATTAAATTGACAGCAGTATCAGAAATAAATGGATAAAAAATACCCATAGCGTTGCTCCCGCCGCCGACACAAGCCAGAATATAGTCCGGCAAGCGACCGGTTTTCTCGAGAATTTGTTCGCGCGTTTCCTCGCCGATTACTTTCTGGAAATCACGCACAATCGTGGGGAACGGATGCGGGCCAACTACCGAACCAATGATATAATGAGTAGTTTTTACGTTGGATAGCCAATCCCGTAAAGCTTCATTAGTGGCATCTTTCAAAGTGGCTGTTCCGGTCTGAACCGACTGGACTTCGGCACCCAGTAGTTGCATGCGCCGCACATTAGGATATTGACGCTGAATATCTTCCGCTCCCATATAAATGCAACATTCCAGACCAGCCCGTGCCGCGACGGTCGCCACGGCAACGCCATGCTGACCGGCGCCGGTCTCGGCGATGATGCGCTTCTTATGCATTGCTTGCGCCAGAAGAATCTGCCCGATGGCATTATTGATTTTATGAGCGCCGGTATGATTCAAATCCTCGCGTTTCAGATAAATTTTAGCCTGGCGGTAATGACGGGTCAGGTTTTCGGCAAAATACAAAGGCGTTGGACGACCGGCATAATCGTGCAACTCAGCGCTCAACCGTTTTTGAAAATCCGAGTCATCTTTAAGTGCCAAATATACTTCTTCCAATTCGACCAATGCCGGACGTAGAATTTCCGGAACAAACTGACCGCCGTATTCGCCAAAATATCCTTTCTCCATTGAATTAATTTTCCTTTCTCTGATTAAATATTCTAATTTGAGTAACTAATGTTTTGATTTTTTCCGGGTCTTTGCGACCGGGTTCTGTTTCGCTTCCGCTGGCAACGTCAATTACTGCCGGGCCGATCATTTCTAAAGCCTCTGAGATGTTGGTGGTATTTATCCCGCCCGCCAGCACCAATCTTTTTCGGTCAAGTTGGGCTGGAATACACTGCCAATCGAAAGCTTTGCCGGTTCCGCCAAAAATACTTTTGGCATAATTATCCAGCAATACCATATCAGCCGATGCATAATTTAATTCGGCTATTTTGCCATTTTTACAACGGTAACAAACTATCACCGGTACTCCTAATTGGGAAAAGTCATTGAAATCCTGCGGCTCGTAAATTTGCAAGCGTCGCACCCCGGTAATTGCGATAATTTTGCGAGCTTCTTCTAGAAAAGGTTTTACCATTACGCCGACGCTCTCAACCGTCTGCGGAAGCGCTTTAATAATTCCGGCGGCCAGTTCAGGCGCTATATAACGCGGACTTGCGGGACAAAAATTAAATCCCAGCCAATCGGCTCCGAGTTGAGCGGCAATTAAAGCATCCTCCAGCGAGGTAACTCCGCAGATTTTTAATTTAACCGGCATTGGCAACTGCACTCCTGAATTTCTTCAATAATCTATCTGGTGCGGGATCGCGCATCAAGGATTCTCCAATTAATGCTCCGGCAAATCCGCTTTGAAAAAGTCGAACACACTCGTCAGCATTGCTAATCCCGCTGGCACTGATGACCGGTACATCGTCAGGTAGCAAGGACTTCAGACGGAAGGAATTATTCAAATCCATTTCAAAATTTGCCAGATCCCGATTATTGATAGCCAGAATCAAATTGGAATGATTCGACGGAATTTTAACCACATCGTTCTCCGTCGCCAATTCCAATAAAACTTCCAGCGCCAATTCGGCCGCTAACTCGCAAAACTGGGCGATTTGCTTTGCCGACAGAATCCGGGCAATCAGCAAGACAATATCGGCTAGATAATAACGGGATTCATAAATCTGATAGGGCTCGATGATAAAATCTTTACGCAGAAGCGGCAAGTCAACCTGTTCCCTAACAACCCGCAAATCATCCAGTTTACCCATAAAAAATTTCGAATCCGTCAAAACGGAAATAGCACTTGCCCCACCTTTCACATAACATTTTGCCTGCTGGAGCGGATCAAAATCCGGTTTGATAATTCCTCGGGACGGCGAAGCCCTTTTAACTTCGCCGATAAAATGAAAACCCCCTTGCTGTTTCATTGTTTTCAGAAGGCTATATTTTGAGCAATTGTCTCCGATTTGAGATTGATAGAATTCCAGCGGAATACATTTCTTAGCGTCTATTAATTCCCGCTTTTTATGAGCGACGATGGTATCGAGCCAATTCATATATCTATTCGTTTAATTAGCGAGTTTGCTACTCATTTCAATAAACTGATTCAGTTTCTTCAAGGCTTTGCCGCTATCAATGAGCTCCTCGGCAAGGGCAACTCCATCCGGAATATTGCCGACTTTATCGGCGACATACAGCCCAAAAGCTGCGTTCAAAGCCGTCATTTCACGCGGATAGCCCTGCCTTCCATTTAATATTTCTAAAGTTATTCGCGCATTTTTCTCAGCATCTCCGCCGCGGACCAGCTGATAACTGTTCAGTTTTTTAGGGCATTTTTCTACCTGGTAAACATATTCAGAAATATCCGGCCGAGCAATATCAACTTCAAATACCCGATTACCAGCGAATGGCGATACTTCGTCAAAGCCTTCCTCACTATGTACAACGCAAGCTTTTTTATAAGAACGTTGTCTCAAAACGGCCGCCATTTTGGTGGCAGTTTCCAAGTTGTAAACCCCGATTAATTGCCGTTTCAAATTGGCTGGATTGATCAATGGCCCAAGCATATTGAAAATAGTACGAATACCCAAATTCTTACGGTGTGGAGCTACGGCTTTCATTGCCGGATGGTACATCGGCGCAAAGAAAAAACCGATCCCAATTTCATTCAGACACTTGCGAGTGTTTTCCGGGGAAAGATCAATCCGGGCGCCCAACTTTTCCAGAACATCCGCGGAACCGGCTTTGCTGGAAACCGAGCGATTACCATGCTTGGCAACGGTCACGCCTCCAGCCGCCACCACAAAAGCCGCAGTCGTCGAAACATTAAACGAGTGGCTCTGATCGCCTCCCGTACCACAAACATCAATGGCATCCGGGTCATCAATGGCAACTGCCACCATATTGGCTTGCATCGTATCAACGAAACCCAGGATTTCCTCGACCGATTCACCTTTCGTGCGTAATCCAAATAGCAAAGCACCGATTTCGGTTGCAGTCAATTGATCATCAATCAACATTTGCAAAGCCTCAGCGGCTTCCTGACGAGTTAGGTCTTTATTTTGACTTATTTTCTCGAGATATTCTTTAATCATATTACGCCTCTTCTATCTTATTTTTAAATTCGTCAGCAATTTTTACCCAGTTGCGCAGTATTTGCATTCCATCCGGGGTCAAAACCGATTCGGGATGAAATTGGACTCCGAAAAGGGGAAATTTTTGGTGAGCAATTGCCATTATGAGATGATCATCGCTTTCGGCGGTGATCGTAAAACATTCTGGCAAAGACTCACGCTCGATTACCAATGAGTGATAGCGGCCGGCCGTTATGGGCGAAGCCATTCCGCGAAAAATTCCCTGACCATTATGTTCGATACTTGAAGCCTTGCCATGCACCGGAACAGGCGCCCGGACAATCTTAGCCCCGAATACTTGACCAATCGCCTGCAATCCGAGACATACCCCCAGAATAGGGATTTTATGGCAATAAGTTTGAATTATCTGGCAAGAAAAACCGGCTTGTTCCGGCCGGCCAGGCCCCGGTGAAATAACAATCCCATCCGGTTTTAAATTTTCGATCTCGTTGACAGTTATTTGGTCATTTCGCGCTACCAGCACATCGGAGCGCAGTTGACCGATGTAATCTACGAGGTTATAAATGAAAGAATCATAATTATCTATGAATAAAATCATTGATTCCTCCACTAGCCTGTTCAATTGCCTGACGGAGAGCCTGGCATTTATTGAGAGTTTCTTGATATTCATTTTCGGGCTGACTATCGGCGACGATTCCCGCTCCACTCTGGTAGTATAATCGTTCCCGACTGGCGACGATGGTGCGAATGCCGATACATAAATCCAGATTGCCGCCATAATTGAAATAACCGATAGCTCCGGAGTAAATTCCGCGCTTTTCTGGCTCAAGTTCGTTAATAATTTCCATTGCTCGAATTTTAGGCGCGCCGGAAACCGTTCCCGCCGGAAAAGCTGACTTAAAAGCATCTACAATATTCAGACCTTCTCGCAAATGACTGCGTACCTGAGAAATGATGTGCATAACGTGCGAATATTTTTGAATGGTTTTAAAATCATTGACTTTGACACTGCCAAAAGTCGCAACCCGGCCGAGGTCGTTACGGGCTAAATCCACCAGCATAACGTGCTCAGCCAGCTCTTTGGGATCATTCAGTAATTCAGCTTCCAGACGATCGTCTTCCGCTGATGTTGCTCCACGCTGACGAGTTCCAGCGATAGGAATAATTTCCAGCTCACTATCCTGAGCCCGGATCAAAGGTTCCGGCGAGGAGCCGATTATTTGATAATCCAAAAAATCCAGGAAAAACATATAAGGCGATGGATTGATGTTACGCAATGCCCGATAAACCTGAAAAACATCACCGGAATAAGCCAGCGAAAAACGCTGAGAAATTACCGCCTGAAAAATGTCACCTGCCAGGATATGTTCCTTGACCTGCTTAACCGCAGAAAGGTAATCCTCTTTAGTAAAGTTGGCTTCTTCGCTCGCCAGGTCAGCCGCAAATTTCAGATCGCCGTCATAGCTCCGATTCAATTTTGCCTGCAGACAATCCAGACGGTTCTGAGCTTCGAGATACAACTGCCGAATATCACTGTCATTATCAATAAAAACATTGGCAATCAGAATAACCTCATTTTTTAAATGATCGAAAGCCACCAGCTGATTATAAAATCCCAGCAGGGCATCGTCGCTTCCGATCACATCGCGCTTGGGTTTTGGCAATTTTTCGATGTAACCGACCATTTCATAACCGATATATCCGACCGCTCCACAAGTAAAACGCGGCAAGTTTTCCATCTTCAGAAGTTCATAATTTTTTAACTGCTGTTGAAGAATAGTGAAGAAGTCTTCCTTATGAATTTTATTTCTGTGGTCGGCTATCGAAATAGTTTTATTGTCCCGACATTTCAAAATCAAAAATGGTTCCTGACTCAGGAATGAATACCGTCCCAACTGCTCGCCTTTGATGACGCTTTCCAGTAAAAACGAATGTTTCCCGGCTTCGCGTAATTTCAGGTAAGCAATTACCGGCGTGATAAAATCGGCATTGAATTTTCTATAAACGGGAATAATCAACCCCGGTCTAGCTAGTTTTTCAAAATCTTCGTAATTCATATTTCTCTCAGTTTGCAATTACCTTATAAAATGAAAAACCCGCCTGTCATTTCTCAGGCGGGTTTCTAAAATCCTATATATTTTATTCCTTATTTACTCATATTTAAGCCTGAGGAAATGACGTTCATCCATCATTTGCCACCACCAGTTTATATTCATTTGCATTCGCATATTATCTATAATTCTCTAAAAATACTCGGCAAGTTTAAGCAAATTCTCTTTGGTAGTCAAGAAATTTTTTAATTTTGCCAAAATTTTCGATTCATTTCTCATTTTAACTGGCAGCTGACTTAAATAATGAAAATTATTCGTGCGATGTATTTAACAAAATTTTAAGCAATTCCTCAGCGGCAATTTTCGGGCCCTCAATCTCAAATCCCGGAACCCCAAGACGCGTTCGCAACTGCCCAACGCAAATTTTATGTTCAAAAAAATGAGTAAAGTAACGATGGGCAATTTTATCATGAACGGTCTTACGCTGAGCGGGCCCAAAAATATTGGCGAAATAGCTATGCACTAATCCAGTGGTGGTGGTGGTCCCTTTACTCATAACTGTGCCTTCACGGAAAACGTGGAAAGCCTCATCAGGGGTGGAAAATTTTTCAATCACAGGATGGTCGGCATCCACATTTTCATAGTTATTAGCATAGAAAATATAATCAACCGGTACGCCTTTGATGATATTTTCAAAAGAAGTAATAGGCAGGACTATACGAGCGTTGGTTTTGCTGGCATTCATAATGATAGCCCGGTCTAACTGCCCAAAAGCATAACCGGGTTTCAAATCATCCAATCGCAGAAAAGCTCCAATTTCCGTGCCGTACGCTTTGACTACTTGATCTTGAATGACCAGCGATCCCATATCATCGGCAATGATGGTCAAGTCCTTGATATATTCATCGCCGAGACAGCGTAAGGCTTCCAGGGTTTCGGACTTACCGGCACCGGTATCGCCGACCATCAGTACATTAGCCTGACACCCATTTTTCAGCAGGATTTGCACGAAAGCGCCGTGAAATGGCAGATGTCCCTTTTGCATTACCCTCAAGTTATGCAGAGTCAGTATCATTTTTTTGAGATAACCAAAATAGCCAAATTCATTCCCGTGCGGCACAGCACCGACGAACAAATCATTGGCTTTATCTTCGTAAAAAACTGTTGGAAAGTCAGCTAAATGGCGCAGGTTTTCTTCCGGCACCCCATACAAAAAAATCCCGTCCGGCTTCCGGCGCAGATCCCGATCATTCGCCAGCTCAAACAGATTACAAAGAGCAAATCCCAATTCGTAGAACGATTCGTGAAAATAGACATAAACAATCAATGAGCCGACTTTGGCTGGATAACAGAGCCATTCCTGGGGATTCAATTGCACTGATTTGATTGGATTTTCGGTAACTTCAATAAATTCCCCTTTGCGTTTGTTCATTGGTGGCTCCAGAATCAGAGGCGGATAAATCAAGATTTGGCGGATAATCGAAATAGCGCCCAATTGGCTATATTCGGCTTTAAAACGCGAACTATGAGATTCGACTGCAATTGTGGCTACTTCCGCTCCGGCATGCACCTGTCGGTAAACGCGCGGATGTTGGGCGGTAATATTTTCCTGAATATCGCGATAAGCCTGGCGGACTAAATGGGTCAACCGTTCGACAGTCAAATTAAAAGTGCGATAGGGCCGTTTATCGAAATTATCCCCGGTTGAATCGCAAATGATGAAACGGTCGAAACTGCGCCAGTAATTGTACAACTGTTCGACGAATTCATTGAGCAGGTGCGGGTCAGCGAATAAACGTTGGCTGTCTGAAACTATATTCGGGACTAAATTACTCTCCAGTTTAGTAAGATAACACAATGTTTCATAAAGAATTCTACGGTCATTATCATCTATCGGGTAATGTCCGAAAATATTCAATAAGGGCGACTGCTTCTTCTCCAGGCGGTCGAGAAAACGGTTCAATAATTCCTTGAAAATTTCACTCTGCAGGAGTTCATCAACGTCCTCCGCCACCCAATCTCGAACACCTATAACGATTTTATTATCAAAAATTTTCGATTGAAATTTACTCATACTATCTCTTGCTAAATTGTTAACGAACGGGGCATAATTTAGAAGTGATGGCTAACTTTACAAACGCTGTTGAAAGCCGATTCTTAATACTTTAAAGTTGGCAGAATTATTTCGCTATTTGCAGTTCGCAACGACCATTTTGAAAATCGAGAATCAATGCCCCATTTTTGGCTATATCGCTTCCCAGCATACCATCGAGATAGAAAAAACCAGACTTACCGTCGCTACGGGCATTGATCTTTTTAAAACTAAGACGGTTCTGACCGAGAATAACCGGTAGTTCCGGAAATTCCTTCGTTTTATAGCGCTGGATTCCACCCAGACCGCCGACCAAGGTGTTACCGGATTTAATCTTAGTTGTATCAATTTTCATCAGTATCGGCTTGTACAGCGATGTGGCACTTGCTCCAGTATCGAGGAAAAAATACAGCGGCTTGCCAAGTGTATCAGTCAGACTGACAATCGGCTGATTCACAAAATGAAAATTGCGTTGCTCGACTGGTTTGGGTTGAGGTTTAGCAATGGTCACAGTCAAGTTTTTATAATCAATGGTCATATCCAGATTACGGATGATATTCCAACCGATAACGCCGTCAATTTTGACAATCCGGATTATCTTGAAAAGTTTAATATCGAGGTCTTTTTTATCCGAAATAGCTATCGGATGATTCTCAATTTGCAAATCACCAATTCGAAAATCTTCAATAACACCAGGCCACGCATTGACCATAATGTCGGTAGCTGTACCAGCCCTAGCCGCGACTGGATTAATTACATCCACACCACATTCCTTAGCAATGTCCGATGACAAAACGGTTATCTCGGCTCCGCTATCAATCCAGAATTGTTTACGAACGCCATTGACCATTACTTCCACCATTGGAACTCCGGAGATGCTCAATTTCGCCGGTAATGTTATCGGTTGCTCCGGAAAGTTATATTTTTCAGGCTGAGCTTCAGCAAAGGCAATCGCCATATTGACCGAATTATGCTCATCAAAGTCACGCGGCGCTCGGGCATTCAGCGCGATTTGTTCCCGCCATTTGTCCTGTCGGCTATAAAGCACCCATAATATTTTGGCGGCATTGCGTTGCAATAGTGTATCGCTGGTCGTTTCGAATAGTGTCATAAACAACGGCTCGGCGGCTAGGTAGTCGTCAGCCATCAATAATTTTAATCCGCGGGTAAATTCACGGTACTCGGCTCTGACTTCCTGCCTATTTATATAATCGAAATCAAAATGCTGCATAGCGGCCCAGTAATTATCATAATCCGAGCCCAACGGCTGAATTGTCACTGGTTTCGTGACCGGGGCGATGTCCAGATTTCCAGTACCGACTCTGACTGCACAACTGGCTAATAACAATCCAGCACATGTAATTATCAATAATCTTTTTTGCATATCATTATCCTATAAACTGCTAAACGGTGGAATTTATTGTTTTTTAGAAAATATTGAAGGGATTTTATAGTAAAGTGGAAGCATCCAGGATAATTTAAAGATCATGATTCTTCTCATCGGATTCAAGGAAATTGCTCGACTGAACGCCACAAGCAATTATATGTTTCGGATATGTTTCCTCTGGTCTATGGTTTATTGATATACTTCGACGCATCCCGCTCAGTTGAAAATCCTTGATAAGTACCGCGGTGCGCCAGTTCATCCCGGATTCCGGCTAATATCTCATTTTTGGTTAGATTCCACCGTGGAGCTACCAGTGTGCCGGGTTTGGCATCGCCGCACAAGCGTTGAATGACAATTTCCGGGCTCAAACGTTCTAGGAAATCGGCAACGAGCATAATCCATTCATTTTCAGTAAATAGCGGAAAGGGATTTTTGGCGTAGAATTCAGCCAGCGGCGTGTTTTTGACAACGTGCAGGTGATGAATCTTGAGGGCATCAATGCCAAGATCATTCAAAACGCTGGGAATGGCTAAAATCTCGTCGGGTGTCTCAGTCGGAAAGCCGAGAATCAAATGTCCGGCGACGTGCAGACTGTGGGCTTTAGCCGCCTGAATTGCCCTTTGGGTTTGAGCAAAATCGTGACCGCGATGCGCCCAATCCAGCGTTTTGTCATAGACCGATTCAATCCCGAATTCGACTGATACGTAAGTTTCGTGATTCAGTCGTTCGAGTAATTGCAAAATTTCCTCCGAAACGCAGTCAGGGCGGGTGCCAATGCAGATTCCGACAATTTCAGGAAAAGCCAATGCTTCGTAGTAAAGTCTTTCCAGCTTTTCGACCGGCGCATAAGTATTGGTAAACGGTTGAAAGTAAGCCAGAAATTTATCGGCATGGTGAAAACGCCGAACCGACGCTATGCCCTTTTGAATTTGATCGCTAAGCGACGGCAATTCTTCAGCACGCTTAGGTGCGAAACTTTCGTTATTGCAATACAGACAGCCGGTAGTGCCTTTAGTGCCGTCACGGGTTGGACAGGTAAATCCGGCATCGAGCGCAATTCGATAGACTCGCGTCTGAAAGTGCTCGCGCAGGTAGCGACTATAACGATAATAGCGTTCATTCGGCGGAAAAGGGATCATTTCCGACTTACCTTTTCAATATTTAAAATCATTGATTTCAAATCGAGAAATATTGGTTATTCAATCAGTTGATTAGCGACCAGCACGGCCAGGTCGAGGCATTTTACGCTTGAATTTTGTTCCTTTAATCCATCGGAAAGCATAGTTGTGCAGAATGGACAGGTAGTAGCAATTATTTCCGGATTCAAGGCGGTGAGTTCCTTTACCCGTAAAGCATTGATACGCTGAGCCGGCGCCTCTTCCAGCCACATTCGTCCACCACCGGCACCGCAACATAGGGCATTTTCCCTGTGCCGCGTCGTTTCTTGAAAATCAGCCTGCAATGCCCCGATAATCTGGCGCGGCGCATCATAAATTCCATTATGCCGTCCGAGATAACAGGCATCGTGATAAGTCAATTTGCCCTTTAACGGCTGATGGATTTTCAAACGTCCCTCCGCCAACAGATTGGCGATAATTTCGATGTGACTGATAACCTCGTAATTGCCACCTAACTGAGGATATTCATTTTTCAAAGTATTGTAACAGTGGGCGCATTGTGTGATAATCTTTGTGACGCCGAAATTCTTGAAAGTCGCGATGTTTTGATTGGCTAAGGTTTGGAAAAGGTATTCGTTACCCAGTCGGCGGGCGGCGTCACCGGTACAGGTTTCGGCATTGCCCAGAATAGCATAATTGACACCGGCGACGTTCAGCAATTTTATCATCGCGCGTGAAGTTTTTTGGGCGTGTTCATCGAAAGCTCCGGCGCATCCCACCCAAAAAAGATATTCAAAGCTGGCTTTTTCTTCTGCTCGCGGAATAGCCAGGCCTTCCGCCCACTTTTCACGATCGGAGAGGCCCCAGGGATTACCGTAACTTTCCAAATTGCGGAACGACAATTCCGCTTCAGCAGGGAAACGACTTTCTTCCAGTACTAAATGGCGGCGCATTTCGACGATTCGATCAATAAATTCGATGCTCAGCGGACAGACTTCCTCACACGCTCGGCAAGTCGTACAAGCCCAAAGCGTTTCCTCGCTAATGGTATCGCCCACCAATTTTTCATCGCGCGGTGATTGAGTCTTTTGTCTTTTGTCTTTGATAATGTCAGTCGTGTACTTGATAAGATGATGCCGCAAAGCCATATTAAATTCTTTCGGACTCAGTGGTTTGCCGGATTCGAACGCCGGACAAACCGTCTGGCATCGGCCACATTCCGTACAGGTAAAAATATCGAGTAAATCCTTCCAGCCGAGATGTTCAATGCGGGATGCTCCGAAGCGCTCGCCGTTTTCTACATCCAAAAAGCGCACGTATCCACTGTCGAGCCGTTTGAAAAAAACTGCCGGCAAGGAGGTTATGATATGAAAATGTTTGGAAAGTGGCAAAAATGGGAAAAAGGACAACAGAGTTATCAGATGCAGCCACCAATTAAGATGAAAAAATTTTGCGGCGAACTCCGGACTTGTATTATGGAAAATGCGGGCAAAGGTTACCCCAACGACCGTCCGATCGGCGCCCGCTTCAAACGCCACAGTCAATCCGGTCATTAAAAGGTCTGTAACCATCAAAATCGCAATCATTATCAAAATCAGATTAGCCGAAGCGGACAATGTAAGGCGTTTAGGGCGAATGATTAGCCGCCGGATAAGAGCATAAAGCACGCTGAGCAGAACTAAAACTTCAAAAATATCTTTGAGCCAGAGATAAATCTGTCCGAGAGCTTGTCCGGTATGAAAACCCGGCAGGACGAAATTGGGATTAAATCCCTGCCCAATCATCTGAATCGTGTTGATTGACACCACCAGAAAGCCCCAGAAAATGAAAGCGTGCATATAGCCGGCAGACCAAAAACGCCGATCTCGAATTTTCGTTTGCGCAATTCCTTGCGCGAAAAAAGCGCCAATTCGTCGTCCAATATGATCAAAGCGATTCTGAGGTTGACCGGCCGCAATTACGGCAATTCTCCGATACATCAGCCAGACGAACCAGCCGAGTGCGATTACCAGCAGAACTATAAAAAGAATTGATCCGAGTGGGGTATTTGTTGGTGCCATCATTTACCAGTTTCTCCTTTTTTTGAGGTGAAATTTTAAACATTTCCAGCTTGATTCCAAAATCAATTGGCGAATAGAAAAACTGAATTTGACTTTCACTAAAATCTTTTGTTAATTCTAACCCGAATGATAGTACGCCTGGCAACCGCTAAAGACAATCAAAGTTTGCTCGCCCTTTCGCGCGAAGCGCCGATGGAAAGCCACCTAGTCATCAATGTTGACCGCGCACCGGACTATTTTCTACTAGCAAATTTACAGGGCGACGACGCCCGAGTATTTGTAGCTGAACAGGATGGGGTTATCGTCGGTGCTATCGGTTGTTGCCTGCGCGAGGTTTTACTCGCAGGACAGCTGACTCGTATTGGTTACATCGGCGGGATAAAAGTTGCCGCCGCAGTTCGTAAAGGCTTGACCAGTTTTCGCTTGATGAACGCCGTTGCCAATTACTTGCGGGCGATTCCCGTCGAAATGGCGATAGTTATTACGATGACTGACAATGTTGCGATGGCGCCCATTCTGGCTGGTCGAGTCGGTATGCCGCCTTTTCACCAAATTAATCGGTTTGAAATCAATTACATTTTTCCCATTTTTCGACCGCGACTCACCGGTGGCTACCAAATTCGATCGTTCCGCGAAGGCGACCTTGATCAATTGGCTCGATTGTTCGCCGATTATTTTCAAAATTATGCTTTGACGTTCGATTGGACACCGGCGCGCCTATCCGCCTTATTTAATCAACCAAATTTTAGTTCGGAAAATGTGCTGATCGCCGAAAAAGATGGACACCCGGTCGCGGCATTGACCTGGTGGGATCAATCCAGTTTCAAGAGGACAATTATCGAACATTACGGCGGCGGGCTTAAAACGCTGGCGGGTTTATTGAAACCTTTTAAAATACTTCCGCCGGAAAGTGAGCCGCTCAATGAACTGCATATCCGGCATATAGTTTATGAAAAAGAACATCCCTCAGCCGCCCGCGATTTAGTCCGGTTTTTAATTAACGAAAAAAGGCACCAGTATCGTCTGTTTCGGATCGGCTTTCAGCAAAATTCGCCTCTGGCGGCTTTACTATCCGGATTGCCGCATCTGAAAGTTCATTTGAACTGCTACATCGCCTCGGATAAAAAAGGCGATGAAACTCAATCATTACTTACTGCCCTGCGTCAAGGTCAAATCTGGGAGGATCTGTCATTACATTGAAAAAGAAAAAAAACATTTCCATCATTTGTAACCTACAAGCCTGTGGCGGAAAAGCGCGCCGACGCTGGCTGGATTTCCTGAAAATCGCCACTCAGGCTGGTTTCAGTATAGATTTTCATATTACGGAATATCACGGGCATGCCACCGCTTTAGCCCGCGAACGGCTTGCCAAGGGAGCCGACCGGATCATTGTTTTCGGCGGCGATGGCACTTTAAACGAAGCACTTAATGGCATTATTGTCAAAGACCGTCCGATCAACCCTGACTTGCGTCTGGTTTATCTGACGGCTGGAAGTAGCTGCGATGTGGCTAAAATGTTTCCCAATCCCCAAACACTTCTACAACGGATCGCCGATGGCAAGGATTATTTGGTGGATGTGTGCAAAGTCGAGTGCTTGAACGCGCGGGCGGAAAAGGTGGTGCGCTATTTTCTAGCCAATTCCAGCATAGGAGTAATTAGTCGCTCCATTGAAAAATTCAACCAGAAACGCCCGACAATGAATTTGCTAAAACGAATCAATATTGATCTGGCGGCGGTCAGCGCCGGCATTAAGACCATTATCCAATTCGAAAATCTGGACAGCCGCATTTCTTATGAGAATCAGTCCTTCACCTCCCAAAAAATCAAGAACATTACCGTTTTCAAATCACCCTACTTCGGCGGCGGGATGAATTACGGAGTACCAACCAGTTATAACGACCATTTTCTGCACGTGGCGACGATTGCCGCAATGGATGCCGTTCATACATTTCGGATGATTCCTTTGCTCTATTCAGGAGGTATATTGAAAACGCCACAAGCTAATTACTGTCAGGTGCAAAGTCTGAGTTTTAATGCACCCGGACAACTTATTCCGATTGAAGCTGACGGAGAGATTGTCGGCTTTCCACCCTGCCATTACACTATTCTCCCGGAATTAATCCGCATAGTAGTCTAAACTCAGTTAATAACTTGAAAAGATATTGGGTCGTTTGAGGTGCTGCCGTAATTGCTGGTGTTAATAGGATCCTATCCAAACTTAACCGCTAAGAAAATTATCAAGTAGTGGAAAATTATTTTGAGCCACCCAACGGAATCGAACCGTTGACCTGACGATTACGAATCGTCTGCTCTACCAGCTGAGCTAGGGTGGCAAAAAGCGACCCAAATTTATAATATTTATTCGGCTCTTACAAAGCAGGCGTAGCGATTTTTAATGAAAGGATGATTGATTTAGTGAATTCTATGCGCCAATCGAGTTTTGGCCAATTAATGCCAGAAACTCCGCTTCACTGAGGATTTTGACGCCCAGTTGCCGGGCAGTTTCGGCTTTCGAGCCGGGATTTTCGCCAACGACAACGTAGTCAGTTTTTTTACTGACGGAAGAGGCCGACTTGCCGCCATATTTTTCGACCAGTGCTTGCGCCTCATCGCGCGTAAAATTGTTCAGCGTGCCAGTGAAAACGAAAGTTTTTCCGGCGATATTTTCTTTATGTTGATAATTCTGTTCGGTGCTGAGCCGAATGCCACTGTTCAATAATTTCTCGATTGTTTTGCGATTGGATTCCGCATTGAAAAAGTTGCGAATACTCCGGGCGACAATTGGTCCGACGTCTTCAACTGCCATTAATTCTTCTTCGGAAGCCTGGCTGAGGCGTTCTAGGCTACCAAACGCTTTTTCCAGCACTTTACCCATATGTTCACCGACGTTCCGAATGCCGAGGGCATAGATGAAGCGTCCCAGACTGACATTTTTACTGGCGGCGATGGCATCGAGTAGATTTTGGGCGGATTTTTCGCCCATACGTTCCAATGTCAACAATTGTTCTTTGCTTAGTGAATAAATGTCGGCTACATTTTTTATCAAACCGTTATCTACCAATTGTTCAATCAATTTTTCGCCGAGACCGTCAATATCCATCGCCCGTTTACTGGCAAAATGTTCGATGCTGGCTTTGATCTGAGCCGGGCAATTAATATTCGGGCAACGGTGTTTGGCTTCATCTTCTTCGCGCACCACCGGCGTCCCGCATACCGGGCAATTAGCCGGGATCGAATAGCGCTGTTCGTTGCCAGTGCGTCGCTCAGTGATGACTTTAACCACTTGCGGAATGACATCGCCCGCCCGCTGAACGACCACCCAATCGCCGATACGAATATCCTTGCGGTCAATTTCGTCTTGATTATGTAAAGTCGCATGGGATACGGTTACCCCGCCAATTTGCACCGGTTGTAAATGCGCTACCGGGGTAATAGCGCCGGTTCGACCAACGCTAGCTTCGATGGCAATTATTTGAGTTACCTCCTGCTGGGCTTTGAATTTTCCGGCAATTGCCCAGCGCGGACTGCGTGATTTTATGCCGAGTTTAGCTTGCTGAGCCAGAGAATCAACTTTATAGACGACGCCATCAATGTCATAAGGCATCGAATCGCGAATGGATTCGATTTTATGATAATAGGCGATAAGTCCTTCGACTTCCTTCGCAATTTCAATTAACGGATTGACCCGAAAGCCCCATTTGAGCAATGCCGTCAGAAATTCATAATGAGTCTGGAAAGAATAACCCTCTAAAGTTCCTAATGCGTAGCAGAATATTTTCAATGGGCGTTTGGCGGTGATCTGCGGATCGAGTTGTCTGACCGAACCAGCCGCCGAATTGCGCGGATTAGCGAAAAGTGGTTTGCCTTCTCGTAATTGCTGTTCGTTCAGGCGCTGAAAATCAGCTTTATCCATATAAACTTCACCGCGCACTTCCAGCAAAGTCGGGATGGGTAAATTCGGCATTAATCTGAGTGGAATACTACGGATCGTTTTAAGATTTTGGGTAATATCTTCGCCGGTTATGCCATCACCCCGTGTTGAACCGGAAACGAAAATGCCATTCTCATAAACGAGTTCGACTGCCAGACCATCAATCTTTGGTTCACAAACAAACTGGACTGTCTCACCCGGCAAACTTTTTTGCACCCGAATTGCAAAATCGCGGATTTCGCCTTCATCCATTGCATTGTCCAGGCTTAGCATAGGAATGCGATGGGTAACTGTCTGGAATTCGTCTAAAGGTTGGGCGCCGACGCGTTGAGTTGGAGAATCCGGCGTTCTCAATTCCGGATAAGTCGTTTCTAACTGTTCCAATTCGCGCATCAGGCGATCGTACTCGGCGTCGCTGATTGTGGGATTATCAAGAACATAGTAGTTGTAATTGGCAGTCTCTATTTGTCGGCGGAGTTCTGCGACCTTTTCTCGTAGTGAATCCAAGTCCATAAATAAATTTACAGCCTCTTACTCAAAAATGGTATGAGAATCCTGAATGATTTTAGACTAAACTATAATGGATTATAAAATAAATCTGGAGCACGCTAACAAATTTGTACAAAAGCCGGTAAAAATGATAGATGAGTTACTATGCCACTTGTTAGGACATTCTGAAAATCAATCTTTGGGAATAAGTTCGCCGCAAGCCGGACAAATCATATAAACATTCGGTTCGCTAAAATAACGCAAGTTAGTAATGCGAAAATTCACCTTTCCAGACATATTGGGGCGCTGGGTAATAATTATACTACTCGCAGCAGTATTTTGCGGTCTAAGCGGAATATCGCTATTCAACACAATCGCAATTACCTGCTTTTCCATAATGTTGCCATATTTATCGTAAATATCTACACTCCCAGCTAATTCGCTGATGGATTTCGTCGAGGTATTTTTTACCTCGACCCTAATTTCAAGTGAGTTATTGCCCAGATCGGAAATGATGACGTCCGAGACCTCAACAGCTTGCTGAGCAAATGCGATTGTACTAAACATCCAGATTAAAAACATTTTTTTCGTGGATTGCATCGCTTACCTCTTTTCTTACAATGCAATATACATTAAATCAATTTGAGAATCAAGTTGGCAATTAGGAAAATTTGGAATTATTGGCTTTAGGCAAAATATTGGGTAAATATTTTGGTAACATTAACTTTTTAGCATTATGAAATTGTCTTATTTTTTTGTAGTTTACTGAATGGTAGTCCAAGTCATTCAATTTTTAGAAAGCGACAAGAATATAAAACTCTCGTCTCTTGAAATCCCGAGAGTAAATTTCACCGCCAAATAAATGAGGTTATTTTATGAAAGAAAAAATCGCCCGTGAAGGTTTAACGTTCGACGACGTTCTCTTGATACCTGCGGAATCAAACGTGTTACCGAAACAAGTCAGTCTCGTCGCTCATCTGACTAAAAAAATCCAATTAAATATTCCAGTGCTTAGCGCCGCAATGGATACCGTGACGGAAGGAAAAATGGCTATTGCCATCGCTCGCGAAGGTGGCATTGGTATCCTTCACAAAAATATGAGCATTGAACAACAGATAACCGAAGTTGACAAAGTAAAACGTAGCGAAAGTGGTATGATTGTCAAACCGATCACCTTATCCTCCGATAGCACAATTCGGGATGCTCTTAATCTGATGGATCGGTATTCGATTTCGGGAATTCCAGTGGTAGATAATGGCCAGTTAAAAGGCATCCTGACCAACCGTGACATTCGTTTCGAGACCAACCTTGATTTGCGCATTTCCGAAAGAATGACCAAAGAAAATTTAGTAACAGCCCCGGAAGGCACGACCCTCGAAAATGCCGAAGAAATTCTTCAACGACACCGTATTGAGAAGCTTTTGATTGTAGATAATGAAGGCCGACTGAAAGGATTAATAACAGTCAAAGATATTCTAAAGAAGAAACGTTTTCCCAACGCCGCCAAGGACGAATTTGGACGCCTGCGGGTCGGAGCCGCGGTCGGGGTTGGTTCCGATTACCTCTTACGTGCCGAAAAATTAGTCAACGAGCAGGTTGATGTGCTGGTAGTTGATACGGCCCACGGACACTCAGCCAATGTCATCAAAACCGTACGCGAGTTGAAACGCCGCTTTCCGCAGGTGGACGTAATCGCCGGCAATGTCGCCACTGCGTTTGCCACCGAAGCTCTGATTGATGCCGGAGCCGATGCGGTCAAAGTCGGCATTGGTCCAGGGGCAATTTGCACAACTCGAGTTATCGCTGGTGTGGGAATTCCGCAACTGACCGCCATTTTAGATTGCGCCGAAGTTGCTATGAAAAGCGGAATCCCTATTATTGCGGACGGTGGAATTCGTTATTCGGGTGACATTGCCAAAGCCTTAGCGGCTGGAGCCAGTACCGTTATGCTTGGTTCGCTTTTTGCCGGCTTAGACGAAAGCCCGGGCGAAACGGTGCTTTACGAGGGGCGTGTCTATAAATCTTACCGCGGTATGGGCTCAATTGCGGCGATGACTCGCGGCAGTAGCGATCGCTATTTTCAAGAGGGTGAAGAAACCAGCAAGTTAGTTCCGGAAGGCATTGAAGGCATTGTACCTTATAAAGGCTCTTTAGCCGATACTATTCATCAATTAGTTGGCGGTTTGCGTTCAGCAATGGGCTATTGCGGCACGGCCACAATAGATGAATTGCAGAAGCGGGGTCGTTTTATTCGTGTTACGCAAGCCTCTATCCAGGAAAGCCATCCGCATAATGTCAAAATCAGTAAAGAGGCGCCTAACTATCGCCTGGAGAATTAAAAGTGTTAATAATTATTAATCTGGGATTCAGGGCAGGTTAGAAAAATATTCAGCCAGAGCCGACTTGCGGTGAGCGGCATTATTCCGATGGATAATACCTTTGCGAGCAACCTTGTCAATCAGTGCAATTGCGGCTTTGAAAAGGGGTTCGGCCTCAGCCCTTGTTTTGGCATTTTTAACCTTCTTAATCGAGGTTTTCATCATTGAGACATAATGCTGATTCCTTTCAGCGGCTTTTTGGGCTTGACGAGTCCGTTTTAAAACAGACGCATTCTTTTTCATTGAACTCCTTTCACAGAAATTATCAAAAAGTAGCCAAATTTATTTATATCGAAGCGCATTTTCAAATAAAAAACTACCAAACGAAACAATGATCATCCTGAAGATACTTCTCATCTTACTTTTTATATTGGTTTTTCTACTTCTTGTAATGCTAATTCCGCCAACCCGTCTGAGCGTTTTCGGGCATCTGACTGAAGACTCCAAAACCGCCCGGTTGAAAATGCAATTAGCTGGTAAGTTGATCAACGTTACGGTTGCGATTGAACTGCCTGAGGTAAACGCCCGTATTGGCATCTGCGGCTTGAATTTCACAGCTTGGCGACGAAAACCACCGGCTCCGGCAAAGACAAAACCGCCCGAACCCAAACCTGAAGTCTCCCAAAAGACCCGCACCAGCCGATTCAAGCTCTCCGTATTTGACTGGATTGAGTTTGGAAAAACATTAGCAATGCGATTCTTTAAATTAGTTCAGGTTGAGAAATTAAAAGCTAATCTCACCGTTGGTTTGGGAAATCCGGCGACTACCGGCCTTTTGATGGGGGCTTATTTCACGCTCCGGGAAACGGTGAAAGATTTCCGTTCAGTGCAAATTATCCCGGACTTTGTCAACCAAAAAATCACTGGAGAAGTCGAATTTCGTGCATCAATTAGATTGATTAAAACAATTCCTATTCTTATTTTTACGATGCAATTTTTAAGCAAGAGAAAAAAGTAGAAATGGAGGAAAATTATGCTGGAAAGTTTAGTTGATACTCTACTAAGTCGCTTACGTGAAATCGTGGCTTCAGAAACGGTTATTGGGAAACCGATCGAGACCGAAGATACAATGGTAATTCCAATTACGAAAATTTCACTTGGTTTTATGGTAGGCGGTAGCGGTAATCCCGAAGAACAAAAGAAGAAAACCGAGGGCACGGGCTTAGGAGGAGGCGCTATGATCGAACCGCTGGGGGTAATCACGATTCAGAAGGGTGAGGTTAAAATTCACCGCCTGAAAGAGAAAATATCCGGCGTTGACAAGCTTATGGAAATCGTGCCAGAGATAATTGAGAAGTATATTAAACCTAAGGGTGAGAAAAAATCGGGTAAAGAAAAAACTTGATCAATTATCTGGTTAGAGACTATTGAAAAGTTTTTCTTGGATTTTTGCTAGAGTGAACCTATTTTCTCGCCAAGTAAGAGTAGCGATATGGAAACCGAAATATTAAAAAATATTCCTTTATTTGCCGATCTCAAAGACGACATCATCCAGCAGATTTATGATCTGATGCAGAAACGGTCATATAAAAAGGGTAACATTATCCTGATGGAAGAGGAATTCGGCGACACGCTTTTTATTCTCTGTAAAGGAAGCGTCAAAATTACGCGGGTGGGTGAGGATGGGCGCGAGGTAATCCTTTCGATTCTCGGTGAAGGTGATTTTTTCGGTGAAATGTCAATTCTAGATGGTGAAAATCGTTCAGCCAATGTTATCGCCTTGGAAGATACCTCGGTTTTGATTCTGAAGCGAGGCGATTTCCTGGATTTGCTGGAAAAACATCCCCGGATTGCCATCGCTTTGCTCCAGGAAATGGCAACGCGTCTGCGTCGCAGTGATCGGCAGATTGAAGGGCTTTCTCTTAGTGATGCTGAAAACCGCATCGCAATGTGTCTTCTGCGCTTAGCCGAAGACCTGGGCGTTATCAAACAGGGAAAAGTAGTAATAGAAAACCTGCCTTATCAACAGGACATCGCTAATATGGCCGGCACCTCCCGCGAAACTGTTTCCCGAATGCTGACTCTTCTACAACGTAAAGGTTATATCCAAAAACATGGACGTCGCCTGATTATCACCAACTACGACGAGTTCGTTAAACAATTCAGTTAAAACTCAAGAAAAATTACCTTTAAGAGCGTGTCCACATCACGCTTTTCTCGATTAGAAAGTAAGAAGCGACATTATAAGCAAATATTTGATCAATTGTTGATGAAGGGTTTGAAATTCTAACTTTGAGCATACTGAGACTGACTTCTAAGGATAATTTCTTTAACTAATTAGATAAATTAAATCTACCACCTTTTTACGATTATCAGCGATAATCTATGACTTTCACGTGTAGGATAATTATATTTACACTGTTTTTCTAAATAATGTGGGTAACTGGAAAGTTTATCAAAGTTAATGGCGTCAATCAAGCATACCAATCCAAATACTGAAAAAGAGATGGGATTTCTGGATCATCTCGAGGAACTGCGCTGGCGAATCATCAAAGTCCTAATTGCACTGGTGCTGGGTACCGTGGTTGCTTTCCTATTTTCTGATCAAGCCATTGACATTTTAATGCGTCCAGCGCGACAAGTTGGCTCCCAGATGACCATTCAGGTTCTCAAAATCCAAGGTCTATTAATGCTAAAATTTAAGGTCGCTTTTCTACTTGGCCTGGTAATTGCTTTGCCGGCAGTCGCTTACCAATTCTGGGCGTTTATTTCACCCGGGCTTTTAAAAAATGAAAAGCGCTGGGGGCCGGGGCTGATTATCGGGGTCACTGTCTTCTTTCTATTAGGCGCAATTTTCGCTTTTTGTGTTCTAGTACCGATAACTTTAAAATTCCTGATTGGAATCGGAGTAACTGGCGTCGAACGGAATATTTCCATTGAATATTATACAAAATTCGTTCTTCAATTAATACTCGCCACCGGATTGATTTTCCAGATGCCGGTTTTGTCTTTCATCTTAACCAAAATCGGGCTGATTACTCCTCAATTTTTGCGTAAATCGTGGCGATATACCGTAATTATCTTAATGATTATGGCGGCGATTATTACTCCGCCCGATCCCGTCAGTATGATTTTTATGATGATTCCTTTGCTGTTTCTATACGAAATTAGCATCTGGATTTCGCGCATTGCCAGTCGTCAGAAAATTCAGAATGAGACGACTGATCAGCCCGAATTAGCTGGATAGTTCCTTATGCCACAAGGTAGTTTAAACGACATATTTGCACCAATTTCTACCGAACTTGGTTTATTTCAGAAAGAATTCAGGCAGGCGTTGTATTCCGATGTCGAATTAATTAACCAGATCGGAAACTATCTACTGTCAGGAGGTGGTAAATATATTCGCCCGGCTCTGGTTCTGCTGAGCGCCAGGCTCTGCGGCGAACCGAATGAACATTCGATCATCGCCGCCAGCGTCGTCGAGATTCTCCATACGGCCACCCTGGTTCATGACGATATTATTGATGATGCAGAATTTCGCCGCGGTCAACCTTCTGTCAAAGCCATCTGGTCGAATAAGATTGCCGTATTAGCTGGGGATTTCCTTTTTAGCCGGGCTTTAAGCAATATGCTAAGGTTAAGAAATTTTACGGTACTCGAATTACTCTCGCAAACTTCCGAGTTGCTCAGCTCTGGCGAATTACTGCAGTTGGAAAAAAGCCTGAACAACAACATGAATGAGGAAATTTATTACCAAGTGATTTGGGCTAAGACCGCCTCACTTTTTGCTACCGCTTGTCAAGTTGGCGCTCTCACGGTTTCCGCTGATGAAGAACAGAGTAAGGCTCTCTTTGATTATGGTCGCAATCTGGGATTGGCATTCCAGATTAAAGACGATCTTTTCGATTGCACCGGCACATCGGTCCATACCGGCAAACCGGTAGCGCGGGATATTAAACAAAACCTAATTACTCTGCCACTAATCCACACTTTGAAAACCTTACCGCCCGAAGACCGCCGTCAGATTCGCCAGCAATTGAAAAATTATCCTTCTCCCGAGCAAATAAATGCGATTGCGGAACTAATCGTTAATAATAACGGCATTACTTATGCTGAAAATAAATGTCAGGAGTTAATCCAACAAGCCATTTCAGCACTCGATATTTTCCCTGACTCGGAATATAAATCCACTCTAACTAACCTGGCAAACTATACCCTTACGAGAAATAAGTGACAACTATAACTAATCCTAATTCCATTCTGATTATCCGCTTAAGTTCAATGGGTGATATAGTCGTTCTTACTCCGATTTTCCGCAGTTTCAGGGAAAAATATCCCTCAGCCCGCATTGACTTTCTTACCAAGAAGGATTTCGCCGAAATAGTTGCCAATAATCCTTTTCTATCAAATATCATCGCCTACGATTCAAGTACAGGATTAGCTGGCTGGAGAGAGCTATGCCAGAAATTAGCGGCGCAAGATTACGACTTGCTAATTGATATGCACAATAACATCCGCAGTCATATACTTTCCCATTATTTGCGAAGGGTTTCTCTTCTGCGCTATCATAAACCTTATCTGAGACGTTTTCTCCTTTTCTACTTATGGCTGAATTTATTCCCGCCTGATTTTCGTCTATTGAAAGAATACTTCAAAGTCTTGCAATCTCTTGGCATCAACTACCCACCTGATGCTCGGCCGGAAATTTTTCTCAAGCCGGAGGCTATTACCAAAGCGCGGGATATTCTGGCTAAATATGAAATTTCCGAGCCGTTCGTCACCATTTTACCAATTGCCAACTGGCCGAATAAACTATTTCCACTCGAAAAATATATCAAAGTGGCGCGCCGAATCAACACCGATTTACAAATGCCGGTACTCTGGCTGGGTGGAAAAGGTGATATTCACCTACAACAGCTTGATTATCTGGTCCCTGGCAAAAGTGTTCGGTTAGCCGGTGAAACTACATTAAGCGAATCTCTGGCGCTGATTAGTCTCAGCCGGGCGGTAATCGGTAGCGATACCGGCTTGACCTATGCGGCGGAGGCGCTAGGAAAACCGGTAGTATTGATTCTAGGCCCAACCTCGCAGGAAACAGGTGCCGGTTGTTATGCACCGAAAAGCACTGTCCTGGAAGCTCAACTTTTTTGTCGTCCTTGCTCTCAAAAAGGTGACCGGCGTTGTTATCGCCGCCGACGGCAATTATGTTTTGATCAAATCACCGATGGTCAGGTTTTTGAAGCTCTGGAAAAAATAATAGGAGTCGCATCTTGACTATATTCTGGCTGGTAATCTATAATGCTATTGTTATGCCCATCGCTTATTCCGGATTGATTATTTTATCCTATTTTAATTCTAAAATTAAAGAGGGACTGGATGGACGTCAGACTCTCTGGCTCAACTTGCAGAAATTCCGGGAGGAATTTCCTAAACGTACGGTTTATTTAGTTCATTCGGCGTCCTTAGGTGAATTCGAGCAAGCCAAACCGGTGATTCGCGGCTTGAAAACCCTGCGCCCGGACATTTTGCTGGTAGCCAGTTTCACTTCGCCCAGTGGATTCAAAAATGCCGAACGAATGCCGGAAGTTGATCTTTTTACTTACCTTCCGTTTGATACTTTCCTTCAAACGCGCCGTTTTCTGCAGAAATTGCGTCCGGCAAAGATTATTTTCGTGACTTACGAACTATGGCCAAATCTCATTTTCCACGCTAACCGATATAAAATAAAAACTTACCTAATTTCGGCACGGATTCGACCGGGCAGTTCCAAACTGAAGCCGATCATTCGCAATTTTTTCGCTGACCTCTACCGTTCGCTGGATTATATATATGCCATTTCGGAAGAACATAAACAATCCGTGCTGAAGCTAATCGGCTCAGTCAAAATTACCGTGCTGAATCTGGGTGACACTCGCTATGATCAGGTCATTGAACGCTCAAAATTAATCGCCAATAAAATGATTACACGGATTTTCGACGAAGGATTTGTCTTCATCGGAGGCAGTATCTGGCCACAGGATGCCCGTCATCTTCTTCCAGCACTCTACCAATGCCTGGAGAATTTTCCTGATTTTAAAATTATCCTGGCACCACACGAACCGAATGACTATGCTCTGGAAATGCTTGAGGATGAATTTCAGACACATAACATCGAAACCATCCGTTATTCACAATTGAAAGGCCAGCCTTCTACCAAACGGGTTGTGCTCATTGATCAGATCGGCATCCTGGCTGAACTTTATCATCAGGCTAATCTGGCTTTCGTCGGCGGTAGTTTCCGGGGTTCAATTCACAATGTCATGGAACCGGCGGTAGCCGGGTTGCCAGTGCTCTTTGGTCCGTCATATCATAATTCACAAGAAGCCGAATTATTGGTGCAGTCCGGTGGCGGGCTGGTCTGCCTTGACGAATCGAATATTTATTCAACTATTAAGCAATTGATGACCAAACCGGACGATTACCAAAAAGCCGCCCGGTCTGCCCGCCAGGTAATTCTGGAAAATATGGGGGCTTCATCCCGCACAGTCAGAGAAATCCTGGAGTCGGAATGAAACTTCAGCTTGACGGAATAGATTTCTCCTATCACGGGAACCAACCTGTTTTTAAAAACTTCAATCTGACAATTCCTTTAAATTGCTGGGTAGTTCTGACCGGTGACTGTGGTACCGGCAAAACAACTCTGGCTAAATTAATCGCCGGTTTACTCAAACCGGACAAAGGCTTCATCCGATTTGAAAATGATAATGGTGCCAATAATTCACTGGAAGTCGGCTATATTTTCCAAAATCCGGATGACCAATTCGTCCACTTCAATATCGAACGAGAAGTTGCCTTTAATTTAGAGAACCGCGGGGCTCAACCAGCTATCGTTCAGCAGGCGGTGCGAAGGGCTTTGGATAATGTCAATCTGTGGAAGCGACGCGCCAATTCGCCGCATGAACTCTCCGGCGGTGAAAAGCAGAAACTGACAATCGCCGACTGGTTAGTTAGCAAACCGCAAGTTCTCATTTTCGATGAAACCACCGCTTTTCTCGATTTACCGACTCGTTTTGAACTTTATGAAAATATTCGCCGGTTAATTGCCGACGGACTCAGCGTCATCTGGATTACTCAGGAAGACTATGAAATCGCCTTCGCCGATTACGTAATTGAGCTTCTGCCTGGATATTTACTCCGGGCGAGTTCGAATAAATAATCCCATTTTTATAATTAAATGTATCATCTGATCTGCCAAAATCTCGAATTTCAATATCCCCAAAATCCGAACTTTTGTTTGTCTATTCCTGAATTGACCTGTTCCCTGCATTATCCTCTGGGTATTTACGGTCTGACCGGTTCCGGTAAAAGCACTTTCGGTAAAATCCTGGGCGGTTTATTAATTCCCACGAAAGGATGTTTTCGACTCGAGAACGCCGAACCAACTTCATCCAGCGATAAAACCAAACCGCGTATTCTTTATCTACCGCAATTTCCGGAACTAATATTCCTCGGAATGAGTATCGGCAATGCCTGGCAAAAAATTCTTAAAAACTGGAACAACCCGGTCGAATTGACGGCTAAATTCGCCGATAACCTCCAAAAATTAGGATTGGACTATAATCTCATTCGCGAACGCTACGGCTATGAATTGAGTAGCGGTGAACTACGACTGGCTACGATCGCATTGGGTATAACGTTCGCATCCCAATTGACGATTTTCGACGAACCAACCATTGCTCTTAGCCCGCCTGGTCGGGCGAAATTTGAAAACATCCTCGCAGAATATAATTCGCAAAAAGAATTTATGATTATCTCCCACGACTACCGTCTTCTTCGTAAATTATGCCGCAATGTATTAATTTTTAATCTAGGTTCTGTGATTTTTAATGGTGAATGGAAGGAACTGGATCACAATCCCTCTATCATCCAACAGGTCGGATTGAATTTATTGGAAAATTTATCTCAAAGGAACACTATCAATGAGCAAAAACCCAATTAAACAAACTCTCCAGGTCAAACACAACCTTACCTCAAAGTATGATGCCATCTCGGCCCGCAAAACCGTAACTGTCTCCAATATTATCTCTCTGATTCGTGCCTTCTTAGCGGCGCCGATTGTCTATGCCCTGCGTAATAACGATGGCAAAACCGCGCTTATTTTCATCCTGATCGCGATTTTATCCGATATGTTGGACGGTTGGTTAGCGCGCTCCAGCAATGAAATCACCGAGCTTGGCAAGATTCTCGACCCATTTGCCGATTGTGTTGTGATTATGAGCGTTATGCTGTTTTTAACGGTCAAGGAACGCATCCCGACTTTTTACTTTACCCTGATGCTTGTTCGTTATTTCCTCATTTCGGTATTTGGAATTTATATGTTGAATAATAGCAGGGTTTCCCCGCAGTCAAATAAACTGGGAAAAGTCTCGGTTGTTTTCACCGTAATCACTGTGCTGGCTTTCATCTATCCCAATTTTTTCGGTTCAGCGGCTAAACCGCTAATGATTGCTTCTATAATTTTCATGATGTTATCCCTTGTTCAATATATTTATGAATATTCCCGACAAATAATAATCGCTAGCCGCGAGAAGAAAGCCAACCTCTCTAAAAATGATTAATTTTGGTTTAAATAAAACCGGCCGTTTCCTGGCAAGTCGGCTTCCTCTTTTGGGACGTTTTTTCCGGATTGATGAAAAAACGCTGGAAGAGATCGAAGAAACTCTAATCCAAACCGACCTTGGAGTAGAATTAACTGACATTTTAATCGAACGCCTGCGCAAAGTTGACCGCAAAGAAGCTGCCCGCCTGAATGAAATTCTGCTGAAGGAACTAAGCGCATTAATTCAACCTGCCGTAGCTTCAAAAGCGAATTTTTCTAAACCGACTGTCATTCTAATCGTCGGAGTCAACGGCACCGGCAAAACTACCACGATCGGCAAATTGGCCGCGAAGTATGCGAGTGAGGGTCAGCGCGTTTTGATTTGTGCCGCTGATACTTTCCGAGCGGCGGCTTACGAACAGTTGCGAATCTGGGCTGAAAGAAGCGGAGTGGAATTCATAGGTAATCCACAGGGTAAAGACCCATCAGCCATTGCTTTCGATGCTGCTCGCGCCGCCCAAGCGCGCAATGCCGATATTCTATTAATTGACACTGCCGGTCGCTTGCACACTAAGTCCAACCTTATGGAAGAATTAGCCAAGGTTAAGCGCGTCATTGGCAAGGTAATTCCCGATGCACCGCATGAAGTCTGGTTAGTGCTCGATGCCACTGTCGGGCAGAACGGAATTTTACAGGCTCGAGAATTCCAGAAAGCCATCGGCGTAACCGGGCTGATTTTGACCAAATTAGATGGCACTGCCAAAGGCGGCATTGCCCTTGCCATTCATCGCGAATTAAATATTCCTATCCGCTTTCTGGGCGTCGGTGAAAAATTAACCGATTTAGTGGAATTCGATCCGAACCAATATGTTCGTAGTCTATTAGGCATTGAATAAATCAATTAAAACTGATCGCGGTTTATGATTGAAATTAAAATAACTCTTAAGATTCTCTCTGATATTATTCCTTAGAAGAAATTTAGCTTATTAATGACTCTCAAATCAGCGGTTCGGTCTTTTGCCATTATCTCTCTCGGTTGCCCGAAAAATACCGTGGATTCGGAAATTCTAAAGGGCGGTCTGATCCAAGCCGGTTTGGAATTTAAAACCGACCCGACCGAAGCGGATGCCGTTATTATCAATACTTGCGGTTTTATTCAACCCGCCAAAGAAGAATCTATCGAAACGATCTTGGAAACCCTGCAACTCAAAAAAATGGGCGTCAAAAAAGTTGTCGTAATGGGCTGCCTTTCCCAGCGTTATTATGCGCAATTCAAGGCGGAAATTCCGGAGATAGACGGCTTATTCGGCGTCGAATCGCAAAGTGAGGTAATCCGATTTCTGACCGGTCGCCAAAATGCCTGTTCTGACCTGGAAACTATCCGCCAGCAGTTGACGCCGCGTCATTTTGCCTATTTGAAAATTGCCGAGGGCTGTGACAATTCTTGTTCATTCTGTGCTATCCCCTTGATTCGCGGACGCCAGCGCAGTCGGTCAATCGAATCACTTCTGCGCGAAGCCGAGTATCTTAAATCGCAAGGAGTTAAGGAGTTGATTCTAATTGCTCAGGACACCACTCGATACGGCAGTGATTTACCCGGAAAAGTTACTTTAAAAACTCTGATGGAAGAGTTACTGGCGGCTCGGCTTTTCCCCTGGCTACGCTTGATGTATGCCAATCCAGATTTCTGGCGAGATGATCTGAACCCTATTATTTCTAAATACCCGGAGTTTTGTCCGTATATTGACATTCCGATTCAACATGCCAGCCCACGCCTGCTGAAGATGATGAACCGCGGCGCCAATCCCCAACGGCTCAAAACAACTTTACAGAATATTCGTCGCTGTCGTCCCGATGTAGCTCTGCGCACCTCGGTTATGGTCGGTTTTCCCTCAGAAACGGAAGCCGAATTCACAGAATTGCTGAATTTTATCGAAGAAATACGGTTCGAGCGGCTCGGGGTTTTTACTTATAGCGCCGAAGAGGGCACGGTCGCGGAAAAGTTTGACGACAATATTCCGGAGCCGGAAAAAGAGCGTCGCCGCGACGTATTGATGCAAATTCAGTGGGAAATTGCAGAAGATTTTGCGCGCCGTAAAATCGGTCAGAAAATTACCGCGCTAATCGAGGGGCAAGATGGCGATGAATATATCGCCCGTTCCGTCTGGGATGCACCGGAAATTGATTGCAATGTCTGGGTAAAATCGCCGGGAGTTCTATCAATAGGCGATTTTTATGAAGTAACTGTCATTGGGGAGGAAAACTTAGATTTACTGGCTGAAATTGGCAGTTAAAACTTTTGTTAGTTAAACCCAAATTAGATAATTTTTGGTCAGATTTTAGTTTAATAATAATCAGGATGAAAGAACGATGAAAGCATTGATAACAGCCGGCGGACACGGCACACGCCTTAGACCAATCACCCACACTCAGAATAAACACCTGATCCCGATTGCCAATAAACCAATTCTGAACTATGCCCTCGAATATGTCCGCGATGCCGGAATTCAGGAAGTCGGAATAATTACCAATAAAGAAGGCAACGAAGTCCGTGAAGTTTACGGCGACGGCCAAGCCTTTGGGCTGAAAATCGTTTACATTCCTCAGGAACGACCGACCGGTTTAGCCGATTGCGTCCGGATTGCCGAGCCGTTCATTGGCAACGAACCGTTTGTTTTTTATCTCGGCGATAATATAATCATCGGCGGTATCCGACGCTTTATCGAGGAATTCGAGCGTAACCAGACCAATTGTCATCTTGTACTGGCTAAAGTTCCTGACCCAGAACGTTTCGGCGTACCGGAAATCAAAGGTAACCGCATCGTCAGTATTGTCGAAAAGCCCCAAAAGCCACTCAGCGATTTCGCCGTGACTGGAATTTATATTTATGACCACACCATTTTCGAGGCGGTCAATAATATCCAACCGAGTGCGCGCGGTGAACTGGAAATCTCTGATGCGCATCAATATTTATTAAATAAAGGTTACAAAGTCACCTTTTCGGAAATTACCGGCTGGTGGAAAGATACCGGCAAACCCAGCGATCTCCTGGAAGCCAATCGCTTAGTTCTTGATAATATTACAACTTCTATCCAAGGCAAAGTTGATCAAAATAGTCAGATCAGTGGTCGCGTAGTCATCAGCCAAGGCGCCGAAATTATCAATAGTAACATCCGAGGTCCAGTCATCATCGGCGAAGGGGCGAAAATCATTAACGCTTATATTGGTCCTTACACCGCAATAGATAAAAATTGCAAAATCAGCAACGCCGAGATTGAATACAGCATCGTTTCCTGCAACTGCGTAATCCGCAACCAGAAAATCCGGATCGAAGCCAGCCTGCTCGGTAAAAACGTCCAGATCGTCGAATCGCAAGCTAAACCATTCACCAATCGGTTCATTATCGGCGATCAAAGTGTTATTGAAATCAGGCAAACTTGATTGCAACGGTTGCATTTCGGACGCTTGGCTGTCGCCTCAATCAGGCGGAAACTGATGCCATTAAGGCGGAACTGGCCAATCATAATCTTCGCATAGTAAATTCCAATGGACCTGCCGATTTGACTATTATTAACTCCTGCGCTGTAACGCAATCCGCCGAAGCCAAGACCCGCGGCGCGATTACGGCCGCCCGACGCATTTCGCCCGACGGCAAAATTGCCGTTATCGGTTGCTACTCCCAAATTGCCGCCGCCAAACTGCTTAATATTCCCGGTGTCTTTTTAGTACTGGGTAATAACGAGAAGTACGAAATACTCGATTTCCTGGAAACAATCGAGCGTGGTGAAAAAATTGTACGAGTTGACAAACCAGAATCCCCCAATACTTTCCGAGTCGAATCTCACTTGCCAAATGATAAGCGCATTCGGGCTAATCTGAAAGTTCAGGAAGGATGTGATTATTATTGCGCATACTGCATAGTTCCGTATTTACGTGGCAAACCTCGCAGTCGCGCTCCGGAGGATTGCATTGCCACGGCTAGTCATCTTGAGAATCAAGGCGTTCAGGAAATCGTCCTGACCGGAATCAATCTTGGCCGCTATGAGTCACTGAACGGCGATCTGTCATTTTTAATCCGGCGCCTTCTTGCCGAGACCAGTTTGCCGCGCATCCGATTAAGTTCCATCGAGCCGGACTTAATCACTGAGGAATTAATTAAATTGATTTCCGCTGAACCACGCCTTTGTCGTCATTTACATATTCCTTTGCAACATGGTTCGGATACAATTTTAGCCCAAATGAATCGTCATTACCTCAGCGCCGATTATGCCGCACTCGTCGGGCGGATTAGACAACGAATACCGGAAATTTGCCTCGGTGCCGATGTAATGGTCGGTTTCCCCGGTGAAACTGAGTTGGAATTTGGCCAGATGTGCCAATTTCTCGAAAATCTCGATATTAACTACCTGCACGTTTTCCGCTATTCATCTCGTCCTGGAACTCCAGCTGGTAAATTTACCGATCGTATTCCCGATTCCGCAAAGAAACAGCGCTCGGAAATTCTGCGCCAATTAAGCCGCCGCAAACGCGACGCTTTTAGGCAATCAATGCTCGGAAAAACCGCCCCTGTACTTATTGAAGAGAAAATAGCACCCGGACTCTGGCAGAGTTTAACGGACAATTATCAAAAAGTTCGCATTCACGCAAAAGAAAATCTGCTGAATCAAATTAGAAAAGTAAAATTAACCCACATTTCCGAAGACTATTTAGAAGGAGAATTGCTCGGTGAGTAAACGTCCCTATTTCATCGGAATCGCCGGCAATATTGGCGTCGGCAAAACTACTATGACCGACCTGATTGCGCGGCGTTTTGGTTGGCGTGCTTTTTATGAATCCGTTATAGATAATCCTTATCTTGAGGACTTTTATCAAGATATGAAGCGCTGGAGCTTTAATCTCCAGATTTACTTTCTCTCGCATCGCTTCCGCAGTCATAAACAAATGACCGAAAGCAACGTCACCACGGTTCAGGATCGCACCATCTACGAGGATGTGGAAATCTTCGCCCGCAATCTTTATGAAATGGGCAATATGAGTCAGCGCGATTGGGACAATTATCGGGCTCTTTTCGAGATAATGACTTCCTACTTGAAAAAACCGGACTTAATCGTTTACCTGCGCGCCAGCGTGGATACCCTCCTGACGCGCATTAAAAAGCGTTCACGCGGCTTCGAGCGCGATATTTCTCCCGAATATATTTACACGTTGAATCTTTCCTATGAACGCTGGATAAAAGAGGAGCAGAAGCGCAGTAATGTTTTAATTGTTGAAACCGATCAGTTTGACGTCTTCAACGACCAGGAAAAACTGGAAGAAATTATGCAGAAAATCAAACAATTCTGTCCCTGATAGACTAAATTCCCAAGACGAAGTAGTCAAAAATGATACTGCACTTGATTATGTTCCATTCCACAACTTCCGCGGCGAATCCAAAATTTCAGATTACCTCGGCCTTATAAACAATGTCATCAGATCGCGCTAAAATAACGATTTTCAAGCCTTGCTTTTTCATGGTCAAACCAGACGATTTGCTCGCGCTTATGAATGAGATTGCCGGATACCCGGGAGCAATCAGATTTTCTACTGATGAAAATACCGATGAGACTAATTCTTTAGCCCAAATTTGCCAAACTTGTCAATATAACAAACAATCAATCACACCGGATGAATGCCGTAGTCAGTTGGTACTTTTTCGGCACTTTCTGAATGAATTGACCGCCGCTTTGAAATATAACATTCTAAAAAATACCAGTGTCGCCTTTCGTATGCGAACTGAACTGGCTAATCTTTTGAAAAAAAATGTGGAATTAATCCAACCAGCGGCTGTCGTTCGACAGGTTAACTGCCTTCCGACCGAAACCGGGTTGGCGCTGGCTGGTGGTGCGTATGAGTTACACGGTAAAAGCCTGCACCGTTTTGCTGATAAATCCACCCCGGCGAAACCTAAACCAATCTTTATTTTCGTTGTGACGATTGGTTCGGCAATTGATAAGCAAATTGCCGACTTAAATCGCACAGATGGTGATCTATATCAGGCATTTCTACTAAATGGATTGGCTGCTGCCCTGGTTGAAACCGCCACCAGCGATTTACAAAAGCATCTCGAAAAATTGTCTCCCTGGTTACCACCTGGTCAGACTTTGCACCGCGTCAGCCCCGGTTTTAGAGATTGGCCCCTCACTGATCAGAAAGTTATTTTTGAAATACTGAAACCATCGGAAAGCATAGGCGTGACTTTAACTGGTGACTGTCTAATGCAACCGCTGAAATCCACCTCCGGAATTATGGGCGTTATTGAAAATGCGCTTTAACTACAATGACACGAAGAGTCCTTGACTTATGTCGGTGTTATCTTAAATGGCGTCTTTAGGGGAGAAAGCATGGAAAACTTTACTGACCTCAAATCTCTCTACAATCATTTAGAAAAAAATGCTGTAGACTATAAATACCCTCATCAGATTGGGAGCTTATTTCAAAAATTGAGGGATTTGAAGCATAACGAAAATAAATCTGACGAAGCCGAAAAATCTCAATGGGAAATAGACTTCTTCAATTTTATGATAGAAGAAGGGAAACTTAAGCCAATGTTTACTGGGACTAATGATAAAGGAGAGGTTATTGAGTATCCCACTTTAGATAGTTTTGACGATAGGACATATGAATATCTGTTTAGAAGGTTAGATAGCACCTCCAATTCCCTGCTCAAAGCCCGTTATTCTCATATCCTTTGGTGCAGTCCTAAAAAACATGCCAAGTATGCAAAAATGGCTGTAGATTCTTATTTGGAACTTATTAAAATCTACGAAACAAAAGACATGGAAGTACCTCAGAAGAATTATGAATTAGATGTTCTGGAGGCAATTAAAAATGCTTACTCTATTGCGTGCCAGGCACAATATGAAGTAGATATAATCAAAGTAGATATAATCAAATCAGAATTAAGGAGATTAGTAACCAGATTCAATTTTAAAAGCAGTTCTTCATTTGCGTTAAGAGCTAATCTAATTGAATTGATGTTAAAGGATAAGAGGAGATTTCTTAAGGAAGATTTCCTTGGATTTGAAAATATATGCTGGCAAATATCAGAATCCTTAACAGAATCAGGAAATATTCATGGTGCAATAGACATGCTTGAACTGGGAGAAAAAGTTGATCAGAAATTAGGAAAGAAGACATATGATTGGAGGAGGAGGATTGCAGAATCCTATGAAACTTTAATGAAACAAGCGGAGAAGGGTAATAATTTAGCTTCTCTGACTTTTTGCAAACATGCTTTAGAAAACTACAAGAAACTCAAAGATGAGGATAAAATCAATGAACTTGAAAAGAAATACACTGAACTTAAAAATTCAATGAAATTGGCAGAATTTAAAATAGTAATCGACTCAACAGAACACATAAAGAGATGTAGAGAGGTTGCTCAAAAGGTGGTTAAGAATGACCCAGACGAAATTATAAAACTCTTAATGTTCAATGAAAACCTTCTTCCAAGATACAAAGACATGGAGAAGATTGCGCAAGAGCATAGTAAAAAATTCATTGCACAACATCTATTTCCCATAGAAATATTAGACCAATCCGGACATCCCGCTCAACATTTTTCTGATGAGGATGAAAAGAAATATTATGGCATACTTCAGCAATATGATTGGGAACTTAGGTTAAATAAAATCCATTTGATAAATGAAATATTCTTCGCTGCAATTAGAGAAAATAAGTTATCTTCTGACATTCTTTTAAGATTTTTAAATAGACATTTTTGGTTTGGTAAAAACATTTCTAAAATATTGGCAAATCAGACAATAAAATACAATTGGCTAAATTTGATAGCTCCCTCGCTCCATGAGTATTTCCTTCAAATACAATATTATTTTGCCAATCCAAATTATCCACCCAATTTGGTCTTAAGTATTGATTCTCTTACTCTCAAAATTGAAGGATTGATACGGGATATTTGTCAGTTTTCTGGTGTAACCACTTTTTACATGACCAATGATAATAAAGGTAGAAATATTGTAAGAGAGAAAGATATTCATGCTCTTTTGTATGAAGAACCTATCAAGGAACTTTTTGATGAAGATGACCTATTATTTTGGAAATTTTTGCTTGTAGAAAAAGCTGGTTATAACTTGCGACATAAAGTCGCTCATTCACTAATGTTATTTCAAGAATACAGCATTAACTACATGCATTTATTGATATTGGCATTGCTTAGGTTAGGGAAATATAATTTTGTTAAAAAAGAAGACGCCACTTCACATAACAGCAGATAAAAGGGAAATCAAAGATTTCTCCCAAATCCCGACAAGTCGGGACTTCTTTTATCCGCAAGCCGTTAGACGACTTGAGTTATGGGCGGAAGAAATAGGCTGAGGTTAAGGCTTAGGCTGAGAAAAAAGGAGTGGGGTAAACGACAGGCGGATATCCGCGAATAGGTACGAACCTGGTATTTAATTCTTTTAGCTTTTCCGGAGGAAGACAAAGTATGTCAAGGAAGTAAGTTCGTTTAGGGGCTTTTAAGTGCTTATAAGAAAATAAAATGGCTATCCGATACAAATATAACTCAAGCTCTATCCATTCATACAACCATGCATCCATGCAATCATACAATCATGCATTGAAATATTTCTTAGTAGGACTTTAAAAGGACTTAAAAGCACTTAGTAGTGTTTTCATGCATTCATGCATTCATACATTCATTCAATTAACTAACAAGCCGGTTCAAATACTCAACTGCATGTTGGGGATTGGGGGAGTAGAAATCCGCTCCAATTTGTGCTCGGAATCCCTCCGTAACCGGCGCGCCTCCAATTAATACTTTAGTATCTGGAAATTTATCTCTTATTGCCGAAACAATTTTTTCCATATTTACCATAGTAGTGGTTAATAAAGCGCTCAGTCCTACAAAGCAACCGGGGTGTTGTTCAATATTGTTCAAAAATTTTTGAGTGGAGACATCGGTGCCTAGATCAATAACCTCAAAACCGCCGCCTCTTACGATCATAGCCACCAGATTTTTGCCGATGTCGTGCAAGTCGCCGGACACGGTGCCAATTACGAATTTTCCTTTGCGTTTGACCGAACCGGCTTCTAAATAAGGTTGCAGATGTTTCAAAACGGCGTTCATAGCCTGGGCAGCAACCAGCAAATGCGGCACAAAAACCAGATTCTCACTAAATTTCTTCCCAATCCGATCCATTCCCAGCATAGAAGCCTGCAATAAAACCTCCGGTGGGACGCCTTCTTTCAAAGCGGCGGCGGCAATTTCATCGGCGCCGTCTTGATCTTTCATATCCGGCGGAAAGGGGTGATTGCGTGAAATTTTCCCCTTTTCGACACAGAGGGCGAGTTTCTCAATAATATCCTGCATAATCTAACTCCTTAATTTTAATTGCATAGTCCAGCCTCTTTCACGACAGTCGGCATAATGCTTTCCCACATAAAAGGCATAATATGAACTCCCCGAACTCCCTTGATATTTTTTACCGTCTGGATAGTTTCCACGGCAATTTTAATTCCTTCGGCCTGCGGATCGGCGGCTTTTTCCATCCGTTGAATATATTCATCATTAATTTTAACGCCGGGCACGTCTTCCCGCATATGTAGTAAAGTATTGACAGATTTCACCGGCATAACACCGGCGAGGATAGCGACTTTTTCGTGCAAGCCCATTTCCACTACTTTTTCCATCCAGCGGATAAATAGCTCCAGATCGAAAACCGGCTGAGTTTGAATGAAGTTTACTCCAGCTTTGACTTTTTTATAAAGGCGAATCAAACGCATTTCAAAAGGCACTCCGAAAGGATTGGCCGCACCGCCGATCAAAAATTCCGGTGCCCTTTTCATTTCATGACCGGAAAGTAAATAACCCGAGTTCATTTGGGCTACCGTGGCAATCAGCTGAATCGAGTCCAGATCGAATACCCCCTTGGCTTCAGGATTATCACCTAATTTTTGGTAATCGCCGGTCAGGCAAAGTACATTGGGGATGCCAAGTGCCGCCGCTCCCATTAAATCGCTTTGAATCGCCAGTCGGTTACGATCACGGCAAGTCATTTGAATAATCGGTTCAACCCCCTCGTCCAGCAATATTTTGGCCGAAGCGATACTCGAGAGTCGTGGGATTGCAGTTTGATTGTCGGTGATATTGACTGCATCAGCGATACCTTTGAAATACTGTGATTTTCTGCGAATTACATCGCCATCGCAGCTCTGCGGCGGACCAATCTCGCCGCAGACAATAAATTTTCCGGAATTAATTTTTTCTCTGAGGGTCATTGATATTCTCTATATCTATATTTTTGGGGACAAATAAAACCAGACCTTCGATGCGCTTTCTAAATACATTCAGCCACGCGGATGTATGTTCTAGATTCCAGTTATGGATTCTATTAATTTTGTATAAAAGTTTGATTCGCCCTAATAACTTGGATCGTCGGTATATCTTATACCAGATACACTTGCGCTCGGGGAAAACTTCACAATGGCCATCGGCTCGCGTGCCGCCGCAAGGGCCATTGCGTAGTCGCTTGGGACAGCGTTGAGAACAGACGAATCCGGTGGAGGAAAGCAGACATTCGCCGCAATGTTGACAGTGAAATACCGGCACTTTTATGAGGTCTTCAAAAAAGAGCATAAAACGCGATAATTGGCGCTCACGGGCAGAAATAGGTGGTCTATCAACAGTTACTAAATCAATTGGCATACTTTTCCTTTTCGAAAGTTCAACTCAACGGTTATTAAATATCAGGCAATAAAGTTCATAATTTGTAAAACGGCATTTAATCCATCCGACGCCAGGATATTTTTTAAACATTGCATTGCCGGGTGATTGTCCGGAAGAATCTCGTATTTACGTTTTACTGAACCAAGAATAAAATTCAAACCCAGCGGCATCGCCAGAGTCAAAAAAGCGCTTTCCAGCGGACTCTTCACCGGTGATCCATCGGCCTTTTTCGAAGGCAACATAACCGTAAAATTGCTCAAACCGACTGACATATTGATACCGGCAAGGTCAGGATCCTGATGAATCATTTCCATCACTTTCATTAGTCTTTTGAAATTGCCCTCCATATCACTGCCGATAGGTGCAATGCCCGGATCTATGATAAGCTGGTTGTTGGCTACTCCCTGAATACGTTCGCGGGCAATTTTTACCAAAGACCTGGCTGTGGTGTAATTCTGTTCGGGAGTTTTATTCATTACGACTTCGCCGAACTCATTTTTTCCTTCGGTAATAAGTAAAATGGGCATGAAGGGCTGTTTTGAGTATAAATTAAAAATTTCCAGGCGGGCTTCTGAAATTGAATTCAGAATGGGCAAACGATTACCAGCTAGTTCGGGATTATAGGCTTCCAGACCGGCGCTAGCAATTTCCGGATCCGGCGTATCAATTGATAAAGGAACGGAAACGTGCTGTTGGATTTTCTTGACGACTTCCGCCATAAAGGCAGGCGAACGCCGACCGACATTCACATCAATATAAGCCGCTCCTTTTTCGGCCTGGAAACGAGCGAGTTCAACAATACCATCTAGGTCATTGGCCTGAAAAAGATCATGAGTCGAAGGCACCGAATCGTTGATTGATTCGCCGATGATAGTCAGTCCCGGGATTCCCATTTATAAAGACCTTTCATTTAACAAAAAATTCATTGGCGTTATTTTCAACAATTCGGCTATTTTTTCCAAGGATTAATTAAGGTAGGTCGGTAAGATTCCAGTCATTTAGAATTCTGAAACTTTGATAGAATGTTTGAATAGGTGATTATGAAGTGGTTAGATATTGAGCAAATCACTGCTGAGGCTTGGTCTAAATATTGAAACTAATGATATAAACAGAAATTTAGCTTTTAAGCCTTTTGATCTCTTGTTGTATCTCAGCAATTACTTCTTTATTCATGATTACTTTTCTATCTCCGGATTTTAACGAATACACATAAAACACTTTCCCGCCGAATTCCTTAGTAAATTTTTCATGTGTTTTCCACTGAAGTTCTTTTTCTTTGAAAATCTGAGCCAGTTGAATTCCTTGATTAACAGGCTTAATTTGAATTCCGATAAATTTACCATTGATTTTAATGAAGAAATCAACATTATAAAGTCTATCCCATTTGTCGGGCGCCGGTTCAATTTTCAAGCCAAGTTCTTTTTCCAACTGTCCGTAAATTGTTTTTATCTCAGTCATATATCCATCAAATGTCCGGTCAATTACGATATTAATCATATAGTCTATACAATCTTGCTCGGTTATTTCTTCAACTTCTGCTTGAATAACCTCCGTTATTTTTACGTATAACTTTTTCCCAAGGTTTTCGATATGTTCCCTTGATCTCACATTGGTAAAGTAATATTCTTGCCACTCTGCGACCGTTTTAGGAGCGCACTTGCGGATACTTTCAGAAGTGGCTCCGACATTCCGTTTATAATTCAATTGAAAGCGGTTCATTGCACTGTTTAATATCCATTCTTTCGCCATATTATTTTTCCTGAAGGTTTAAAAACTTGGTCTTATATTTAAAGTCAATAGTAGTATCAACCTGGGCTAATCCTGCCTTGATTAAATGAGCATTGATAAATGTCTTATTTTTAAGATATACGTAACAGAGCAGGTGGTTATTTTCATCATATTTCTGGTTATCGTATTTTAGAAATACTTTTTGCCCTTTAATCTTTTCATTTAATAATGTGAGAGCTTTACCATTATCATTATTTTTTTCTTTTACCCCTAACAAGCGGATAAGTATGTTATTATTTAATCTCATCAATACCGGACTGATAATTTCCACTACCGAATAGTATTGTTCTCGTTCGTTCTCATACTGGTCTATTCTTGATCCGAACTGTAGCTTTCTTGGGTCTATTTTTTTATCGAGTTTGTGAGGGTCTTTGAAAATATATGGTAGTTTCTCAATTCTTTTATTGAGGTCTGTATTTACTTTATCCTTTAAAAATATATATTTAGTTCCATCAATATCAGATTGATTCACATTTAATTTGTTCTTTATTATCGGGATAAATTCGGTGTTAATTTCATAACCGACTGAATTTCGGCCTAGATTGCGAGCCGCAAGCGAAGTTGTTCCACTGCCGAGAAATGGGTCTAAAACAGTATCCCCAACAAATGAAAACATTTTGATCAATCTGACAGGAAGTTCTTCTGGAAACATAGCCAGATGACTATCTTGCTTCACTCCGGAGAAATTCCAGTGCCCAGAAAAATAATTATTCCATTCTTCTTTTGTTAATTTAGATAGCTCTTTCTGCTCTAAGGTAGGTCTGGGTGGTCTGCCCAGTTTTTTGAAAATCAGGATAAATTCGTAATCAATTTTTAAAATTCCATTCCGGGGATAGGGAAAACTGCCCATTATGGTAGCTCCCCCGGTAGTGTTGGTTGTCGTTACTTTCTGCCAGATGATCGCTCCCATATAGTCAAATCCTACTGTTTCGCAAAATTTTATGATTTCGGTTCGGATGGGTATAACCTTATACCGTCCATAATACACCGAACGAGCAAACTGATCACCAATGTTAATACACAACCGGCAACCGGGGTACAATACCCGATAGCATTCATTCCAAACTAAGTTCAAGTTATTGATGTAGATTTCATAACTGTCGTGAAAACCAATTTGTTCTTCGCTTCCATAATCTTTTAACTGCCAGTAGGGAGGAGAGGTGATTATGAGATGGACCGAATTATTGGGTAGCAGATTCATCTCACGACTATCACCGTTTACTATTCTATGAGTGGTTGCCAATTTTGCACTCCATTTAGCTACCTAAAATTAAGAGATTCTTTGAAATATTCTATAGACAGAATTTCTATCAATTAATTTTTTGTTACTGTTCAAAAAGCCTTTACATTTTACTCAATAATTGCTCTTTTGTCAAGCGCCAGCGGGGTCTTGGGAACGGCATCTCTATTATGTTCGAGAACATTAGAAAAAACTCTCATTCCCCTTATACTAATCCCTCTGTATTGCCCCGATTAACTCACGAATGCTGATCAAATATTACTCAATCAAATTCAATATATTATGATATTGGCTCATATTCCAGATATTGACCTTATCAGTTCAGGATGAAAATTTCAAACCTTCGACTTTATCTCTATAAAACCGGTATCTGTTTACCTAAATTTCTTACTAATCTTTATTTATTTGCCGCTTTTCAGAATCGCTAAAGTTTCGGGCGAAGGTTGATTGGGAATCGTGGCAACAGCCTCGCCGTTATATTCGAAAACTTCCTGTTCAGTGTCGGTGATTTCCCCGATTACAGCGACGTGCTCGGTTTTGGTTCGAATGGCTTTTACCACTTCATCTACTGACTCCGGCGCGACCTGAACGACATAGCGCGCCTGGGTTTCGCAAATTAAAATTTCCTGCGGAGTGATGTCTTTAACGGAAACCGGAACTCGGGACAAATCCACCTTAGCACCACGCCGGCCATAACGAGCTGATTCGCAAATCGCCGCGCCAATACCGGCGGCGCCCAGATCGGAACAGGCTTTGATTTTGCCGGTAGCGAAAGCCGCCAGGGCGGCTTCCATCGCGATCTTTTCTTCTTCGAATAGGGCAATGGCCGGGCGCATTTCTTTTACCAATCCGGCACGGTAAAGGGTGTCGTTACCGTCATTACCGGTCACGCCAATGATAATAATTTTATCCCCGACGTTTTTAGCCGGTTTGGTAAGTGGCTTTTCGGTAACCAGTTTACCGATAACCGAAACGACGACAGCGGGAACAATATCCGAGAAGGAGGTAGAGAATCCGCCGCCGATAATAAAAACATCCATCGTTCGACACATATCCCCCAGACCCTTGACCATAATATTCACTCTTTCCTGGCTGGTCATAACTTTACATTTGCCGCAGGTGCAACGCCCGGAAAAACCGCATGGTCCAACGATAACTTCTTGATCCAGCGGGCGCGTGCCAATAAAATCCATCAAGAAAATAGGACGAGCGCCCATTGCAACGACATCGCGCATTGCGCCACCCGCACCGGTTGCGGCGGCGTCATACGGCCGCGGCACACAAGGCGAGCAGTGGCTTTCCATCTTACCGACAACGTAGCCCGGCATGCCCGGGATTTGAAAAACCGCGGCATCGTCATTGGCTTCTGGCCCGATCAATAGTGCTCCCGGCCATACTTTAGCGACCTGGCGGTTTAATTCTTGAAAGCTCTTGAAGTCAATCACTTTATCTATATTGTGATGGAGATGGACGAATAGTCCATGCATTAAGGCTTTTTCGATCGTATTCATAATTTTTCCTTTTTAGTTGTGGTTATTATTGAAAACATAAGAATGCAAGTTCACAAGGTATTGTTTACTAACCATAATCTTTCGTTAGTTATGAAATTGCAATTTAGTTTAAGGTGTGAAGCCACTTTATTCTTCGGCTTTACGAATGATGGCGATGATTTCCTGGGGAGTGGTAGCATTCACCATCTCGCGGCGAAAATCGTCCTGTTGGTTGAGGCGAGCGATCAAAGCAAGAGCTTGGACATAAGTTGAAGTCAAAGCATCCGAAGCCAATAATAGAAAGAAAAGGTAGGAAAGACCACCATCGGCGGCTTGAAAGTCAATTCCATCCGGTGCGACACCCAATGCTATTACCAGGCCGTCAACCGCATTAGTGCGAGCATGTGGAATCGCCAGCCCTTTTTCAAGGCCGGTACTGCCCAAACTTTCGCGATCCAAAAGGGCTTGCAAAGCTTTTGTGCGGTCGAGTACCTGACCGGTTGCCACTGCGGCGTCCAGTAGTTCTTCGATTACTAATTGTTTTTCGGTATTCTGAATTGGCACGATGATCGCCTCGCGCTTAATCAGATTGGAAAGTTTCATTTTAAAAAACTCCTCGTTTTGCTTAGACTAAATTCAGGTTAAAGTTTCAAATAATTCGTCAAGCCCCTTATACTCTTTTGCTACCAGCACCGAACAGCGAGCTTTGCGTAAAAGCAAGCCAAGTTCGTCGTGAGAAATGTCCTGGCGGGATAAACCGGGCTCGAGTTCACCCATTATCAAAAGGTCAGCATTCCATTCTTCGATCTTCTGGATAGCAATTTTGTGGACGATACCTTTCAATAATTCAGTTTCAAGGTTAACACCCTTAGAGGCGGCTAATTCAGTAATGTCTCGCAGGTAATCCCGACCATCTTCCTCTAAATCTCTTTCGTAATCAACCTCCTCAATTTTTACAAATATGCGGGCGCGCTCGAGTTGTCTAAGTAGTTCAGTATTGATAACATAGATAGCCTTGAGATCCGCTCCCGTGATCTTCGACAGGATGATGCCATACTTGGCCACCGAAATGCATCCTTCCGAACCATCGGTTAGCAGAAGAATTTTAGAAATGAGTCGCTCTGACTGCATTTTAGTTGGCCTTTCTTTTTTCAAGATGTTCTTTGATGTATTTCAATGAGGTAAGTGTCCCACGTTCGCTTTCTTCCAAAGAATCCGAAATAAATTTAATAGTTTCTTGATAATCAGGAATAGAAATTTTTTCCAGGGCATTGACTCGACGTTGAGTCTTGCGAACCTCTTGGGCTAGCCGAAGAAGCGAAACGCGTAATTCAGCAAAGCGTCCCATCGCCTCGAGAATCTGTTTAAAACGGAAAATACTTTCATCAATCCAGAATGATGAGTTACCGGCGCTATAATAGGGCGCATCATCCTGGATTTCGACCTCGACTTTCGGGACTGTCACACCCATCACTCGTAAATTGTAAATCTGAATATCCGATTTGATCTGGACCGCTCGCGCCATAGACTTGACCGTACTCTTACCGTTAGAAATGATCGCATTTTGAAGAGCGCTATAGGCTTCACGCAAAGCCGTATCCATTTTTTCGTGTGCCGCAATCGCCTCATTGACCATTGGCATCAACTGCGAAACTAGCACCTGGCGCTTCTGTTCTAAAAGTTCATAGCCTTCCTGGGCAAAGCTCAGGTCGCGCTTTAATTTAAGCAGGTTGCTTTTGGTCGGGACGAGTTTAATGCGGCTAGCCATAGCAATTAAAATTTATTCATTTTCATTTTTATAATGGTGATATTGCTGGGCTTCTTCTTCGGTGATGCGCTGTAATTCTTCGCGCGGCAGGAGCGACAACATCTCCCAGCCTAGATCAAGAGTATCATTGATAGAACGATCTTCGGTTTCTTTTTGAGCGATAAATTTATTTTCTAACGCCAGACCAAATTTTAAGTAACTGTGGTCAACTGAACTGAGTTCTTCTTCGCCAATGACGGAAGCCAGAGCGCGCACTTCCTTCACCCGGGCATAAGCCGCAAATAGCTGACTGGCTAAATGAGCATGATCGGCGCGGGTCAAGCCTTCCCCGATTCCGTCTTTCATCAGACGTGATAGTGAAGGCAGGAGGGCAATCGGCGGATAAATTCCCTGCTGGAAAAGTTCACGGTCCAGAACAATTTGTCCTTCGGTAATATATCCCGTAAGGTCGGGAATAGGATGCGAAATGTCATCGTTCGGCATCGAAAGGATGGGAACCTGGGTGATCGAGCCGGTCGAGTTATCCACCATTCCGGCGCGTTCGTAAAGCGACGCCAGGTCGGAGTAAAGATAACCGGGATAACTTTTTCGGGATGGGATTTCACCGCGGGCAATCGAAATTTCTCGCAGTGCTTCACAATAGTTGGTCATATCGGTCATAACGACCAGCACCTGCATATTCTCATGAAAGGCTAAATATTCAGCCATCGTCAGAGCCGAGCGCGGTGTAATCAGACGTTCGACCGACGGAGCATCGGCCAATGACAGAAACATTACGACATTCTCCAGAACGCCGGCATCCCGGAAATTATCAATGAAGTATTGAGCAATGTCATGCTTGATACCCATCGCAGCAAAGACGATAGCGAAGGATACTTCGCGGCCCACGATTTTGGCTTGACGAACAATTTGAGCCGTCAGGCGATCGTGCGACAAACCCGGGCCGGAAAAAAGCGGCAGCTTCTGGCCATTGACCAGGGTGTTCATTCCATCAATGGCTGAAATTCCGGTCTGGATAAAAGTAGTCGGATAAGTGCGGGCGGTCGGGTTTATAGCTTCGCCGTTTGCGTCCCAGAATTCATTAGTTAGCGGCTCGGGTCCGCCGTCAATTGGGCGTCCCAATCCATCGAAAATTCGCCCAAGCATTTCCTTGGTAACGGGAATTCGCAGAGGCGCGCCGTGAAACCGTACCGCTGTTCCGGCTAATGATAAACCGGTTGTGCCTTCGAAAACCTGAACAATGGCGGCCGATTTATTGGCTTCAAGCACCTGGCCGATACGTGGTTCACCACGTTCGTCGCGGATTTCGACTAATTCATTGTAGCCGACATTATGGATATTTTCGATACAAATTAATGGACCAGCGACCTCTTGAATTCCGATATATTCCCGATATTTCAAGAGTTCGGCCTGGTCATATTTGTTCATTTCAGTAATTTCTTTGATCTGCGACATTCGGCTAAATCCTTAAAAAGTTGGACGGCTGAGACTGGCCAGTTCCTGATTTAGATTGGTCAAGATTTGATCTAATTTTTCGATTTCGTCATTGGCAATTTCGTATTTCATGTTCATTATGTTGCGGAAAGTTTTGGTGCGTTTGATTTTATAAAGAGTAGCTCCATGTCTAAGAACGTCAGCCGACATCCGGTAAAAAGTTACGATGATTCGGAGCATTTTCGCCTGTTTTTGAATCGTAGAATAAGTATCTATCTGGTCGTAAGCCGATTGCTGGAGAAAGACATTTTTGAAAAGGGTACAGACTTCTAGGATGAGACGCTGAGATTCCGGCAAAACGTCCGCACCGACTAATTTGACGACCTGCTGAAGTTTGGCTTCTTTTTGGAGAAGGTCGAGAATTTCCTGACGTAATTCAGCCCAATCCGGGTCGGCTTTTTCCTGCCACCAGGCAGCTACCACTTCGACATAATCGGAATAAGAATCGAGCCAGGAAATAGCCGGGTAATGACGCGCATTCGCCAGATCGCGGTCAAGCGCCAGAAAATTACGCACAAAGCGTTTGGTATGCTGAGTAACCGGTTCTGAGAAATCACCGCCCGGCGGCGATATAGCGCCCACTATAGTGACTGACCCGTTCTCTTTATTGAGGGTTTCGAAGAATCCGGCGCGCTCGTAAAATTCGGCTAAGCGAGTTGGTAAATAAGCCGGGAAACCTTCTTCGGCCGGCATCTCTTCCATTCGTCCAGACAATTCGCGTAAAGCTTCCGCCCAGCGCGAAGTCGAATCAGCCATAACGGCGACGTGGTAACCCATATCGCGGAAATATTCGGCAATAGTAATGCCGGTGTAAATCGAAGCCTCACGGGCGGCAACCGGCATATTGGAAGTATTGGCAATTAGCACCGTGCGTTCCATTAACGGTCGCCCGGTGCGTGGGTCAATCAGTTTAGGAAATTCAGTCAGGACGTCAGTCATTTCGTTGCCGCGTTCTCCACAGCCGATATAGATGACGACATCGGCATCTGACCACTTAGCGATTTGGTGTTCGACCATAGTTTTACCAGTACCGAATCCGCCCGGAATTGCGACCGTGCCACCTTTCGCGATTGGGAAAAGAGTATCAATTACGCGTTGTCCAGTTACTATCGGTTGATTAGCTGATAAGCGGTTCTGAACCGGTCGCGGTTGACGCACTGGCCAGCGCTGGAAAAGGTGCATCACTTGCCGGCCTTGACTATTTTCTATAACACAAATTTCATCCTCAACTTGATATTCGCCCGGCGGGACAATGCTGATGACTTTACCGGAAATGTTGGGCGGAACGAGTATTTTCTGGGTAATGCGAGCGGTTTCTGCTACCGTACCAATTACCTGACCACCACTAACGTTCGTACCTGGACTGACCACCGGTTCAAAAGGCCATTTTTTATTGCGGTCGAGAGCCGGGGCTTTTATACCACGGTGAATATACTGATCGGAGACTTTTTTGATTTCCGTCAACGGGCGTTGAACACCATCATATATAGTGCCGATAAGACCCGGTCCGAGTTCTACCGAAAGCGGCATTCCAGAACCATATACTTCTACGCCGGGCGTTAGTCCGGTGGTATCTTCATAAACCTGAATGACGATTTGGTCACCTTGAAGCCGCACTACTTCACCAATCAAATGATCGTGCCCAACCTCGACAAATTCGAGCATCTGAGCCTTAGCAGTTGCGACGGCATGCACAACCGGTCCCAGAACGCGAGTGACTGTACCAATTACTGTTGCCACCGTTTACCTCTTCTAACTATTTTCCGCGAATTTTTGCATAATTGCCCATTGATGTTTTTCCAGAATGCGCTGAATATAACGGGATAAGCGATTATCAAACCGCCTCCGCTTATCTGCCGAATAGAGGATGACTCCCGGTTCATTGAGAACTGTGGATTCTAAACTTAGGTGCACCGGTGGATTAAAGGATGTCGCGATTGATTCGAGAAATTCATCGGTCAGGATAGCTTGTTCCCGATCACCAGCGCTAAGGATAACATTATCGGTTCCCAAACCGACTATTCCTTCAATAATCAGCTCCTTTAGCAATTGAACATATTCTGGCGATTGGCGCAAGGCAAGCAAACGTTCTTCAAATTGACGCCGGATTTCAGCGCCGATTAGCAGGCGGGATTGCAGATTCAATTTTTTGATTTCGAGATTGGTTTGAGCCGCTGAGCGCTGGCGAATTTTCTCGGCATTCTGTTGAGCTTTATTGATAATTCCGGCCCGGATTTTTTCAGCTTCTCCGCGGGCACGTTGCGCAATTTGCGATCGCTCGCGCTCAGCAGACTGACGAATAGCCTCTATTTCGGCATCCGACATCTGACGAATTTCGGCTACAATGGCTTGTAGAGATGCGTTATTATCAGGCATAGTTCCTCATTCTAATCGAATACCAACGGCAGTTTGGATTACATCTCGAACAGAAACACGCTCCTCAAGCGGGCCAAGGCGATCGGGGATTTCAACGATCAACGGATAAGCCCTCTGATAAAAATAAGCATTGACCTCGTCCCGAATCATTGTTGCGACGCGTTCCGTTATAATAATGATGCCGATTTCTTCGCGCTCCATAGTTTCATCCAGAGCGCGTCGGGCGGAAGTCGCATCGTGAACCACAATTCCATCTGCGCCTGCCAGACTAAATCCCAGAACAGTGTCTTCGTCACCAATTACGAAAAATTTCACATCGTCTCCGGCAAATTACAATTTTCCGAGAATCATAATGGCGACGATCAGTCCATAAATCGCGATACCTTCTGCCAGACCGACGAAAATCAGAGCGCTTCCGGACAATTCCGGTTTTTCGCCAATTGTGCCCATAGCGGCAGTGCCAATATTGCCAACGGCAATGGCGGCGCCGATCGAGCCAATGCCGACTGCCAGAGCGGCGGCGATAAATCCGAATTTGATCGTATCGGAATCGCGCGCTGGAGTCGGAGTTATTTCCGTTGAGGCTCCCGCATTCTCTACTGCAACTGTCGCGGCTTTTTCCGGGGTCTGTGCAATGGCTTTCAAGACTAAAAGCGAAGTTCCGCCGATTGCCACAAAACCGAGCGTGATAATAATTGCCAGCAGTTTTTTAAAGGATTTGATTTTTAACATATTTGCATTACCTCCGCAAATTTATTTTTTAAAATAATTGAAGTTAATTTATTCCAAATTGGGATTCTCCCGGACGGGTTGGTACTTGACCCTCGCCGGGCGAAAAAAGCGATTGAAAAATTCATAAAATTCCAAACGAATGGCCTGGATGGTTACCACCAAGCCTTCAAGAGCAATAATGAAAACATTACCTAAAATGAGAATCAGGAGAGATGCCAATCCATTTAATGTGCCGCTCACCATATCCGAGAGGGCAAAAATGGCGATAAATAGCCCGGCATGAGCTAAACCGAACGCCCCAACACGGATGAAAGAAACCGTATTAGCCAGAAATCCCAGCACGATTTCAAGCATTTCGACCAGCGAGTGCATCAACCCGGTGACGATTCCTGAACTATATAAATGTCGGTTTTTGCGAATCAAATTAAGAATCGGCTCCCGGAAGAAAAGAAGTAAGATGCAAGCTACAAAAAGATAAATAACAAAGAGGCCAACTCCTTCACCGGTTTTGGTAAGCACCAGACGACTTACCAGTACAATACCGCACCAGTAGAGAATACCGCTCAGCAAACCGGCTTTATCAAAAATATAATCGAGAATTCTACCGCTACGGAGACCGTTGATTAAATTTATGAGAATTGAAATGGTTATTATACCGGCGCCGACATAGATCACGACCTTGAACAATTGATTGATATTATTCATCGGCTTCATCCAGAGGGTCGGCAATAAATCTTCGATCCCGAAAAAACTGCCGAACAGAAAACCGAAAATAATACTGGAGCAACCGGCATAGAGCAGTAAATAACCAGCAGATTTGAAAGTGTCTTTATGGCTTTTTAACATTAAGACCAAGCCCAATAATGCCAGTACTAGGCCATGCCCAATATCTCCGAACATCATTCCAAACATCAATAGAAAGCTAAGACCAAAGATCGGCGTCGGATCAATGGTTTGATACTTCGGCAGACCATAGACCGACGTCAGCATTTCAAACGGTTTGAAAAAGGCAGGGTTATTCAATTTGACTGGGACTTCCACGCTACCGTTTTTGACGGCTTCGTGAGCTTCGGCTGGTATCAGATCAACGACCGCGCGATTTTGGGTGGCTTTCTGCAATTCTTTGACAAAAACATCCTTGCGGCTATCCGGCAACCATCCGGAAAAAAGGCAGGTCTTTTCGGTACGACGGAAGAAATGCAGCATCCGACCTTGAAGTTGTTCCTGACGAATACGCAGATAAACGCCGATCAGGAGGGCGCGGTGGCGATTGACTACCACATGGAGTTTTTCCTCAGCATCTCGCAATTGCTCGTTGATATCGTTCAAGTCTTTTTCGAGTTTTTCTATTGATTCCGTTGCCAGACTGGGTAACTCTTTCTCAATTTTAGTGGGCTGGAAGCCGGTAGCCTTGAGGGCCGCTTGGAGAATTTCGGCATCGCGTTTGAGAACGATTGCCACCAGCGAGGTCATTCCTTTCTGGCTTCCAACCGGTAGAATTACGTGCAAGGTAGCCGCCAGTTGCTCTTCCAGTAATGGCAGGTTATTCTCGGGGATTTCACCGGTTTCGATGGCGAGATAGGAGTAGCCGCCGGGCATTTGCAGGGCTTTGCCGAGACCGGGGAAGCGCTCGTAGCGAGTCTTAATTTCATTCAGACGCTGTAATTCTTTTTGCAATCGGTCGCGTCTCTGGCTAACCGATTCGATTTCGGCGATAGCCGTTTCGAGGCGCTGATCTATTTCTGGCCATTCGCCACTTAACGGCTGAAAGTCATGAAGTTGGTCGGATAATTTTAGCGCTTTAACCAGTCCTTCCACTTTCTCGCGACGGGCTTGAGATTGGGGGGGTTCTTCGATATTATAAGTTCGTGAGAGGTCTTTGATCCAGGGATTGGTTTGGGCAGCATCCGCAATTTGTAAATCGCCCTGACGAATGATCATATGGACGACTTTTGGCGTATATTTGTCGGGAAAGAGCGCATTGACTAAAAGCATTTTTTCGGGGAAAAACATCTTTACCCTCAATACACCAATTTACTTAAAACCGCCTGCGGGGTTAATTTATAATATTTAGCGTTAATTAAGGTGCAGAGATTGCGGCTTTCGATATGAACAAGATAATAGTAGCCAATAGTAGATGCGATCGAGAGAGGATTTTCCAGAAATAGGCGATTGGCTTCGTGAAAAAGTGCCTGGTTGAGAAATTGCTCCAGGCGTTCCAGTGCGGTCAGCTGATCACGTTCCTGTGCAGTAATGGGTGACAATCCTGGTAATATTTTTTCCAGACCGTCTTCGATCGAGCCGGTAGTAATCATTTTCCGGAGGGTGGCATAAGGCAAACGATAGCCGTTGGGGATCAGACTAGTCTCGGTGGCTTTGATCTGAGATTGATAATATTTACGGATGCGGGCGATCCAATCCAGGTTTTTCAGGTCAATTTCGATACCGACCATTCGCCGGACGATATATTGATCGTTTTTATTCAACAGGGTAGTGAGGTCCCAGATGGATTGATACAGGCTTTTGTCAATGGAAACTTCGATTTCATAAAGGCCCTTACTCCGGTCGAAACCTTTAGCGGCTTTCAGGAAGACCTCATAAAACGGTAAGTCACTGATATAAGTGGCAAATTTGGTCACATCCTCAGCGGCCAGCATTTTGTTCACTGGCAGAGTTGCCAGACCGGGACCTTCGATAATGTTACTGACATTCTGGTCAGATTTTTGCCAGGCACGGAGAATAGTTTTGACGTTTTCGGCATCAATTCGAGAGAGCATCAAAGCCATAATGTCCCGAGCCGATCCACGGCTGGAGTTTTTTATATCGAGTATCTGACGGGCTTTTTCTTGCGTTAATAACCGCTCCAGAGATTCGATAGAGTAATCGTGAAGACCTTCAAAATTGAGGCGATTTTTATAACGAGTCAAGAGATTCAACATTTCCGGTAAATCAGTAGCAGCGGCGAGAGCCTTGTAAGAACTGGCTGAGAGCAAAGTAGAGCGTCGCGTTCGGACGCGGGCATTTACCAATCCGTAAGTGCTAACGGTATTCATTGCGCGACCTTTTTGCCGATTGGAAGGGTTTGGAAAAGGAAATCCACCGCGGCCGTTATTTCAGAGTGATATTGATTGAAAAGGTCATTTTGCCTAGCTCGAGCGGCATTTAGCAGTTCGGTATGTTCACGCGCGGCTTCGGATTTAGCGGTTGAGATAATCGCCTCAGCTTCTTGTAATGCCGATTGGCGGGCGGTTTCAATAGTCTTTTGGGCTTCGATTTGAGCGGCTTCGGTAGCACGACGGGCTTGAAGACGAGCATTCTCAATTCGTTCGCGGGCAGATTTTTCTTCGTCTATTATTACCTGAAGGATTTCTTTCAAATTAACCTCAATTGACCGCCGGCTTAGATTTCCAGATCATCGTTGGTAAGTTTTTAAACCGGCTTAAAAAAAGTGTTATTCAAGATGACAATTCTCAAAAATTCACAGTATAAAATTTAGGTAAAATTATGATCATTATTAAACTAAATCTTGACAGTAGCTATGACAATAATTAGTACTGTAATTAGAGTAGGTCAAGGTCATGGCTAAGAGGGAGAAGAAGAGAGGGAGAGAATGAGAGCGGTCACTGGTTACAGGTAACAGTTAACAGGTTTCAGGTTCAGAATAACCCACAAATTCATTTGTGGGTTTTGGTAAATGGAGATTTCGTCATAAAACCGTTTCAACCTGCCCGTCCCGACTGTCGGGACAGGCGGGCGGTTTTGATCTATGGTACGCCGAAACCAATTTAGCCCCACCTGCGGCGGCTTGGAAATTGGTTTTATCAAACGGTTCAGAATAGCCCAGGAATTCTCCGTAGGCTCCGGAGGAGTCTCTGGTGAGAGAGTCCCGCGGCGGCGGAGTGCTATAATGCCAGCAATTGCCTGATTTGAGATTCGACGATTTTACAAGAATATTTGGCTTTAACAAGGTTAGTTTGGGCTGAAAGAAGCGAGACCTGTGCGGCGGTCTGCTCCAGCATAGTTGCCAGACCGAGTTCGTATTGGTGCGTAACAAGTTCATAGTCTTTGCGGGCTGATTCCAGATTCTTTTCCTGCAGAGCAATAATTTTATTTTGATTTTCGAAATTGGCATAATAATTCAGCAAAGTGGCAAGCAATTCCTGTTCCTTAGCCTCTAAACTGACTTCGACACTTCTAAGGCTGAGTTTGCTTTTTTGAACATTGAGCTTTTTACTGAAGCCATTGAAAAGTCCGAGATTCAATGATAAACTCCATGAACCGTAGCCATCGGTTGTGGTGGAACCGGTCCAATCTTTTGAATAACTATAACCAGCGCTGAGCGACGGTAGATATGACTCGTGGGCAATTTCCAAGCTGATCTGCTCGCTTTTCAGCGATTTTAATAGGGACTGATATTCCGGATTGTTTTTAAGTAATAATTCCTTAGCCTCGGCTAAAGGCGGGATTTCAATTTGTTCGACGTCAATCTCGGCAATAGCGAAATCATAGTCGGGAGATATTCCCATCAGAATAGCCAGCGAGCGTTTTTCATTAATAATTTCGAGTTCCTGACCAATCAGTTCATTTTCGATTTCTGCTTTCTGGACTTCGGCTTTCAGGACGTCCGATTCAGTCTTAGTGCCGAGTTGATACATCGTCAGGATTAATTGTAGATTCTCATCAGCCGCCGTCAGGTTTTCGCGATAGACATTTAGCAAACCCTGGGCGGTTAGAATGTTATAATAGGCGGTTTCGACTTCGCTCCGGATCTGGGCAACTAATTCATCGTAATTTAGCCGGGCAATGTCAGTCTCATTACGGGCTAATTTTATATCGGAAAATAATCCGGGCGAATAGATTTTCTGGCTAACTTGCAAACCGGCGCTCGATCGTGAACCGCCGTCTCCGCCGCTGGCGCTGGCACTGGCGCTCACGGAAGGAAGTATATTTCCATAGGCTGTTTTGGTGCTAATTGCGGTTTGTTGAACACCGAGTCCATTCTTTATCAGCGATTTGTTATTGGCAACTGCCGCTTCGATACATTGTTCAAGAGTAAATTTATCAGCGGCGAAAATGGTCGTGGTCATTAATACGATCAACACAATTATGTTAATTCTCTTCATTTGAATAATTCCTTTCTATTCATAACGCAGGGCATCAATCGGGTTGAGATTAGCGGCTTTACGCGCCGGATACCAGCCGAAGAAAATGCCGACCGCACCCGAAAAGGTAAACGCCAGAATCACGATTACCGGATCAATCACGGTGCGCAGGTCAGTTAAATTATTGAAAAGGGCTGAAGCCGCCAGTGCCAGAATAATGCCGATGATTCCACCCGATAGACTGAGAACAACGGCTTCCGATAGAAATTGGCTAAGAATGTCGCTGGCACGCGCGCCAACTGACATCCGAATCCCGATTTCACGCGTTCTTTCCGTGACCGAGACCAGCATAATGTTCATTATTCCGATGCCACCGACGATCAGTGAAACGCAGGCAACGGCACCCAGGAGCAAGGTCATAGTTTTGGAAGTCGAAGAGGCAAAATCAATGATTTCCGATTGGGTGCGAATATTAAAATCATCGTCATCAGCCGGGCCAAGGCGATGGACTTCACGCAGAATGGTCCGGATTTCCTCTTGAGCGGCAGTCATTGCTTCTTCGCTGATGGCGCTGGCATTAATCATATCAATCCACTGCGAACCTTTTAAACGGTATAGCACAGTTGTCGAAGGCGCCAAAATAATGTCATCCTGGTCACCTCCCGGTCCCGAGCCGCCTTTTTCCTTAAGAACACCGATCACAGTAAAAGGGACATTGCGGATGCGGATTTGCTCACCGACGGGATTTTCATCGCCAAATAACTCCGTAGCTACCGTTTTTCCGAGTAGGGCGACTTTCTTGCGGGCTAATTCATCGCGTTCCGTAAAAAACTCACCGCTTTCCAGTTCCCAGTTGGTGATCGAAAAATAGTCCGGTGAAACACCGCTGACGCTCGTGTACCAGTTATTGTTTCTATAAATTACCTGACCATTAGCGCGGACGACCGGCGAAATAGCACTGATTAATGTGGCTGATTCTTTGATTTTTTCAACGTCAGTCATCGTGAACCGGTTGAAACTTCCGGCGCCCATACTGGCGCCGCCACTCCGCGAGACTCCTGGGAAGACGATGATCAAATTGGTACCGAGTGACTTTATATTATCTTCGATAGCGGCCTGCGAACCGCGGCCGACCGCCACCATAATGATGACGGCACTGACGCCGATGATTATTCCGAGCGAAGTCAGCAGGCTACGCATCCGATTTTTGAATATGCTTTTGATAGCAACTTTCAAGAGGTTATAAATTTTATTCATTGCTCCTCCTCTTGTTGCTGTCTGTCAATTAGCATTTTAAGGTCTTCCGCCGCATCGCGCCGTTTTTTAATTAATGTATCCTTATGCAGAACTCCATCGCGCATTTCGAGAATGCGTTTGGCATAAGTGGCGAAATCACGTTCGTGAGTAACCATAACGATTGTTAAACCTTCATCATTCAATTGCTGAAAAAGGCTGAAAATCTCCATAGACGTTTTGCTGTCCAGATTGCCAGTTGGTTCGTCTGCCAGTAGAATCGCAGGCTGGTTAACCAGTGCGCGGGCAATGGCAACCCGCTGTTGCTGACCGCCGGAAAGCTGGGTAGGAATGTGGTGCATACGATCGCCAAGACCGACGCGTTCCAGAGCTTCTCTGGCGGCGCTTTGTGGGTTTTGTATGCGGTGATAGCGGTCATAAATCAAGGGTAATTCGACGTTTTCGAGAGCAGTAGTGCGTGGCAGAAGATTGAATCCCTGGAATACGAATCCGATTTTCTGATTGCGAATATCGGCGCGTTCATCAGACGTCAGCGTACTAACGTTGACGCCATCCAGCAGGTATTCACCGCTGGTAGGCTGATCCAGACAACCCAGCATATTCATTAGCGTTGATTTTCCGGAGCCGGAAGCACCCATTATGGCGGTAAATTCGCCAGCCGCGACGCTGAATTCCACCTTGCGCAGAGCTTGCACTTCTATATCGCCGACCTGATAGGTTTTACTCAATTGCCGGACTTCTATTACGGTTGACATATTATTCTTTCATCTATTTATCAATTATCAATTAACCTTTGCGATTAAAAAGGAGGCGGTCCGCCCATACCGCGTCGCTGGTTATTTGAAGTGTTGTTTACCATTTTTTTGCCGTTGGTAATTAAACTAACGATGATTTTAGTCCCTTCTTTGATTTCAGGATTTTCCAAAATCTCAGTGTTCTTGGTATCGCTCAAACCGGTTTGCACCAGAGCCATAAGAATTTGGCCGGATTCGTTGACATACCAGATCGGCATCGGTCGGGTGGGTATCTTTGATCCTACCGGAAATTGATTAGCCGATGGCAGTTGAGGGGCTTGCTCCCGGAGTCGGATTTTCACCGAATCAGGCAATTGCTCTACCTGCGCTGTTCTTGCCTGATGAGCTTTCGCCAGCATTTCTTCCGTCGGAGTAATTTTCAAGGCCGAATTCGGTACGATTAGCACATTTTCACGCGAATCAATGATAAAGTCCACAGTAGCGGTCATTCCCGGCAGTAATAATTGTTCGTGATTATCAGCATCAACGATTACCGTATAATTGACGACATTGGAGACGGTTTGTGGCTGGAGACGAACCTGTCGAACGACTCCCTGGAATATTTTATTCTGATAACTCTGGACGGTGAAACGCACTTTCTGGCCAGTTTTGATTTCACCAATGTCGCTCTCATCCACCAGCGCTTCGATTTCCATTTTGGTCAGATCCTTGGCGATGGTGAAAAGAGTAGGCGTCGAAAAACTGGCCGCGACCGTTTGCCCCTCTTCGACTGCCCGATCAATAACCGTTCCGGAAATCGGCGAGCGGATGATAGCATAACCATAATCGGTGACCGCCTTATCGAGGGCAATTTGGGCTTGCTTTAAACCAACTTCGCTGGTGGCTTTATTAGTTCGGGCATCAATGTATTCCTGCTCCGAAACCAATTTTCGCTGGAAAAGATTAGAAATGCGATCATATTGAAAAGCGGCTTGTTCGTAAAGCGCTTGCATTTTTTGCAAATTGGCTTCCGCCTCTTTGACGGATTGACTGAGGAGCAGTGTATCAAGCACCGCCAGAACTTGATCTTTCTTGACAATGTCATTATAATCAACCAGAACTTTATCAATCCGCCCTGAAACCTGGGTGCCGACATCTACCGTGCCGATCGCTACCAGCGTACCGGTACTGGAGATGATTGTTTCGATATTACCGCGGGAGACTTGCCCATAGGAAATCTGCATCTGTTTGTCCGAGCCGTTTTTCCGCACCAGACGCCATCCAACTACAATAGCCAATACCAGAATGATGATCAGGTAAATTTTCTTTTTCACAGTTTTCTTTTTCATAAATATCTAAATCCTTTCAATTTTCAAAACCGCTCATTAGACAAAATATTGAGCGATTTTATTCCGAATTAGCTGAGCCATTTTTAATAATTGATCATTCTGGAATAAATTCAATTGCTTTATTGTCTAACTTAATGTTTTGAAAAATAATGGAGAATTTAGCGTTACTAACCGATCAGGAGATAATTGATGCCTGTCTTGCAGGGAACGAGAACGCATTTACCGAAATCATTCGCCGTTATGAATCCAGGGTGGCGGCTACCGTTATTGGAATGTTGGGGCGATGCCCGGAAGCCGAGGACGTTGGGCAGGAAACGTTTATCCGTTTTTATAAAAGTATGTCCAAATTTCGCGGAGAATCGAGTTTGAGCACCTATCTGACCCGGATTGCGATGAATCTATCAATCAATGAGCTTAACCGCCGCAAACGCCAGTCACGTTTCGTGCCTCTGGATGATCCTGAAATCTCACGGAAAACATCCGGCGATTCCGGTAATCAGTCGGATTCGGAAAGCGGCACAATCGTCCATTGGGCGGTGGCTCAACTGGCACCGAAATTTCGTTCGACTGTCGTTTTGCGTTTGATGGAGGGCTATTCGACGGAAGAAACCGCCCAGATTTTGCAATTGCCCGTTGGGACAGTACTGTCGCGTTTAGCGCGCGCCAAAGCCCAACTTTTGAATCTATTAGCACCCTATAAGGAGCAATTATGAAAATTGATAAAATTCGCAAATTGTTACTTCAATCCGGCGATCGTAACCTGACTGCCAGGGAACAAAAGATTCTGGCGTCAGCCAGACAAACTAATCCCGAACTGGCGGAAGATGAGCAACTATTGCAAAAAATTCAACAAAATCTGACTAACACAAAACAGGAGTCTTTCGGACCCTGGTTTGCTGAAAAGACTATGAGCCGGATTCACCAGCTTGCCAGTCAGGAAAAGCGCCCGGCAAGATTGTGGAATGGTTTCTGGCCGGCTTACAGTCGGGTAATTATTGGCGCCGCAGTAATCCTAACTTTGATTGTGGTTTTTAACCTCTTCACCAGTTCCGAGCCGAACCTGGCTAAGGCATTTGGTATTACTCAGACTCCAATCGAAGCTATAATGGACCCGATCGCCTATTTAATTTGGGAGTAATAAAATGAAGAAAACTACCAGAACGACTTTAATGTTAAGCAGTGTCCTGATTTTGGGAATTATCATCGGTTTTGTGGGAGCTTCAAGTTGGCTACATTATAATCAGAAAAAGCGATTCGCTCATTTTCGCAAAGGCGAAGGCTTCGTAGTCGAAATGGAAAAAATGATTGATCCACTCCCAGAACAAAAAGATGCCATTCACGAAATCTTAATACGCCATTCGCTTTGGGTCAAACAGTTTAGCGAAGAGCAACGCGCCATATTTCAACAAAGTATTGATTCTTTGAACGCGGAACTGGCGCGCGTGCTTACCCCGGAACAAATGAAGCGTTTTCATGAAAAAGTGAAAAATCAGCCAGGGCGACCAGGGCCACCACCGGGACCGCCACCACACTTCGAAGAGTCCCATCCTTAAAAATCCGTGTTGATTTTTAAGGAGAATTGGTTTTTGACGATTTAATTATCGTATTATGCTTAGAGCATTATGTTATCAAATTCAATCAAGGATAAATAGGCTTCTTCATCCCATACAGGAAATAGCTTCGCTGGAACTTATTGAGCCGAAATCAATTTAGTCCCGCCTGCGGCGAGTCGGAAATTGGTTTGGCTAGTCACAATATGGGTCACCCTTCGATGGACTTAGGGTAACTTACTGTGTCATCCTGAGTTTATCGAAGCATGAGTTCACCGTCATCCTGAGTTCATCGAAGGATGAGCTCATCAAACTAAAGCTGAGTAGATAAGAGAGGGGTAATAGGTAACAGGTTACGTGTCAACTTGAGTATAGTGACACGAGTAAGACTAGCCTATGAATTCTCCAGTGGTTCCATAGAAGTCTCTTGTAAGAGAGTACCGCTAGGAAATTCGTTGGCTATATTTTCGTTCCATTTTAAAAAGGAATAAAAATAGGATTGGCTTTGTCTAAAATGCGAATTTGAGTTTTTTGTAATACGCGATAATTCATCGGAAAGTAATCAATTTCAAGATCGCCTTTACGGTAAATAAATTTTGAAACAATTTTACGGAAAGGGAAAAATGCGAAAAATATCATTAGTAGAAATGTGCATTTTAATTGCGCTTTTATCCAGTTGTAAAAAAGTCGCGGTTCAGAGCGTCTGGAACGATGGTAATATAAAAATAGATGCCGTCGTTAAGGACTGGGGCTCGCATTTGGTTTTCGACGATAAAAGTAAGGTTAGTTTGGGAGTTGCCAATGATTCCGAAAATTTATACTTATGTTGGGTAACTTCCGACCCGGATCTCCACCGCCAGATATTGATGAACGGTTTGATTGTTGAAGTTGATCAGAAAGGCAGTAAAAGCCACCATTTCGGTATAAAATTTCCATTGGGTTCAGGCAAGCAGGGCAATTCTCCACTTATGCCGCCCGATGACAGGCCCAAACCAGGCTCATTTGAACCGAGTCAGAAGGGTAATAATTTCCTGGCTAAGTTTAACGAACAGCAGACTGAGTTTATATTACTTGGACCCGATGATGAACAAGAGACGCTTGTTCCTCTGAAAAATGACCTGGGTCTGGAAATCCAAATCGGATTCGAGCGTCAACAACTTATCTATGAGCTGAAATTGCCATTTACCGTCATTAGCCAACATTTAGGTGTTGATCAAATTACCAACAATAAACCACTATTAGTCATTTTCAAAACTGAAAAAGTCGAGATGCCTTTTGGTCATCCCGATGATATGATGGGTGGCCCAGGCGGAATGGGCAGACCAGAAGGTGGTATGGGGGGCCCAGGCGGTAGGATGGGTGTCCCCGACAGAGGTATGGATCGTCCGGACACTGAGTCGTCCTCCAGGCAAGCCTTTTCTTATAAAATATCGGTCACTTTAGCTGTGAATAAATAAAATAGGTTAAACCCTTTTGAATAATAACCCTCATATCTCTATCACTCTCTCGCCTACATTCCTCCACGGCGGTTCAGCAGAAATCACGGAAGACTCGTATGAGTCTTCCGTTGTCTGCTGATTAAATGACACATTTTAACTGAACAGTTATTATTATTTTAAAATCAAGAAATACAATTAGGTTTTAGGGAATTATCACTGTTAGGATTTATCCTGACTTCCGCCGTTATAAGCTTTTATTATCTTTTTTACCAGATGGTGGCGCACGACGTCGGTCGTATCGAAATAAACGAATTCGATTCCCTCGATGCCATTCAATATTTCCAGTGCATCAATCAGGCCGGATTTCTGGCGATCCGGCAAATCAATCTGAGTAATGTCGCCGGTAACGATCGCTTTGGAATTGGCTCCCAGGCGGGTTAGGAACATTTTCATCTGCATCGGCGTGGTGTTTTGTGCTTCATCCAGAATTACGTAGGCATTGTTTAGCGTTCGCCCGCGCATATAAGCGAGCGGAAGGACTTCAATAATATGTTGCTCTTCGTAAACTTTGACTTTTTCCGGTGGCAACATATCATAAAGCGCGTCGTAAAGCGGTGCGAGATAAGGTTCGATTTTTTCGGTTAGGTCGCCCGGCAGAAATCCGAGACTTTCACCGGCTTCTACCGCCGGACGCGTCAGAATCAGGCGTTGAACATCATGATTGCGCAAAGCCGCCACGGCGATGGCGACCGCCAGATAAGTCTTGCCGGTTCCAGCTGGGCCAATGCCGAATACCAAGTCGTTTTTCAATGTCGCGCGGAAATAATGTTCCTGATTGACTGAGCGCGGTTTGATTACGCCGGTTTTTTTGAAAAGAATTACGGTGTCGGCGGTAATTTCGCCAGACAACCGCTGTCCGCCCAGTTCCATATTGATCAAAGTAGTGACGTCTTGTTCGTCAACAAAGCCCTTCCGATTGATTGTTAATAGCATTTCACCAAACACGCGTTCAATTTGACCGAGGACATTTTCGTCGCCTTCGAGATTGATTTTCGTCCCCCGCGCGATTAGGCGCACCCCAAAACTCTCTTCGATTTTGTTGATAAATGCGTCGCGGACGCCAAACACCAGAGCCGGATCGACTCCTTTCAATTCGATGGTTTTATTTGCCATGTTTCTCCGTCAATGCTTGCATTCATTGCTAATTTCGCAAATTTATTGGCAAAATGAAAGTAACCCGCGAAATATTGGCATTCTATCATACCTCGGCGAACTCACGCTTCGATGAACTCAGCGTGACGGATTCAGATGCCCTGAGCTTGGCTAAAGATTAATTCAGCCAGACTTGACTTAAATCAAGTGCTTCTCGGCTTTCCTTCATGGTTAAAAGTTTCTCCGTTCTTTTATCCTTTGCCGAAAAAGAACCAAAAAAGGCAACGGCTTAAGAACATCTCACGGGGATTCGCTCAGTCCCAGCGGATGGAATTTAAGGCGCAAAAGTTATCGAGTTCACCTATTGTTAGTGACATAGGTAGAGCTAATTGATATTGACGAAAGTTTTCCGAAAGCGCTGAAAAGCCCATTTTCTCCGCTGAGACTGCTCTCCCCAGCCGGAAATGTTATTAAGGCCGTTTTTAATGTTTGGGTTATTGGAATTTGTCCCGCCGCCACGGGATTCTCTATTCCGAGACTCCTTTGGATCACTCGGAGAATTCGGGGGCTAATCTTCACCTAAAACCTGTTTCCTGTTTCCCGTCTCCTCTTCTCTTCTCTTCTTAGCCTTGACCTTGACCTCTTTTATCCGCCTCGCTTAAGCTGTCACCCTTCGTTGGACTCCGGGTGACATTTTCTAATGACCAATGACTGATGACTAATTGACCGTCACGGTTTGGGCGCTCGGCAGAGCGAATAATAAACACCGTTAGCGGTATCTAACCACCGAGCGACGATAGTAGCGCCTTCAATGGTAAGATCGTAACTCTGCTTTAAAATCACCGATTCGATCGTAGTGCGATTATCGCGTTGGACGGCATGGATTGATTCAGCTTCAATCTGCAAATTCTTGCCGAGATCGAAGCGGGCATATTCATCGGCGTCTTGCCAGGCGCGCACCCAATTACTGTATCTAGCGACCATACCAATTCCATAGACATAACCGTCTTCTTCTGGAAGATTTTCAATCCAATCCGGCCGAACACTCCAGGTTTTATCACCAGCATCGGGAAGAGAAAAATATTCAACCGCCGGAAAGGCAAGCAAAACAAAATAGCCATCAGTAGTTATTGCTGAGTCAACGACAGTGGAGTTACTTTCAATTGCATTTAAAACCGCACCTTCATAGAATTCTTTAAAGGATGGATTCAGTAGGCGCAGGCGACCGTCAGCCAATTCCTCGACATCAAACTTTAGTCGAATGGAAATTTGCTTAGCCATATTTTTGCGAGCTAATTGGACAGCGGTAGATTTAGCACTGAACTCGTTGGTAAATTTCCCTGAATAACCGACCGCCAGTCGGACTCCTGTCACTTCGGGTAATTCCTCAAACCAGGACGGTATATATTCCTGAGAATACATGAGGTTTTGTAGCCCGATGACCAGGACTACGGTTAAGATGCGGAATTTCATTTATAAAAAGAGAAAGCCCGCTCGGTTATGACCTAACGGGCTTTCCCGAGCAAATCATTGACCGACGCTTTTAAGTTTTTCGATCTCTCTTTCCAATTCTTCGAAGTTCATATTGGCTTTGGCTTCGTTATAAAGAGCCTTTTGCCGACGGGCTTCGTTGAGAGTTTCTTCAACCAAGGAATTCAGGTTGTACTCGGCGAGCGAATAAGCGTGATAGCTATTGCCTTCGACTTTCATTTCCCGTTTGACAATGCGGCAACCTTTCAGGACGGTATTGGCGACTTGCTTGCTGACGTTAGAAGTGAACTCGAGGGCTTCAGAATCCTCGCCCAGGCCACTTTGTTGCATAAAGTCCTTCATCATATTGGTTACTCTGAGTTCGATCGTCCGGGCAATTGCATCGCGAGCGCGGGCATCAGCCGCATCTTTGGCCAGTGCCATACTTGTCTTGACCGCATCACCGGCCTGGTAGATGGCATCCTCAGCTTGTGGTGGATTCAGATACCACTCAGGAATATCGCTCATTTTGGCTTTGGGCTGTTTACCACCACAATTAATCGTGAACAATGCGACAGAAATCAATAAAACAAATGTCAGTAACTTTTTCATACTTTCTCCTTTCGTTACTTTTTAATCATTTTTCTATTTATAATTGGCACTTTGTAAAAAAGCGGCAAATTTATTACCCGGAATTTTCAGATTCTGAGCGGCCCTGGAAATGGCGCCATCGGGCGATTGCGAATCGAGCCCTTTAGTATTGACATCCAGCGCCGCTAAAGTGTTGCCGGTTTGTTTTTCTATCAAGCGCAATTGCAACTGAGCTTCCACTAAGTACTGTTTGCCGGCCGGCGAAGTGACTTCTTTCTGAGAATTAATGACTAAAGTACCTTGTACCAGCCAGGGTGCATCCTCTGAACAAGTATAGCCATTGGCGGCAATCAGACGCACCAGTTCGTCCTCAATGGATGTCAGGCGTTGGCCGTTTTTCTGGTGAACTTCGACTGTAAATATTATCGCGCTGGTGGTCAGGTTGTAGTTAATCTGGACTTCGGAGCGGGTCATAGCATCGCGATACTGTTCCGGGATTTTCGTTAAATCCAAAGAGATTTTAACGGCCCCGGTTTTGCCAACATTGTCAGTCGGAGTAGCCACACAATTAAATTCGGCAATGCCGTTCGCGTCGGTTTCAAGTTTAGTAATTGTTTCGCCGCTGGCGTACTTGACTACGATTGGAAAACTAGCAACCCCGATGCTTGCGCCGTTGCGATCATAGACTACCTGGACTTTGATGGGAGTCGGCAAATTCTGACCGGCGACGGCAGTCTGATCATTTCCCGACAGAATTTTTAATTCGATATGCGCTAAAATTTCGCGCACTTCCGCGACTATTCCCGGCCCGGTGAACTGGTTGAAATTGGGGTATTTGCGCCCGGAAAGGGCGGTGTACAGCGAACTTTTTGTATAGAAATCCGGGATTGTATTCTGGGCATCAATGAAATTATTCAGCGCGTTTAGAATCCGACCGTCGGCGACCATCTGGCGTGCGCTCGCGATAAGTTGCTCGCTTTTCATCAGGATCTCATCCATCTGGATTTCCAGAGTGGAGAGATACTTTTCCTTATTGAGCACGGCGAGGACGTAGGTTTTGCCCTTGACCTCTTTGACCTCGGCGATTTCGATTCCCGAGACGGTTTCCGCGACAATGGATTTAGTGCGATTGGTAGTTTCGGCTTTTAAGTAATTTTTATCGCCTTCTCTAAATTCGCTCTCGATGGTTTCGAGTTCAGACTCGATACGCACCTGAATCTGCTTAGCGACGTCAGCCCGCGCTAATTCGATGGCTTCGGCTTTGGTATCCGCCACGGCAACGCCCAGGAAATAGCGGCTGGCGGGATATTTTTTATGCTGATTGGTTTTATACCAATCCGGAACCTGAGCCGATGCCGAGGAAATCACCAAACCGGCTAAAACTAATATTATTTTAGGCAATGATTGCTTTTGCACGATGACCTCTTATTCTTCGACTATGTTTAACAAGATTAGCTTGCGGTTCAAACTGACCCGCTCAAGGCGACCCTGGCCTTTATAATTTTGTTTGAAAAAACGATACAAATCGGATGAGGATTGGTAAAGAGCAGGATCACACCATATCAAAACGTCATAGGAATAATCAGCCATTACATTTTCCTTAATCCTTTTGCCAGCCTTTTTCAACAGATCACCAAAAGCGTAAATCATATCTTCTGCTTCGGATTTGGTGAAGGAATCACTGATGTTCAAAATCACTTTATATTGCACTCCTTGCTGAATATCCTCTTTCCAATAAGCCATAATCCGGCTGATGACTTTATCTACGGCATCATTCATAGCTTCTTCGATCAAAACGGCATCCGGCGCGGTTCTTTCCGGACTATAGCCAGTTTCGGTGCCGAGCAAGCGACCAGTCGTAGTTTCATAGGCACGACAACCAACCACACCCTTTTTTACTGTTGATGAACCTAATAGGCGAGATTCGACGGCGACATTATAGGTAATATAAATATCACTACCAATTGAGAGTGCCAGCAGGTAACTGTAATCCTCGCTGGCTCCTTGCAAGGTGTAATGCGCGGAGGTCAATTCCTGAAGCGCCTGCTGTTGTTCAGGCACAATTACCTCGAATTTACGAGCTGTTAGATAAGCTTCGATAACTTCCGCACCTTTTTTTAGGTTCAGATTGGTTCTTAAAAGTTCGATCGGCGCTTGTTTGCCATCCGTCTCCGGGATTACCATTATCGTGGGCAAGCCGAGAGCTTCGACAATTGCGGCAGTTTTGGTCAGAACACCTTTTGCTATTAGATAATCGTGGATTAGGTTTTTATTGACTTTGAAAGTTTTTTCGATTTTCAAGGTTTTACCGCTGTCAATTTTCAAACGTGAATTGTAATAATCGGATTCCCAAATGATGAATTGTTTGATGTTGGAAGGCGCGAAAAATTCCTCCTGAATTTTAGCAAACTCAGCCTTTTCGGCATCGGTCTGGAGAAGTGGATCAGTGCCGCCTAATAAGATCAGCCAGACGGCGGCTTTGCGAGCATCGGTTTCGGCTTCTTTATCCATTTCGGCGGCTTTGCCGCCCGTAGAACTGTAACCGGTGGCACGTACCATTACCTCAGACGGCGAAGTACTTTCTAAAATGACGGCTTCATGCGAGCGTGGTAGATTCGATTTCGTCTTTGTTTTCTCAGATTTGGCGAACACCAAACCGGAAATACTAAAAATAACCAAGGCTGTTACCATCAATTTCTTCATTTTATTCCTCATTCAATTCAATTCCCACCGGCCTGGAGTGCCGAGGCCGGATTAAAAGGTAAAGTTGGCGGCGAATAATGGAAGTAAATGCCGAAAGTCGGTGAAAAACTGGAAATATAGGGTGCATCCTTCCCAGCATAGTTAGCAACATCAACTTCTTTATCTCCGTACTTGATTGTCCACCAATCAAACGATGGAAAAGCCTGAAAACCGGCAAAAATACCGACGTTGCAATCAATATTAAGGGCATATTCAAGCGCCAGATTCAGGCGTCCTCCGAGGCTGTTATTCGAAATAGTAACATCTTTGTCATTGTACTTATCAGTTAGAGTTAAATATTGGAGACCGACTAAAATTTCACCATGAATTGCGAAAGGCCCAAGGTAAAATCGTCGCATATAACCGGTGTAGCCGTAAACTATGCCAGCCGTATTATTGGCATCCGGGATCACCAAGTTGAGAAAGTTATCAGTGCTATACAATTCACTCTTAACCGGTACTAATCCGGCGGTGGCGCCAGCGACCAGAAATGATTGACGTTTGTTGGTCAATGAAGCGATATTGATCTGGAAATCCAAATCAGCACCAAATGCAAGTCCGTCATAATTGTCAAAAAAGATAAAAAAATCCTCACTTGCAAAAACGCCTTTTTCGATATTCATAACGAACCCGCGCGGCTTTATAGCTACGTCAACACCTAAACGGGGATGTTCAATCATCGTCATTCCTTTTACCCAATCTCCCTTTTGAATGGCGTAAGCCGCAGAAAGTTGCTGCGGATCCCGACGATTATCGCCGACCTGGCTGACGCGCACAAATCCGGATTCCTTAAAAGCGATTTTATCACCACTGGTCTGAACGTATTCACCGACGATAAAGGGTTCGTCCAGTTTAATTCCTTCCGCCGTACCGAGCGGGAATTTCACGATGCGCCTTTCGATAGTGGTAATCGGAGCATTCAGTTTGAACATTTCAATATCGCGGGTCAAAACCTGCAGGTTAATGGCAAAAGTACTGGCGGCGAGCCGGAAAGCTTCCGATTCGGCGTTGCGTTTAGCTTTTTCGGCGGAACCGGAGGCTTCGGTGCGCAAAGTGACAATGCTTTCCAGATGCGGATCATCGCCGGGCACAATATGATACCAGAACAGACCGCCTTTGATTGTTACCGTCAGGTTGGGATCATCTTTGGGTTTGCTGACCGTATAGCTCGAAAGAAATGGGAGATAGATGTAGGAAGCATTCATTACTTGCTCGATTTGTTCGGCAGTAATGCCCAACTCCTTGGCTTTGATCGCGATAAATGAATTGCGCTGGGTTTCGTCAACTAAGTTTTGGGCGCGGATTTCTTTTTCTATATCGAGTATTTTGACTATTTCTGGGACAATGGTAGCCTCGATTAGCATGACTAATTCTGCATCAGAGACGACGCCTTTGGCCCACAGCTGCTCTTTAAAAGTAGACCGCACCGCATCCGGCAGGGGATTATAATCAAAGCGGGCAATCCGAATCCCGTTATGAATCGCAGTTAACAAGAATTTTTCGTCATCCGGATTCAGGCGAATCCGGGAATCGGTGACCATTAGTGCATCCAGAAACGCGATTGATTTGCGAGTATAGCGACCGCTTTGGGCATAAAGTTTAATAGGCAACAAGGTCCCGAGCAAGCTAATCGCCAGAAAGAAGCCACATATTTTCGTCGGAACTGTGCATTTTGTGAACCTTAATCCTTCCAAACTTTCCTCCATTGCTTTACTATTTGTTAAAAATCATACAGTCATAATTTTCTGAAATATAAAGCTGAAAGTCAACTTTTTTTATAAACGGAAGATATTTAATGAATTTACCGTTGACTTTCTGTGATTTAAGACATAAAATAACGGCAAGAAGTTGGAGAGTGCTTGAATTCGACAAAGGTAATAGCGCTGGCGTTTTTTATAATTGGCGTGATCATCACCAACCTATTCGGTCAGGCCATCACGATTAACGAGATTATGGCTGACCCGGCCGGATCAGAGTATTACGATGAATTTGTTGAAATCTACAATTATGGCGATTCGGCGGTAGCGCTTTCTGGCTGGTATCTGAAAATCAATGACTACACCGATACGCTGAGTTTTGTGACAGATTACGGTGATACGCTTCCGGCACATGGATTTGCCGTGATAATGGATCGAGGCTATTTAATCGATAACAAATCTTCATTCTATGAAAACCTGATACCAGAAAGCGCTCTTTTAATTACAATTCAGGACAATTCATTTGCGCGCAGTGGCTTGCCAAATTCGGCTGCTAGTCAGATTTACCTTTTTAATGATCAGAGAGATACAATATCAGCCGTACTAACGACTGCCAAACCCCTGTCCGGCTACAGTTGGGAAAAAATCATTCCGGAGGGTTCTAATCAAATTTCTAACTGGGGCAATAGCCGGAGTCTACGTGGCACGCCGGGTTTCTGGAACAGTATTTCACCCCTTGAGCAAGATGTTGCAATCAGCGGACTGAGAGTGGTATCCCCGATTGATCAAATTGCTCCCAATCAGCCGATTGAACTTCAGTTTAAAATAAAAAATGCCGGCTTGAAAACCGCCACCTCTATTCAGGTCATATGTGGACTGGATCGCAACGACGACCGGCAAATAGATGAAATATTTTGGGACGAAACGATAGCACTCTCAGCCGGTGATTCTGTTATCCAAAATGTGACAATACCGGGTTTTGTATCCGGAATTTACACCGTGCTGACGGAAGCCAATTACGCGGCAGATGAACAGCCGGCCAATAATCTTGATTCGGTGGATATCAAAATTCCATTTCCCGCAAACTGTTTAATAATCAACGAATTTATGTATTATCCGGTAACTGATGGCGGCGGCGAGTGGGTGGAACTACTGAACATTTCCGCCGACACAATCAATCTGAAAAAATGGACACTTAGCGACAATAGTACGACGATAATGCTAACTGAGCAAAATTTCTATCTGCCGCCTCAAAAATACCTCGTGATTGTTAATGACTCTACCACTTTCGTCAGTTATTGGGGACGCGTGCCATTTATATTGGATTGTCCTAAGACTATGCCGGCGCTGAACAATACCAAAGATTCTATCGTAATCAGAGACCACTGTGCTCATTTGATTGATGGATTAGAATATTCGAGCGCGTGGGGTTATCGTCAGGGCACCTCTCTCGAAAGGAAAAATCCATTTGCGGCCAGTAATCAAGCCATTAATTGGTCGCTTTCCACGGATCTGGATAAAGCTACGCCCGGCCGGAGAAACTCAGTAGACTTGCGGGATTATGACCTCGCACTCGATTCAGTTAAGGTAAAACCTGGGATCGCGCCGCTAATTCACAATTCACCGGTCACGGCTCAAATTTACCTGCGCAACAATGGTAAAAAATCTGCTAACGCATTTAAGGTAAATATCGCCATAACTAATTCAGTTCTGGGGACGATCTCCGATACAACTGTCACAATTTATTCTTCCTTGAAATCAGGTGAAAGTCAGATTGTCACCGTTACTTTCGGTGCTATTCCGGGTGGCTTACATCAAATTGCGGCAGAAATTCTCTGGTCGGCAGATGAAGTGCTGGCTAATAATATTGCCAGTTGTTCTTTGGCAGTTGGTTACCCGGCAGGCACTCTGGTAATTAATGAAATTATGTTCGCTCCGCTTGCCGGTCAGTGCGAGTGGTTCGAAATCTATAACTGTTTAAAAATAACACTCGACCTAAATGGCTGGCAATTTCGCGATGCAATGGGTAAACGCCTGACTCTGGCGGATTCGGGCATAGCTATCGAAGCCGGCGAGTATGCGGTCGTCGCAGCGCGACCTGATTTTACTCTGGATTATCCGGACTTTCAGCAACTGTTGATAGTGCCGGATGCTTTTCCTACTTTGAATAACACGACTGACTCGCTTTTCCTCTACGATGCTACTGGTAATATCATTGATAATATTTGCTATCGGGACAGCTGGGGCGGCGGGACAGGCGTCTCGCTGGAACGACTTGACCCGGCGCAACCGGCTTTGAATGCCAGCAATTGGGGTGGTTCGCTAGTGACGGCTACGCCCGGCCAGGTTAATTCCGTCCTCAAACTGGATAACAATTTAGCCATTGTGCCAACGTCATTTAAATTTTCTAAGACACTGGATTCGGTTGGTAGGAATGCTAATTTCTCGCTGAAAATCAAGAATATCGGGCGCTATTCGGCTGAAAATTTTTCTATCAAAATCTATTTAGACCAAAATCAAGACAGTTGCAGACAAGCAGATGAACTTTGTTGGAGACAGGATATAAATCAAAGCCTTAAGTCGGACTCGACTTTGATCGTTACTGGGAAGATAATTGCTGAGAAAGCCGGACGGAGTCTTTATCTGGCAGAACTGGAATATAGTCTGGATGAGAATCTTGATAATAATTATGCTGGTAATGATTTAATAGTTGCTTTTCCCGCTGGCTGTTTGACGCTCAACGAATTTTTAGCTTATCCGACCAGCAATCAGGTTGAGTTTATCGAGTGTATTAACGTAAGCAATGAAACGATCGATCTATCCGGCTGGATGCTGGGTAATCGCTATTTAAAAGCTGAAATTTCAGGAGGAAAAGTTCCGGCTGGCGGATATTTAATCTTGAGTGGCGACAGCGCCTGTTTCAATTATTTTAAGACGGACAATGCCACGGTCATTAACCCGGGGAAATGGCCAGGTTTGAATAATTCCGCCGATCAAATTTGGTTGAAGGATTTGAGTGGAAAAATCATTGATTCACTCTATTACGGAGCCGGTTGGCCAATAAAAGCTGGTTATTCAGCTGAAAAAATCCTGCCACACCTACCAAGTGATGCCTCACAATCGTGGGCATTGTCGGTCAGTCCCGAACATCAGACTGCCGGATATTTCAATAGTGTTACCCGACCGGAAAATGATTTAAGTCTCGATTCACTCCGGCTGTCCGCGACTACCGGTGACACGAATACCGTTTTCACCGGGCGCTATTTTATTTCCAATAAAGGGCAGAATCAAGCCTGTGGTGTAAATCTAATAATATCTTTTGAAAACGATCTCATTTCTCAGATACCACTGAACTGTATCGAATCCGGTCGGTCCGACAGTGGAATTTTTCAGATTGGCCCACTAACCTCCGGCAAACATATTGTCACTGTCCGGATTGATTGGCCTGAAGACCAAATCAATGAAAATAATATGCTATCGAGCTCGATTCAGATTTCCTGGTCGGAAGGAAGCTTACTTCTATCTGAATTTATGCCTTATCCTTTGAATATTCGGACGGCTTCGAGTTCAGTTGCCGAATATCTTGAATTTCATAATTCCAGCAAAGGCACCATTGATCTCGCCGGTTGGATGATTTCCGATCAGAATACCGCCGTGCGCCGGAGCATTCCGTCCGGTTATTTTTTGCCGACGGGAGGATATTTCGTAATTGCCGGAGATTCATCGGTGCGACACTTTCCGGATATAGCGCCAAGTCAGACTTGGATAACCGATAAATTTCCATCCTTGAATAATAGCGAAGATGCCATTTACTTGTACGATCCGACCGGTCGGACCATTGACAGCCTGTTTTATAATTCAACCTGGGCAATTTCCAAGGGAGTAGCGATGGAGCGGATTTCATTTGATAATTCTAATCGAGCGCTGAATTGGCGCGCGAGCGTTGCGGCAGTCGGCGGTACCCCCGGACAACCCAACAGCGTAATTCTGCGTGAAAAGCTTAATAAACTTGGCATTAAACCTACGAACGAAGTATTTTCACCGGATGGTGATGGGATTGATGATGAAATTGGGATTCAATATTTATTGCCCTTTCCTTCAGCCAGGGTCACTCTTGAAATATATGATCTGGCGGGGCGCCTGATTTACCGATTGGCATCGAACCTGGAGACAGCGGCGAGTGGTGTAATCTACTGGGACGGCGATAGTAACTATGGCTCAAAAGCACGAGTTGGAATTTATATCGTGCGTTGCCTGGCAAATGACATTGCCAGCACTAAATCTGTGGAGTATATCACAACTTTAGTCCTGGCGCGTTAAATTTCCACTTGATTTTTACTTAAAATGAACCTAACATTGCAGTAAAATTGAAATCATGGAGGAAAATATGAGAAAAACACTTGTCAGAGTAATTGTATTGGCGCTTTTAATGCTAACTACGATTATGGCGCAGGATTTTTCAATGGATCAGATTAAAGAACTAGCCGAGACCAACGGAAAATTATATCTGCAACCATTAGCCACTGGATTTGGGACGGCAATGAACTCCGGTCTGTATAACACCGCTGGAACGCATCATACTTTAGGATTTGATATTCAATTAAAGACCGGATTTGGTTTAGCGCCCGCCAGCAAAGCCAGTCAAACTACCTATCAATTTGATCTTTCGGCTTTGGATGATATCACTTTCAATATTGAGAAAAATTCTCAGAGTTATGCGATTACTCTAAATCCTGAAGAAATTTTTCTTGACTGTACGACTCCGAATATTCTCGGCGGGAAAGCCGAGCCTTTCACGGTCAACGAACCTTATGTCCAGGAAGCAATCGAATCTCAGCTTAGAACTCAATTACAGGCTCAAGGCTTGACAGAAGCTCAAATTAATGAGGCAATAGCTCAATTGAATCCTGAAATAAATGATGCCATTGATGGAATACAGATAAGTTCAATCCCGGGAATGAAGTCAATCAAGGCTCTGAAAGATTTGAAAACTGTACCCTTTCCATTCCCGATTCTGCAAGCCAGTGTTGGCTTGCCGATGGGCATCGAGCCATCCATCAGAATAATTCCTAAGTTTAAAATCCCTGGTGATATCGGCGAAGCTATCGGAGAGATCTCAGCCTTTGGCGGTGGTTTAAAACTGGATGTTGATCGCTGGATTCCCATACCGATGTTCCCGTTGGATATCGCCGTTCAGGGTTATTACCAAAAAATGGAGATTGGTGATTTGTTGAGCGCCAATAGCACGGCTTTCAATTTAATGGTCAGTAAGACTATTCTCATGCTAACGCCGTATATTGGAGTTGGCAAAGAGTCTAGCAAGTTCACCGCATCCTATACAATGGAAGACGGTACAAAGATCAAATTCGATTTAGAAGGCAAAGATGATATGCGCTACACTGCTGGTCTAAATATCAAAATTGCGGTTTTATCTATCAATGCTGAGTACAGTATGGGAGAATACAACGCCGCCGGTATAGGCGTTGGTTTTGCTTTTAGATAATATTTTTACCAAATAATTTAATCCCTCTACTCATATTGGGTGGAGGGATTTTTATTAGGATTTTTTCTATGGAATATTTATTATCTATTGAATTGAAATATTTTAAATTGAGAATACGAATATGGGAAAAATAGCTGGAACAATTATCGGCGGTGGTATCGGGTGGGCGCTTTTCGGTCCGCTGGGAGCTTTGATCGGGGCGTATATTGGAAATATAGTAAGTAGCGATTCCAAAGTTAAGAAGATACAAGACAAAGCCGATTCAGGAGCAACCTTTGCGACTTACGGTGATACCCGTGCCGGAGATTTTGCAGTGGCAATGCTCTCGCTATTTGCCTATGTCAGTAAATCCGATCGTAATGTCAAATCTTCCGAAATTCAATACGTAAAGAAATTTCTAGTTGATAAATTCGGCACTCAAAACGCCCAGGATTTACTCTACCTCTATCGGGAGATACTCGGTAAAGATTATGATATCCAAGACATTGCCCGTCAGATTAGCGATAATATGGATTATTACTCCCGAATGGAACTACTTCACGTCTTATTTGGAATTGCCGTCGCCGATGGCGATTTCCAAGCGGTGGAATCGCAAGCGATTCGGGAAATTGCGGATGCTCTGGGAATTTCCGCCCGCGATTATGAAACTATCCGGGCGATTTTCAGTGGTAGCGCCAACCGATCTTATGAGATTTTGGGAATTAAACCAGATGACGATGTTGAGATAATTAAGAAAGCTTACCGCGATTTAGCAGTGAAATATCACCCGGATAAAGTAGCTAGTCTTGGTCCTGAATTTCAAAAGCTGGCGGAGGAAAAATTCAAGTCTATCAATGATGCTTATCAAACGATTCGCAAAGAACGCGGTTTTTAACAATTACAAAGTAAGATGGAAAATATGATCAAAATTAAACGCATCTTTTATCTGGCGACTTGTCTTCTGACGTTAAATTTTATGCTTTTTGCCGCGGAAGGTATGTATCCGCCGGATCAAATTCCACCGAAAATCAAAGGCTTGAAAATCAAACCCGCCAACATCTATCAATCGGACGGCGGTGGTTTAGCCGGAGCAGTCCTATTATTCGGCGGAGGAACTGGTTCATTTGTTTCGGCTGATGGTTTGGTCCTTACCAATCACCACGTTGCCTTCAGTGCCATCCAGAAAAATTCGACCGATGAGCAAAATTACCTGGACAGAGGTTTCTACGCCCGCACTAAAGCCGAAGAACTACCAGCGCCCGGCTATGAGGCGTCGCTAATGATCGGTTTTGAAGATGTTACCGAAAAAATACTTAAATCCTTTACCCCTCAAATGGCGCCGGAAGAACGTACTCGTGCTGTAGAGCAGGCAATCGCTCAACTCGAGGCCGAGAGTGAAGATTCTGTCAATGGACTATCCGGAAAAGTCGTCTCCATGCTTGATGGTGCCAGTTATTATCTTTACCATTACCGAAAATTCCGGGATATTCGTCTGGTTTATGCTCCGCCACGATCCATCGGCAATTTCGGCGGCGAAGTTGATAACTGGATGTGGCCGCGCCACACCGGCGATTTTTCCTTTATGCGGGTTTACTGTGCACCCGATGGCAAGCCCGCCGAATATAGCGAGAAAAATGTACCCTACCAGCCCAAAATTTTTCTACCGATTTCTACCAAAGGACTTAATCCCGATGATCTGGTCTTCATTTTAGGCTATCCGGGTCGGACTTATCGTAACGCCACAAGTTTTTCGATCGCCTACAATCAGAATTTGGTATATCCACTACGCATTCGGATTTTTCAAAAAATTATCAATGAGCTCGAGGATGAAAGCCAAAAAAGTCCGGCGATTGATTTACTCTTAGCTTCACGGCTAAAAGATTTTTACAATGGACTGAAAAACAATCAGGGTTTATTGGCCGGATTCAAGAGTGAAAATATTCTGGAGCAGAAAAAACAGGTGGAGAGTGAATTAGCACGAAAAATTGCCGGTAAGCCTGACTGGCAGAAACAATACGGTAATGTTCTGCCTGAAATTCAGAAAGCATACGATGAATATTATACCGGTTTTGAGCGTGATATGTATATTAATTACTTACGCTACGTTACGGTTCTGGCGGATGCACTGACTATCGAAAAGTGGAGTCGTGAAAAGACCAAACCGGAAAGCGCACGTGAGTACGGTTTCTTCGATTATCAAATGGCTCGCACCAAACGCAATTTTAAGGCCAGGCGCATCGGCTATTACGCCCCGGCCGATGCCCGTATATTAAAATTATTATTGAATCATTTAGCCGAACTCCCTACCGCCGAGCGACCCGCCTTTTTGCACGAATTGATTCAGGATCAGCCCGCCGATTCCGCTCAAGCCGTCATCGCAGCTTACGTTGACAGCACTTTTACTCATACTCGATTGACCGATGCCGACGAGTGTCTGGTAATGTTTGATTTGAGCGCAGAATCTTTGCTCGATCGGCAGGACCCACTAATAACTTTAGCCGCCGCAGTCAACCGAGAACTGGAGCGCATCGAGAAAGACCGGAAAGAATTTAGCGGCAAGATGTTAATTCTCCAGCCGCAGTATTTTGCGGCCTTGAAAAATGTTATGGGTAAGCAGGTTTTGCCTGACGCTAACCGCAGTTTGCGGTTTACTTATGGCAATGTCGAAGGCTATCAGCCGCGGGACGCCGTCATTTACCAACCGCAGACGACTTTAGCCGGAGTAATTGCCAAACATAGTGGCGTCGAACCTTTTGATGTTCCTGAAAAATTAATCGAGCTGGCGACTCGCCGCGACTATGGTCGCTGGATTGATCTGGAATTGAATGACATCTCAGTTAATTTTCTCAGTTCTTGCGATATCACCGGAGGCAACTCCGGCAGTCCGGTTTTGAACGCACGGGGTGAACTGGTCGGTTGTGCTTTTGACGGCAACTGGGAAGCCTTGACTAATGATTGGCAATACAATCCGGCTCTTTCGCGCGCCATCAGCGTTGATATTCTCTATATCCTTTTTATTCTGGATAAATATAGCTCCGCCGGCGAATTAATCGAGGAACTCGACCTGCGCTAAGGTTATGAGTACCTTTCGGCTTAGCCAACTCCCAATCTCCACTGGGGTACTCAAATTACCGATTATTCACTTTGAGGAGATAGACTCTACTAATGCTTACCTATTAAGTCGACATTCGCATCCTTCCGGGACGATCGTCTGGGCTGATTTTCAAAGTGCCGGGCGAGGGCGTTTAGGGCGCAGCTGGATGGCTCCACCCGGCGAGGCTTTACTTTTTTCCATTTATTTGAAAATTCACCACAGTGAGACGCCGCTTTTTATTTACCCATTTCTAACCGCAGTAGGCGTTCTGGAAGGTCTGCAGAATATAGTTACGCCGAACTGGTTGGCATTGAAATGGCCTAATGATGTTTTACTAAAAAATTTAAAGGTCTGTGGAATTTTAGTGCAGAGTAAAACCAGCTCGGGAAATAATGCGGATGTGATAATTGGGATCGGCATAAATTTAAACCAAAATAGTGATTTTTTCATGAACAATTTGCCGTTCGCCGGTTCGCTTTTTTCTATTACGGGTAAAAAATACGAAAGCGAGAATGTACTAGCCAAATTGATTTATTCGATTGATCAAAACTTGGTGGTGCTGAATGATTCTGGAACTGACCCGATTCTGGAAAAATGGCGCAAATATTGTCCTTATATCGGGCAGAAAATCAAAGTCAACGACGGTCGCAATATACACAGCGGGGTGTTCAATAATATTAGCGAAGACGGCGGTCTTATTCTGCAAACCGGTCGAACAAAGCGGACGTTTCATGCCGCTGAGGTAACAATCGTCAGGGAGAAATAAATATGTTATTAGCAATTGATATAGGTAATACCAACGTGACCATAGGATTGTTTCTGGAGAATAATCTCAAGGGATTTCTGCGAATAAATAGTCATCCGGTTCGAGCTGCGGATTTTTATAATCGGCGGATTGAATCCTTTTTAGCACAGCAAAATATCGTAATTGATAAAATTGATGGGATTGTAATTGGTTCGGTCGTACCGCGCTTGATCGAACCGTTTAAGCAAATGGCACACACTTTTTTCCATCTTGAACCGCTATTCGTCAATTGCAATCTGAATCTCGGGCGTCGTCTTCTGGTTGATAATCCGGCTGAAGTTGGGGCTGACCGCATTTGCAACGCTGTTGCCGCTGGAATCAATTATCCTTGTCCGAGTATCGTCGTGGACCTTGGTACGGCAACGACTTTCGATGTTCTGGATCGCGAGGGAAATTATATCGGCGGAGCGATTGCGCCCGGTTTGGTTACCGGCGCGAGCGACCTTTTTAGAAAAGCCGCACAACTTTACCGAATTAATCTCACTTTTCCGCCACAGGTCATTGGCAAAAATACCACCGCCCACATGCAGAGCGGAATTCTATTTGGTCATTTATCTATGATCGAAGGAATGGTGCGACGCATTGCCGAAGAGATTCATCAACCCGATATTTTCGTGATCGCTACAGGAGGATTTAGTAATGTCGTCGCTCAACATTCGAACGTAATCAAGGTTAGCGATCCCAATTTGACACTCGACGGCTTGCGCCTGATTTACGAGATGAACCAGAATACGGTTGCAGAATCCCGCCCAGTTTGACCAATAACTCAATAAAAAAATTCAGGGTAGCAATATGAAGCAATCTGAACAGCCAAATGACCAAAGAAGCCCTTTATTATTTTTCAAGCGCTTAGCCCAAGGCATCGCCGGTTTCTTTCAGCGGAATTATAAGTTATTGATTACCTGGGCGATAATAATTATCGCCGTTATTATAGGAATACACTTCAGAGTTGATAAAGGCATTATCTTTGTCCTGGTGATGATTTTTGGGGTATTTGCTGAGGCTTTTTCCGGGTTAATTGCTCTCCTGGCGACTTTACCCTTCATCGGGCCAATTTTGGCCAAAGTATTAACGTTACCGATTTTCTGGATTTTTAATGCACTAGGTTATTTTGTTTCGCTTATCGCGATCAAGAGGGGATATAAGAAGGAGGTAATCAACCATCGCTTTGTAACGATAGTTTTCTTGATCGGTTTTGCGGTCGGCTTCATAATTGCCAAGTTGTTATAAAATTGTTATAGATAAATACTCCGCCGGTGTGGAATCCGCTGGAGAATTCGGAGGCTGTTCTTAACTGGTCACCTGTAACCAGGCACCATCTTTTCTCAGCCTTAATCTGAACCTTATCTCAGCCTCAGACCCTGAATATTTCATAGAGTTGGCGTGTTATAAAATATTTCTCCTAACTCAGATAGGTTAATTAAATTTTAAGTATTATGTTAAATTTACAGATAACCTATTATAGACTTTCAATAATCTCGGTAAGTTTATTAATTGCAGTAAGTTGCCGGTCAGTCGCAATAGCCGACGTGGAGAAAAACTCTGATCAAGTCGGTAGCATTATAAGGGATACAAGTAATCTCCCCCCGAATCCGCCTTATGATCCTTCCCCAGTTCGCCAGCAAATACGACGGCCGGATGGATACCTGGAATGGACGATGGGCGAAGATCCTGACGACGATAAAATCTTCTATTGTGAAATTATCATTCGCAATGAATTGGAGCCGGAGCGAGTAATCACAGTGCCGTTGAACGACTCGTTATTGGAAAAAGCGCGCGAAGGTAGTGTCGCAGGTTTGTCGTATGAATACAATGGGCGAGTGCGTTTTAGCTTAGACCTAATCAATGAAAAGAATTTTTTTCGAGACGGATGGATTTACAGCTGGGAAGTCCGGATTAGCGATCAATGGGGCGGTGTGGCAAAATCTAACTGGCCCGAGGCTACTTTCCTATTCGACGACGGTATTAATCAACCACCTCTGCCACCGGTAGATGGTTTCAGTCCGGATGGTGCCATCGTTGCGACCCATTATCCCGAAATAAAGTGGTCTTCAGCTACCGACCCCGATGTGGCTGATCGCTTGCGCTATGAAGTAGTGTTAAGCCGCGATCGCTCGTTCGGCAGCCGTACCTATATTTTATTAAAAAGTGCTTATGATCAGAATCATATCCTGGTACGAACTCCCTTACTGGAAAATTGTCAATATTTTTGGCGAGTGCGTTCCATAGATCTGGCCGAGACGCATTCGGCTTGGTCAAAATGTAATACTTTTTGGGTCAATCAAATCAACGAAGCCCCTCAGCGCCCGGTGCGAATTATCAGTCCGAAAAATTTAGAGGTCATAACGTCAGATTCTTATTTCTGGTGGTTGCCTTCCGAAGATCCCGATCCCGGCGACCAATTGCAATATCAAATTGAATGTAGCGAATATCCTAATTTCACCGAACCGTTATTTTACTACCGAATCCCTCAAGCTATTACTGCGAAGGAAACAGAGCCAAACCTCGCACTGCCCGCCAGAGCAATCGGGGTTCGTCTGAACAACATTCCGACGATTGGCCTTTTAAAAGACAATACGCTGTATTATTGGCGCATTCAGGCTTTTGACCAATCCGGAATTAGTGGAACATCAGCCAGTCGCCCTGTAAGAGTAGCATTTAATTATCAAAACGACCCGCCGCTGCCGGTTGTGAAAGATTTTTACCCGCCTAATAACGTGATTATTAAAACTCTACGCCCGGAAATCCGCTGGGCGGCAAGTAGCGATCCGGATTTTGGTGATTTTCAAACCACCCTAACTTACCAGATAGAAATCAGTAAAGACCCTAATTTCCCTGAAAATGCTAGTTCGGTTTATACTACTGAACCAGGTCAGACTGCTTTTATTCCACCGGAAAATCTGACAGAAAACGACCGCTGGTTCTATCGTATTCGAGCTTGTGATCAGCACGGCAGTTTCTCTCTCTGGTCGCCTACCAACTCCTTCATCACCAATGCTATTAACGAGGCGCCTTACCCCGTCACTGAAGGTTTTTTACCGAAAGACTCAGCGGTGGTAGAGACTACTCAGCCGCTGATCAGCTGGTTGCCGTCCGATGACCCCGATCCCAATCAAGATGAACGTGATTTATATTATCTGGTTCGATTTTATGAAGCTGACAACCCTAAAAAAGTTAGTCAAATTGCCAGTAAACCCGGTTTGACAAGCATCCACCTGCCGGAATTAAAAGAAGATAAGTATTATTATTATCAAATTTCAGCGGTTGATCCTGATGGCAATCGTAGTGAATGGAGTCGCCCGGTGTGCTTCGGAGTAAATGCTATTGATCTGCCACCCGACCGCTTTGCAATGCTCTCGCCTTTTAACGGGCAAGATTCAGTGGCACTGGATGCAGGGTTCACCTGGAAAATAGCGCATGACAAAGACCCAGGCTCCCGGATTAATTATACATTATACTATGGCACCGACAGCCTTTTTACGACGAATTTTCGTGAAATTGTAATAGAACAACCGGAAAAAGATTCGATTATCGTCTATAATCCACCTGAACATCTTGGCTATGCCACTCGCTATTTCTGGAAAGTCGTTGCCACTGATAACCGCGGCAATCAACGCTGGGCGTCTCAGTCCAACAGTCGTCCGTTCGTTTTTACCACAATAGGATTACAACGTCCCGTTACCGGTGTATTCCAGAACTTTCGCTTACATCAGAATTATCCCAATCCATTCAATGTCGAAACCTTGATCCGATATGACGTTCCATTTTTCGGACCTGTTGATGTTTCGATATACGATTTAATCGGAATGAAAGTCACCACTCTTGCTACCGGCAATCATACTGCTGGAAGTTATAGTGTTTACTGGAATGGTACCGACCAGAACGGAGCGCTGGTTGCAAATGGCGTGTATATTTGTCGGTTGAATGCCCCCGGATATTCGACCCATATTAAAGTCGTGCTTATGCGCTAACTCCTTCGACTTTATTTTTCTTTTTTCGGCCCTTTTGTTTTTGATTGTCATCTTCAATACTCCAGCTTCTTTTAGGTCAAGTTTAAGATTCAGGCCTTAGCTTGAGTCAATACTCCAGCGTGGACACGAAATATAGAGGGCGATTTGCTAAATCGCCAAATTGCCACCGGTCGAGTTGACAAATCGACCGGCATTCTCTCCTTTCTCAGTCTTATACTTAACCTTGCTGAGGCTTATTGTAGTAAAATATAACCCTTGTGCATTAGGTTTCTTTGCGTTTCGAAGAGCTTAATAAATGTACAAGCGCTGATATGCGATAAACGCTATTCCTTATCAGTCAATCGGGACTTCATCTCGTCCACTAATTCCTGCACTTCCGCCACACGATTACGGATTTTTTGAATAAGTTCAGCTTCTCGCTCTTTGGGATTGCCGTTTTCAGATTCTGTCACCATTATATTAGTTCTCCAAAAAATTTAACGGCAAACAATTACTTCTCTGGAACCGGACAAGGAATTATAACTGTTTGCAAATTCACGAGCGATAATTTAAAAAACCAATGTCTAAAATGCCGACAATATTTTATAATAAGGAAAAAATAGTAATACAATTTTCATCCAACAATTGCCCACTTAAATTAGAATTGCGTATCTATCTAATTGATTTCCTTTATCAAACTATGAATATGACTCACAAAAAGGACAATAACGTCTATTAGTTAAATAAATGTCTTCCTAATTACTCTTCGCCGAATGAGTATTTTTTCAAAAAATATATCTCGCATTGCGGTTAGACCGCGATCATCGCTATTATTTAAAATCACTAGCCTGATTATTTCTTTTCGCTGCCGATCAGGCGATAGATCAGTGCACCCAACACCGCTCCAATTATCGGAGCCACCCAGAAAAGCCAGAGCTGAGAGATTGCCCAACCGCCAACATAAACCGCTACACCTGTACTGCGAGCTGGATTGACTGAAGTATTGGTTACAGGGATACTTACCAGATGAATAAGCGTCAAACAAAGTCCAATAGCAATCGGTGCCAAACCTTGTGGAGCGCGCTTGTCAGTCGCACCCAGAATTACCAGGAGAAACATCATAGTCATCACAACTTCGGTAATAAATGCCGCCAATAGACTGTATTCGCCTGGCGAATGCAGACCATAACCATTTGAGGCAAAACCCGCCGCCAGATCAAAACCCGGCCGGCCGCTAGCAATCAAGAATAACACTCCACCAGCTACAATCCCGCCCAGAACCTGTGCCACAATGTAAGGCAACAGGCTTTTAGCTGAGAAACGACCGCCTGCCCAAAGTCCGATTGAGACCGCCGGATTAAGATGACAGCCAGAAATATGCCCAATAGCGAAAGCCATCGTTAGCACCGTCAAGCCAAAGGCTAATGAAACACCCAGTAAGCCAATGCCCACCTCGGGGAATGCCGCAGCCAATACCGCACTACCACACCCACCGAGAACCAACCAAAAGGTTCCAAAAAATTCTGCACAATACGATTTCATACTCTTCTCCTTTGCCTTTTTATCTTACTATTTGAGATTAAAATTTCCAGGTTTTTATCCTCTTTCTTAACAGAAAAGTAAAGTCACTTGTGATATTTGTAGAAGTCTGTAATTGCTAATTTTTTCATTTATATAAATTTAATTCTCAATCTGTGAGTTGTCAATAATTCTTTTTCACAGGGGTAACCCTTTAATAATTATGATAGAGATAGTAAGAGTGAACAACTATTAAATCTTATTCGAACAAAGACTGGTTGCTTACTGTATTTTTAGGGAAAAATATGGCAAATTTTCACCAATCTGGGCAAGAGATATAAAGCCGAAAGGATTGATTCACATATTTATTTTTCCAATGTGTTTTTAGAAAAACCTAAGTGAAATTTCAATGCCAAGGATTACTTAAAGTTGAAATAATTTTGTCAGATTAACATGGTCAGAATTTACATCCCAAGTTCAAACATTGAACCAGTAAGAAGCCTTGATCATAAAGATGTTATCGGGTTCGATCTTGCCGATGCGATTGACCGAACGACTCAGGTTGAAATCGGCCTCGCTACTCCCTTCATAACGACCATGCGTCCAGACCAAGTAAATCGCCGAACCGAGCGCAAATTCCCAACGCAACACTACACTGGAACGGAAACTATAAACATTAAAATTGGGATTGTCGAAGGAAAAGGTGTCGGCAGGACCATTGCCGTCCGGATCAACGGTGTAATTCCCATCGCTGTCCCTGATAATTTCGGTACCTTCTTTATAAGTGAAAAACTGATAGGTTTTCGGTCGGGCAAACTCCTTGAAATCGTAATATTCGGCCGCTCCGTAAAGTGGTTGAGCATACAACTGGAGCGTCAGGCGCGGAGTAAAAGTCCAGTCCAGTCGCAAACTGGCGGATACAGTCTTTTGATCCATTTTAGCAAAGACATAGCGTTTTCCATAAGTAGCTTCAGCATAGCGATCGTCGAAAACGCCTACATACTGGGCGTAATTATGATTAATAGAAATGCTGGGCGAAAACTCAAAAGCTAAATTATCAGCAACCTTCCAATTGAGCGGAATTTGCAAATAATGACTTACCGAAGCAGTATCATTGCCGCTGGTTTCGTAGTAGAGCCTACTTACCAATGGCTTGCGCTCGTCTGTTGAAATTTGAACATATCCCCACCTTCCATTTGGCGAGACGGCTAATGGGCCGCCGCGCGTCAATCGCGTATCATAAGTTTCAAAGAAATACCCACCGCCCCAATCAATCCAATAATAATTCGGGAACTGAATATAACCGAAACTCATAATACCATTATTAGTCAGGTTACCTCCGCAATCCATACCGAGTGTATGAGCCAGAATTAAATTAAATTTGCGATAGAAATGATTCGGCTCTGTCCACTGATAACCGGCTCCGACGTGATAATTTATGACATCACCTCGCGATAAATATCCCAGGTCGCTAACCTCAAACCGCGGGTCAATCAAACCAAAGGCGGCATTCACGATGACGTTGCCGCGCTGTTTATTGAGATTAATTCGAGTAGCAAATCCGGTCAGCGCGGTGGCGTTACTATCCACTCCTAAATGCTCGGCATCCGGTCGTTGAAAGTAATGACGGGCATTCGTCTGCACGTCGGTAATACAATTCTCATTGCCCTGAATATTCGACATCGCTCCCCATCCGGCAATGACCCAGGTTTTATTAGTATCCAGAAAAGTCCAGCCGTCCAGCCCCACTACCAACGCTTCCGAATTGAGATAGTCAGCGAGACTTTCATCCCGAAAAAAGCGCTTGGTGGAAGTGGTAATTATTCCCAGTCCGTGACGGCCTTCTTGAAATTCCTTTTGCGTGCGTAGAATTGCATAATTAGTTAGCGGCTCAACTTCGATTTTTGAGTCGAGACCATTAGGGCTAACTCGCGCGAATTCACGCGCCGTCAGAGCATCCAGCACCCCGATGTTCCAGTTATCGCCAACTTTGCCCGTCAACTTTCCGGCAGAGATGATGCGCGTTCCATCCGGCACATCGGTATAATCGTATCCCGACAGGTCACGCTGAGGTGCGCGTCCGATACGCCTACTGTAAAATATGTTCGGTGTCGAAAAATTCATATTCCAATAATTATTGGAACCACCATAACCAAAGTTAAAAATATCCGATCCTTCAATAAACAAGGGACGCTTTTCATTATAATAGGTTTCCACGTCGGACAGATTGATCACCGCCGGATCAACTTCCACCTGCCCAAAATCAGGATTAATAGTACCGTCAACGGTCAGGTTGTTTCCCACCCCAATCTTAAAATCAGCGCCAGCGCCGGCAAAATAGCGTGAACCGTCGTTAAAAGGGTCTCCCGGTTCAACTGCCAAAAATTCGCCCTTGCCCCGAATATAGGGCAAGACTTCGCTTTTGCGTTCCGCATTAATGCCTTCAATGCCCACCAGTTCGATGAAGCGCGACACCATTCCTGATTCATTGCGGGGTGTAACAAAGCTCATATCCTCCTCGTTATTGCGTTGAATTTTCCGATACAACGCCACTCCCCAGACATATTGATCGCTTTTCTTGAAACGCAATTGTGAAAAAGGGATGCGTATTTCGGCCGTCCAGCCTTCTTGATTGCGTTGCGCGGCGCCTTCCCAGACTCCGTCCCAGGTGTCATCTTGCCAATTGTCGTTATAAAATTTTCCGTCGTAAATCGCACCCGCCGCTGAAACGCCAAAAAAATAGGCCGTGCGTTTATCATTGAAAGGACTCAAGCTGATTAAAAAAAGATCGGTATTCCAGTCGGAATCGCGTCGGCCAAGCCGCGCCACAATGGAATCCGGCGCTGAGTCATAAAGTCGAGCGCCGACGTAGAGAGCTTCGTTATCATAGACAATTCGGATATCAGAAGGTTGGCTGGGTTGGGCGCCTTCATTCGGTTCGTCTTGAATTAAAGGCGGCGCCGGAATAGCTTTTTGCCAGATTTCCTCATTCAAAATCCCGTCAACACGAATAGATTCATTGGTCCGAACTGCCATTACTTGAGCATCGCTCATTGCTGTTCCCGATATACCTGCAACCAGAAAGCACAGGTTAACAAAAGTCTTAAATTTTTTCACTATCAAACTCCTGGTTAATCATTAAAAAACACAACAACGCCCTATAGATAGGATTGACCGGGATTTAGTTGTCTCTTACTTGGTTATTTTTAACCAGGATTTAAATGTATTCGTGATTAGAATCAAAAGTTGGCTAAAAATTCCTAACCGATATGCTCTTTTAGGATACGGCTAAGGTCTTCCATACGATATGGTTTAGCGATTATATCAATAAATCCATATTTTTGCGGAACAGTCATAATCGAATCATTTATGTAGCCACTAGAAACTAAGGCTTTGACATCAGGATTGAATTTCTTCAGTTCCTGAATGGTCTCTTTACCACCCATACCTCCGACGATAGTCAAATCCATTATAACCAGATCAAATGGTTTGCCGGTATCTATAGCTTCCTTATAGGCCTTGATAGCCTCTTCGCCATTCGGAACACACTTTACTTCATATCCCATACTGGAAATCATCTCCTGGACTACCTCGCAAATCAATTCGTCATCGTCCATCAACAGGATTCGGCCATGGCCTTCCAAAATTTGGGATTCGGATTTTTGAGTATTCTTTTGAACACCCGCTGTTGCCGGTAGATAAACCGTAAAAGTCGTGCCTTTGCCAGTTTCAGAATCTACAAAAATATACGCATCGTGCTTTTTAAGGATCGAGTAAACCACCGATAAACCTAAACCGTTCCCGTGAGGTTTCGTGGTAAAGTAAGGATCAAATACTTTCGACAAAAGGTTACGGGGAATACCAACTCCGGTATCCTGGACTGCAATTTTCAAGTAATATCCGGATTTTATCGGGACAAGTCCATCGGTCTTTATTTCTTCAGCACTGGCTGAAATTTTTAGTGTGCCACCGTTCGGCATGGCTTGAATGGCATTGATAACCAAATTTTGAATTACCTGGCTCAGCTGGCCACGATCGGCCTCCACATTGGGCAAGTCCGGAGCAAAATCAAACAGGCAATTAACCGATGAGCCAACCGTAGCAAATTCAACTAATTCTCTCAAAAAACTTTCGATCTGAATTGACTCCATAACTGGCGCGCCGCCTTTGGCAAAAGTCAACAATTGCTGGGTCAGAGTGCGTGAACGCAAAGCGGCTTTTTCGGATCTTTCGAGGATACGGGTTATATCATTGTCTTTAACCTTCATCTTTGCCAGGGAAATATTACCCAAAATACCAGAAAGCATATTATTAAAATCATGGGCGATGCCACCAGCTAATATGCTCAGAGATTCTAACTTCTGAACCTTGATTTGTTCATCTTCCACAATTTTTTGAACGGTCACGTTACGCATTGTTCCGATATATCCCGTGAATGCCTTATCACCATCATAGCTTGGTACGCCGTTTATTTCCAGGATAACTTCCTGACCAAGGTTGTTAACTATAGTCAATTCTAGATTCCTGATCGGCTTGCGTTTAGCGAAAAGCGCCGCAATGATCTTGCCACCTTTTTCTACAGTATCCTTAGCAATAATATCGGAATAAATCTTGCCAATGAGTTGATCGGGTGTGCGCCCTAAAATATCCTTAATATTCGGACTGATATATAAAATCCGCCCTTTATTGTCAACTTGCCAGATAATATCCAGACTGGATTCAACCAGATGGCGAAATTTAGCCTCGCTCATCCGAAGCGCTTCTTCAGTCCGCTTAAGTTCGGTAATATCGGACATAGTCGTTTGAATCGAATGAATATTGCCTTCTTTATCTAAAATGAAATAATCGGAAATGGAAAAAGTCCGGACTTCTCCATTTCTGGTCACATACCGGCGCTCGTGTCCCCCAATATTCGGCTTGCTACTTAATTTTTTCTCAGCGAAGGACTTGCGTGCCGATTCTTTTTCACTTTCGATAACGAAATCAAAGATCGGTCGCCCGCAAACCTCCTCTTTAGAATAGCCCATAATCTCACACCATTGACGATTGACATCCACGATAATACCATCAGCAGTAAGGGTGTGATAAGCTATCGGTGCATATTCATATAACCAGCGAAACCGGCGAGCTGATTCAGCCAATTCAGCTTCGGCATTTTTACGCTTGGTAATATCCCGAAAAATGCTCAGCAAATAAACTTGTTCGCCGGGAACTTCCAGAAAGGAATTGGAAATTTCAAACCAGACTTTCCGACCATTCCAGAGAATAGATTCACATTCCATTAATGATTTGATGTGCCGCTGTGAGAAATTTTTACGATAATTGGCCTCGATCTCCGGACGCTCCTCCGGCGGATAGATAATCCCTACGCTGGAATTCTCCAGCACATTTCTGCGCAGACCAACCTGACGACAAAAGGCTTTATTAACGGCGACCATTTTGCCGTCTTTATCCGATAATCGCATTCCATCAAAACTGCCTTCCCAGATTGATTGAAAACGCTTTTCGTACCCTTGCAGAGCAATATTGGCTTTAACCTTTTCACTTATGTCCGTGATAAAACCTTCGAGTACTACGAGATTTTCGTCTCCGTTATAGATACCAACACCTTGTTCGCAAACCCACTTCTCTTGATTGTCAGCGGTTATGATCCGGTATAGCAACTGATAGGGACTCCGCTTTTTAAGAGAAGCATCAATTTCATTATAAACATATTGACGATCTTCCGGATGAATAATCTGGCTATAGGTCATTTTATGGTCCATTATAAAATCATTAGGAGAATAACCGGTTAGTGCCCTACAACCATCACTGATGAAAATCATTGCCCTTTCGGCATCATATAAGCAACGGTAAGCCGCACCCGGTAAATTTCTCACCAAAGAAGCCAATTTATCTTCCGATTCATAGACAATTTTTTCGGCTAGACTTTCACTCGGACGTTTCATTGAATCCATCTCAACCCCTCAATTTTATTAGAATTCCAAATTCTCCAAAATATTACCTCACACAATACTATCCCCGAAACAGGTTATGTACTTTTTATATTGTGTTTCTTTTTCACAGACAAATACTAAAAAATAATAATTAATTATGCAAGTCGTTTTTTTGGGTCGAGGTTGAGGTTAGGGCTTAGAAAAAGACCAATAATATGAAACCGAATGTTTTTGTAATCGGTTACTAATTAATTTTATTGAATATGTGACATAAATCACATATAACTAAATATTATTGCGGTAAGCAACTGCCCAATAGTATTAGAAATTAAAAAGCAAATACTTTTCTGTGTTGATTTGAGTCCTCAGAAAATCATCTTCTATTTATCCGGAAATGGCTGAACTTCCCGCCCGAATGGCATCAACGCCAGTGACAGCAATTTGAGATGCTGTCTGGCAAAAGGAATCCCGATAATCGTGATAGCACACAACACTGCGAAAACCAAATGCACTGCCGCCAGCTCCAATCCGCCAAATACCAACCAGACAACGTTCATCACAGTCGTTAAACAACCCGGCTCTGACTCCTTATTGACGATCTTTTGGCCAAACGGCATCAATCCCAGCACCGAAAGCTTAAAACATTGCATACCGAATGGAATACCAACGATGGTCAGACACAGTACCACACCGCCAAATAAATAAAGGAAAAAAATTAGAATCCCGCCACCCAGAAAAATCCACAGGATATTACCAAGTATTGTCATAATGACTCCTACCTAAGAATTAGCAGTCTGAATACAAATCATGACTGCCTAAACATTTCAAGATCTCATAAATTCAACTACTCACCGATTTCACGGCTAAGACTAATGCTCAATCTAACAGCACCTTGCCGGTTCGATGAAAATCAAACAAAACTTCCCTGAAAACGATAAAAGTAACTAATTCATCCATATTAAAAACTATATGCAGATATCGCATATAGTCTGGCACTTCCAGTCCGGCACTTTCACCTCCGGCATAGGTTCCATCAATCTGGAACTGTTTCAGGAACTTTTCGTCGCGGATCACGGCGGTCGGGAAATAATGCGCTGCGATTTGTCTATCCGGATCAACGTATAAAAACGGCACCGGGATAAAGGTTTTCTGCTGGCAATTTTCACAAACCAACAGGTTTATTTTACCCTCGAATAATTCCTTTTTCACTTCCTTGTCAAGCGCTACATTGAGCGACTGCCAAATTTTTACGCTTTGCTCGTGTTGGCAATGAGGGCAAACGACGATTTTGGTTTCATTAATTGACATTGCGTTTTTCCTTTTAGGATTAATTATTCGCGAATTCCAAGTTTATCAAAAATAAAGGCGTATTTAAAGGCAACTTCCTTCAGGTAATCATAGCGCCCAGTTGCTGAAAAATGGCCTTTGCCCATATCAGTTTTCAAGAGCAATACGTTATCGTCGGTCTTCATTGCTCGCAGTTTGGCAGTCCATTTGGCAGGTTCCCAATAAGCTACGCGTGGGTCATTCAATCCAGCCGTAATTAACATATGCGGATATGCTTTAGGTTCGACATTGTCGTATGGCGAATAGGATTTCATATAATTGTAATACTTTTCCAGATTGGGATTGCCCCATTCCTCCCATTCAATCACCGTCAGCGGAATCGAACGATCAAGCATTGTATTGATCAAATCCACAAACGGTACCTCGGCTACTACGACTTTAAATAATTCCGGACGCATATTGACCACCGCACCCATCAGCAAGCCACCGGCGCTTCCGCCATTGATGACCAGCTTTTCGGCTGAGGTATATTTATCAGCAATTAACATTTCGGCGCAAGCGATGAAATCGGTGAAAGTATTGCGCTTTCTTAAAAGCTTACCGTCTTCATACCACTGACGCCCCATTTCACCACCGCCACGCACGTGCGCAATTGCATAAACAAATCCGCGATCCAGCAGACTTAGCCGGATTGAAGAAAAACGCGCTTCGCTAGGAATCCCATAAGCTCCATAACCGTAAAGCAAAAGCGGATGCGAACCGTCCCTGACCATACCTTTCTTGTAAACCAGAGAAATCGGCACTTTAACCCCGCCTTCAGCAACGGCATAGATTCTTTCCGATTGATACTGCGCCTGATCGTAGCCGCCCAGTACCTCGTCTTGTTTTTTCAATTCACGGGTCCGACTTTCCAGATCATAATCATAAACTGAATTAGGCGTCACTAACGATGTATAACGGAATCGTAAAATTTTCGTATTGAAATCGGGATTATTACCACCATCAATGGTATAGGCTGGTTCAGGAAAATCTACATAATGCGTTGCACCAGTATTTAAATTCTCAACCCGGATTTGCTCCAGGCCATTTTCTCGTTCATATACAACCAAATGGTCGCGGAACAGATCAATACCACTCAACAAAATGTCCGGGCGATGAGGAATTTTCTCCCGCCAATTGCGTTTTTCGGGTCTGGCTACCGGGGTTTCCAGCAAACGAAAATTTATGGCATTTTCATTGGTTAAAATATAAAACTTGTCGCTATGGTGATCAACGTAATATTCTACCCCGGTCTTACGTGGGCAGAATAATTGAAATTGTCCGTCCGGCTGGTTAGCCAATAGGTAATGAACTTCGGTTGTGATCTGGCTACCTAATGTCAAAATTAGATAACTTTGACTCCGTGTTTTTGATATATTGAGATAAAACTTTTCATCCGGTTCGTGAAAAACCATAACATCATTTTCCGGCGTTTGGCTGAGTTGATGACGCCAGAGTTTGTCCGGCCGCAGGATCGTATCGAGGGTCGTATAGAAAACGGTGCGGTTATCGTTCGCCCATTCCAGTCCATAAGAAACATCGCGAATTGTATCCGGCAACATCTGGCCATTGACCAGGTTTTTGAAAACCAACATATGCTTTTCCGAACCATTGAAGTCAACGGCAAACGCCAGCAAATTATGATCGGGACTTACCTTGAACTCGCCGATCGAGCAGTATTTCTGCCCGCTGGCCAGCCGGTTCTGATCCAGCAGGATTTCCTCTTGAGCATCCAGCGAGCCTTTCTTGCGGCAATAGATCGGATATTGATTACCTTTTACTGTTCGGTTGTAATAGTAAAAGCTGTCAATTTTAACCGGCACGGACTCATCCGTTTCCTTAATCCGGGCTAACATTTCCTTGTAAAGCTTTTTCTGGAAACGGCGAGTCGGCTTCATAACCGCCTCAGTGTAGGCGTTCTCGTCCTCGAGATATTGGATGACTTCCGGATTAGATTTGTCCCTTAGCCAGGCATAATTATCAATTAGCGTATCGCCCAGAACAATCGTCATTTTCGGTTCGATTTTCGCCGTCGGCGGGTTCACTGGTCGGGAGGGACAACCGCTTAGCCAGAACATCAGCGCCAGGCTGAAGGCTGATAGGATTATTGTTGGTTGTTTTTTGAAATTCATATTATCTCCTGATTATTTTTCGGATGGCTTGATCAATTCGGTAGTTTCAAATAAAATATAATTCGTCTTGGACATTCCCAGCTGGCGATAGGTTGTCTGGGCAATCCGGTTATCGCGCTCGACGTAAAGCCGCAAACCGCAGACATTACCAGCTTTGAGAGCGGCTTCTTGAATATGGTCATACATTTTCTGGTAAATTCCGCGGCGCCGAAACTCTGGGCGGACATAAACACTCTGAATCCACCAGAAAAGCCCGTTGCGCCAATCGCTCCATTCATAGGTAATCATCAAGCACCCAACATTCCGACTATCAACTTCTGCCACGATATAAAAGCCCCATTCTGGATTTTGGAAAAGGGCGTGTACTCCTGCAGAAATTATTTCCGGTTTCAGAACCCGTTTTTCGGTCTCTTGCGCCATAGCCTGATTAAAAGCAATCAAATCGTCCGCATCGGATAGTCGGGCGGTTCGAATTAAAATTTCCGTGTTATTTTCTACCATCTATTCTTCGCTATTTGACGGCATTAATACTAAACATTATTCAGAAGATTATGAAATAGTTTTCCTGATCGCCGAATATTTTTTACCCCAAAGTGAATAGTGGATTCAATTCCAAATTGTAAATCATCAGATAAAGACTCAACCGTTTGTCGAAATTAATCTGAAAAATCAATTATGTTAATGCAGGGCTTCTCCCAATATTTTATTTGCTTATCTTCTTGGTTGTTGATAACCTGAATAATATAGTTTTGAACAATTGGATAAGTCTTCTTTATCCCATACAGGGAATAATTTTTTACATTTCAATGATCTACAATACCCTGACCGCTACGCGGTGAAGCCAAATCTAAAAAATATGTCATCCCAAAAAAGACTGTAAGTCTTATTTTATTGTAGAAACTTTTACTCCCAAAAATTTTTACCTAACTGAGGCTAAACCTGCTAAAAATTAGAGAAAACCTTGTGTAAATCCTGTCTCACCAGAGACTCCTTCGGAGTTTATCCTGTCAAAAAATATTCACATCCTTTTATTCTGTGCCTTATATGCTCAGCGGTTAATGAAAAAATTAGGCTTTTCCGAACTAAGCTGATTAACTTTTGATGATTTTTAATCTTTCGTATGCATACGTCTGCTAAAATAAATCTGAAGGGGCTTAATCTGGAAGAAATTACTTCGCAATTGGCTGCGCTTGGTGAAAAACCGTACCGTGCCCGCCAGATTTATCAATGGCTTTATCAGAAAAACGCCACCGACTGGAACCAAATGACCAATATTCCTCTGGTGCTTCGTACGAAATTGGCTGAACGCTTTGAATTGAACTCTGTTCATCTGAAGAAAACAGCGCATAGCCAGATTGACGGTTCGGTGAAATTTTTATTCGAACTGGCTGATGGCCATCTAATTGAGGCAGTCTATATGCCGGAAGAACGCCGCCGCACTGTTTGCCTGTCTTCACAAGTCGGCTGTCCAATCGGATGCGCCTTCTGCGCCACCGGCCTAATGGGCTTAAAACGTAATCTAACCGCCGGAGAAATTGTTGACCAGCTGCTTTTCATCAATGCCAATATGCCCAATCCAGCCACCAATGTGGTTTTTATGGGTATGGGCGAACCTTTTCTGAATTATGAGAACGTCATCCACGCCGCCCAGATTTTTAATAGTGAGCTAGGTCCGGAACTCTCCGCACGCCATATTACGATTTCGACCTGCGGCATAATTCCGGGCATAAAGCGCTTTACGGCCGAAGACCAGCGCTTTAAACTCGCCATCTCGCTCAATGCCACTACCGATGACCAGCGGGATAAAATTATTCCTGTGAACCACAAATATCCTATAAAAGAGCTATTGAATGCCGCCAAAAATTACACTCGTGTCTCCCGCCGTCGGGTGACTTTCGAATATATCCTGATTGCCGGATTAAATGATACTACGGAAGACGCCCGACGCCTGGTCAAATTGCTCAGTCCAATTCCCTGCAAGCTCAATCTTATTCCTTATAACGAAAATCCACAATTCCCGTACCACGCCCCAAACGAGGAACATTTGAACGAATTCATCCGGGAAATTTACCGGGCGCCTTTTGCGGTAACAGTTCGGCGTAGTAAAGGCCTTGACATCGCCGCGGCTTGCGGACAACTATATGTTACTGAACAAAACAAGCGTAACATGGATTAAGCCGAACTTGCTACTCTTAGTTTCTGTCTGAAGACTTATTTATTCAAACTTGACACAAGTTATTCAGTCCAGTTGAATGGTCCAATCCGAACTTAAGTCAAGTCGCTTTAGGCGGCTTAATTCAAGTTCTTACTTTCCACCCAATTGTCGGAAATGAATTCTTGCAATTATGCGTCTATTTATATTATCTATTTAAAAACGTGGGCAACGATTATCGGAAAGATACGCTAGCTACTCTTTTTTGAGGCTTTCCTTGACTTTCTCGACGGCTTCTTCAGCACTCTTTTGAAGTTTATCAGTTACCTTTTCAGCGCCGGTCTTTGATACGGACTCTACATCTTCCTGAATGCGGTCAATGATTTTCTTAGGCTGAGCAATCTTATAAGTCAAGCCGACCGCCAGTGCCAGAATAATAAATGAAACGATTGCCCATTTTAGCAGACGTGCTACGACCATTATAATAAATAAAATCAGGGCGGCGGCCAGCGCAACACCAATGATCGGGTGAGAAGTCAAATAGCTGATCCATACATCCATAATAATCCCCAAATTTTTAGGTTAAAAGTAATCCCATTAATTCGCGAATCCACTTGCGCTCAGCTTGTAAAATGACCAGTGGTCGGGTTAATAAGGCGCGCTGAACCTGATCATTCGGATTCGAGAGAGCAGTCAGGTCACGAACTTTACTTTGAATCTGCCGACCCAGTTCAGCTTCATAGAGCGTTAATGCCTCTCGCAACACCTCTTTACTCAGGATACCGCTATAGGTTAGACCGGTTTCAAAGAGTGAAGGTTGATGTTGTGGTTGGGAAAGTGCCTTGATAATTTCCTCATAAAAAACCTGACGCCCCTTGGGTGTAATTGAATAAATTCTGCGGGCGGGTAAGCCTTTCTGCGGTTCCAAATTACTCGCCAGAAGACCGTTTTTCTGCATTTTGTTTAAGACGGCGTAAATTGTTGAGAATCCAATATGGGTGCGTTCGCGAATCCCGCGCCCGCCAATAATTTTTTCAATATTGTAAGCATGGGTATCACCTTCCGAAACAATCCCAAGTATATTGAGCTCAAGATTAGTCATCTTTGTTCTCCTCTAGAAACGGGCGGTTACGACTAAGGTTAGCATTTATCGCCACCGGAATTTACTTCTCCGGATAAAGTACAACCTGAACGTAATTATCAACCGGCAAGTAGCGCCGGGCAGCATTCTGAACCATTTCCTTCGTCAGAGCTTCAACCAGTTGAGGATAATGTAGGATCGCTACTGGATTTTCATTGTTGAAATAATAGAAATGAAGGTTGTCCAACCAAAAGCGGTTCTCTTTCAGATTAGTCTCATACGAGCGCAAATCAATTTGCTTAATTTTGGTCAAATCTTCATCACTAAGCAGTTCACTTTTTAGCTTTTCAATCTCCTGAAAAACGACTGCTATTAACTCCGTCACACGCTCGGGATTACAACCAAATTGAATGGTTAGACGAAATTCGGGATATGGGTATTGTTGGGAAGAGGAGCCGACACTAACTCCGTATGTACCACCTTTTTCTTCTCGAATTTGCTCGCGCAATTTAATTCGCAGAACATCGGCTACCGTCGCCAATTCAAAGCGATTCTGGCGACTCCAATCAAAACTACCGCTGAAAGTAATATGAACATAAGATTGCTTCTCGAGCCCTTTATACACCGCTTTCTGCACTACGCCGGTCGGCGGACGAATACCCACATCACGCCAGCTCTCCTCGCGATTAAGCGTGGGTAAATTTGCCAAATAGCGAATAGCCATCTGTTTAGCTGAATCTAATTCCACATTGCCAACTAGGAAAAAAGTAAAATCTCCAGCTTCCCCAAAGCGTTGCCGGAAAATGTCATACGATTTATTCAAATCTATCTCATCCAGCATAGCAACCGTCCAAGGGCGCGCCCGGAAATGATACTGAGATAACGTCACTTTGATAGTATCACTGAAAGCCGCAAGAGGATTAGCGGCTCGATTGATAATCGAATTTTTCAATTTTTCACGATAGGACAGGTAAGCCGTGCTGTCTTTGCGCGGCGCGGTAAAATAAAGATAAATCAATTGGAACATGGTTTCCAGGTCTTCAGGCGAGGCTGAGGCGCTGAAATTTTCCGTCAATTCTGCCAGAGACGGTCGAACCGAAACGACTTTCCCGGCCAATTTCTTGGATAGCATAACGCTGTTGAATTCTCCCACGCCGCTCTCTATAACAATGGGCACACTGCTGATTGCGGCAACGTAATTTGAATCGGGAACCAGCGAGGTCCCGCCGGGACTAAAAGCCGAAAGCAAAACCTCGTCATTCTTGAAATTAGTCGGTTTGATAACAACTTTCACCCCATTACTCAGCAGCAGTTCAGTAATGTTCAGGGAATCAATGTAAGTCTCCTGCATGATGCAACCAGGCGGTGGTAATTGGCTAATTAAATCGCTTTCAGCCATCTGGTCGACATAGGCTGTAACTTTTTGCCGATTTACTTTTTCGAAAATTTCACGCAACTCAGCTTCGGTCGGTATTTTTAAATCCGGCTTATCGGGAGCGGATACTAAAACTACGCGATTAATATCGGTCACCCATTCTTTAGCCAGAACATTGACCTCGGATAGCTCTATCCCCGGAATGTATTTCTTGTGAAATTCATACTCGAGCTCAATCCCCGGTACCGGTTCCGCATCCAGAAAATTGCGGACATATTCACTGGCAAAACTGCGCGAGTAAATTTTATCCCGCTCGCGGTACATCTGTTCCATATTACGTAAGGCTTCACTCTGAGCCCGCTTTAGCTCGGTCTCAGTAAATCCAAATTCCTGCACCCGCTTTAATTCGGTAAGCATAGCCGCCAATCCCTCTTCGATGCCATTATCTTTAACAACCGCTCCGATAGAATAGCAATCCTTGGAACGGACTAATCGGCCTTTTTGAGAAACCGCTTCCAGGAAAGGCGGTTCGGCGGTTTTCGTTAATTCTTCCAGGCGTTCATTCAGCATGCTGTTGTATAAATTCTCAACGATTGAATGGCGATAGTCGCGTACATATTTCTGTTCAGTGCGCGGCAATTTAATAAGCATATCCACTTGATTGCGGGTTAGCTCAGGGTCAGTCTGGATTGAAAACAAAGTTTCGGTATGATCTGGAACTGGTGGAATTGGACGGGGTGGCGCATCAGTTGGCGATTTTAAATCAATAAAATTCTGCTCGATGAGATTCTTGACCCTGTCCTCGTCAAAATCACCTACCGCAATCACCGCCATCAGATCAGGGCGATACCAGTCGCGGTAAAATTTTCGCAATGTATCGTAATGAAACGTATCAATTACGGCTATTTGCCCAATTGGATGGCGTTCGGCATATAACGAGCCCCAAAAAATTACCTGAAATTCTTTCTCCTGGATACGCATTTCGGCTCCGCGCCCAAGCCGCCATTCTTCGCGAATGACACCCCGCTCTTTATCAATTTCTTCATCTTCCAGACTAATCTGAGAAGCCCAATCAGCCAAAATTTGGAAACCCTTTTCCAATAAAGAATCACGGTCTGTCGGCACGGTCAGCATATATACCGTTTCATCGAAACTGGTATAAGCATTTAGATGCGAACCGAATGGCATACCGGCTAATTCCATAAAATTGATAATTTCCTGCTTCTTAAAACGGGCCGTTCCGTTAAAAGCCATATGCTCCAGAAAATGAGCTAATCCCCGCTGATCTTCCTCTTCCAGCACTGAACCAGCGTTAACTACCAAGCGCAGTTCTGCGCGCCTTTCCGGCCTCTCATTTTTCCGAATGTAATAGGTCAATCCATTATCAAATCGCCCTTTGATAATTTTCGGGTCGAGAGCCAATTCGGAATCTAACTCTAAGGCAATGGATGGGCTCGGTGGTGTGGGCGGAGTCTTTCTGGTCAACTCGCTTGTACTACAGGCTATCATCGTAATAAAAAGAGCCGTTAGAAATGTCAACCTTTTAATACATGCTCTCATTGTTCACTCCTTTTAAGCACTTTTTTCTTTATGCGATGTTTTAGATTAAGCCTCAGACATTACTACTTATGCAATTCCTCAAGATACCTCGAAGCGGCGAGAGCACCGATAGCACCGTCGCCGACTGCATTGGCAATTTGGCGAAACGGTTTGGAGCGCACGTCGCCGACCGCAAAGATTCCCGGAACGCTGGTGTGCATTTCCGCATCGGTAATGATATGTCCATCTTCATCCAGATTCATCAATCCCCGCACGAATTCGGTATTCGGCACCCAGCCGATAAAAATAAATACGCCATCAACCGGCAAACTGATTTTTTCACCGCTTTTGACATTACGGATTTCGACACCCTCGACTTGCTCAGCACCGAAAATATTGGAAACCACCGCATCCCAGATAAATCTGATTTTTTCATTCATAAAAGCTCGCTCCTGCAATACCGGTTGCGCCCGCAATTTGTCACGTCGGTGAATAACCGTTACCCTTTTAGCAAATTTCGTCAGGTAAAGCGCCTCCTGAATGGCAGCATTTCCGCCTCCAACCACAATTAATTCCGCATCGCGATAAAGCGGTCCATCACAGGTAGCACAATAGGACACCCCCCGTCCCAAAAACTCCTGCTCGGAAGCAATTCCGAGATTACGGGGAACACCGCCAGTCGCAATGATTACCGTTTTGGCTAAATAGCGGCGATTATCCGAAATTACATCAAAGCCATCTTTACTGGGTAGAATTTTACTCACGTCTTCAAATTCACTAATATTGGCTCCGAAACGGTCAGCCTGAGCCCGTATATTTTTAGTTAATTCTATACCGCTTATTCCATCAGGAAAGCCGGGGTAATTCTCTATCCGATCAACTATAGCCGGAATCCCACCCGTCATAGATTTCTCAAGTAATATGGTACTGAGCATTTCGCGGGCGGTGTAGATAGCCGCCGTTAGTCCGGCTGGTCCACCGCCGATGATCACAACATCATAAACCATGTCTTTTGCCACTGATTGTTCCTTTCTTTTGCCATTTCAAAAATAATCTATATCTCTCATCCTAATTTACGATTTAAGTTGAGTTAGTTTAAACTTGGATAGCATTTGGTTTAGGTAGAATATATTTATAAATTTCGACAAATGCACAGTGAACGTGAAATTATTTTGATTGGTGATAGAGTTCTTATCGATCCCGATGAAGACCAGAATAAAACGCCAAGCGGTTTATACTTACCACCCGGAGTAAAGGAAAAAGAGAAAGCTCAAGGTGGATTTATCGTCAAAACCGGCCCGGGTTTCCCGATTCCTCGCTCCGAAGACATCGAAGATGAACCCTGGGAAGAAGAGGACGATGAACCGCACTATTTACCACTCCAGGCTCAAGAAGGCGATTACGCTATTTTCTTGCGTAAGTCCGCGATCGAAATCGAACTCGAAAACAAAAAGTACCTGATAGTTTCTCACTCCAATATCCTCTTATTGATTCGCGAAAATTACCTCGAATGATATTCTCTCAGTTTTTCGGTAATCACTAACGACCGGAAAAAATTATTAAGATAAAAAATGCGGTCGTTTTGGCCGCATTTTGACTGATATTCAATCGGTAAGGAGAGACTTAGTCTAACCAGTTGATGTCAACACTCCCAAGACCAACATCAATTTCCAGATAAATCCGTTTTTTAGCCGTTTGCCAGTTGCCACTCCGGTACAGGTTTTCGCCGATCCGATCAAAACCGCGCAAATTAAGCGACGATAAGAAGGAACTCTGCGAACGCACTTCGACTGCAATATCGTCTGGGACCTCAATGATTACAGAACCGAGTCCGACTTCGATTTTACCCCGAATATCCTGTTTTAAACCACCATCAAATACCAATTCGGTTGTACCAAGGCCGCATTCTACATTAAAACGCTCCATATTAGCATAACCCAGTCCCCGAACATCAACACTTCCTAAGCCAGTCGCGATAACTAAATTCCGCATTTCGTCCTGGTTCTGATTTCTAAATACGACGTTAACGTCACTCAAACCGCATTGCAATTTCAAATCCCGCACCCGCAAATCTGTAAAGTCTAGTCGCCCCTCTCCCAAACCGAGATCCAGCGAAAAATAAATTGGTATCTTCCGGGAAAATTCCAGAAACCATTTATTCAATTCTTTATCGGCACGGGAAGGTTTGCGTTTTTTTATATCAATGGCATCGGATTCATTGTATTTTTCGGTGGACATTTTCAGGCGACCACGATTGCCGAGAATTTTATAATCAACATTTGGCTTATAAATCATTTGCGAATAAGTCATTATTGAGTGGACCAGATATTTCGGATCGTCGTGACTCTTAAGATTGAGGGTACCCAGACCAAAACTGATATTAACATCCAGCTCTTCTTCACCTTTATATGGAATATCATAACGATCGGTGCGGTATTCCTCTGCTGTTAAAACCGCTGTTAATAATAACCAATAGATGATTATTTTTACTTTCATAATGCGCCCCTTACCTTAATTCCCGATCTCCTTTAACTATGTTTATATTGCCGTTAACTGTTCTCAGCCTGACCAAATCGCCGCCCTTGTTAATTTTACCCCTGGCATAGATGTAGATACGTGAACCTTTAATTTCATGACTCTTCTGAATCGGAAAATCGGAATGGATATTAACATCGGCATAACGACGGCTGGTAACGGTAATTTCAGCATCTATATTGGCATTAAGATTTGCCGGTAGTACAACTTCTATCTCGCCGCCGCTGGTCTCCAAATCGATCGCATTATTCTTCACGTCAGGTTTAAATAACTTACGAGCTTCTATATCACCACCGCTGGTACGCGCATAAATATACCCAACGATGCCATCGGCCAGAATGTCGCCACCAGAGGTAATTGCTTCCAGATCGTAAGCCCGATCAACTTCGATATTACCCCCGGAGGTGCGCACATAACAATAGCCCTTGACCAAACCGACATTAATATCACCGCCAGAGGTGGTAGCTTTCAAGTTCTTATTTATTTGGCGCACTTCAATGTCGCCGCCAGAGGTATGAATTTCTACATTACCTTCAATCTGCCCAATGACTATATCACCGCCGGAAGTATTCAGGGTAAGTTCGGCTTCAACTTTATCAGCCCCGATATCACCGCCGCTGGTTCTGGCCGAAAATGTCTTCGCTCGCAAATTAACGATGTCAATATCACCACCGGAAGTATTGACCTGGCCATTAACCTGGATTCTATCAAGGGTAATATCACCGCCAGAGGTAGTAGCCCAGAGTTCGCCGTTGAATGAATTAATGTCAATGTCGCCGCTGGAAGTGTTGACGTTTAAATTACCTTCAAATCTTTTAATTTTAATATCGCCACCGGAGGTATTGCTTTTCAAGTCACCCTTACATTCGCTAATCTCAATGTCGCCACCACTGGTATTAAGATTCTGCAGTCCTATGACTTCAGTAATACTAATATCGCCACCCGAAGTTTGAACCGTCGTATTAAAGTTAAAAGGCACTTTTACGATAAAATCGCTGGAGTAGCGGCGTGAATGTTCTTTGCCGGTGACGGTTACTTTATTGCCTCGTTGCTGAAAACGTGCTTTTTCTTCATTTAGGATTTGTCGAGCGTTAGCTTCAGAATAGGCATCTATTTTGAATTTCTCAATTACCATGACGTCTTGGCGAGCCTCGCCCTCGATTGTGACATCCCCGCTGACACGCTCCATAATTAGTTCGCCCTTACTACCAACAGCAAAAATTTTGACGATGTCGCCGACATATTGCCTACCGTCAAATTCCAACTGGTCGGGAGCGGCACCAATGGAGATCATCATTAACAGGATTAAAAATGATAACTTCGGTTTCATTTGATCGGCTTTCTATCTTTGTTCCTGATTGCTTTTATCATAAAATTTATCTAAAGCTACTAGGGCTATTTGTCTTATTTCTTCCGATTCGTCGCGAGCCGCGATTATTGCTATCACCGGCACGACATCCTGGCTACCCTGGCGGACTAGATTTTCCAGCGCCAATTTACGAATAGAGGCACTGGAATCACGCAGTGCAACTAGTTTGTATGCTTCCAATGCCTGTGCGGTCATCTGCCGTTTGGTTAATAATTGAGCGGCTAACAGTCGTACCGATTCATTTTTATCGTGTAACATAACCGCCACAAAAGTAGCATCAACGATAGGGTTGGGTTCGATCTGGTCCAAAAGGCGTATTGCCATAAGACGCTTTTCGGCATTCTGATTATGGCGGGCGGCATACATTAACATATTTTGAATAGTTGGATCGTCTAATCCGCCTTTAATGGCCATATCTTTCTCTACTCTGACATTAACTTCGACTAATCCACTCTGGTTAGGTCTATATTCGGTCAGAAGCAAATCGGCTACCTCGATTCCGCCAGATTTTAAAAGGTAATTTGTAAATGCTTTTTGAATATTTTCTTTCTCTGGATCGGTGAATTTATAGTTATAATTAACAAAGTTAGCCAGCGTTTCTGGATGTTGACGCAAGTCAGCGCTAAACCACATTCTCCCAATAAAAATACCAATTATCAGGACTAAACTGGCGGCAATTAACTGATAGCGCGGACGCGCCAAACTGAGCGTAATCGTTTCGAACATTTTCTCAAAATACGCTTTTATCTTTGCCCAGATCGGTTTACGCGAGCTACTTGAGATTTTTAACATTACTTGTTTATTCATTTTTTCCAATAGACGGGCGCTGGGCACTGGTTCTGGAGCACGTGCGATCTGCTTTTCGATATTGCGCAGGTGCTTTAATTCCGCCTGGCAGACTGGACAATCGTCCAGATGTTGTTCAAAACTAACTCTTTCGAATTCCGGTAGTTCATTATAAAAGTAAAGGATTAAAAGTTCTTTAAAATGTTTATTGTGCTTCATATCTAAACCCTTTCTCATGATTCAGCTAAAAGCGTTTGTAATTTGCGAGTCGCGCGGAATAAATAGCGCTTGACGGTTCCCTCAGTGCATTCGAGCAAAATCGCAATGTCCCTGATTTTTTTCCCTTCAAAATGTTTAAGAATGAAGACCACTCTTTGTTTTGCAGATAGTTGCTGGAGAGCGGCGTCTATTTGTTCCTGTATTGAATGATTGTAAGTTACCCGATCAGCTTCGTCCTCAGCGTCAGCCGGGATAGTCTCCCACAGATAGTCGTCTTCGCCGGGATCGGCTATGGTCATACGTTTGTGTCTATTATAAAGATTGAAGGCCTGGTTGGCCAGTATACGATAAATCCAAGTAAAAAATTCACTCTCGAACCGAAATTTTCCCAGATTCTGATAGACTTTAATAAAGGTCTCCTGATACAGGTCTTCGGCATCCTGATGGTTGCGAGTAAAGCGCAAAGCCGTACTCATCACTCGCTCTCCGTATTGTTCCATTAACCGCGCGAATGCCATTTTATCGCCGCCTTGTATTCTCCGGATTATCTCGACTTCTTCGTTTTCCATACATCTACCTGCCTTAGATTTACCTCGGCGATAAAGGTTGTCAAATTTAGGTTAGTACATAATGACGAACTTGTTCTTCTTGTAATATTCCGGGCTTTGTAGGCATACAAAGTAAATTCCAGAACTGACGCGGTTGCCGGATTGATTACGCAGGTTCCAATTGATTACTTCTTTTTGGCCGCCAAACTTGCCAGTCAGTTTTTTTTCAAAAACGACTTGTCCACTTAGATTGAAAACTTGCAGAAGTACCGAAGACGTAGCAGGCGTGGCTTTATGCCAGATAAAATAAAAATTGATGTTGCTATTAGTTGGGTTAGGATAAGCCCAAATCTCATCAAAGGATAACTCGGTTCTCGGGAAGCTCTTCGGTTGATAACTGACGATACTTTGATAAACGTCCGGAATGCCCCAACCGTATTTTTGATCTGGGTTTTGAGCACGATCGGCGTAACGCTTCAATTCCGTGATAATTTCCGCTGGACTTAGCGTCGGCTGACTCTCCAGCAATAATGCCGCGGCGCCGGCAATCAGCGGCGTCGCCAAAGAAGTCCCGCTTCCCGTCCGATATACTCCTTGCGAATTACCGGCGCAATAAGTAGCAACGCCCATAGCGCACAAATCCGGCTTAATTCGGCCGTCGTAGGTCGGACCATGCGAACTGAAAGACGCTATTTTCCCTTGCGCATCTACCGCACCGACGGTCAATGCTCCAAAAGCATCGCCGGGCGTGAGTAGTCCACCATCGGCAAAATTTTGGGCGTCGTTACCGGCACAACAGACAAATAGTATCCCGCGCTCAAATGCCCAGTTGACGGCCTTGGTGGTAATGGCGGTTTTTCCGTCAAGACACTCATAAGGATACTCGTAACCATCGGCAAAACCGTCGCGATAACCGAGAGACACCGACACAATATCCGCGCCCCAATAATCACACCACTCCACCGCCGCAAGGAAATCATCTTCCTCACGATGAATTTCGGTATCTATTCTCTCTGTCTTGGCCAGTAAAAATTCAGCACCATAAGCCGCCCCAAGATAAACAGGTGGATTATACCCACCAACCAAACTCCAGACGGCTGTTCCGTGCTCACTTTGCAGACCGTTTCTTGTAGTATCGCTGGTTTCTTCATCACTGACATTGCCATCATCGTTGATAAAATCATATTCGGCTATCAAGCGACCCGACGATATAATTTCTCGAAAAACTTCGTGGTCCTTAAAAAATCCAGTGTCTATAAAACCGATTCGCACACCTTTTCCGGTGAACCCCAGAGCTTGTGCCGCTGGAATATTCAGTTGGACAAGCTGCGTTTCGTAGGCGGCATTTATGGCTTTTGCTGATTTAGTTAGCGAACTATCGGAAGTTTTCAGCAGGTCCGGCATCGTAGCGACGTAGCTTGCGACCGATTCAATCCTAGACACAATCGGTAGAGATGTGAGAGCTTGAAAATTATTCTGGTCAATTTCAGCGCTGAACGCCCGTAAAATGCGGGAATAATAGCGCAGGCGAGTGACATTCGAGCTAATTATCGTCTGTAATTCTTCGCCGGGAACAAGATCAGAGGCGGTCTTCTTGGCTAATGCTCCCGTTTTGGTAAGGCGATGTTGGGTTTTATCCGGGTATTCGAGTAGCGTAAAATATTCATTATAGTCGGCATCGTCCGATAAATAAATCCAGGCCCGGATAGTTTTTTGTTTGGCGAAATCGTTTATCGTAACCGGACGGCCCGCTTGTACAATGCCTGGAATAATTAAGAGAAAAAGCCCGAATAACTGAGAGTAAATAAATTTTAATCTCCGACTATGCCTGATCATTCCGGCTAGAAATCTATAACAATACAATGAGATAAAAAATCGCGGTCGTTGTGAAAGGTCAGGTGAATACTAAAACCAATCACCATTTAAGGTAGGCGAGTAATTTCAACAATTTATCACCAGCAATATCAGTAAACAGAATTAATCCGGCGCATTGACGTCCGGCATGCTTGGCAGTAATCGCTCCCGCGAAAACATCTTGCGAATGTGCGGCGATTTCGTTCTGCGTTATTATTTTCTCTTCTAGAGTTGTTAATTTAGTCATTGAAGCAGGTACGAGCAGAATACCTTTCTGTAAAGCAAGGCCGACTTGTTTGCCGGCGTTAAGCACATCCCGGACTAATTGCGCATTATATAAATTCGTCATATCCGGAAAACGCGTCCCGAATTCTTCGTCGTTGGGACCAACCAGGGGATTTTGCCCGGAAACATTAATCTGGTCGGTAATTGCTATTCCACCCAGCTTTTCGGTCTTTTGGGTTGGCAATCCTCGGCCTATCAACAAAAACCGCTCCGCTCCATTTTTAATTGCCGCACGGACAGCATCACGCCAAGCTTTAACACCGGCGTCATCATCGAGAGGAACTATTTTAAAGCTTAATTTATTCTCCGGTATTTTCGGGCAAACAGCTTTATTTATCACAATTGCGTTATGAATTTTATTTGGTGACATAATTTTTCAGGATTTCTCTTTTGATAACTCATTACCGTCATTGTCTTCTTCCGCCCAATTCGGTGCTTCTTCTAGCAAGGCAAGCAGTGCCGCCTGATTTTTCAGCACATTCTGCAGGCGCTGGACTAATTTTTCCCGCTCGAGATTTAACTTATCAATCGCATTCTGGATCTGCTTCTTTTTATTTTCCGCCTTGGTAACAACTTCTGAGGCGATTGACTCGGCATTCATAATTATATCAGCCGCTCGATCCTGAGCCTCTTTCAAAATTTTGTCGCGGCCTTTGCGGGTCTGGTCGAACTCATTTACTATAGCTTCCAACTTCTCCAGCTTTTCTTCCATCTGGGCAAATTCGTCCGCCAGCATTTCGGTAAAATACTTAACCTCCACCGGGTCATAGCCGCGTAGCACTTTACGGAATTGGCGATCACGGATTTCATTGGTTTTAATCATATTGTCTTCCGCTCCCCGAAAATAGCCCGGCCGAGGCGAATCATATTCGAGCCTTCCTCAATGGCGATCTCATAATCGTCGGTCATCCCCATTGAAAGGAGATTGAATTGACCGGAATTAATCTGACTTTCTGCAATTTTATCAAAACTGACTTTCAACTCGGCAAATGTTCGCCGGATCAATCCCCGGTCAATTGTCAATGGACCGACCGTCATTAATCCGCGTAAAATGAGTTCCGGCATTTCCCTAATTTGTTCCGCCACAGAATACATTTCTTCAGGTGATAAACCGAATTTGGTGGTTTCGCCGGAAACATTTACCTCGAGTAAAATCTCGACCTGACGTTTGAGTTCATGGCCAATTCCGGCAATTTTACTACCTATATCAATTGAGTCAACCGACTGAATCATAGCAAAATTTTCAACGGCTTTCCGAACTTTGTTGCTCTGAAGGTGACCAATCATATGCCAGCTAATTTCCGGGCAATCTTTCAATGCCATTATCTTCGGGATAGCCTCTTGAACGCGATTCTCGCCGAAAATCCGCAATCCGTCATTATAAGCTTGACGAATTAACCGCTCGGGAACCATTTTGGTTACAGCGACAATCTGGATGTCTTCGGCACGGCGTCCTGCCTTCTGAGCTGCAAGAGCTATCCGCTCTTTAATTACCAAAAGGTTGTTCTGGATAGTCTGCGACTTCAAGAAGTTCAATCCATTCGGGGTTGGTTACTCAAAATCATCAGATTTGTCGTTACCATCTGTCTCGTCTGTATCGAGCAAGGATAATTCATCAGATTCTTCCGAATCGCCGTTACCATTGCCGTTGTTTCTATCTTCCGATTCCACCACCCGTGTTACCGCCGAAATAGTATCGCCTTCATCTAAACGGATCAACCGAACGCCCTGAGTATTGCGGCTGATGGTCCTGATAGTAGAAACCGGCAGGCGAATTAACACGCCTTTGGCGGTTATTATCATCAAATCGTCAGTATCAACTACCTCGCGCAGGGCCACCATGCGACCGTTGCGAATGGAGGTCTTTAGGGTAATTACTCCCTTGCCACCTCGTCTGATAACCGGATATTCCTTGATGTCGCTCCGCTTGCCGTAACCATTTTCGGCTACCGCTAAAATAGTGCCGCTTTCATTGCGTACAATTACAACGCCGACAACTCTATCATCTTTGCCGCTCAAGCGAACGCCTCGAACCCCCGCCGCTGTACGCCCCATAGGTCGCACATCACTTTCATGAAAGCGAATTGACTTGCCATAAGCGGTTCCCAAAATAATATCCTGGTTGCCGTTTGTAATCTGGACATCGAGAAGATCATCATTTTCATTGACGTTGATTGCGCGAATGCCGGGTTTGCGCGGATTGCTGAATTCGGACAAAACCGTTTTTTTAACAATGCCGTTGCGGGTGACCATAAGAACAAAGTGTTGATCATCGAACTCTTTCACACCTAGTACTGCCCTAACTTCCTCGCCCGGCTGAGTATTGATTAAATTGACAATGGCGCGACCGCGACTGCCTTTTCCAGCCCGCGGGATTTCGTGAACTTTCAGCCAGTAACAACGCCCATTATTGGTAAAAACCAAAAGATAATCATGGGTATTGGCAATGAAGAGATTGCGCACGAAATCGTCGTCCTTAGCCTGCGCTCCCAGACTACCGCGTCCACCCCGATTCTGGCGCCGCGAAGCATCAACCGGGAAGCGCTTGATAAACCCATTGTGAGTAATGGTAATGACCATATCCTCTTCGGCGATCATGTCCTCAACCGAAAACTCGCCTTCATCCGTTATTATTTGTGTGCGACGTGCATCGCCGTATTTTTCTTTAATTTCTGCCAGCTCATTTTTAATTATCAACATCTGTTCGCTGACATTATTTAGAATGAACTTCAGTCTCTCAATGAGTTTGAGTGTTTCCTTGTATTCCTCGATGACTTTATTGACTTCCAGACCGGTGAGCTTTTGTAAACGCATATCGAGAATTGCCTGAGACTGACGTTCTGAAAATTTAAAGCGAACCATCAAATTATTCTTAGCATCCTCAGGAGATTTTGAGGCTTTTATGATAGCGATTACCTCGTCAATATTATCGAGCGCTATTTTCAAGCCTTCGAGAATATGAGCTTTTTCCTCAGCTTGCTTGAGGTCGAATATCGTCCGCTTTATGATAATCTCATGCCTGAAATCTATAAAGTGCTGCAGAATCTCACGCAGAGACAATTGCCGCGGGACACCGTTGACCAACGCCAGCATATTGATTCCGAAGCTTTCTTGCAATTGAGTGTGGTTGTAAAGCTGGTTGAGGATTACTTCGGCGTAAGCGTCCCGGCGTAATTCGATCACGATCCGGATGCCATCCTTATCGGATTCGTCCCGAATATCGGTTATTCCGTCTATAACCTTTTCTCTGACCAGATCGGCGATCTTTTCTATCAAGTTAGATTTATTAACCTGATAAGGAATCTCTGTAATGATGATGCTTTCTTTACCGGTCTTGCTATTTTCGACAAAGGCTTGAGCGCGCATTTTAATGACGCCCTTACCAGTCTCATAAGCGCGCTTAATTTCACTTTTACCAAGGATAAAAGCTCCGGTTGGAAAATCTGGTCCGGGGATAAATTGCATTAGTTCATCAACCGTTGCTTCCGGATGATCAATAATATATATCGCGGCGTCGCAGGCTTCCGCTAAATTGTGCGGCGGAATATTGGTCGCCATACCAACCGCAATACCACTCGAACCATTGACCAGAATCACCGGAACAGCTGTTGGTAGAACGCTTGGCTCTTCGAGAGACTCATCAAAATTAGGCACGAATTTGACTGTTTCTTTTTCAATGTCGCGGAGTAATTCGGACGCAATGCGACTCATCCGGGCTTCGGTATAACGCATAGCCGCCGCACTATCTCCGTCCAGCGAACCAAAGTTCCCCTGACCATCTACCAGAGGATAACGCATCGAGAAGGGTTGCGCCATCCTAACTAGGGTGTCGTAAACCGCCATATCGCCGTGCGGGTGGTATTTACCAAGCACTTCTCCGACAATACGAGCGCATTTTTTAGTGGGACGGTTATAAGTTAGGCCTAAATCTGCCATTCCATACAAAATTCGGCGGTGCACCGGCTTCAGCCCATCCCGTACGTCCGGCAGAGCCCGCGCTACGATTACCGACATCGAGTAATCGAGATACGAACTGCGCATCTCTTCGTCAATATTGACCGGTACGATTTTATCTCTTTGAAATTCAATATTTACTTGTGCTGACATTCTTTATATATCCAGATTCTTGACGTATTTAGCGTTTTTTTGAATAAACTGTCGCCGTGGTTCAACATCGCCACCCATTAGAATAGAGAAGGTGCGATCAGCAGCAGCGGCTTCTTCTATAGTAATTTTCAATAACGTTCGGGTTTCGGGATTCATCGTTGTGCTCCACAACTGCTCCGGATTCATTTCGCCCAGTCCCTTATAGCGCTGTATATCTATTTTAGCCGCTGTGTCTTTTGCAAATCTCTTGCTCAAAATCTCAAGTTCATCGTCATCGTAAGCATAATATTCTTGCTTCTTATAGACAACTTTATACAGGGGCGGTTGGGCAATGTAGATATGTCCATCCTCTATCAACTTGGGCAGGTAGCGGAAGAAAAATGTCAATAGAAGAGTGCGTATGTGACTACCGTCCACATCGGCATCAGTCATAATGATGATTTTATTGTAGCGCAATTTTTGAATATCGAATTCGTCTTCACCGAAACCGGTCCCAAGGGCTGTAATCATTGTACGGATTTCTTCGTTACTCAAAACCCTGTCAATGCGTGTTTTTTCAACGTTTATAATTTTACCTCGCAATGGTAGAATAGCCTGATAACGCCGGTCACGCCCTTGTTTGGCGCTACCCCCGGCGGAATCGCCTTCGACCAAAAACAATTCACACATTGATGGATCTTTAGTAGAACAATCAGCCAATTTCCCGGGCAAGTTCCCAATATCCAGCGCACTTTTCCGGCGCGTCAATTCACGGGCTTTGCGAGCGGCTTCACGAGAGCGAGCCGCATTCAGACTTTTCTCGATAATCCGACGCCCTTGAGTGGGATTACGTTCCAGGTATTCAGATAAGCTTTCGGAAACGATCGAATCTACAATGCCTTTGACTTCCGAATTGCCGAGCTTGGTTTTAGTCTGTCCTTCAAATTGCGGCTCGGGAACTTTGACGCTAATTACCGCAGTCAGACCTTCGCGCACATCATCACCAGATAACTGAAATGATTCTTTTTTGAAAAGATTATTCTTCTGAGCGTAGTTATTCAGGGTACGAGTCAACGCTGTCTTGAAGCCGACTAAATGAGTTCCCCCTTCAATTGTGTTGATATTGTTAACAAAGGTGAAAATGTTTTCGTTGTAGGAATTATTATACTGCATCGCAAATTCGACAAAAACGCCATCTTCTTCCTTTTCGGCTGTAATCGGTTTCTCGATAATAGCCGGACGGGTCTCGTCCAGAAACTCCACAAACTCTGCCAGCCCACCTTTATAGTGAAACTTACCTTCATTCTTATCGCGCTCATCAATCAAAACGATCTCTAAACCACGATTTAGAAAAGCAAGTTCACGACAGCGATGTTCGAGGATCTCATATTCATACTCTATTTTCTTGAATACCTCTTCATCGGCTTTAAACCTGACGAGGGTGCCATGCTTATTTGTTTTGCCGACTGGTTGAACTTCACTGGTAGGTATTCCCCGAGCATAACTTTGGGTATAAATTTTGCCATCACGGTACACTTCGACTTTCATCCACTCCGAAAGCGCATTGACTACGGAAACGCCGACCCCATGAAGTCCACCGGACACCTTATAGGAACCTTTATCAAACTTGCCGCCGGCATGCAGAATTGTCATCACGACCTCAAGAGCCGATTTCTTTTCCTCTTTGTGAATATCTATTGGGATACCGCGCCCATTATCCAACACGCTAACCGAATTATCCTCATGGATAGTCACTACAATCCGGTTACAGAAGCCACCCAACGCCTCGTCAATAGAGTTATCAATTACCTCAAAAGCCAGGTGATGCAGACCGCGTTTGCCAGTATCACCAATGTACATCGCTGGACGTTTTCGGACCGCATCTAATCCTTTGAGAACTGTAATCTTTTCGGCACCATAATCAGTGGTAGCGTCCGTTATCTTAATTTCACTCACCGTAAGACAATCTCCTTAATCTGAGCATTCTTTAGTTGATTATTTACCTTTTTTAATATTTCTTCTTTACGAAAGTTTAACTCGTTGCGCCAAACCGGTGAATCAACCCTGACAATCAATTTGTTATAGGCGACTTTTTCCGGTGTAGCATGCTTAGCAATGACCTCTCCCACAATGTCGCGCCAGATGAAAAAAACTTCATTCTGACGAACCGGTTTCTCGATTCCATAAATCTTCAGCATTTTGGCAATAGCCGCACCGAGGGATTCCATTTTCAAGCCACTCCCGGTGTCAGGTTAATAATCTTGTATTTATTAACATTATCAAGAAAACCATACTTGCGTAACATCTTGACATCTGTGGAAGTAATCAACGCCTGGTTTTTGTCGCCGATTTCCTCGACAATTTTGCGACAATGTTTATTATCTAAAAAGGCAAAGAGATCATCCAATAAAAATATTATTTCTTCGGCTTTTCGGCTCTCGATATATATTCCCTCGGCTAATTTTAAAGATATTAGAGCTAATTTATGCTCACCTTGGGAACCGATCTGGCGAATGTCTCTCCCATTATAATTGATAATAATTTCATCTAAATGAGGTCCGCAAGAGGTACGGCCAGTAATCAGATCGCGATTGAATTTATCTCTTAAGTTTTGGTTAAACATATAAATAAAATTATCAGGATTAGCTTTGATATTATATTTTATGTCAATGCCTATTTCTCCGTTGATATGGGTGATTCTTGAAAAAACCGTCTTTAAAATCGGGTCCATATCTGTAATGAATGCCTGTCGCCCGATTAATAACCTTTGGCCAAGTTTGGCTAAAATCTCGTCTTGTGCTTCAAAATAAGCATCATAGTGGAGATGTTTTTTTTCTCGGTATTGGTTAAGGACGACATTTCTTTGAGTAATTCGACGCCGATATTCGATCAATGCTAGAAAGTAATCACGATCTGTTTGCGATATTATCCGATTGACAAAATTACGGCGTTCGGCGGGACTACCCTCTGTAATTTTCTGCAAGCCTGGAGATAAAATAACAACAGGAGCATAACCAACAATATCAGTGTATCTTCTAATTATATTTTTATTCAATAAAAAACTACGACCGTCTTTTCTTGAATAATTCATATTAAACAAAATTTTTTGGTTATGATTGTCTATAAGTTCACCAAAAATATTGAAATAGTCACTCTGGTAATTAACTGATTCGTTATCATTGTTCGTGCGAAAACTTTTTGTCAGGGATAAGTAATGGATAGCTTCAAGTATGGATGTTTTTCCGCTTCCATTGTCTCCATTTATAAAATTAGTTTTTTCATGAAATTCAAAAACAGAATCAGTATATTTTCTAAAATTTACAAGTCTCAAATTTCTCAATACCATTAATAATCATCTTTAGTAGAAAAGATATGGTAAAAATTTATCACTCACTCAGCCTGATCGGCATCAAAAGCATAATCAATTCTTCGTTTTCTTCCTGATTTTCCGGTAAAACCAGGCTGGCGCTTACTGGGGTTTTTAACTTCACCATTACTTGCTTAGTATCTATATTTCTGACAATTTCACGGAGATATTCGGCATTAAATCCGATTGCCATATCCTCACCATCGTAGTTTACATCAAGTATCTCATCGGCGGATGACATCGTTTCTAAATCAACTGTGCTAATCTTCGAGGTTTCGCGATTTAAGTTGACTGATATTTGATGAGTCGTCTTATTAGAAAATATGGATACCCTTTTCAAAGCCGTTGACAGATAATCAACATCGGCTACCAATAATTTATCATTATCTTTTGGAATAACGCTCTCATAATCCGGAAAACGTTCGTCTATTATCCTGGAAAGTATTAAAGTCGAATTACTCTCCATCATTATGTGATTTTCACTGATAATTAAATTAACATTATTATCATCGGTAAGGTAGGTATTAATCAAGTTAAGGAATTTCACAGGCACGATTATTTGTCGCTCATATTCCGGTGAACTAAAATCTCTTCTATTAATATATACCAAACGGTGACCATCCGTTGCTACCGATATGAGTTCATTATGTTTAACTTCAAATAATACACCTGTCATAGAAGGCTTGAGTTCATCTTTGCCAACCGCAAATACCGTTTTCTGAATAATCCTTGACAGAATCTTACCATTTATTACGATATTGCTTTGGTTGGTAATATTCGGTAAAGATGGAAATTCTTCCCCTGGTCTTCCCATAATCTTATATTTTCCTTTACCGGCCGAAATTTTTATTTCGCCTTCTTCGGAAGCAACAAAAGTTAGTTCTCCTTCTCTAATCTCACTTACTATTTCTTGTATAATTCGAGAAGGAACCGCAATACTTCCATCTTCTTGTCCATTAACCTGAAATGTTGTACTTAAAGTAATTTCAATATCGGAGGCTCTTAGAGTTAAATTTGAGTTTTTTAACATAAAGAGAATACTATTCAATATAGGCATGGTAGTTCTGGCGGGTGTTACTCTTGATACCTTATTAAGGTTGGAAAGAAGTAAATTTTGGTTAACAGAAAACTGCATGTTTTATCTCCTTACTTTTAATATTTTCATAATGAGATTTTATCAAAAAATACTCTATTTTACAAGTATTTTAACCCAAAAATTTAAAAGAGTTTTCTACGTATTATCTTTTACTGAAAGATATACAAACTTACTATGTATATAGTAGATGTTAGTTTGTTGATAACAAGAAAAAAGCCGCTGAAAAAAAAGGCGTAAAACTAAAAAATATAATGTTGATTATTTGTTGATTTCTATAAACCGGGATAAAATCACTATAGAATAGATAAGACGAGAAAATAAATAAATTATTAACCAACAATTAAAATAGTGTTAACAATCAATAATTGACCTTAATATCAATAAACATGTCCTTTTTCAGCTTGCTTAACCATTCCTGATATAATTGATTTTTTTTAAATTCTAATGCGTATTTTTCGATAGTCGGCCAGGTATCATCATAAATGTTGTTAAGTTTTAAAATATAGTATCCTGGCGATGATTCAAAAACAGGACTAATATCTCCAACATTCATAATACTTAGAATTTTAACAAAGTCGCTATTTTGAATTTGGTTTAGCGGAATACGACGGATGCGCCCTAGGGTAGTTTTAGCGTTTGGTTCGTCGCTATATTTCACTACTGCGGAATCGAATGAAATTTCATTGTTAATAATTTTAGTACGAATGCTATCGGCAAAGCGATAACGGTCTTCAAAATTTTTATCGGATGTCTTTATCTTGATTAAAATATGACGAACATTTATGCTTTCTCCTTTTCGATCAACCATCTGGATTATGTGATAGCCGAAGTCGGTTCTAATTACATTACTAATTTCACCAGGTGAAAGCGAAAAAGCCACTTCTTCAAAACTCTTAATGAAGGCGCCGCGCTTTATATATCCCAAATCGCCTCCGTACTTTGCACTAGCCTCGTCCTCAGAGTAATTTTTAGCCAGCTCTTCGAAATCATATCCATTTTTTATTAAGGTGTAGAGCGAATCAATTAATTTTTTGGCAACCATTTCTTCTTCGGGGCCAGGATTGACTTTGAACAAAATTGTGCTAAAATCAAGCGACGGAGGAATTGGGGGCAGGCTATCCTTATAAGTTTGGTAAAAAGCTTCTACTTCAGGTCGCGAAATAGTTACTTTGCTAAATTTTTCTGTCCGCATTTTTTCGACAATCATCTGGTTTTTAAAAATTGGACGATAGTCTTTTTTTATTTTACTGATGGGGCTTCCCATCAATAACTCGAGATTTTCGACTGAACCGACCTGCTCAACGAGCATATCAAGGCGTTGATTAATTGCGTTTTCTACATCGCGATCTTTGACCTCAACAGTTTCTATTCGAGCTTGTTCAAGGATAACATTCTCATCAATGAGAGAATTGAGGACATTACGTTTGATTGTATTGAACATTGCCACATTACGGTTAGGATCAATATTCATCTGTGATGCCGTAATCAACGCTACTTGCTCCACCTCGCTTATGAGGATAATGTTTTCACCGACAATCGCAGCAATACCGTCAATTATAGTCTGTGCGAAAAGCAGGGTAGAAATGAGTATTGTGGGAAAGAATATTTTAGTTTTATTGATTTTCATCTGGAGCCTATATAACTTAAAAAATTAGAAATATTTTCATCTTTTATTTCGTAGTTGGCATTCTGGATAAGGCTATCAACCAGTGCGTCATACTGATCCTGAATTTTCTTCTGAGTCAACATCTGACAAATCTCGTCGCGAACCTCATCAATCGTCCGAGTTGTTCCTACGGCGTAGCGCGCAAGCACCTCGACAATATGAAATCCATAGTTTGAAGCGATTGGACCAATAATGGAACGAGGTGAAGTTTCAAAAATGTTTTGGTCAATCTCTCCCAGAGATTCACCCCGCTTGATAATAGAAGTCTCAAATTTGTACTGGCTATAAAAAGCATCGAGCGCATTCTTGTTACGAGTAGTCATAGCCGACTTGATCGCCAAAGCGTCGTTAAAATCCTGTACTAGAACATGGACGACCTTTGCTTCTTCACGATCCCTTGTAAAACTGTTTTTATTCTTGAGATAATAATCACGGATTTCATCTTCGCTAACAGTAACGTTAGTTTGCAAAAAATATCGTACATAAGAATCTATAGTCAAATCACGATAGAAATCAGCCACTTTCGCTCGCACGCCCTCTTCACGGTCAAAATGATATTGGCGGGCTTTCTGGTAGAGAATTTCTTTGTTTACCCAGGTTGACACGATAGAGTTAATGTAATTTTTATCAATATTTTTAGTCATACCTCCATCAGGAAGCATCCGCGTTAGCTCTTCATCAGTTAAATATACATTACCAACCCGTGCAATATAATTCTCCTTGCGATTGGCACAGAAAGAACAGAATAAGATTAACATAAATAATAAAATGTGGTTGCGCAATTCTACATCTCCCCAACTAAAATTATTTATCATAAAAAATCTACAACTTACGTTTTAACGATTGCCTAAAGTTTTGGTTCTAACCTAAATTAAATTCTTCGGGAAAGAGGTTATGTTTTGTCATCTTTCACAATATTACAAATACACTATAAGTTAAGTGTGCTACCAAGCAGATTCAAGAAACAAGTAATTTTATCGAAATCAAACTTATTTTTGAAATATACGATCAAATATAAGGTATTAAAAGGATTGAACTTATAGGATAAACCAAGAACAGCGGCGGTTTTTTGTATGACATTGATAATTTCGATTTCAGTAGAGGGAACGAATGATTCATCCCAGATCAAACTGGCTGATCCATCGGTAATATTGGCTTTTTTTATTCCAAGTAATGAGGCCAAGAGACGAATCTTACTAATGTTAAAAAGTGTCATAGCCTCCGATGGTGGCTTGCCATAAATATCCCGAATTTGTTCTGCGATCTCGTCAATAGCAGACAATTCCTCGGCCTGGGATAATTGACGATAATATTCCAGTCTCACCGAAGAATCAGATATATAGTCGTCGGGGAAAAAGGCTGGAAGCGGACAAAGCACTTCGGTTTCAGATTTAAACTTTTCGGGGTGGGTTGGCTGGGTTGATTTGATTTCATCAAGCGCCTCACGCAGAAATTTCATATAGAGCTCATACCCGATCGCTGTTATATTACCGCTTTGCGAAGTACCTAGAAGATTTCCAGCACCGCGTATTTCAAGGTCTTGAAGCGCCACGCTATAACCGGAACCGAGCGCGGTGTGTTTCTTGATAGTCTGGAGTTTTCTGAGGGCGTCCGGTTTAATGCGAGACGGCTCGGGAACGATCAAATAAGCGTAAGCCCGGCGACTGCTTCTACCAACTCGCCCGCGCAATTGATATAATTGCGCGAGACCATAGTGATGAGCCTGGTTGATGAAAATTGTATTGGCATTGGGAATGTCAATGCCTGATTCTATGATTGTAGTCGTGACCAGCACATTGATTTCATTTTTAATGAAAGCCGCCATAGTCTTTTCAAGTTCCCTTTCGTTCATTTGCCCATGAACGTAATCTATGCTGATTTCCGGAATAGCGAGAGCAAGTTTATGACTGAGAGCGGCAATAGATTTAATATCATTATGAACGAAAAATACCTGCCCGCCACGGTTCATCTCCCGCAATATCGCCTTTTTAATGATGTTCATATCAAAGGTGATGACTTCAGTGATTACCGGAAGGCGAGAGATTGGTGGGGTATTGATAATGGAAAAATCGCGCGCTCCAATTAGGGAAAAATTTAATGACCGTGGTATCGGAGTCGCAGATAAGGCAAGAACATCCACCGATTCGCGTAAAAATTTAATTCGCTCTTTATCTTTAACGCCGAAACGATGTTCTTCGTCAATAATCAATAGACCTAAATCTTTAAAACTGACATCTTTTGACAATAATCGGTGAGTACCAATGACAATATCAATTTTGCCTGCCGAAAGATCGCTAATAATCTGTGATTGCATTTTGCGTGGTACGAATCGTGATAAAAGCGCTATTTTTATCGGATATTTCTGTAAGCGTTGACTAAAAACGGCATAATGTTGATCGGCCAAAATGGTAGTAGGTACCAACACCGCCACCTGTTTGGAACCGGACACAGCCTTGAATGAAGCCCGGATAGCTACCTCCGTTTTCCCAAAGCCTACGTCGCCACATAAAAGTCGGTCCATCGGTTGGGGTTTTTCCATATCATCTTTAATAGCCCGAATAGCGGAAAGCTGATCAGGAGTTTCTTCATATAAAAACTCCGATTCCATTAAAAATTGCAATTCATTATCTGGCGGATAAGCGTAACCCGGAGCGCCCAACCTCTTAGCATAAAGTTCGATTAATTCTTTTGAAATTTCATCTATAGCGCGCCGAGTTTTTAATTTAGTACGCTCCCAATCAGTTGTGCCAAGTTTGTTCAGTGGTGGCGGATTTTGGAGATTTCCGGAGTATTTTTGAACATAATTGAGCTTTTCGAGCGGTACGAATACTTTGTCACCACCGGCATATTCCAGGCAAAGACATTCGCGCATTGAACCAAAAGCTGAAATTTTATCCAATCCGGCAAAGCGACCTATTCCATAATTGATATGAACCATTAAATCACCGGGAGATATTTCGTACGGGCTGAATTTTTCGACAGGAAAATCTGAGGAGTATTTTTTAAAAAAATTTACTCGATGCTCGCGCTTGAAAATCTGGTGGTCGGTATAAAAATACAGCCCCTCTTTGGGTAATTCTGCACCTGCCGAAATAGATGAAACGAAGTAACTCAACTTGTCCACTCCCAATAATTCCTTAAGACGCTCAACCTGCACTGAATTAGCGCAAAACAACAAGATTCGAGCGTTTGGCTGAGAGGTAAGTACTGTCAATAAGTGCTCTTTAAAAGAATTTATTGAATTAGTTTGGGGTTGAGGATTTACTTGGAAAACAACATCTGCAGAAAGCAGGTCGTAATGACTAATTAATTTATATGATGACAAACAAGAAAAAATGTCGGCCGAACCTTTCGCTTCTAAGTCCGACAATTTTTCAGCATGCAGACAAAAAATTACAGTGTCTTTTTTAAGGTAAGAAAAAATATTGGTGGAATTTTGATTATCAAGAGATGAATGGGCCGGTGCTTGAACCGTGAAAGAAGAAAAATTGCAAATCGAGAGCTGGGAGTCAGGATTAAAAGTGCGAATGGATTCGATCGTATCCCCAAAAAATTCTATTCGATAGGGGCGCAAAGATTCTGGAGGGAAAAAATCAACAATGCCACCCTTAATGCAATATTCAAATGGGCTCTCCACAGATGGCGCTATGACATAGCCGAGTTGAACAAGATATTCTATAAAAACGTCGCGATTGACCAATTCGTTGACGTGATAGGTGCGTTTGAGATCAATAAAATCTTTTGCCTTTGGAAATTTATTATTGAGCGAAGAAAAAGTTGCTACAACGATCGTATTTTCCCCGGAGGAGAGTTTTTGAAGAGTATCGTTGGCGAAATAAGCATTAAGCGATTCCGTGTCAGAAAATAGGTAGGAAGCATTTGGCGGTTCCGGAAGGTAACAAACCGAGCCATTCAGACTAAACAACTCCAGATCATCCCTTATATATTCAGCTTCATTGGAATCGTTGGTAATTAATAAAATTGGCTTGCCAATATTTTGGTAAAAAGCATAAAGAAAAAGAGCAATCATAAAACCGGATAATCCCGAAATGGAAAATCCAGTACCAGAATGGTAACAAGCCTTTACTGCAGATTGAAAAGCTGAACTTTCAGAAAAGGCAGAAACTACATTTTTTATCTGATCGTCTAAATGTTTCACGTTAAACCGGAACGCTTGTGAAGTAGGAAAAACAGCGTCGCGATGTCCGCCGGAGAAACTCCCGGAATTCGAGAAGCCTGGCCGAGGGTTTGCGGACGGAAGAGAATCAATTTTTCACGTGCCTCGTTAGTTATAGGTTGAACCGCAGTATAATCGAAGTCTGGTGGAATTTTAGTATTTTCGTTTTTTGACATTGATTCGATTAGGGCTTGGCTATGTTTAATATAACCGGCATATTTGACATCGCACTCAATCTCTTCTGTCAGCTTAGGGAAATAGGCGAGCTTGTTTTTTATATCACTCGATAAAAAAGGATTAAGTGAAACGAGCGTGACATCCGGACGGCAAAGCAATTTATATAAGGTAATATTCCCGTGTATGGAATTAGCCTCAGTGCCGGGTAATATAGCTTTAGCCGCCTCGGCCGAAATACGTTCTGAAGATAGAAAAGAAATGATTTCATCAATAATCTTTATTTTTTGTCGAGATGTTTCATAAACTTTTTGCGGCAATAGACCGAGTTCATATCCTTTTTGAGCAAGTCGGCGATCGGCATTATCAAAACGTAGCATCAAGCGGTGCTCGGCACTCGAGGTGAACATCCGGTATGGCTCATTGGGACTTTTGGTAATTAAATCATCAATGAGAACCCCGATATAAGCTTCGTGTCTTTGCAAAACAAATGGTTTGCGACCTTGTATAGAAAGGGCGGCGTTGATGCCAGCCATCAAGCCCAGTGCGGCCGCTTCTTCATAACCGGAAGTGCCATTAATTTGACCGGCTAGATAAAGTCCGTTGAGCGACTTGGATTCGAGGGTATCTTTAATTTGGTAAGAAGGGAAAAAATCATACTCAACGGCATAGCCTGGTTTGATGAATTCTGCTTTTTCAAGACCAGGTACGGTTCTTAGGGCATTTATTTGAACATCTAGGGGTAAGCTGGTCGAAAATCCGTTTACGTAATATTCAGTGCTATTTTTCCACTCCGGTTCTAAAAATATTTGGTGAGACATCCGTTCTTTAAAGCGGACACACTTGTCTTCTATGCTGGGACAATAACGCGGGCCAATGCCTTTAATTATGCCGGAATAAAGCGGCGAGCGATCTAGATTTTTCAGAATGAAATTATGGGTTACTGTATTTGTGTGGGTCAGAAAACAGGGAATATTAGGTGGTGAGAAATTTCGAGTGCTAAATGAAAAAGGAACAGGGTATTGATCGCCATATTGGGGCATTGTCTTGGAAAAATCTATAGAACTGGCCGAAATCCTGGGTGGCGTGCCGGTCTTAAGACGTCCAGAATGAATATTATATCTGGCAAGGTCTTCGGTAAGGCCGGTTACTGGTTTTTCATCAATCCGACCGCCGTGTGATTGTTGTAGACCAATGTGGATTAGTCCATTGAGGAAAGTGCCGCAAGTTAAAATAACCGCCCGGCAAAAAATGTTTCCGTTATGAATTAAATGGAGGCCATTTATAGTCTGTTTATTGACGATCAAACTATTGGCAGTATCCTCAAGAATTGTGAGCCGGTCTTGATTTAATAAAGTGTTTCTGGCCAACAACGAGTATTGAATTTTATCGGCTTGAGCCCGAGGTGACCAAACTGCTCTCCCCTTGGACTTATTTAGCATTTTGAATTGGATTCCGGTGCGGTCAATTAATTTTGCCATTTCGCCACCCAGGGCATCAATTTCGGCGACGAGGTGACCTTTAGCTAAGCCACCAATCGAGGGGTTACAAGACATTCTACCGATTGCAGAAATGTTTTGAGTGACAAGCAGAGTTGATAGTCCCAGGCGAGCGGCTGCTAAAGCCGCTTCTATTCCAGCGTGACCGCCTCCGACAACCGCGATATCAAAGTCCAATTGTTTCATGTGAAACCACTATTTGCCGATGCAAAAATGCTGGAAGATATTGTTCAATATTTCCTCATTAGAGGTTTTTCCGAGGATTTTATCATACTCGTCGAGTGCCATTCGAAGATCAGCAATGAGAATCTCGGGAGCCAGGTTTTGTTTTAGATGCTTCTGGGTAGTGAGCAAATATTGTTTAGCCGTCCGCAGGCCGGTGGCGTGTCGCTGATTGGTGATAATAAGACTATCGGAAGCGCCTACTTGTTTCTTGATTGAATCAACAATCAGTTCGGTGAGTTTATGGATTCCCTGATGTTTCTTTGCCGACACAAAGATATGTGGAAATGGAGCGAAGTGCTTTTCATACCTCGTCAAGCTCTTTTGGGAGGCAATATCAATTTTATTGATAACAACGATAGTATTTTTAGAACTGTAATATTCTGTCCACGCTCTTTGGATTGGTTGAGTAGCATCAACGACGAACAGGATAATATCGCCCTTTTGGATATTGTCCTTGGTGCGGTCAATGCCAATTTTTTCGATTGGGTTTTTGGTTTTCCTGATCCCAGCCGTGTCAAGCAGTCGAATAATATAACCACCGGCCTGAATTGCCTCCTCGAGTGAATCTCTGGTCGTTCCCGGATAAGGTGTAACGATAGCGCGTTCTTCGTTTAAAAAAGCATTTAGCAAGCTTGATTTACCACTATTGGGCGGCCCGATGATCGGTACCAGTACGCCTTGCTTCAATATTTTACCGCAAGAATATGATTTCAGCAAATTATTGTTAATTTTCAATATATTACTAATAGATTTTATCAATTCATTCGCTGGTATTTTGTCTATTTCATTCTCCGCAAAGTCTAATTCTAATTCCAGAATAGATATTAGTTCGATGATTTGGTTGCGCAGCTCAGAGAATTTTTTACCAATTGAACCTGCCAGCGATTGGATGGCGGCTCGATGCGACGCTTGAGTTTGGCTAAAAACCAAATCAGCTACAGCTTCGGCCTGAGTCAAATTAAATTTGCCGTTGAGAAAGGCGCGTCGCGTGAATTCTCCAGGTTGAGCCAGCCTGGCCCCGTGCGCGAGGCATAATTCAATCAGTTTATTAATAATGAATGGACTGCCGTGGCAACTGATTTCGACTAAATCTTCACCGGTATAGGAATTGGGCGCTTTATAATAAATTACAACTGCATCGTCAACTAACTCATCGTTGCTGTACAAATTTACATGTTGAGCGATTCGCGGTTTAAGTTGGGCGGTGGTTTGGGTTAATTTTTGAACGATACCCGGTGATTTTGGACCGGAAAGACGCACTACTGCCAGCGCACCAAGTCCAGGTGGAGTTGAAAGGGCAACTATTGTACTTTCGGAGGCCATAATTCTTGGTAAAATTCATTCAGCGACGGCGTATCTTTGTTTGGTATTGGCGCAGGGTTTGGGAAGTAGTTTTACGGACTTTCTTGGGCTTTGGTTTGGGAGGAAAATATTTTTGCTGAACGATTGACAGAATATTGTAAAGAGTATAATATAAATTTAGACCAGATGGAAATTGGTTAAATAAGAAGAAGAAGAAGATAGTCATAAAGTAGGTCATTACTTTCTGCTGTTGATTACCAGAAGCTCCGGAGATTTTTTGCTGAACCAGCTGCGAAATTGCCATAATAAAAGGCAGAACATTAACCTGACTACCATAAATTGGAATTGGAAATGGTAGAGTGAAAATTGTATCCGGTGCAGATAAATCGGTGATCCAAAAAATAAAAGGCGCCTGACGTAATTCTATCGTGGTGCGAAAGACGATAAAAAGCGCCCACAGAATCGGCATCTGGAGCAAGAGTGGTAAACAGCCTCCCATGGGGTTGACATTATGTTCGCGCATCAATTTGAGACGTTCATTATTAAGGCGCTGAGGATCGGAAGCATATTTTTCTTGAATAGCGTTGAGTTGCGGTTGGATATTTTGCATTTCTTTCATTGAGCGCGTGGAACTATTTGTCAGGGGAGTGAGGACAATTTTTAATAAAATAGAAAATATGATCAATACCCAGCCATAATTAGGAATTAATAGATGCATTTTCGTGAAAAGCCAAAAGATTCCTATACTTATGGGCCGAATTAAACTGGCTCCAAAGTTCATCAAACGTTCGATCTTGGGAGCAATGCCTTTGATTATGTTGTAGTCCAGTGGTCCGAGATAAATCTTAACCGCTTTTTCGGAAGAAGCACTGAGAGTCATATACATATTGAATTTTTTCTGGAAATCTTTGCCCTGTGATGGAATCCCAGAAGCTGTCAGGAGATAACCTTCTGCGGGCTGATGAGGTATTAAAGCGACGACAAAATACTTGGTTTTGATCGCCGTCCAATAGGTAGCACCCGCTAAGCCGGCCATGGCAGTTTTGCCCTGCTTCACGTCCAGATTCTCAATTTCGTCGCCAACGCAAGCCGAGGCCCGTGAATAGGAGACATCTTCTTTAATCATGGCTTCAGTGTATGCTATTCCACCTTCCCAGACTAACTCATATTTATCAGAAGCCATTTCATTGAGGATGCCACTAAGATCATTAAAAGAATTGATGAAATATTTGTCACCATAAAAGACAAAAGTGCGCGAAATTATCGGATTATTGTCGGATGTCAATTGAAATCGGATAGTAAGACTATCACCATCGGAAATTCTATAATAATTTTTACCGGTTGCCTGATGTTCGGTAACAATCTGGAAATTTTGATCAATGATTGCTGAATCGCCGTTGCTTTTTAGGTACTTAATGAAAAGTCGTTTTGCCTCAAAAGACGGAATCATTTCGACTAGACTTGTATCGCGACCGATGATTTTGTTGTAATTTTTTAGAATGACGCTGGTGATTGTACCGCCTCCGCGCGAGGATATTTTAAGACGATAAAGATCATTTTCAATGGTGAGTGTGTCGGGTTTTTGTTGTCCCTGGGAATTCAAGTGTTGCCAATTACTTTGGAGATTTGATTCGGACAATTTCGCTGGAGTAGTTTCACCCGTATTGAGAGTAGGGGTTTGTTCAACGACTTTTTCCGAGGTGGTTTCGGGGGGATTCTTGGAAATGATTTTAAAATAGTATGGCATTGTCAATATTATGATAAATATGAGAACAAAGCCGATAATTGATTTTCTATCCATTATTATTCCTTTGGGGTTGGGAGAGGATCATAACCTCCAGTGTGATAGGGATGGCATTTTAGTATTCTAATGATCGAGAGCCAAGCGGCTTTAAAAAAATTGAAATTAGTAAAAGCATCTATAGCATATTGGGAACAAGTCGGAGTAAAACGGCAATTGCCGGGGAAAAGAGGTGACAGCAATAGGCGATAGGCTTTTATGATTAAAATAATCAATGTGTTAAATATTTTCATTCCAGTTGTGATTTTATATGATTTATCAGAAATTGAGATAGGGTGTTCACTTGCAAATTATCAGGTTTTTTAAAAACAGTAATGGCGACTGCCACCGGTTGTCGGCAATGAGGTTTACAGAGACGAAAAGCCTCTCTAATTTTTCGCCTGTACATGTTCCTTTGAACGGCATTACCGCAACATTTTTTTATCACAATAGATAATTTCCAATCAGTTTGAGGTAAGATAGAAATGTAAATTGAGTCATATTTTAACGGCTTTCCATTAAAGATAATTTTAGCGCGTTTATCCCAGTTGGTAAGCCTTTCGTGGCGGGGTAGATTAGGCCGATAGGATTTTGCGCCCCTTAGAGCGTCTTCTGGCGAGGGTTTTTCTGCCACCATTGGTACTCATTCTTTTTCTAAAACCGTGATCATTTTTTCTTTTACGGTTACTGGGTTGATAAGTTCTTTTCATATTTCCTCATTGATATTATTGTTACTTAAATCGGCTTAATTTAACTTTTTTGACTTGATTATCAATGTCATAAATAAAGCGGAAAGTCCTGTTTATTTGCCTTATAACCACAACTATCAAATTTTTATCACTTATAGCTAAAAAATATTTTTCCCCAAGCAAATTATTATACCTTAAAATGTTACAGAGAAGAGAGGCAACAATATTTAGGATTTTGTTAAACTTTTTCTTGCTAATTAACGGTAAGCGGTTACTTTATGATGTGAAAGAAAATAGTTGTGTTGATAACTTGTTAATATTATGAAATGCTCAACCTGTTGTTGGAAACCCCAAAGCGTTCAAAGAACAAGGTTGCACCGATTTATCTATTCGGTGGATTTTCCTATAGTTATACTCGGGAAATATTCGGTACATTTTCTGGAATTTATCCGAACTCAATTTTCTATATGATTGGATTTTTAGCAAATAGCGGGTTATGAAAATGGCTTTAAATGCTTTGTATTTATGTTGATAACTTTGATTTAGGATGTAATTTATATGTCTGATTCCTTAATTTGCGGTGATGTTTGGAGTAAATGCCTGGAATATGTACGTACAAAGATTCCTCAGCAGACTTTTGAAACGTGGTTTGTTCCAATGAAAGCCATTTCACTTGCCAATGACACTCTAATTTTGCAGGTTCCTAATAAATTTTTTTACGAATGGGTTGATAATCATTACCGTGATATGCTTCTTAAAGCTATCAAGGAAATAACCGGTAACGGTTTCGGTGTAAGTTATACTGTCCTTTTAGGTGAGGAATCGGATAAGTTCCCAGGAGCATCAACCGCTCATAACCAGAGAAATGCCAGTTCTTCGGCGGACGAGACCGAATATAAAAGTGGTGCACGTGAGCAAGGTACCCGTTTAAATGAACGTTATGTATTCGATACGTTCGTTGAGGGTGCATCTAACCAATTTGCTCGAGCAGCCGCGATGGCTGTAGCCAGCGCTCCCGGGCGCACTTCTTTCAATCCGCTAGTAATTTATGGTGGCACCGGCCTGGGCAAAACCCATTTACTCCAGGCTATTGGCAATGAAGCCCTGAGTAACGGCCGAGCCAGGAAGGTAATCTATGTTTCCAGTGATACTTTCACCCTAGATTTCATTGCGGCGATTCAGAATAACAAGACTACAGAATTTTCGCGGTATTATCGTAATATTGACATGCTCCTGCTGGACGACATTCAATTTTTTCAGAATAAAGAACAAACGCAGGAGCAATTTTTCCATATTTTTAATGATCTATATCAGCGCCATAAGCAAATTGTTCTAACTACCGACAAACCGCCGATGGAATTGCGCGGTTTACAAGAACGTCTGTTATCCCGCTTTCAGTCTAGCCTGACCGTTGATATTCAGCCGCCTGATTTAGAAACCAGAATTGCTATTTTACAGAAGAAAGCCAACGACGACGGTCTGGATATTCCGTATGAGGTAATCGAGTATCTATCAATGAACATTCGATCCAACATAAGGGAATTAGAAGGTGCACTGATCCGACTTTTAGCCTATTCATCGTTGTTACAAGTGGATATAGACATTAACCTTACCCAGCGGGTATTGCGCGAGATTCTTGGGACGCGTCACTCATCGGCATTGTCAATAGAGAATGTACAAAGCACAGTGAGTACAGTCTATAAGATAAATCTGGATTCAATGGTTGGGAAGGGGCGTACTAAAGAAGTTGCTGAAGCACGTATGATTGCGATGTATTTAACGCGTGAGTTTACCGGTCTTTCGCTTAAAACTATCGGATTATATTTTGGCGGACGGGATCATTCGACAGTAGTACATGCCTGCCGCTGGGTAGAAGAACGCCTGCAAAGCGACTCGATTTTTGCCCGTCAGATTAATGATCTGAAAGCCAAGTTGTCCCAGAATATTCAGTAAATTTTATAGCCACAGATGGCGATCGAGGCTGCGGTATTGGATAGCTTCGCTGATGTGTTCGGGTAGAATTTTGTCGGAGTTACTTAGGTCGGCAATTGTTCGAGATACTTTCAGAATCCGATCATAGGCCCTGGCACTTAGACCAAGCTTATTGATAGCATTTCTCAAGAGGTCTTCACAGGTCTTATCTATTGGGCAAAAACGTCTTATCAGGCGAGATTCCATATGGGCATTGGCGAAAACCCCTTTAATTCCTGCAAAACGTTCGGTTTGTTTTAAGCGAGCGGCTTGCACACGTTCTCGGATAATTGACGAAGGTTCGCCTGGTGCTTTTGATGAAAGTTCGGAAAATTTAACAGCCGGAACCTCTATATGAATATCAATTCGATCTAATAATGGGCCAGAGATGCGCGCCATATATTTTTGGATTTGTGGTTGAGTACAGGTACACTGATGATGAGGATCGGTGGCATAGCCGCAGGGACAGGGATTCATAGCGGCTACCAGCATAAATGAAGCCGGATAGGTCAAAGAGAGTAGTGCTCGCGAGATAGTAACATAACCATTTTCAAGCGGTTGACGCATTACTTCGAGGACGTTTTTTTTGAATTCCGGTAATTCATCGAGAAAGAGTACACCATGATGGCTCAGACTGACTTCACCCGGGCGCGGATACTTACCGCCGCCGACCAAGGCTGCATCGGAAATCGTATGATGGGGAGACCGGAACGGGCGGGTGGCAACGATGCCCTGGCCAGATGGAACCAAACCGGCTACGGAATGAATTTTGGTGGTTTCGAGGGCTTCTTCGAGAGTTAAATTTGGCAGAATAGTCGGAATGCGTTTAGCCAGCATTGTTTTACCCGAACCCGGTGGACCTATCATGATTATATTGTGGCTACCGGCCGCGGCGACTTCGAGGGCGCGCTTGACGTTTTCTTGACCCCTTACTTCTGAAAAGTCAATCTGGTATTGGCGATGTTCTTCAAAAAGTGCCCGCACATCAACGTGGGTTGGCTCCGGGTGAGAACGATCTTCCAAGAAGTCTATTACATCGCTGAGTGATTTTAAGCCGATTATTTCCAGATCCCCAGTTATAGCGGCCTCGCGGGCATTCTGTTCCGGCAAGATAATGCCCTTTATTCCGGAATTGCGTACTGAAACGGAGATTGGCAGGGCGCCTTTAATTTCACGAAGCATTCCGTCTAGGGATAGCTCTCCCAGAAAAATATAATCGTCAACTTTATCTTTTTTAATCAGGTCGGCCGCTGTCAGGATACCAATTGCGATCGGTAGATCAAAGGAACTACCCTCCTTTTTTATATCGGCTGGTGCTAAATTGACAACGATTTTGTTGCTCGGAATGTAGTAGCCGAGATTCTTTAGAGCGGACCAGACCCTTTCTTTACTTTCGCGAACGGCACCTTCTGGTAGTCCGACCGTAATAAAAGCTGGCAATTGCGCACTACTTAAATTACATTCAACGTCAACAATGTAGGCGTCTATTCCCAAAACGGCGGCACTTTTTACGAGAGAAAATTTCGTCATAGATTGCTCCTTCCTGATTAAATAGTGTCAACCGATCTCAGTAAAACGGTCAACCAAACTCTATCTTATTGATCGAGATTCAATTGCTCGCAGTTCGTTAAATTTTTGCGTTGAAATAGCTTTTCATACTGGGCAATTTCGAGAGCCATTTTTTCGCAAACATTATCGTGATAGGTCTTAGCTGCAACTTTAATAGCATTGGTAATGGCTTTGGCACGACTGCGGCCGTGGGCCTTGATGACGATTTTTTGGAATCCTAAAAGAGGCGCGCCGCCATATTCCGAATAATCGGTAGCCTTTTTCAATTGTTTAATGCCACTGGAAAGAGCTAGCAAACCGAGCATCCAGATAAAACGGTGTTTGAAAGCATAGCGCCCTAGATGAGTAAGGGTTTCACCAAAACCTTCAATAGTCTTCATAACGATATTGCCGACATAACCTTCCGCAACGATGACATCTGCTACGCCTTTTGAAATTTCATTGCCTTCGATGTTACCAATGAATTTCATGCTTTTGATAGATTTAAGCATATCATAAGCACTGGAAAGAACATCGCCACCCTTATAAGACTCTTTTCCAATATTGAGTAGCGCTACGGTTGGATCTTTTATACCTTTGACAGCCGAAGTGTATATTTTACCCATTATGGCGAACTGTACTAGATCCTCCGCGGTGCAATAGATATTGGCACCGACATCAAGTAGAAGTGAAAATGGATCATCTCTTCCCTGTTCATTGCGAGTGGGAATGGCGGAGGCAATTGCGGTTTTATGGATTCCTTCTATACGTGGAATGTACTTGATAGACGAAAGAATATAAGCACCGGTATTGCCAGCTGAGACCATACCTTGGGCCTTGCCACTACCGCAAAGTTGCGAGGCGATTATCATTGAAGCTCGGGGTTTTTTAGATAAGATGGACTTGGGCTTGTCGTCATTAGTAATATATTGATCGATGTGAACGATTTCGATCTGTTGAGGATGGTGTTCAGTTTGTTCGAGAATCGGTTCTATTTTAGATTGGTCGCCAACTAAAATGATCTTAATGGGAGTTTCGACGGAAACGCGGGCCGCGCCGAGTACTACTTCTTCCGGGGCAAAATCGCCCCCCATTGCATCCACGGCAATCACAGTATCTGGTTGTTTATCATCTAAATTATTCATCTTACATTTTCAGTAGTTTAAGCATTTCCGGAATAATTTCGAAAAGATTGGCGACAATTCCATAATTAGCGACTTTAAATATTGGGGCGTCGGGATCATTGTTTATAGCGACGATGTATTTTGCGGAAGATATTCCAGCAACATGCTGCATCGCGCCGGAAATCCCACAAGCAATATAAAGGTCGGGTGAAACAGTCTTACCAGTCTGACCAACCTGGAAAGTTTGCGGTACCCAACCGGCATCGACGATCGCCCGACTGGCGCCGACCGCGGCACCCAGCGCATCGGCTAATTCTTCGATCAAGTGAAAATTCTCTGGAGCGCCGATGCCACGGCCTCCGGAAACGATGATTTTGGCATCGGTAAGCGCCGGTCGTTTAGAACTAACTGAGCGTATTTCGCAGATTTTAACTTTGGGGGCAACAGTAGATGGCTGTGGCTGGTAGTTGATAATTTCTGCCGAACGTGTATTCTCCTGCGGTGGGATGACGTTAGCTCTAATGGTGATATGCGCCGGCTTTTTAGATAATTTTAAATCGGCCAGTGCCTTGCCGCCATACATAGCTCGGCGGACAATTGGATTTTGTTCTAAGTCGAGATCGACCTGTAAACAATCCACGGCTATAGACCCGCCATCCAGTTCACAGGTGATTGCCGCGATGTCACGGGTAATCGGTCGATCCGGTAGGATGAGAATATCACCCTTTTCTTCGAGTAAGATATTACCGATGGTTAACGCAGTCGCGTCCGGGATATATTTATCGTGGTTCTTTATAAAGATTATTCGGTCAGCTCCATAGCGACCGCACTCGCGCTGAATAGCGTTGTTTTCCTGAGTCGGGACGATAGCAGTCAGGTTGCCATTAGACAAGTCGGCTAACTGATGTCCGAGCGTCAAACAGGCGGCGCTGTTCTTCGATATATTTTCGTTTTCTGGTTCAATATAGGTAAAGATTTTCATCAGGATTCTCCATTATAAAACTTTGGCTTCTTCGCGCAGGCGCCTGAGTAGTTCTGGTACCGCATCTACACCCTGACCCAGAATCGTTCCAGCCGGCCGTGGTGCGGGCTCGGAAAGTTGTATTATTTCGGAGAGCCCCTCTGACAAGGTGACGTTTTTCGAAATAACCTCTTTTTTTCTGGAAAGCATAATGTCCTTTAGCGAGGGATAGCGCGGTTTATTCAAACCCTTTTCGGTAGTCAGTAAGCAGGGCAGGGAACTCTCGTAGATGACTCGTCCTTCTTCGGTGTCTTTACCGGCTGTCAGTCGGTCTGTTCCGACCTGAAGTTCACATATACCAGTCAGGAAAGGATAATCGAGCAGACGGGCTACCAGCGGACCGACGAGACCATTGCCGGTGTCTATAGAAAGTTTCCCGCAAAAAATCAGGTCCGGACTGAGCGGCTTTATTTCCGCGGCTAGTGCCTTAGCAACGGCTACCGGATCGCTGAGTGCTTTGTTACTGGTGATCAGATGGATCAGGCGGTCGGCCCCTAGAGCCAACACGCGTTTTAGGCTGACATTGTCCTGCTCAGGTCCAAGTGAAAGTGCGATTACCTCGCCGCCGTTTTTTTCCTTTAATTGGACAGCGGCTTCGATGGCGAATTCGTCATAAGGATTTAGGTCGAATTTGATGTTGACCAGGTCAATTGCTGTTTTTTCGGGAGCGATCCTGATGATTGAATCAGAAACCGGCACAACTTTGACACAAACTACGATTTTCATTATTTTTCACTCCTATTGACCGCTGACCATCATTCGATCAATTTTGAATGATGGGGCATTGATAGAGCCGCGGAATTCAAGGTCGTTACCTATCATACTAATTAATTTTAACATTTCCAATACATTGCCAGCTACGGTAAATTCTTGAACTGGATAGGCAAGTTTGCCGTTCTCGATCCAGATTCCCTCGGCTCCGCGCGAATAGTCGCCGGTAACGTAATTAATACCGACCCAATTTAAGCCAGTTAAATATAAGCCGTTGTTGACGGAACCGATAATTTCTTCCGGTGAATATTTTCCGGCTGGTAAAAAGAAATTGGAAGTTGATGGCGCCGGGTCGGTATGCGGGCCGCGTCGGGCGCTTCCCGTGGGGGCGCACTTTAATTTGCGAGCCGAATAGCAATCGCATAAATAGGTTTTCAGAACGCCGTTTTCGATGACGATATTGCGGCGTGATGGTAAACCTTCATCGTCGAAGTAGCGGGAATCAATACCGCCCGACAAAGTGGCGTCATCAATAATATTCAATTCTTCGACTGCTATGAGCTGATTGAGTTTATCAACCAGAAATGAATTTTTACGATAGATGGCACTGCCCAAGACCACACTGGCAATTATAGTAAGTAGATCGGCGCCAGCTTGAGGATCGTAGACAACCGGAACAGCTTGCGTGGTTGGTTTGCGGGCGCCGATTTTCCGGATGGTGCGCTCGGCAGCCTTTTTGGCGATGGACTCAATTGAATCCAGCTGGTCAAAAGCCCGCTGGCCTGACCACCAGTAATCAGTCTGTTTTACGCCATCTTTTTCAGCGACGAGTTGTAAAGAAAGCGAGCAGCTAGAAAATTCCTGCGAGCCGGAAAAACCTTGCGAATTGACCAGAATGGACTGACCATAAGAATCGTACCAGAATGAGCCGCCGGAGTTAGTGATTAGTGGGTTTTGTTTCAGACCGAGATCTTCCAGCTCGGTAGCCATTTTGATTTTGCGCTCGGTAGGAATTCGAGCAATTTCGGGGTCGTAAAGTTTAAGGTCGGTTTGAACTTTACCGAGCAATTGATTCTCTGGCAAACCGTTGTATTCATCAGCACTGGAAATATGGGCAATTTCCAGAGCCTTTTGCACCATTTTGGAAATGGATTCCGGGCGTAAATCACTGGTATAAGTCAGAGCTTTGCGCTTATTTTTGAAAACGCGGATACCGAGAGCTTGGGGATTAGATTGTTGTAGTTCTTCAACTTTGCCGAGGCGGACTTTTATGTTGGTGTTGGTAAAATTATTGACCAGCACATCCACTTCATCGGCTCCCCCGCGGCGCGCCTCGGAGATTACATTTTCAGCTATTTTTAATAATTCTTGCATATTTTTCCTCACAATCAAGAGCCGCCAACGGTGATTTCGCTGATTTTTACGGTGGGATTACCGACGCTGACTGGAACATTTTGCCCGTCCTTACCACAGGACCAGGTGCCGTCCGAAATTTTTAAGTCATTGCCAACCATCAGGATTTTATTCATTGTATCCGGACCATTTCCAATCAAGGTAACGTCTTTCAACGGCGCCGTTAATTTGCCGTCTTCGATCAAATAGGCTTCGGTGACTCCAAAAGTAAAATCGCCCTTAATAGTATCGACCTGCCCGCCGCTGAAGCCTTTGGCGAAAACCCCCTTTTTCACGGAGCTGATGATTTCTTCAGGGGCGTAGTTTCCTTTTTGCAAGTAAGTCGTGGTCATCCGAGCCAGAGGCGGATAAGCGTAGGATTGGCGCCGTCCGTTGCCGGTAGGGTTAGACTTCATCATCCGGACTGAAATGCTATTATGCATATAGCCCCTGAGGATACCGTTTTCAATCAGAACCGTAGAGGAAGGTAAATTACCTTCGTCGTCAACGTTGAGAGCGCCGCGTTTGCTCGGGAAAAGGCCTGAATCAATGATAGTACAATTTTCGGAAGCTACTTTCTGACCGACTTTTCCGCTGTAATTGGATAGGTTTTTATAGCTATAATCGGCTTCCAATCCATGGCCGACGGCTTCGTGAATCAGCACTCCACTTTCACCGGCGCCGAGAATTACGACTTGCGGCCCAGCAGGCGCCGGTCGGGCATCTAAATTGATAATGGCGGTGGAAGCCGCCTGGCGAGCGATATCCGAGGGAGTATTTTCCGGTTTTTCGAAGAATTCGAGACCCGCTCGGGCAGAGCGTGATGCAGATGCGCCCTGGCGTCGGGCGCCATCTTCGGCTATAACCTGTACTCTCAAACTCATCAGTGGTTGAACGTCTTGGAATTTTTTTCCGTTTGAGTCAAAGTACATAATCTGGCGCAGTTCATCGGAGAATGAAGCTATCACGCGGGAAACTCGAGAATTGAATTGCCGGGCGCTCTTATCGGCTTCGTTGAGCAGAGCAATTTTGGGATTGAGGTCCGTGTCAATACTGTAAATTTTGACTGAGTACAGATTTTTGGTTGGTACCTTCTGGAAACGAATGGCTTCGAGGCTTCTCTTACTGTTGGCAATATTAGCGGCGGTTTCGGCCGCACGCTTCATGCTTTGAAAATCTATCGCGTCGGTGTAGGCATAACCGATTTGATCGCCTTTGATGGCGCGGACTCCCATTCCCAGAATAATGCCATACTGGATGTCCTTGATGATTCCGTCCTCAATCCGCAAGCTGGAACTGGGGCGGTATTCAAAGAAAAGGTCGGCGCTTTGCGCCCCGCAGGCAAGCGCCTGCTGGAGAAGTTTCTCGGCTTCAACGGCTGAAATGTTAAACAGGCTTTCTAGATCCTGTGTTTCCGATATAGGTATGGTTTTAGAATAGCCTGCCATATCAAACAACGCCGGAGCCGTAACGATTCCCGCTGCTAAGACTCCGCTTTTTTTGAGAAATTCGCGTCTTTTCAAACCGCCTCCAAAGATGGATATAGAATTCTTGTTTATGTTTACTTTTTTGGACCAAATCAGTGCAAACTTATAAATTCGTATCGCTAGAATCAAATATAAAATTTATTAGTTAAAAAATGTAATGCCTTTGAATTTTGGAATTAAAATAGAGTTGATCTTGTCTAAATGGTTCAAGATGTTTTATTGGGTAATCGAATTGTCGAAAAATTCGGTGTCAGTGTGAAGACAATATATTATTGTTCGGAAAAAATTAATATATTCGGTCGTTAATTTAGAGTTTACGAGGTAGTCGAATCTGTTAGGAGTCAGTTAAATGGTGAAAAAATCAGTTCTCTTCATCTGTACTGGGAATTCGGTGCGGAGTCAAATGGCAGAAGCTCTTCTGCGTCACTTGGGAGGTGATCAGTTTGAGGTTTTCAGCGCCGGTTCTTCACCTGCAGGAATTCATCGTTTTACCAGACAGGTATTAGATGAAATTGGTGTTCCAAGTGATACTCAGTATTCAAAACACATGGATGTGTATCGCGATCAATCCTTCGATTATGTAGTCGTTTTATGTGAAGTTGCCGCACTGAGTTGCCCGACCTTTCCCGGCAATGCCGAGCGAATAGAATGGTTGACAGATGACCCGATCCGGGTCATTGGTAGTGAGGAACGGCGCTTAATGGCTTTCAGGATTACCCGCGATATTCTTAAGGAACGGATTGAGAAATTCATCAAGGAAAAAGGTAATCCATCTACTTGAAAATTGAGAATCTAACAAAGTTAGAAATGCCAAGTGATTAACCTTCACCCAAATTAAATATCTAAAGTTCGATATTATATGTCTGTCTTGAAAAAAGTCGAAATATTATCTACTTTTGGTTGAGATTGGAACAACGTGATTGGTGCTTTGTTGAAAATTTTATGAAAAAGAAGCTTATATCAATTTTTTTACTACTGATTTTGACGACCGCCGGATTTTCTCAATACGGTAAAAATAAGGTTCAATACGATACATTCAATTGGTCGTATTTGCAGTCTGAAAATATGGATATTTATTTTTATGAAGGGGGAGAATCATTAGCCGAATTTGCGGCTCCGGTCGGAGAACAAGCCCTAAAGGATATTTGCAAAGTGCTGAACTGGCGCTTGCGCAAGCGCGTGACTTTAATAGTTTATAATTCGCATAGCGATTTTCAACAAACTAATGTGACTCTTTCATATTTGTATGAAGGAATTGGAGGATTTACCGAGCTTTTCAAGAATCGTGCGGTCGTGCCTTTCGAAGGCTCATACTTCGATTTCTGGCACGTGATCCGGCACGAACTGGTGCACGTAGTCATTAACGATATGATTTATGGTGGAAATGTTCAAAGTGTGGTCTCCGGCAGAGTGCGATTGAGTATCCCCGATTGGATGAGTGAGGGTTTAGCCGAATACATTGCCTATGGTTGGACAGCTCAAACCGATTTGATAATGCGCGACATTGCGCTCAATAGCAATATTCCCAGTATCGAAGAACTCGATTATTATTCAGCTTATCAGGGTGGCAATTCGGTTTATCGCTTTATTGCCGAAAAATATGGAATCGAGAAAATTGGTCAGATATGGGCTCAAATGAAAAGCAAAGGTAGCGCCGATAGAGGTTTGAAAGCCGCGATCGGTATGGATATGAAGGAACTGACTGACAAATGGCATCGCTGGATGCGCACGGAATACTGGCCGGACGTAGCCGATCGGCGTGATATTGAGGAAATAGCATTGAAGTTGACCGACCATAAGAAATTGAAAAATTATTTCAATACGGCACCAGCCATCTCACCCCTCGGTGATAAAGTTGCTATAATGTCCGATCGGAATGGCTATGCCGATATTTATTTAATTTCGGCAGTTGACGGTAAAGTAATTAAACGACTAGTCAGTGGTCAGCGGACACCAGACCTCGAGGAATTGAAGTGGCTCAATCCGCGCCTGAGCTGGTCGCCGGATGGCAAAAAAGTTGCCCTGGCGGCCAAGAGCGGAGGTCATGACGCTCTTATTATTGCTGATGTAGACACTAAAAAACGTCAGCGTTTCGTATTCGAAGAACTGGAGGAAGTATTTACCCCCGTCTGGTCACCAAAAGGCAATTCTATAGCCTTCGTGGGATTGAAAAACGGCCAAACCGATTTGTATTTATATGATATTAAGAAAAAATCCCTCACTCAGCTGATAAATGATAAGTATCCCGACTTTGAGCCAGCCTGGTCGCCGGACGGCCAGAGAATTGTATTCGTTTCTCAAAGAACCCCGGAAATAGACAGTTTGCCCAATTTACCCTGGATTGTAAATGCCAAATGTTTTCAAACTGATCTATTTTGTCTTGATTTAGATACTGGAGAAATTACCCGCTTGACCGATTCGCCATGGAATGAAAATTATCCGTGCTGGGCAAATACCCGCGATGCCATTATTTATACATCCGATTATCATGGGATTTACAATATATATATAAGGGATATGTCCACCGGCGAGAGCGGCGCGATTACCAATGTGCTGACAGGTGTTTTTCAACCCAGTATCTCGAAAGACGACCTGCGTTTAGTATTTGCGGGCTATGCTGATGAAGGCTGGGATGTATATTCGATCAGTAATCCTTTACAACTATGGAATGAACGTCAGGAAATTAAACCGACAGTTTATGCTAAAGCCTTAATGGAATCCTGGGAAAATCCAGAGAAATACGAAAGATTCAAATTCCCCAGTAAAGAGGAAGTAAAACCCCGATCACGGCAGAATGTGATCGCGGCCGGGGATTTCTCTAATTATATATTTGCACCGATGTATAGTTATGAAACCAGCAAAGAGCCTGACGAAGATGTTCCTGATTCAGGTATAGCGAGCGAGGATACTATTAGACAGACAACCAGCAGTGGCAGATATCCGGTCGTTCCGTATAAAACCAACTTCTCGCTGGATGTGGCTTATGGCGAGGCCGGATACAGCAACCTATGGGGTTTGCAAGGCACTACGGTTTTTTATTTTAGTGACGTTCTAGGCAATCATCAGCTGGCATTAGGAACTGAGATGTATATAGACCTGGAAAATAGCGATTATTATTTATCCTATATGTACCTTGCCAAGCGTACTAACTGGGGTATAACCGGATTTCATACGGCAAACTTTTGGAATTACGGATATTTTACAATGTTTCGCTTGAGAAATTATGGGCTCGATTTTGCCGCATCGCGTCCCTCGAGTCATTTTTCGAGAACGGAGCTGGGAATCACTTCCTATAATGTGGAGCAGAAATACATTTTCACTCTGACCGGAGAAGAGTATTACACATATAGAATTAATACGATCTTACCACGGATCGGGTATGTTTTTGATAATTCGCTGTGGGGTTATCTATATCCGATTGACGGCTGGCGGGCGCGGGTGGATTTCATCGCCAGCCCGAAATACAATGCCAACAGTCTGGAATTTTATAGTGTTCAGGCGGATATTCGTCGCTATTTGAAATTAAATATGGATTATTCTTTCGGTTTGCGCCTTTCGACCGGTTTCAGTAACGGTAAAAATGCTCAGCGTTTCTTTCTCGGTGGTGAGGATAATTGGGTAAATTATTATTACCGCAATGACATTTTCGTCACTGATTCAACGCTAGTCGAGAACATCTATTTTTCGGATTTTATTACGCCCTTGAGAGGCGCTCTATATTATGAAAGAGCCGGTAATCGCTATTTTCTGTTCAATCTGGAATTCCGTTATCCATTTATTAAGCAACTCACGCTGGGTTGGCCGCTACCGGCCACGATTGGGGGAATTCAAGGCGTGACTTTTTTAGATTTCGGTTCGACCTGGTATGATAATAAATTCCATCCTTTCAAGAACGATTCTTATCGCGGTTTTATGATGGATGATCTGGTGGCCGGCTATGGTATCGGAGCGCGCATTTACCTAGGAATTTTTGTTTTAAAGATCGACGTGGCCTGGCGATTTGACTTCGATCGAACTTATAGTCCGAGGTGGTATTTCTGTCTCGACACTGACTTCTAAATCAATTTTTCATTTACCTTTAAAAATGCTTGGTCATAAAGTGGGCGCTAATTAGTTTAGCGAGTTATTAATTATAAAAATCGAATATGAAATATTTCAAACTGATTCTTATTTGTTTTATCTGGAGTACTACCTGGGCGGTAATCAAGATAGGTCTCGATCAAACACCACTTATGGTAGGACTGGCGTTACGTTTCAGCGTGGCGGCACTTGTGCTGGGCGGTATTATTCTCTGGAAACACCGTAAGATTGCCTTTGACCGAGTATCGGTGCATAATTACTTAATAGTCGGTCTATTGACTATGGCGCTAAGTTTTTTCTGTACTTATTGGGCGGAAAAATTTATCCCAAGTGGGCTGACTTCGATCTTATGGACATCTATGCCGATTGTGGTCGGAATATTTGCTCATTTTATGCTACCTGAAGAGCGTTTACGCTCAGCCCAAGCGCTGGCGATTTTAATAGCTATGGGGGGAGTGGTAGTTATTCTTTCTGATCAAAAGTTGGTTTTTAGTCGGGAATTGCTATGGGGCAGTTTGATTGCCCTGCTTGGGGTAGTCGTATCCTCCTGGCCGAATGTTTTGCTCAAGACGCGTTCACAGCCTTATGATAGTTTGACGTTGAATGCGATGGCGATGTTGATTGCCGCGCTTGTTAATTTTATCGGGGCAACGGTCTGCGGCGAATGGCGCGAAATGGTCTGGAATTTCAAGAATATCGGGGCGATCGTGTATCTCGGTCTATTCGGTTCGGCGCTGGCATTTTCTATTTACTTTGATCTCTTGAAACAGATTAATGTAATTAAACTGACTTTCATTAATTTCATTTCGCCGATCTTTGCGACCTTAATTGGTGCTTTGTTGTTAAATGAAATCGTTACCTGGCGTGAAATCGGTGGGATGCTCATTATTTTCGGCGGACTATTTTTGTACGACAAGGATAAATACTTAGCAATATTGAAAATAAAAAATGGAAGGAGAATAAATGCCAAGTAAAGTGAAAAATGTCTTTGTATGCAATGAATGCGGCTCGGTTCAGCCCAAATGGGTGGGCAAATGTCCGGAATGTGGCGCCTGGAATTCGATGGTTGCCGAGCAAGTTCAGAAGAAACCGAGAACGGCCGGTAGCGAGAGAGTTCAGCGTAATTTAGTACCGCTTAATCAGGCAAGTGCCGCGCCGACCAGGCGGCTAGTCACCGGTTTAACCGAGTTTGATCGCGTGCTGGGCGGTGGGTTCGTTAGCGGTTCGGTTGTGTTAATCGGCGGCGAGCCCGGCATTGGCAAATCAACTCTAATTATGCAAGTTATCGCCCGCCTTCAAAGTGAACGCATGCTTTATTTCTCCGGTGAGGAATCCGAGGAACAATTGGCTTTGCGCGCTCAGCGGCTGGAAATTAACGACAATCGAATCCTGGTAGCCTGCGAGAATAATCTAGAAAATATTTTAGATCAAATAGAGAACCAGCGTCCGACTACAGTTGTGATTGATTCGATTCAAACCGTTTACTCCGATCAGTTTGAAAATGTCCCGGGCAGTGTAACTCAGGTGCGCGAGTGCGCCGGGCGACTTCTGCGTCTTTCCAAGGAGTTAAATATAACCACTGTTTTTGTCGGTCATATTACCAAAGATGGTATGATTGCCGGGCCGAAGGTTTTGGAGCATCTGGTAGATACGGTTTTATATCTGGAAGGCAATAAAAATAATTTTTATCGTACCCTTCGGGCGGTTAAAAACCGCTTTGGTTCGACCAATGAAGTCGGAATATTCGAAATGAAAGAGCATGGGTTGATAGCTGTTGACGATCCGGCCGGTTTCTTTTTAGCGGAGCGCCGGGAACATGTTGCTGGCTCGGCTGTCACGGTCAGTATGGAAGGCACGCGCCCTTTTCTAATAGAAGCCCAGGCGTTAGTGACACAATCATCATATGGCACGCCGCAACGTTCGGCTAATGGGATTGATTACCGGCGCTTTGTAATGCTGGTAGCGGTTCTGGAGAAGCGCACCGGTTTGCCTTTGCGTACACAGGATGTTTTCATTAATCTGGCAGGCGGTTTTAGAATTGACGAAACGGGAATTGACCTGGGTGTAACGGCTGCCGTAGCGTCGAGCTTTAAAGATGTACCGCTCGAACCGCAAGCCGCTTTCATCGGCGAAGTTGGGTTAGTCGGTGAAGTCCGCAGTGTTCCTTTTTTAGAAAATAGGGTGCGCGAGGCGCTCAAGTTTGGTTTTACCACGGTCTATGTGCCCAAGTCGGGGCTAAAAGTTTTAGAAAAAAGCCTGCAGTCCAAAGTTACCGGCTTAGAATCGCTAAATCAACTGTTCGGTTTAATTTTTTGAAGGCAGAAACTCCCTATGCCAAGTAAGTCTCGCCAAGGATCTGAAGTAAATAATAAACTGTCTTTTGATATTATTGCCAACGATACTAAGACCCAAGCCCGAGCCGGGACATTCGTTACTGATCACGGGACGGTTGAAACGCCGGTTTTTATGCCGGTTGGGACAAGTGGAGTAGTCAAAACTCTAACGCCGGCGGAACTCCAGGAGTGCCGCGTTCAGATTATCCTTGGCAATACATACCACCTTTACTTGCGTCCGGGACTGGATGTAATTCAAGCGGCTGGCGGTTTGCACCGCTTCAATGCCTGGCCGGGGCCGATGTTGACTGACAGCGGCGGTTATCAGGTATTTAGCCTGGCGCATCTCGGTAAATTGACTGAGGATGAGATCGTATTTCGTTCGCATATTGACGGTTCGGAACATCGTTTATCTCCGGCAATTTCTATGGAGATTCAACGCACGCTCGGCGCCGACATCGTAATGGCTTTCGACGAATGTACGCCCTATCCCTGCGAATACGAATATGCCAGACAGGCCCTGGAGCGCACCCATCGTTGGGAACGACTCTCGCGGGAACATTTTCTTAAATTGCAACCGTTATACGGTCATCGTCAATATCAGTTTGGAATTGTACAGGGCTCGGTATATCCCGATTTACGGGCGGAGAGTATAAAGTTATTGACTGGAATGGATTTCGATGGTTATGCCATTGGTGGGCTTGCGGTAGGTGAACCTAAAGAGCAGATGTTCGAAATGTTATCTTTAGTTGCACCGCAATTGCCGGAAAAAAGACCGCGTTATTTGATGGGTGTCGGTAAACCGGAAGATATTGTACGCGCTATCGGCTGGGGAATTGACATGTTTGATTGTGTTTTGCCGTCGCGCAATGCCCGTAATGGGACCCTTTATACATGGAAAGGCCGCATAGTATTGAAACAAAGTCAATATCGAATGGACTTTACGCCGCCTGATCCAGATTGCAGTTGTTATACTTGCCGCAATTTTTCCCGGGCTTTTCTTCGTCATCTTTTTATGAATGGCGAAATGACCGGGTTGCGCTTGAATACTCTTCATAATGTCCACTTTTTTATGGAACTGGTCAGCCGTGCACGTCAGGCGATTTTGAGGGGTGACTATGAGAATTGGCAAACACAATTTTTTCGTGATTATCCCGAAGAGACCAATCATTCACTCGAAAACCAAGCGCGTCGCTCCGAACGCCGCCGGAAACATCTTGAAGAAAATGACACAAATAGTGTGTAACTTATGCTTCAATTTTTGAAAAAGTCATTATCAGAAAGTATTTGTAACATAGATGAATCTTAATGTTTCTTATCCACCGCCCGATATGGCGCAGTTGTCTCAGCTAGAAATCGAGCAACGCATCGCCCAGATCCGGGCGCATTTTGGTTCAAAACTGCTGATTCTGGCGCATCATTATCAATGCGATCAAATTGTCGCCCAGGCTGATGCCGTCGGGGATTCGTTTGCTCTGTCACGCCGGGCGGCCGAAACCAATGCCCAGTACATCGTATTTTGCGGGGTACATTTTATGGCGGAAACGGCTGATTTAGTAACCGCGCCTGATCAAAAAGTATTTTTACCGAATGTAGATGCTGGTTGTCCGCTGGCTGAGATGGCTGATATAGGCCGTGTTATAACTGCCTGGCAAAGAATTCAGGCGATTACCGGTGATCAACTGATTCCAGTAACTTACATCAACTCGCGGCTGGAATTGAAAGCCTTTTGTGGTCAGAACGGCGGTATAGTTTGCACTTCATCCAATGCGCCAAGGGCTCTGGAATGGGCCTGGTCAAAAAAGCCAAAAGTATTCTTCTTACCCGATCAACATCTTGGCCGTAATGTGGCTTTGAAAATGGGAATTCCGCCGCAGGAAATCGTTATGTATGATCCGAAACGACCACTTGATGACGAATTTGTACGGCAATTTAAGCAAGCACGTCTGATAATCTGGAGTGGATTTTGCCATGTGCATCAGGCTTTTTCCAAGAGTGATATTGATAGACTGCGCGCAACTGTTCCGGGCATTAAAATTATCGTTCACCCGGAATGTCCGGAAGAGGTGGCAACAAACGCTGATTTTATGGGGAGCACTGAATATATAATTAAAACTGTTACCGCTGGGGCGCCGGGCAGTGCCTGGGGAGTTGGCACTGAGCGCAATTTAGTTTATCGTCTGGCGCGGCAGCTGCCGGACCGTCAGGTTATTTTATTGCAAGAAAAGGATTCATTTTGCCGAACAATGGCAATGATAACACCTATCCACCTGCTTTATCAATTGGAATGTCTGCGGGACGGCCGTCTGGTCAATCAAGTGGTGGCAGATGACAGTTTGAGAGCCAACGCGCTTCTGGCCGTGGAACGAATGTTGGAGTTGAAACTATGAAAGCCGCTGAACCTTATCGTGAAACCGATGTGCTGGTAATCGGCGGCGGTCTGGCGGGTTGTTCGGCGGCTTATGCCGCAGCTCAAGCCGGATTGCAGGTCGTATTATTGACTATTAATCAGGATGCCAGTGTCTCATCGTCTTATTATGCCCAGGGTGGTATTATTTATAGAAATCCAGCCGACACCCTGGCGGATTATATTGCGGACTTCCAGGAATCAGGTGCGCAATTGGTCAATGAGAAAGCAGTCACAGAAATTTATAATAACGGACCGCGGTTGATAGAGCAGATACTTATCAACGAACTGGGGGTGCCGTTTGATCGGACGCCGGAGGGTAATATTGACCTGACCCGCGAGGGAGTTCATTCCCGCCCGAGAATTGCTTTTGTGAAGGATTATACCGGTCGTGCGATTCAGGAGCGTTTTCACCAGAAAATCAGGCAGACCGACAATATCGAGGTTTTACCGAATACTACGTGTGTAGATTTAATAACTCTGGCGCATCATTCATTGAATCCGCTTCATATTTATGAGCCGAGCACCTGTGCCGGAGCCTATGTGTATTTTCAAGACACCGGTGAAATTCATCCCATTCTAGCTAAGCAAACAATTTTGGCTTCGGGCGGACTGGGGCGGTTGTATTTGCATACTTCGAATCCGTATCATGCTCGCGGTGACGGTTATGCTATGGCTTACCGGGCTGGTGCGCGCTTGATGAATATGGAGTACGTCCAATTTCATCCGACTACGCTTTTTTCAACCGAAGATGAGCGTTTTTTAATTAGCGAGGCAGTGCGCGGCGAGGGTGGTATTTTACGGAATAAGGACGGCGAAGACTTTATGCCGCGTTATCACCCAATGGGTTCACTGGCGCCGCGCGATGTCGTAGCCCGGAGCGTCATGCAGGAAATCGGCCGCACCGGCGCTCATTTTGTCTATCTGGACATCACTCACAAAAGCGCCGATTGGCTGAAGCAACGCTTTCCGCAGATTTACGAAAAGTGTCTGTCTGTGAAGGTAGATATGGCCACCGAAGGAATTCCAGTCGTACCAGCCGCTCACTTCGAATGTGGAGGAGTGGCGGTAGATATGCTGGGCAATACCACGATTCGACGTTTGAAGGCGGTCGGTGAAGTGGCTTGTACCGGTTTGCATGGCGCCAACCGTCTGCCAAGTAGTTCTCTACTAGAATGTTTGGTTTTTGGAACACTGGCGGGACGCGATTGTGTCGAACGAATCAAGCAAGACGAAATCATTACTCCTCAAGTTGCTCCCTGGCAAAAAGAAACCGAGCCACTCGACCCGGACTTAATTCAGCAGGATCGCCTGACCATCAGACATACTATGTGGAATTATGTCGGCATTGTCCGCAATGCCAAGAAATTAGATCGCGCCAGCGGAATTTTGTGGCGCTTACAACAAGATATTGAAAAGTTTTATGCTCATAGCCAGTTGAACGATGAGCTGATCGGTTTGCGCAATGCCGCCACGACGACCTTACTGGTTTTACATGCAGCTCGCTTGAATAAATCCAGTCGCGGTTGCCATTATCGCATAGATTAATTAAAATTGTAACAAAAATGGAGGTTATATGAATAGTGTGTTATATGCTGGAGCAATGGGCGGAGGCGCCGGAACTCAAACGTCCAATCCCATTCTTTCACTGTTACCGTTTCTGCTGATCATCCTATTAATGTATTTTTTGATGATTCGCCCGCAGGCCAAAAAACAGAAGGAAAAAGCCAAGATGTTGCAGGAAATTCAGCCGGGCGACGAAATAGTCACTATTGGCGGAATTTACGGCAAAGTCGAGGGCGTGAAGGATAAAAACATCCTGATCGTAAGGATAGCCAAAGATGTCAAGATTAACGTATCTCGTTCAGCCGTTGCCAGCAAAGTAGAGGAAAAAGTAGTTTCATAGGCGATGGCAGTTCTCCCGATTTATCTTTATGGGAGTCCGATTCTGCACAAGAAGCTGACTCCGCTTGATGATTTACCGGAAGATTTCGACCGTATTCTTTCCGATATGTGGGAAACGATGTATGACGATGACGGCGTTGGTCTTTCGGCTAATCAGGTGGGACTTGACCTGCGCTTTTTCGTAGCGGATTTTTCTATACGAGAGAAAAATTTAGGGCGGGAAGTCATTATCAATCCGGTAATAATCAAGGCGGAAGGTGAAGTAATCAGCGAGGAAGGTTGTCTAAGTTTGCCTGGTATCCGCGAACAAATACCGCGAGCTGAAAAAATTATCCTGCGGTATGAAAATCGGGAGCGCAAGATTATCGAACGAGAATTTAAGGATACGGTTGCGCGCGTAATTCAACATGAGACTGATCATCTTGACGGATTGACAATGGTTGACCGTCTCAGTCCCCTCAAGCGTAGTTTTCTGAAGTCGAAGCTGAAGCACCTTAAGAATGCCGCCGCTGAAGGCAAGTTTGCCAAAGATATTGAGTGAATTCCGATGAAAATAATTTTTATGGGCACACCGGAGTTTGCCGTGCCGTCCTTGAGAATGATAGCCGGCTCGCGGCATGAAATTAGGGCAATAGTCACCAAGCCGGATATGGCTTGTGGACGTGGATGTCGCCTTCAGGAACCGCCGGTAAAAAAGGTTGCCCGCGAATTAAACTTGCCGGTTATACAGCCGGATTCGCTTAAATCACCAAGTTTTTTAGGTGAAATTGCACAGTTGGCGGCTGACCTTTTTGTGGTAGTTGCCTTTCGGATTTTGCCGCTTGAATTGCTTATGATTCCGCCGCGGGGCGCGATTAATTTACACGCTTCCCTCCTGCCACGCTATCGTGGTGCGGCGCCGATCAATTGGGCGTTAATCAATGGTGAGGAAGAAACCGGCGTAACGGTTTTCCAGATAAAGCCGACGATTGATACCGGCGATATTCTCTTGCAGGAAAGAGTTGCAATTCTACCCTCAGACACTTATGGAACACTGGCGCCCCGCCTGGCTGAAATAGGTGCGCGCTTGATCGTCGAGGCTATAGATGGTCTGGAAACCGGAACTCTAAAGGGCACGCCCCAGGATGAAAGTCTGGCGACGCCTGCCCCCAAAATTTTTCCTGAACTCGGGGAAATTGACTGGTACAAGCCAGCTAGTGACTTGAGAAACCTAATTCACGGATTGTCGCCTACTCCTGGAGCTTTTACCTTTTTTCAAGGTAAAAGATTGAAAATTTTACGCGCTTCCGTCACAGATGAGAAGTTCCCAGGCGAACCGGGCACAATCATCCAGTGCGATAAAAACAACCTGAGTGTGCTTACTGGCCAAGGAGTTTTAAAGCTGGAAGAGCTGCAATTTGAAGGGCGCAAAACCTTGCCTTCTACTGAATTTTTATGCGGTTTCGTGGGGCGGGTAGGAGATAAGTTTGCCTCGTGAATACTCGTGCCGCCGCTGTTATGATTTTGAATACTCTGCCAGCCACCGGCTATAATTACGAGTCAGCCGTTGACGCATTTCTCAGGATTAATAATTTCAGCTCGCCGGACTGCGATTTTATCTATCTTCTGGTAAAAGGTACTATCCAATATCAACGTTTGCTGGATTATTTAATTGAGCAAACCAGGGATAATTCAGCCAAACCCCTGGAAAAAATTGCCCAGAATTTATTGCGGGTAGGAGTGTTACAAATTGTAGCTTTGAAAACGCCACGGCACGCGGCGGTGAACGAGACCGTAGCGGCCGCTCATCAGCTCCAGCGCCCGGATTTAGCGGCTTTGATTAATGGTGTTTTGCGACACATTCCGGAAGAAACCATCTGGCGGGAAAGTCTGGCACGATTGGAGTTGCCAGAGGCGCTGGCAATCGAGTTTTCCCATCCGCGCTGGTTAGTAGAGAAATGGCTAAACGTTTATGGTTATGAAAACACGATTGATTTGCTCGCCTTTAATAATACTTATCAGGCGATTTTTTTTCGGCATAACCCATTGCGCGTTGATTGGAAGGAATTAGAGGCAAAACTGCAGGCTGAAAAATACCGGATTGAGGTGCATGAAACCGAACCAATCGTGTTTTTTCAAGTTAACCGACCGGGTGACTTACTTAAAAGTGAATATTTCAAGTGCGGTTACTTTTCGGTTCAGGATTATAGTCAGTCACTAGCGGTGCGCCTATTGGATCCGCAGGTTGGCGAAAGTATATTAGATGCCTGTGCGGCTCCGGGCGGCAAGGCCACTATGATAGCGCAATTGACGAACAACCGGGCCAATGTCTTGGCAAATGACCGCACGATTAAGAAAATTGAGTCAATTAAAGAATCCGCCTGCCGATTAGGAATTGATTCCTTAAATTACAGTGTGAGTGATGCCGCTGAGGCGCAATTTCCGATGGTTGACAAAATTTTAATAGATGCACCCTGTACCGGCACCGGCGTTCTGGCGCGGCGGGCGGACTTGCGCTGGAATCGCAGGCCGGAGGATTTAGTGCGGGCTCAAGCTTTGCAGATTCGACTATTAGAACATTTGGCTGGATTCCTCCGAGACCAAGGAGTTTTGGTTTATAGCACCTGTTCTATTGAATCGGAAGAGAATTGGGCAACGGTGCAAATGTTTCTGGAGCGTCATACGAATTTTGCGGTAGACTCGGCTATCAAGTATATTGATCCACAATTTTGTGATCAGAGGGGCGCGGTGACGGTTTTGCCTTTTAAACATAAATTGACGGGCAGTTTTGCAGTGCGTTTGGTAAAAAATTTGAATTGAAGTAATCGGGAGAAAATGTCTAATAAAGTTCGCAACTGGTTAAGATTCATAGCGGCTTTTATAGCGGTCGGTGTGGTTCTGGTTCTGGTTTTTGATAAAATATTGATGCCTGCCTATGTTCGTCATGGCAAGGAGGTAGCTATGATAGATGTGCTCAAGATGCCTTCTGAAAGAGCCATCAAAATACTTGATGCCAACGGTTTCGAAGTGCAGGTTGTAGATACAATCGAGAGCGGTAACCTCCCAATGGGAATTGTAATTGATCAACAGCCACCTCCTGGCAGGATGGTTAAAAAGGGACGCGTTGTTAAGTTAATAGTTACCGGTGGTACTCGTTTTGTGCAGATGCCTAATTTAGTTGGCCGCGCTCTGAAAGCCGCTCAAATCATTCTGGAAAATAATAAGTTAGTTCTCGATTCGGTTACCTATCTCTATTCCTCCGAAATACCGGAAGGAGTGGTTAGTGAACAGTCTATTTTGCCAGGCTCAATGGTTAGTATTAACACCAAAGTCGCCGTAGTGGTCAGCAAAGGCGCGCCCAGCCGCCAGCTCGAAGTGCCGATGTTGATTGGACTCAGCTTGACCGAAGCGCGGGCTAGTATTCGGAAAGCCGGATTTAGAGTCGGCATTATTCGTTACGTGCCGACTACCGATCTTAATCCATATACCGTGATTGATCAGACGCCTAAGCCCGGCGGTTTATATGATAATCCCATTAACATTGATTTGCAGGTGACAGTTGAACCATAAAAAACCAATTCCGGAAGTTGTACCTTCCCTCCTGTCAGCTGATTTCGCCCGACTGAAAGACAATATTCGCCTGGTCGAAAAGGCAGGTGCGCGGCGCCTGCACCTGGACATTATGGACGGACACTTTGTTCCCAATATTACCATCGGGCCTCTGGTGGTGGAAGCCATTAGGCGCGTGACGAATTTGCATCTCGAAACCCATTTGATGATCGAGAAGCCAGAACGCTTTATTAAGCAGTTCATCGAAGCCGGTAGCAATACGGTGATTTTACACGTTGAATCGGCTCAAAATTTACGGAATGATTTGAGTGAGGTAAGGGAATTGGGAGCCAAAGCCGGTCTAGTGCTAAATCCGCCGACCAGTTTCGATGCAGTCGAACCATATCTAGATGAAATTGATCACCTGTTGATTATGACAGTCAATCCGGGGTTTGGTGGTCAGCAGATAATTCCTGAAACACTGGAGAAAGTACGACGGGCCCAAACCTGGCAGGCGCGCTATGGCTTTTTAATTGAGGTGGACGGTGGAATTAATCGGGAAACGATTACCGAAGCCGCGGCAGCTGGGGCGGACTTATTGGTAGCGGGTTACGCTATCTTTGGTAGCGGACGGCCGGGTCATGCCTTTCGTTCATTAACCTGGCAAATAAAGTGATCAAACCGGTTCAAGAAGGTGAGCTCGGTCGCAAAGCGATTCATTATTTTTCTTCTCTTATACCAATTATCTACTACTTCTTCTTTACCAAAAATGTTGCCGAATTAATCGTCGGAATTCTGTTTCTGGGAATAGTAGTTGCCGAATTGCTTCGGATGCACGTTCCAGCATTACGCCAGATTTATTATCGCATATTTGGTTGGATGATCAGGCCACGCGAATTCCAAAATCATTTTACCGGAGCGACTTATGTCTTTATGGGCGCTTGCCTGGCGATATTTCTATTCCCGAAGGAGATTGCCGTAGCGAGCCTTTTATTTCTATCGCTCGGTGATTCGACTGCCTGCTTGGTGGGACTCTCCATTGGACGGGTAAAAATTTATAATAATAAGACTCTCGAGGGAGCATTAGCATTTATTTTCGTATCAATTCTGGCAACGGTATGGATTAGTGCGATTCCCTTCTGGATAAAACTGATCGGGATCATTGTCGCCTGTTGCGTCGAGGTTTTCCATCGCAAAATTGACGACAATGTGCTGATTCCCCTTATTAGCGGCACGACGATGTATTTTCTGCTTGAATTATCTAAATTTTTAACTAAATAAAATAACGAACTAGTTAGTTTATCAGTTTTGCTATCGGAAGATAATAGAATGGATCGCCGCGCCGAAGAATCTCAATCGAATTCTTGCCAGGTGATTTTGGGAATAAAGTAGCTGACTTTGGATTTGGCGGGATACGAAATTGTGATCTCGAAATCGCAAGTCTGACCCGGCTCGATCGTAGCATCAGTCTGGACTCCACTTAAAAACATATGATAATTACCGGCGATAATAATCGAGTCAGCCGCGATTAGATTAGTAGCCTCATCGAATAGTTGGATTCGAATTTGGGGGAAATCGGCGCGACGCTCACCCTCGTTTTTGATTTTACCGGTATAAATGGTCTTGTCTTCGAAAATTTTAGGCGTAATTGGTCCGACTAATACGCATTTGGCATGCGGTTTCTCGGCTTGCCGCGAGATGCTTATGTCATTCTTCGAAATTGTTAGCTGACCGATGTTGGTCTGAATGACGATTTTATCAATAGTTTCATGAATAATTTTACCCTGAACGACGGTGCCGTTGTGCAAAATGATTTCGTGAGTAATGTCCGGAATGGGTACCAGTCGGTTGATTTCCTTGCGGATTTCGGGGGTTGAGGTCCGCAGTTCGATGTCATGGATTTGCTGGCGAATTTGGGCGATTTCCTGGCGCAATTCCTCGATACTTTTGTCCACTTCGAAGAATTGATCGGTAGTAGCGGTTTTCTTACCGGCTAATTGGGCGACTGAAGAGTTTGCCATTATGGTGAAAACCATCAGGATTACACAGAGGGTTTGCGTTTTCATTGAGCCTCCAGCGCTTTTAATTGGGCTTTCAAGGCGGCGCGCCTGAATTGATCGAGGACTTCCGGCTGACCAATTGCGGTCGCTAGCTTAGTCATTTCGTCATAGAGCACATAGTTTTCGGGATTTTCCATAATCGGCAGGAGTTGATTAAAAGCCTCGAGGTCTTTGAATTTGACGAGAGCCGCTAGCGCACTTTGGCGAGTTGCCGTCGGGTAATCGGTATTTTTGACAATTTCGATTAAAGCCGGAACAACGGCTGGGTCAGAGTAGTCGCCCATAGCTTTGGTAAGAGCGTCCACCAACACGAAATATTCCTCCCGACTCTGGTTTAAAGTTTCCAGTAAGGCTAAAATTACCCGCGACTCTTTGACATCTTCGATGGATTTAATGGCGAAATCACGCAAGGCCAGCTGCTTTTCCGGATCACCCAGCATTTCAATGAAAGCCTCCGTGATTAGTGGATGACGCTTCTTGCCGAGAATCTCCATCGCCAGCGAGCGCGTCGCAATGTTGACGCTTTCATCCTTGGCGATATTGATCAAAATGGGAATGACGCGGTCGTCGGGAATCGAGCCCAGCAATTTGGTAAGTGATTCCTGCATAAAGACGTAGTTTTCTTTTTCGGATTGATACAGCTTAAGTAGCGCTTCGACCTGGAGTGCAACGTCTAACTTTTGCATTTTCTCCATTACGCCAGTTCGGAAATTGACATATTTTTTCTGGGCGGAGACAATCCCATCCACCATAGCCGCTACGTTTTCTGGAGTGGCGTGCTTTGTTAAAGCGGTTGCAGTGGCATTCAACAGGGCATAATTAAGACCACCGGCCTGATCCATAAAGTCGTGCATAGCTTTAATGGCGTCCGGATGTTTAGTCTCAGCCAGAGCATTCACGGCGGCGATGCGAGTCTCAATAGGTTGCGATTGGTCTTTATATATTGCAATTAAGTCATCAACTTTTTGGATTTTTCCCCGATTGTAATCAACTCGCAGTTTTTCGACTTGGCGGGGATCAATGGTGGTCGTCTCATGAGCGCAGGACATTAAGCTGCCGAGAATCAACATGATGATTATGATACTTTTTGCTTTCATGTGTTTCTTCCGTTTTATTTATCCTAAATGATTTTAGAACATCTATATTTCTTAGTCAAGTAAAAATTCCGGTTTTTTTACTTGTTAAATTATCTGTACTTGTAGGCCAATAGCAAAGATGCAGTGATTGACCATCAAACAAGGCGAATGAGAAATATTTCATCCAGTCCCCCAGGTTGACAATCACACCTTTCTGATCGTGATATTCGAGCGGAAGATGTAGATGGCCGGTGATAACGTATTCAGCGCCCGCTTCTAGTTTTTGCTTTCCATAAGTAATAATTTCCTGGCGGTCAGATTCTTCCTGAACCGGACTGCGTAAGGTCAAACGCCGACTCTTACCAGATAAAGCGGTGGCAAGACGGATGGCGCAATCGGGATGAATATGGCGAAATAAGCGAATGATAGTCTTATTCCTGAAGAAAAACCGCATAAAACGATAACCGCGGTCATTATGCAAAATACCGTCGGCATGGGTCAGGTGGAAGCTTTTCCCGGCGATGACCGTGTCAATCGGTTGATAATGCACCGTAATACCAAGAACGTCGGTGACGAATTTCCCCGCCCAATAATCATGATTGCCGCCAAGAAAATGCACCTCGCATCCGGCTAAGACCGTTTCACGCAACTGACATAAGACCGGGAAAAATACACCCGGAATCACGTAACGGTATTCGAACCAAAAGTCGAACATATCACCGAGAATATACAAAGTCCCTTTCTGGCGACGTACCTCTGCCAGGAAATCAAAGAGATGTTCGCGTTTTACCATTTCCTCCGGGCTGTCGTGAAGGTGCAGATGCACATCGGAGATAAAATAGACACTTGGATTCATTACGTTCAAAATTTAAAAGAATAGTAAGATATACGAAAGACTATTTACAAAACCGGCTCGCCGGTGAATTTCTTTTTATGGGAAAAAAACAGGTATAATTCCTAAAATTTGGAAATAACGTCGTCAATTTCAGACTCCTATAAAAAGTGTTTTACGATGACAAGGTAATCAATGGCACTATATTTGTCTCGCAGTTAAATTGGAAATGGCTGATTAATAAGAATAATAGGCAGGGCAAGGATGAAAGAAACAGTCTTAGTCGTGAATCCCGGTTCAACCTCAACCAAAATTGCCCTGTTTGATCGGCAAGGTCAACTCCAATTTGAAAACATCAGTCACGTCGGTACCCCCATTAGCCGGATTCACTCAATTGCGGAGCAATTACCTTTACGCATTGAGATTGTTACTAAAACGATGAAGCCATGGTTATTTGACTGTAGCCTGAAAGCTGTGGTCGGACGGGGTGGCCTTCTCAAACCTCTACGTGTCGGCGTCTATAAAATTACTCCGGGAATGATTGCCGATGCAGTCAGCTGTAAATATGGGGAACATGCCAGTAATTTAGGAGCTCCGATTGCGGAAAAAATTGCTAATCGGTATCATGTCCCGAGCTTTGTAGTGGATCCAGTTACAGTAGATGAGATGATTCCGGAGGCGCGCATTTCCGGAGTTCCCGAAATCGAAAGAGCCAGCCGCCAGCATACTTTGAATATTCGGGCTTGTGTACGGAAAGCCAGCGCTCAGCTGGGGCGCGCGCCGGCCGAATTGAATTTTGTGGTCGCTCACTTAGGAGGCGGCGTTAGCATTACAGCGGTTAGAGGTGGCCGGTTGATTGATTGCAACGATGCTTTGCTTGGGATGGGGCCTTTTTCGCCGGAAAGAGCCGGAGCTTTGCCACTGGAAGGTATTTTGAATCTGGCGTATTCAGGAAAATACACTAAAGACGAAATGAAAGTAAAGTTAACCAGACAAAGTGGACTGGTTGCTTATCTCGGTACAAATGATGCCCGCGAAGTCTGGCGCCGGGCAGAAGCCGGCGATCAACCGGCGGCACTGGTGTTTAAAGCGATGATTTATCAGATTTGCAAGGAAATTGGAGCGATGGCAACTGTTTTAAATGGGAACGTTGACGGGATAATCATTACCGGCGGACAAGCACGCGGCGCTGAAACGGTAGAGATGATACGGGCTAAGGTGGGGTTTATCGCTCCGTTGATTGTTTTCCCCAGCGAAAACGAAATGGAAGCGCTGGCAGAAGGTGGCTGGCGTGCTCTTGATGGACTCGAAGAAATTCTGGTTTACGAAGAAGTAAATGTCAGAGAATAATTTATGATAAAGACGTATTCAGATATTTTTGAAAAGGTCAAAAAAAATAATCGCAGACGGACGATTTCAATTGCGCTAGCTGAAGATAAAAGTGTGCTGGAAGCCGTTAAAGTTCTGGCGGAAAATAATATGGCAAGAGTTCGTTTAACCGGCAATCCGAATCAGATTCGGTCTTATGCCGAACAAGTTGGTTATCCAATCAAAGAAAGTGAAATAGTTGCGGCGTTTAGCGAAGAAGAAGCGGCTACGCGAGCAGTCGAACAGGTTCGCTTAGGAAAAGCCGAGATCCTGATGAAGGGTCATACTTCGACGCCAGCTTTGATAAAAGCCGTATTGGATAAAGAAACAGGTCTCCGCACTGGCGGAATTCTAAGCCATATCAGTGTCGTTGAAATCCCCACCTACCATAAATTGCTGATGATAACCGACGGGGGAATTAATATTGCGCCGGATCTCGAGAAGAAAAAAGCTATCATCCAAAATGCTATTATTGTCGCCAAAAAGCTGGAAATTGCCCGACCCAAGATTGCGGTTTTATCTCCAATCGAGAAGGTAAATCCTAAAATCCCAGAAACAGTGGATGCAATTGCCCTGCAAGAAATGGCTGAGCGCGGAGAATTTGGCTCAGTAATATTAGAAGGCCCGATCGCAGCCGATATAGCGCTCTCAAGTAGAGCCGCCGAGCGCAAAGGGTTAACCAGCCGCATTGCCGGCGATACCGATATTGTTCTGGTGCCGAATATCACCTGCGGCAACGCCGTGATCAAGTTTTTGATGTTTCTGGCTAAGGCTAAAGTCGGCGGAGTAGTAATTGGGGCGCGGGTGCCGATAGTCTTGCTTTCGCGTTCCGATGAACCAGCTGAGAAATTCAACTCCACCCTCTTAGCGCTTCTAATTACTACACTTTAATCTATCAGTCAATTAACGAAATCATTATTCGAAAGTAAGTAAATTTCTCGGATTTTGTAAATTTCCGCGTGTAAAAGTTAACTTTGTCAAAAGGTGAGATAATGAGTTTTAAGGAATTAATAAAACCAGGGGCTGAATTCTTGGGTGTCGAATTTCCTATTATTTGCGGCGCTATGACCTGGGTTAGCGATTATAATCTGGTAAAGACTGTCAGTGAAACCGGAGCTTTTGGAGTACTAGCGGGCGGCAACTTGCCTCCCGATTTATTCGAGAAGGAGGTTGACCGCTGTATTGCCGGAATAAAAAAGCCATTTGCGGTAAATCTGATCACAATCGCGCCCAATTTCCGGGTGCATTATGAGATTTTACAAAGCAAAAAGGTCCCATTCGTTGTTTTTGCCGGCGGCATTCCTCGTCGTCAGGATATTGAAGGGATGAAGGCCCGCGGTAAACGCACGCTGTCATTTGCGCCCGAGGAGAGCATTGCCCGCCAACAGATGGAGTACGGCATTGATGCTTTGATTTTGGAAGGCAGTGAAGCTGGTGGACATATCGGTTATGTTTCTCTGATTGTTTTGATTCAGCAAGTCTTGTTTAAAGTAAAAGGCTTGCCGATCTTCGTCGCTGGTGGGATTGCCGATGGTCGGATGATGGCCCATTTGCTTCTAATGGGAGCCGCCGGGGTGCAAATGGGAACGCGCTTTGTTTTAACTGAAGAATGTCGGGTTCATCCGAATTTTAAGGCGGCATTGTTGAAAGCCAAAGCGCGGCAGGCGATTGCCACTCCGCAATATGATTCCAAATTGCCGGTCGTCGCCGTGCGCGCTATCAAGAACCAAGGAACGGATGAATTCGGGAAGCTCCAAATGCGTTTATTGCAGGAAATGGCTGAAGGTAAGATTACGCGAGAAAAGGCTCAATATGAGGTTGAGAATTTCTGGGTGGGTGCTTTGCGCCGGGCAGTAGTTGAAGGTGATGTTGATTTTGGTTCGCTTATGGCTGGTCAAAGTGTCGGACTAATTGATGAAATTCTCCCGATGCAAAAGATGATAGATAATTTGATGGAAGAAGCGCGCACAGAAATAAAAATTATCCGCGACCGTTTAGGACAGCGCGGATAATTTTTTGTTTTTATAGTAGGATTATTATTGTTCCAACTTTTGCAGTTGGGTGCGAGCGAGTAAGGCTTCTTCGGTATTGGGATATTCCCGGATGACAATTTCGAATTGAGTGCGCGCCTGCTCAGGATTATTCAACTTTAGGTAACACAAGCCCAGTTTGTAATGAGCATTAGTAATTTTCTGACTGCGCGGATAGTTATTAACCAATAACTTGTACTCAGTCGCCGCTTGGGCGTAATCCTCCTGTTGATAAGCGATTTCGGCAAGATAATATTGACAGTAATCAGCCAGTTCCTTCTCCGGGTAGAGTTTGAGGAAAGTCTGAAAGCCTTGAATAGCCAGTTCGGTGTTACCTTTGGCCATATCCCTATAGGCATTGTTGAAAATTTCGGTTGGAGCCGGCTCAGCCGAGCTGGTAGTGGCAGCACGACTTTCCATTTTTTCCGAAATATTAGTCATTTTGCCGGTTAAGGATTCGACCTTGCCGATTAGCTGACCAGTGCGGTAGCTAGCGTCGTCCAATTTACTGCTGATGATGGCTGCGTCTTGCTTGAGGCTGGATAAACGGGTGTTGATATCGGCCCGGGTTCGATCGTTGCCTTCTTGTAAATTTGCGAGAGATTGTTCCAGTGAATCCAGTTCTACCAAAATTTTATTGCATTGATCCGCAATTGTGGGAAGCTGGCTCAGCACTTGCTTATTTTCCTCAGTTGTCTGTTTAACGGATTGAATCTGGTTGCGCAAGAAATAAAGGTCTTCCTGCATCTTTAAGAGATCCTTATGGGTTGCACAGGCAGACAGACTAATTGCCATTAAGCCATAAATAATTAGACGAAGTGGTTTAAAGTTCATAGCTACCTTTGATAATGTCAGCGCCGAGGATTATTTTGTATCCGAAGGAACTAACACCGCTCGGCGATTTTTGGACCAAGCATCTTCATTATGGCCTGGATCAATTGGTTTTTCCTTGCCGTAACTAATCGTAATCAGGTTATTCGGGTTAATGCCGTAATTGATGAAATAGGTTTTAACGGCATGCGCCCGACGTTCACCGAGAGCCAGGTTATACTCTACAGTACCTCTTTCGTCGCAGTGTCCCTCGATAGTAATGATGGCATCCGGATACTTCTTAAGTATCTTGGCAGCTTTTTCAAGAGCGGCGATGGCATCCGGCCGTAGTTCATAGCTATCGTAATCGAAGTGAACCATATCCAATTGTAATATTTCATTGCCCAAAGAAGTTGTAACAGATATGCTTTGTTCATGGTCGGTTTTGTCGGTTTGAACGGGTTGCGCCGGTAAGGCTTTAGAGGGCTCTGTTTTAGTATCTGGCGACGTAACTTCGGCTGGGGTTTTAGTCGGGGTTTTCGATGGTTGAGCAGCAGTTTCGCCCTTGTCAGATTGTACTCCCGCCGTCTTTTTACTACAAGTGGTGAACATCAAGACGATACACAGCAGAGGGATTAGACAAAAAAGCAGTTTTTTCATTTTAGTTTCTCCTTTTTTAGTTTTTATTTTTCTTTTTTTCATGTGTCTTAAAACACTTTTCTAATTAAAAGGTTTCAGGCGCGGTGACCAGGTTGGCCCGGTATTGCCGCCACTGAAAGTCAATTGACGTAGTAGTGAGCCGTCGCGCAACATACTATAAATTTCCCAGCGTCCGCTGCGATTGGAAGCGCAAACCAGATGACTACCGTTAGGTGACCAGGCGGGATTTTCATAACTACCGTCGTTATCAGTCAAACAAATTAAATTTTCTCCGGTAACATCAATAAGGCAAATCTGAAATCCAGAAGATTGCAGAGAGACGAAGACGATTTGATCGCCCTTGGGTGACCATTTGGGTGAAGAATTATAGTTATTCTCATAAGTCAGCCGACGGACATTGCCGCCCTCGGCATCCATAATGTAGATTTGAGGAGAGCCGCTGCGGTCGGAAGTGAACGCGATTTCGCGACTGCTGGGTGACCAGGAAGGAGCCGTATCAATAGCTGGATTGCTGGTCAGTCGCTGGAGGTTTTGACCATTGCGGTCAGCGGTGTAAATATCGGCGTTGCCCTCATAGGTAAGAACGAACGCTACCTTTTTACCATCGGGCGAATATTCCGGTGAGGTGAAGGTGCCGGCGTGTTCGATGAAACGTTCAATTTGCTGGTCTTTGAATATATAACGAGCTAGAATAGGACCACCGCCAAAGGCATAGGTGGTAAAAAGTAATGATTTACCATCGCCCGACCAGCACGGCAATAAATTGATCGAACGGTTATGGGTCAAGAGTGTCGAACGTTGTCCGTCCCAATCCATAAGAGCTAACTCTTTGCTCCCTTTCTGTTCGGTAACATAAGCGATTTTAGTACAGGCATTGCCATATTCACCGCACAATTGGTAAACAATCTCGTCCGAGACCGTATGAGCCAGAACTCGCAGGGCAAAGGGGTAAGAGCGAAAAGACTTGGTCAGCAATTTGCGGCCGGTAACAGATTCGGTAAGGCGGAACTCAAAACTGAAATAATTACTTTTATGAGCAACGTCGCCGGTGATAATTACCTCTGGAATATCAAGGTTCATAGCAGTTGCCGAATCTGCTAACGGGTCAATGACTTTTAGATAGCCCGAATAATTCAAATCATCCATAATAATCTGGCGTAGATGGCCAGCCAGCTCTGGATTTTGGTTGGTAGTAAACTCGGGCATAGCGACGTTAATTTTGCGGCTTTCGCCGGATTGAATCTTGAGAAAGACATCCACCTGACCGTTTGCAATGGCATAAAAAAGGGGTATCAGAAAAAACGACACTAAATATTTTTGCATGCCTGACTCATTTTAAATTTTCAAATTCGATGTGGACATTCAATTCTCTTCCGCCGTATTCTTCTGGCAAAGGCGGTAAAGTAGCTACCTCATATAGAGCCCGCTGAGCGGCTTGATCGAAAAGGAAATTGCCGGAGGATTGCTCAATGCGAATATCAGTAATTTTCCCCGAACGGGTAATTTTGAAAGCGACCATAACTTGCTGGCTATGGGGTTGATCAACGGAGGAGTATGGCGGCCGCCAATGTTCCTGAATACGGTTGCGAATAAGATTAAGATAATAGACAAAGGTGAAGTCGGACTCTTCTACCATTAAACCTGTTGCACCGGGAATTCCAATGAGGGTTGGTTGAGATGTGATGCCAGGCTTGCTCGGCAAATTAGGTGGTGCGGCGGATGAGGCTATGGGCTCCTCGGATAAGGATTTGGTTTCCGAAACTTTTGGTGGCTTATCCGGAAGAATTGTGGTTGCTTTTTCGACTTTGGGTTTAGTTGGAGGAATAGGTAAAGCAGATTCGATCGGGATTGTAGTTCCTGTACTGGGAACCACCGCTGGAGCAATATTAACCCAGCGGATGGTCTGAGTCGGCAAAGTCATAACACGAGGGCGATGTTGTTCAACCACTAATCCCAGAACGGCACAAACCGTCAGATGTAAAATAAGAGATATAATAAAAGGATAATTCACTTCTTCTCTGACTCAGTTTCGACAATTAACCCTAATTCGGTCACGCCACAGGCTTTGATGCGGTCAATCAAGTTGATAATTTTACCATACTCGATTTCCTTATCGGCACTTAATAGTACCGGCTTTTTCCCAACCTGTACCCAATATTTGACTAAAGAGTTTTCAAATTCGTTCTCATTGACCCGCTTGCCGTCAATAAAAATTTGTCCTTCAAGACTATAAGTAATCAAGATACCTTCCTGCACCGTGGTAATTTCGCGTCTGGTAGTTGGCAAATCAACATCTATACCGCTATACATCAAGGGCGTGGTAATCATAAAAATGATTAGAGTCGTTAGGGCGACATCAACCAAATTGGTGATATTGATTTCGCCCAGCGGCTTATAGCGGTGATCTACCATACGAATTTTCCCGAATTATTTTTTGAATCATATCATTGCCAAAAATTTGCATTTGATTCTCATACTTGCGGATTTTATCAACGATTAAGTTATAACCAAAAAGCACCGGAATGGCGACCGCCAGACCCACGACAGTCGTGACCAACGCCTCGGCGATTCCTGGACCGATGGCGGCAATTGCCGCTGAACCTTTTACCCCGATGCTCAGAAAAGCTTGCATAAGACCCCACACCGTACCGAATAATCCCAGAAACGGGCTGGCGGTAACCGTCGAAGATAAAAATATCAACCTTCTTTCGTAAGGTATGAGTTCGGTATTGATCACTGTATCCACTAAAGCTTTATAGAGCTCGATTGATGAAGCATGACTGACGCCTGCATCTTTAGTGTCGGTAAGCATATCGCCCGGATTGGGATTTACGTCTTTATGCACTTCGGCGTATATTTTCCGGAATAGATTAGGAAGCAAACCAAACTTTAAGTGGCGAGTCTCTTTTTCGACATTGCTCCAACTGGAGTAAGAGTGGTAAATGGCTAAAAATTGTTGATTTTGTTTTCCGGTGCGTCTGAAAAGGATGATTTTCTCGATGATAATGCCCCAGGCGATGATTGATAGGGCAATCAAAATCAGGATGATTGCCCATCCCATTACACCAATATCGTAGGTAGAAGTGAAGATATTTTTCATATGGCTAATCCTATTTTTTTTGCTGAAATGACTTTTGCAGTTTATTGTTCCATACAAATAACGAGATCAAATCTGCGATATAAGACAAGTTACTCACTAATTAGTTAAAATACTATGACAGGCCAATAACAAGAGGACTGTGATTTAGCGCAAGTACTGCTCGAGCCAGTCAAAAATGGTCTGATGCCAGAAGCGGCTGTTTTGCGGTCGCAATACAAAGTGTCCTTCATCGGGAAAAAGTACAATCTTAGCGGGGATATTCAACCGCCGCAGGGCTGTGAAAACCATTATTCCCTGACTTGGATCCAGACGATAATCCTTTTCACCATGAATAATCAGCATTGGGGTTTTGAAATGGGCTATGTAATTATCGCAGGAGAATTTTTCGTACTGATCTCGGTTTTCCCAGAAGACCCCACCGTATTCCCATTCCGGGAACCAGAGTTCCTCGGTTGTCAGATACATCGCGTATAAATTGAACGAGCCGTCGTGATTAACGAGGGTTTTGAAAGGATAGGAAAATGCGTCCATATGACCCTCCATCCAGTTCATCATATAACCGCCGTAAGAAGCTCCCGCCGCTGCCAATTTACTGGCGTCTATGAATTTGAAATTATCTATTATATATTTTTGTCCAACGACAAGGTCATCGAATACCTGACCGCCCCAATCCAGACTAATCGCATCGGTAAATTTTTGGCCGTAGCCGATGCTCCCGCGCGGATTAATCATTACAATGACATAACCTTGAGCCGCCCAGAGTTGCGGATTCCAGCGGTAATGCCAGCTGTCTTCCCAGGCGCTCTGCGGCCCGCCATGTACCAGAAAAACGGCCGGGTATTTCTTCCGGGTATCAAAACAAGGTGGCCGGATTAAAAAGCCATGAACCGTTGCTCCATCGCTACTGGTGAACTCAAAATCCTCGACGCTATTCATCTCGATTTGAGATATTAGTGGGGTATTGAAATTAGTGATTTGCCGAATTTTACCATCGGTGAAAGAATAGACGAAAAGTTCATTGGGGCTGGTAGTGCGCGACTGCAAGAAAGCAAAAGACCGACCGTCAGGAGCAAGTGTCACAGTGCTATTGTAGCCTTCTTTGACCAGAGTCTTGAGCTCACCTGTTTTAATATTCAGGGTTTTCAAGGTGAGGCGACCACGCTCTTCGACCAATAAGAGTAAACTGCGACTATCAGGCAACCATTCGTAGGTCTGAATGCGAATGTCATATTTTTCAGTCAGATTGATGAACTGGCCGGTAGTAGTTTCGTACAGGAACAGATCGGATTTATCGGCTTCGAATCCGGCGCGCGCCATCGAAAGGAAACTGAGATATTTGCCGTCCGGTGAAAATTGAGGAGCATAATCATTACCACGAAAGTCGCGGAACTTCTGGGCGGTCGTAATCAGTTTGGGTTGCAATGGATTGGCAAGCGAGGCTGACCAGATGTCGTTATTGGTGCTAATGGCGATGACCGGATCGTGGTTGCTATTGAAAACGATTGTTCGGTCATCGGGCGAAAAGCAATAGCCCTCTCCCAGCGCTATAGGCGGCGAATCAAAGTCACCGGGCGTGACATCTGTCAAATGACCGTTATTCAAATCGAGTACGAAAATGTGACTGCGTTTGTAATCCCACCATTCGTCCCAGTGACGAAACATTAACTCATCATAGACGCGGGCTTTGACAGGGCTGGTTGCCCGAATGGAATCGCGTTGTGCCATCGCGGCGAAATCAGTCAAATCCGGATAGACGCGGGCGGAGAATGCGATCTTTTGTCCATCGTGCGACCAGCAGAAACTTTCGACTCCACTATAGAAGTCAGTAATTTGATTGATGTGGCTACCGTCTGGTGTCATTTTCCAGACCTGAACTGTTCCGGCGCTATCGGATAAAAATGCCAGGCTTTTGCCGTCCGGCGACCAGAGCGGTGCCCAGCTGTTTCCGGAATGAGTAAAAATTTGCTGTAGATTTTGCCCGTCCGGGCGAACGCGCCACAGTGTTTTTTGCCCTTTATTAGCCTCGATATCGAAGGTTTGTACGGTGAAAGCAATCCATTGTCCGTCGGGTGAATATTGGGGTTCCGCGAGTCGTTGACAGTTCAGTAAATCTTCAATCTGCATGGGACGTTTGGCCGGGTATCCCAATGCCACCGTTAATATTAGTGACAACCCCAGTAACCCTAATTTTTTTAATTTCATAATTTTCTCCTTTATTAGGGGTTATTTAAAACCAGAAGTCAACTGTTTCTCTTCTGGTTTTTCATCTCATTGGTTACAAATAGCACCAACGCTCGGGCGTGGCTGGTTGGTGAATTTAGTATAGTTTTAACGCTTTTGCCAATGCTTGGGTGATGAACCTAAGTTATTGGGAAAAGTCACTCTTCGATGGACTCAGAGTGACATTGTAAGTTTTCCTGTCATCCTGAGTTTATCGAAGGATGAGTTCATTGGAAAACCACTGGTCGAGTTACCAACTCGACCTACATCTTCTCTTTTCTCGACTTCGATCTCAGCCTCGACCTTAATCTCTTTTCTGTACCTTTATGTCTTAGTGGTGAAAAATTTCCTGTTCTTTTTTCCTTTGCCGAAAAAAGAACCAAAAAAGGCAACGGCTGAAGAACATCTCACGGGGGTTCGCTCAGTCCCAGCGAATGGAATTTAAGGCGCTAAAGTTATTACTTTGATATATTGCTAGCGACATAGACCAAAATAATAGCCAATAACAAAAGGTCTATTGAAGCGCTGAAAATTCCATTTTTACCGCTGTGACTTCGCTCCCCAGCCGGAGATGTTCTTGATGCCGTAACTAAGGTTTGGGTCTTGCGGGGCTAAATTGGTTTCGGCGTCTTGTTGATAAAACCAATTTGGCTTCACTTCGTTTCGCTGAAAATTGGTTTAAATGTTTCCCTCTTCGATGGACTCAGAGTGACCTTGTAAGTTTTCCTGTCATCCTGAGTTTATCGAAGGATGAGTTCATCGGAAAACCATTGGTCGAGTTACCAACTCGACCTACATTTTCTCTTTTCTCGATCTCGATCTCAGCCTCGGCCTCGACCTCTTTAAGCCCGGTAAGGGTGGCTCTATTTGTAGAATCAAAATCTACCAATAACAATCAGCCCCAGCGGGGCGGTCTATTCCTCGATCCATTCGAATAAATATTTTTCATCATATTCAACTTCAAATTTCTTTAGCAAATCAATGTATTCTTCTCGAAATGTGCGCTTCTTATGATGCTCCTCTTGATTATTGATATATTTTATCACATTATCAATCTGGGAATGAGAATATGAAAATGCCCCATATCCCTCTTGCCATTCAAATTGACCTCTCCATCTCTTCCTTTTCATAAATTTTGATGATGCAGTTTTAATCTCATTGACAAGATCAGATATAGCCATTTTTGGGGACAGACCGATAAATATGTGGATGTGATCCGGCATATTATTAATTGCTAGTAACTTATGTTCCCTATTCTGAATAATTCCGGTAATGTATTTTTGTAATTCGTCTTTATGGTTTGCCGGAATCAGACTATTTCTGCCCTTAACGGCAAATACCAATTGGATATGTAACTGGGTAAACGTGTTAGCCATTTGACCTCCTTCATTAATAGATCGCACCTCCGGCGCTTAATTTTTGTTATCATTTCGTTATCTACAAATAGCGTCGCCCCTACGGGGCTATTAGGGCGGACTATCGGTACCATCTTTTCTGGATATTATTATTTCATTAAGACTAATTTTTGACTGAAAACCCGCTTATCGGCTTTCAAAATACAGAAGTATACCCCACTCGCTATATTTTCCGCTTGCCAGATAAAAGCATAATTGCCTGCTTTCTTTTTTTCCTTGACCAACACTGTTACTTTTTCCCCTAAAAGATTATAAACCGCTAATTCTACTTCACTATCTTTAACTAAATTAAACTGAATAGTAGTGGAGATATTAAAAGGATTGGGATAATTTTGCGCTAGCCAAAAATCATCCATTGTGGTTTTATTTTCTTTAATGCCCACATTGCCGTTTTTATCTACTTTCAAAATATAAGTCCTGCCAAAACCGTCAGAAGGTTTGGCGTAGCCTACTATAATTGTTCCGTTATCAGCAGTGGGTACAGCGTCACAAGGAGCGCAATCATTATATGGTCCAGGAAAAGTTTTTTGCCAAACAATCTCGCCTGTTTCATTTAACAGGAGAATCATAATTTCAGAGGGTGCATTAGAGGAAGCCTGTTTTTCTCCGATAAGCAAATAACTGTTGTCTATTTGCCAGATAAATGGACTGTATATCTCTAAACTATCTGTATAACATT
>DAOTJS010000003.1:0-158361 GCA_035448825.1 Fidelibacterota bacterium
TCTTTTCTTTCGAGTTTGCCGCTCTCGATTATAGCTGCCCGCAAAAGAATCAATACGCTTATATAATGGAGGGTTTCGACCACGATTGGCGTCGCACCGATGCCAACCGCCGTTTCGCTACCTATACTAATTTACCACCCGGTAATTATACATTTCGAGTGAAAGCATCCAATAATCACGGCGTCTGGAATGAATCCGGCACGGCTATTCATCTTAAAATTACGCCGCCTTTCTGGCAAACCAACTGGATGTTGGTTATCTATATTAGTTTGATTCTCGGGGCAATTCTGTTAATTCGGATGGCTGTTCAGGTGCGTGAACGCAATCGGGCTCAGGCTGAAATGAAACGCTTAGAGGCCGAGAAGATTCACGAATTGGATCAACTTAAATTGCAATTTTTTACGCACATATCGCACGAGTTCCGCACTCCGCTTACTCTCATTATCGGACCAGTTGAGAGGATGCTCAATCTCGGCAATAAATTGCCTCAAGAAAAACGAGATATCTATTATCGGCTGGTGCTCCAAAATGCCCGCAGATTACTAAGACTAGTTAATCAGCTGATGGATGCCCGTAAACTCGATACCGGCAGTATGAAACTGGAATTGCAGCACAAAGAGTTTGTTTCTTTCGTCAAGGCTATTTTTTCGGTTTTTCATCTTCAGGCTGAACAGAAAAATATCCGCTATTTATTCAAAACTGAGCTGGAGGAACAATATTTTTATTTTGATCCAGATAAAATCGAAAAAGCTTTGTATAATGTAATTGCCAATGCTCTCAAGTTTACCAATCCTGGAGGAACGTTAGAGGTTTCCCTCTATCTAACGCCATCAAATATGGAAAGCTATCCAAAACAGGAAACAGCGGAGCGCTCGATCTGCGTTCAGGTGCGTGACACCGGTATCGGCATTCCGCCAGATCAGATTGAACATATTTTCGATCCCTTTTATCAGGTGCGCCAGCCCGAGACCCGAAAACTACACGGCACCGGCATTGGCCTTTCGATTAGCAAAGATTTTATCGAGATGCATGGAGGTCGAATCCTCGTAGAAAGCACGCCGGGCAAGGGCAGTACCTTCACTTTGATTATCCCGATGAAAACGATTGCCGAAGAGTCGAAAAATGTTGAGCAGGAAATTAGGACAAACCAAGTCTCAGATTTAAATGAATTGGTTGCGGGTGATAATTTAGCAGGGCCGGATGATCTCGGCGAATCCGAATCCTTTACTAAAAATAGCAATAAGGCTAAACCCCTTATTTTAATAATTGAAGATGATAAAGATCTGCGACATTATTTGGCGATGGAACTCGAGAGCCATTATTCGGTAATTCAAGCCGCAGATGGCTTGACCGGCTATGAATTGGCGGTAGAGCGGATTCCGGATTTGATTATTTGCGATGTTTTAATGCAGGTGATGGACGGCAATGAATTTTGCCATAGATGTAAAAATGACCAGCGTACTAGCCATATTCCCATAATCCTCCTTACGGCGCAAACCTCGGAAGAAAAGCGCAAAGAAGGCTTATTGGCCGGTGCGGATGACTATATCACCAAACCTTTCAACCCGGATCTGCTCCATATTCGAATCGAAAATTTACTGAACACTCGCCGGAAAATCCGGGAACGTTTTAGTCATCTGGTTTATATGAACCCGAAAGAGATTCAGATCAGCTCACCCGATGAACAATTTCTGCAAAGAATTATTGAGGTCGTCGAGCAATATTTAGCGGATAGCGGGTTTTCCGTTGATGATCTTAGTTACCACGTCGGCCTGAGTCGCGCCCAGCTTTATCGTAAAATGCAGGCTTTGATTAATCAAACGCCCAGTGAATTTATCCGAAATTACCGATTGCAGAGAGCTATGCAATTACTGGAAAAAGGACATTCGCCGTCTCAAGTTTGTTATCAAATCGGATTCAAGGACCCTTCCTATTTTACCAAATGCTTTCGCAAGCAATTTGGCCGGACACCTCAGCAAGTTCGTCCTGAATCTGAAATTTCTTAGTTCTTCTTTCTTTACTAAAAATCCATCTTTTTTTTCTGAAAATCGGTATGCAACCTAATTACCAGATTTTGAGATGATTTTTCTTTTTATACACTTTACTTTCATTACAAATGAAGCAGAAATTAAATACACCAGACCCAGTTGAAAGTGCCGAAAATCGTAATCGTCGTAAGTGGATTCTGATTGAGGTCATTTGTATCGTATTCATCATCGTTTTTTTTGTGATATTGTATAAATACTCAATGTGAGGATGAGGTTTTTTCATGATAATTAAAAAAGACGAAAGGAGGTGCGAATTCCACATTAAAGCACTAAGAATATCGTATTTAACGGTTAATTGTATCAAAAAAACAAACAAAGGAGAGAAATTATGCGAATGAAAACGCTTGTTATTAGTGTCATTTTGATTATGGCGCTAAGCTCAATTGCAATGCCTCAGTCACTGGTTCGTGAATCTTTTACTTATCCAGCGACTACTCTGGCTGGTTTAGGTTCTGCTGGTAACGGATTTAGTGGTTCCTGGGTAAATGATGAGGCTAATGGCATTGAAGGTTTAGTGTCAATTAGTGGGACGAGATTTGCTTATGCTGATCTCAATTATGAGATTCCTCATGATAGCCTTCATCTTCAGGTAGTCAAGAGTAATGCTTGGGCTGATCATAATCGTTACAAGAGGCCCTTGGCTGAAGTATGGCCGAATGAAGCTGGCAAGAAATATTGGGTCAGTTACATGGTTGATATTAAAGAGCCTTTACCGGTTGGTAACACTTACTTTATGGTAAAATTGTATAAAGGTACTGGTGAGTTGGTAGCGATTGGTAAAGGTGGTGGTGGGCCAACTCCGCCGGTATTTACCTGTGGTAGTGGTTGGCCTGGAGAGACCGGTGATGATGTCTCCGCGACACCAATTGCGGCTGGACCGGTATGGGTAGTTGCCATGTTTAAAATGTCAGGCACTACCGATCCAGCCCGAACCTATATGTGGATTGATCCAGATCCCGCTGGAGCTGAACCTGATACCAATGATGCAATTGTGAAACGAAATACATCGATGTCTGACGGATTTGATCAAATAGCGTTGGAGTTTGGTGGCGATGGAGCTGATGTCAGGTTAGTTTTTGATGAAATCACAGTTGCTTCTTCTTTTGCTGATTTGACCGCAGAAACACCGACCGGAACGGTTGCTCGTGAGTCTTTTATCTATCCAGCAACTTCCGTAGCTGGTTTAGGTTCTGCTGGTAACGGATTTAGTGGCCCCTGGGTAAATGATGAGGCTAATGGTATTGAAGGTTTAGTGTCAATTAGTGGGACGAGATTTGCTTATGCTGATCTCAATTATGAGATTCCTCATGATAGCCTTCATCTTCAGGTAGTCAAGAGTAATGCTTGGGCTGATCATAATCGTTACAAGAGGCCCTTGGCTGAAGTATGGCCGAATGAAGCTGGCAAGAAATATTGGGTCAGTTACATGGTTGATATTAAAGAGCCTTTACCGGTTGGTAACACTTACTTTATGGTAAAATTGTATAAAGGTACTGGTGAGTTGGTAGCGATTGGTAAAGGTGGTGGTGGGCCAACTCCGCCGGTATTTACCTGTGGTAGTGGTTGGCCTGGAGAGACCGGTGATGATGTCTCCGCGACACCAATTGCGGCTGGACCGGTATGGGTAGTTGCCATGTTTAAAATGTCAGGCACTACCGATCCAGCCCGAACCTATATGTGGATTGATCCAGATCCCGCTGGAGCTGAACCTGATACCAATGATGCAATTGTGAAACGAAATACATCGATGTCTGACGGATTTGATCAAATAGCGTTGGAGTTTGGTGGCGATGGAGCTGATGTCAGATTAGTTTTTGATGAAATCACAATTGCTTCCTCTTTTGATGACTTAACGAAGACGGCAGGAATAAGTCGTAAAGAGACAATACTATTCGATTATTCTTTGTCTCAAAACTATCCGAATCCATTCAACCCGACGACCAGCATTACCTATTCTCTCAAACAGACTGGCAATGTCCGCCTGTCAGTATTTGATATTTTAGGAAGAGAAGTTGCGGTGCTGGTTGATGATGTCCAGAATGCTGGACAACATACAATCACATTCTCAGGTACTGACTTATCAACCGGAATTTACTTATATAGACTGCAGGTTGGCAGGGAAGTAATCACTAAAAAAATGGTTTTGGTAAAATAGCAATTTTTAGTTTGACGAATGGGAAATTCGTTTAGTTTTTTCATTTTTTGATAACAAAGGGGTGACAGTAGGGGAAGGCGTTGAAAAACGCCTCCCCCTATTCTGTGATAATTTATCGTGATGCGATTGTTTTTTCTCGGTTTGATTATGGTTATTTACTCGATTAAATTTCGAGTCAATTGACGTAATGAGTTTTAATCGGGAATGATTAATCCGAGGCGGTATAAAATGTTAAGAGAATAACAGAGTTAATAAGGTTTTTTCAAAGATAAAATGTGTGCTTTCTATTCAAATTTCGTTAAACCTAAATATAGGTTTTCCCGTTTTCTCTCTGAAAGGAGGAGTTAAGAATGAAAAAAAATATCAGGATAATAGTTCCGGCCTTTTTATTAACCGTCTGTCTGGTAAACTTGCTTTGGTCAGGAACGACTGGAAAGATTACCGGTATCGTTACTGAAAAAAAGACCGGTGAACCTATTCTTGGAGCCAACGTCATCGTGATGGGGACATCTCTCGGAGCCGCCACTGACCAAAACGGGCAATATACAATCTTGTATGTTCCACCGGGCATTTATAATGTTAATATTTCCGTAATAGGATACGCCAAAACGACCCTTAGTGATGTCGAGGTGCATATTGACCAGACAAATAGGCTGGATGTTAGATTGGAGGAAGAAGCGGTTGTCGGCGAAGCGGTGGTAGTTGTGGCTGAACGGAAAATTATCAAAAAAGATGTAGCTACCAGTAGTGTCGCCGTTTCAGCCAATGAAATTGAAATTTTACCAGTATCGAACGTGGACGATGTCATTAGTTTGCAGGCGGGTATCCGAGACAATATGGCTATTCGGGGTAGTGAGGCTGAGGATATTCTTTTTCTGGTAGATGGAATCACGGTGCGGGATCCGCGCAATAATGAACCGGTAACTAAAATCCCATTAAGCGCTGTGAAGGAGATTTCAGTCGAACGGGGAGGTTTTAATGCCGAGTACGGGCAGGTTCAGGCTGGACTGGTTAACGTTGTTACCAGAGAAGGTGGAAGAAGCAATTATAGTGGTAGTTTTCAGATAAAGTACTCTCCCCCACACGCGAAATATTTTCGAATTGATGGAATACCAGATGTCCACGATCCCGATTCCTACTGGATGCGTCCTTATCTGGATGACGCCGTCTGCTGGACGGGAACTACTCAGGGTGAACCTTTTACTGATTTAAATGGTAATGGCAAATGGGATACAGGTGAAGATTTTGAAGATTTAAACGGTGATGGAAGTCGTACCTACTGGGATCAATATATGCGTGATCAGTATCCGTCATTTGTCGGATGGAACGAAATTTCCCGCCAACTACTGACTGATAATGATCCTACCAATGATTTAACACCTCTGGGAGCTCAACGGGTGTTTTTGTATGAAACCCGGAAAAAGCAAGTGAATGATATGCCTGACTATGATATTGATGCTGGATTCGGTGGTCCGGTGCCACTGGTTTCCGACAAGCTCGGTAATCTCCGCTTTTATACTTCGTATCGTCGTCACCGGGATGTCTTGCTCTGGGCACAGGCTAATCCCGATTATGTTGATTATGACTGGACTATGCAACTGACTTCGGATATTTCGGAAACGATGAAATTGCGTATATCAAGTATCCTGGGAAGCGTTTCGACAATTGCTGAAAACTGGAATTATGCCTATTATCCTCACTGGCCAAATGAAATTGCCGGCGGCACCGGCGGTTTATTAATGTTTAATATGTTCAGTGACTGGGCTTATTCTAAAACTGATATCGGTCATCGTTCTTTCGCGATAAAATTAACTCATACCTTAAGCTCCAAAACTTTTTATGAAGTTTCTCTGGAAAATTTTCAACGCGACTATCATACTCGACCGATTGGATTGAGGGATACGACCAAAACCACCGAAGTAGTACCGGGATACTGGGTTGATGAATATCCTTTCGGTTACTGGCCTTTTGAAGTAGTTGGAATTACTCCCGAGATTAAAGACGGCATTCAGGCTTCACTAGCTCGTGATTATTCAAATGCCAGCGCCACCACTTTCAAAGCCGATCTTTCCAGTCAGGTGAATTTCCATAATTTGATTAAGACCGGCGTAGAATTTGTTTATAATGATCTCGACCTCGATTATGGTTTTATTCAGATGCAAACTAAAGGTCAAGCCTATGCCAGTCGGGTTCAAATGCAAAACTTTCCTATCCGAGCCGCTTATTATATCCAGGATAAATTGGAAACTGAGGGATTTACTATGAATGCCGGATTAAGGTTGGACTATAGCGACTCACGAGTCGAGTGGTGGGATATTTTTTCCAACCCATTTAATCCTTATTTTATCTCATCCAAATATAAAGAAGACCTCGAGTTCATTATGGTCAAGTCCAAACCGCAGTGGCAGTTGAGTCCGCGACTGGGCATTTCGCATCCGATCACCGAGAACTCCAAGTTGTTTTTCAACTATGGACATTTTAAGCAGATGCCACAGTATGAAACCCTGTTTCGAGTACAACGCAGTTCAACCGGCAGTCTCGGTGCGATCGGTGATCCCAATCTGACCTTGGCTAAGACTATTTCCTATGAACTCGGTTATGACCACCTCCTTTTCAAATCGGTTCTCGTTCAACTAGCCGCCTTTTATAAAGATATTAGCGATCAGCAAAATGAAACCACCTATGAATCTATTAATAACGACAAATATATTTTGATTACCAGTAACGGTTATGAGGATATTCGCGGTTTTGAACTTACGCTCCGTAAAAGTCAGGGGCGCTGGTTCACCGGTCTGATAAATTACACCTATCAGGCTTCATCCCGTGGCTATTTTGGACGGCGCGAAATTTACCAGGATCCAGCTCATCAACAGCGCTATGACGAAGAGACCAGTAATTTATATCAAGAACGACCGGTGCCAACTCCCTATGCTCGTGCCAACCTGAGTTTCTATACCCCGGATGATTTCGGGCCAATTGCTCTAAACCACCATATCCTGGGCGGATTTATGCTTAATCTTTTATTGACATGGGAAAAAGGCGGCTGGACTACCTATAATCCAAAAAATGCATCGGGCGTTATCAATAACGTTCAGTATTTAGATTATTATGATGGAACTCTCCGGGCCGGCAAGACCATTACCAGTAAACGATTTAGGATGCAGTTTCTGGTTGATGTTAATAATCTTTTTAATCGGATGTCATTATGGAATACCGGTGACCAGAAGTATCGTGAATCACTGCATCTGCCCAAGAGTGATGCCTATGGAAATATCCCGGGAAATGATAAACTGGGTGATTACCGCAAACCGGGAGTTGAGTGGCAGCCGATGAAATACCAGGAAATCATTCAAGGGACAACTCCACCCACTCTTAATACTAATAACATTCCAATCTATTACGAAGGTAGCACTGGGAAATATTGGGAAATAGTTGATAATCAATGGGTAGAAGTTTCCAAATCCAAGATTAACCAGATCAATGCCGATAAAGCCTATATTTTTAACCCCGGAGCCTCAACCTGGTGGTTTTTAAATCCGCGAACCGTAATTTTTGGTGTACGGCTTTCTTTTGATTTGGATTAATTATAAAAGAAATGAGGAATACCAATGTTTAAAACGAAAATAAAAAATCACATCCTATTATTGATTGGTGCGGCAACTGGCACTTTACTTTTTTCTAAAGGGGTTTTTGCCCAGGATCAACGCTGGATTATTGTTGGCGAAACGCAATGCTATTTTATGGACTATGGCGCCGAAACTGAACGCGATTTAAATTGTCTTACCTGGCCTACTCAGTATGGTGACAACCAGCATACGCTTCGGATGAATGGTTTGTGGTTGGGTGCTCGCAATTTTTTCGATCCGGTTGAAAACAAAGAAAAGACGGTGAAAGTAATCGGATCAGGTCCAAGGCTTCCGGCGAATCACTATACTATGATTTTTCCTCAGAGCATAAAATTAATTGGAAAATATAGTCATCCGGTAATTGTTGTAGATAATCAAACCGGAACTAATGACCTTCTCTATGATCAGGTTGACGACTATGATAGCAATCTGCCCTGTGACCGGATGGTAGTTGCCGAGTTTAATACTTCGATGGGTATTTCGGTAACCAGAAAAGTTTATGGCTTTACCCAGCCGGATCACGACAATTATTTCATCCAGGAATATGTCTTTAAAAATACAGGGATTTATAATGAAAAAGGCGATGAATATCATCAGGATCTAAAAGATTTCTGGGTTTATTTGAGCTGGAGACCGGCATTTGCTGGAGTGACTTCATCGGGCTGGACCGATAAACCGGCATGGGGCGCTTTTGCATCGGAATGGGGCAGTAGTACACTTATTCATACCTTCAATGTTAATTCCCCGGAAAGAATGCGTGGTTTCTATGGCTATTATGGTCCCACCAATGATTCTAATCATCCCCTCACTCCGGCTGAAGATTGGGGCTGTCCTGATCATCTGGAGACTGGCGTGCTTGGTTCAGCCAAGTATCTAGGCGGTGTCGTCTTATTTGCATCCAATCCGAATAATCATATGATTGACGATCCTAGCCAACCGGCTACCGATGCTTATATTGGTGGCGATGGTACTCCGATGGAGACGAATGTCAGTCAATATGATGTAAGTTTTATGCAATTACGTTATAATATAATGACGGAAGGCCATCTGCCTGCCAGCCAGGACGAGGACTTTTTTAGTTCCGTTGGCCATAACGGTTATGTCGAGGAATGGACTACCGGGAATACATACCGAAACACCAATACCAAAGGCAGTACCTGCCAGGGATGGGGATTTGGTCCTTATAATCTGGCTGACGGCGACAGCATCCGAATCGTATTTGCTATCGGAGTGACCGGACTAAGCTGGGAAAAATGTCGCGAAGTCGGTGCCAACTGGTATGCCTATTATAAAAGTTTGACTAACAAACCGGATTTGTATATGCCTGATGGTTCCCCGGCATCAACTACGAATCCCTGGGGCTACGCGGCCCATAATGCTTATAAGCGAGCCTGGTGCGAAACCGGTCGCGATTCGATTTTGCAGGTCCTAAAGAATGCTATAGATAATTACAATGCGGGATACGATATTCCGCAACCGCCGCCGCCACCCGAAGCATTTACTGTTGCATCTGGTGGAGATCGGATTCGCCTGACCTGGAGTGACAATGCCGTAAGTTCACCTAACTTTAACGGCTATGTCATCTATCGTTCGGAAGGCAATGTCAAGCATTACAAAACTGTCTATACGAAAATTTTTGAGTGTGATAAGACCAATTACGTGCACGAGTTCGACGATGTTACCGCCGCTCGCGGGAATAATTACTATTACTATATCCAATCCAAGAGCGACGGCCAGGAAAACAATGGCAAACCACTTTATAGTAGTCTCTTCTGGACATTGACCAGTGTGCCGGCTTATTTGCGTCGTCCGGCTGGAAATTTTCTCGAACACGTGCGCGTTGTGCCGAATCCCTACGATATTCGTGCACGAATGTGGCAATTCGGTGAGGATTTTCAGTATGACCGGATTGCTTTCTATGAATTGCCGCCAATCTGTAAGGTCAAGGTCTTCACTGAAAGAGGCGACTTAATCTGGGAAAAATATCACGATAACGGTTCCGGCGACGAATTGTGGGATTCAATGACTTCTTCGCGCCAGATCATTGTCAGTGGCATATATATCCTTTACGTGGAAGTGCCGCAGGACATCTATGCCGAACAGGATATTGTAGCCGCCCGTGATTATTACAATCCGAAAACCGGTGATAAAGAAATTAGCAAAGGCGAGGTAATTTTTCAGCAAGGTGACAAGATGTTCACTAAAGGCGATTCGGTATTTCGCAAATTCGTGGTAATTAGATAAGGAGGGGCGGGATATGAAGACGATATTCAAATCTATAGTTATTGGAATAGTAGTTGGATGTTTGATAGTACCGATCGAATTATCTGCCAAAAACGAGAAATTGGCTCAGGCCGGTTTTGAATTTCTCAGTGTGGTATCCGATGCCCGAGCGGCAGCTATGGCGAATGCAATGACGAGTCTCCAGATCGGTTCAAGTGCCTTGTTCTTTAATCCGGCGGGTATGGCCAATATAGAGCATTTAATTGATATAACCGCAAGTAATAATCAGTGGATAGCGGATATTCAGCATAATACTTTTAGTCTGGCATTCAGTCCGACTCATGGCCGATATGGTGTGCTGGGATTAAGCTATCAAAATGTGAATTACGGGGATTTTTATGGCACGCGGGTAAATATGAGAATTGATGCTGGTTACGATGATACTGGTATCTTTCAACTGAGTTCTCACGCCTTGGGACTGGGTTATGCGAAGCGATTGACGGAATGGTTTAGTGTCGGCGGTCAAATCCGGCTGGTCAAACAGGATCTGGGCAAGAGTGTGATACCGAAAATTTCTACTATTCCTGATACCACTGAGTTTGTAGCCGAAAATACCTTGACTCCGTTTGCTTTTGATTTCGGAACGCAGTTCAAAACCGGTTTTAAAAGCCTGATTTTTGGGATGTCAATCAGAAATTTCTCCGCTGACATAAAATATGTCGAAGAACCGTTTCAACTGCCCTTGGTTTTTAATCTGGGAATTTCTATGGATTTATTCGATTTAATAAGTCAAGGTGACCGGAATCAATCGCTGTATATGTGTATTGACGCCAGTCATTACCGCTCGCGGGCTGAACAAGTGAAAATCGGTCTGGATTGGCAATTATTGAAAATGCTATCACTGCGATGTGGCTATATCAGTAACGAAGATGAGAGCGGTTTGACTTTTGGAATCGGGGTAACCAAATTTGGTTTTACCTTTGATTATGCCTACACGCCGTATGGTGTTTTTAACCAGGTCCAGCGCTTAACAGTTCGGATGTCATTTTGAGCGATAGGAGGAGAACAAAACCATGAAAGCTAATCGATTTTTTTTAATCTCAGTCTTCTGTTTGATAGTGATGAGATGTGAATATGATGTTACTCAACCTCGATGGTATCAGGATTATACTGAACCGGCAATTCCAGCTATTACTGATATCGAGCCGGACAGTGCTGTGGCCGGTTGCAATTATATTACCATTTTTGGTGAAAATATCAGCGGGACGCCAACAGTCTATTTTAATAATGTAACGGCGGAAGTAGTTTCCAGTTCGGATATTTCCATTAAGGTTCGCCGTCCCAATCTGGCAAGTGGTGGTTGTCTGATTAAGGTGGCTTGCGATAGCGCGCTTGTGGTTGCGAAAAGCGCTGAACCTTATAAAATCACTCAGGTTGTTCAACAATATGGTAATTTTGTAGAAAACAAAGAACTGAGTGCCGTAGCGGTTGATAGTGCTGAGAATGTGTATGTAATTGAAAGCTCAAGGAATATTTACAAAATAACTCCGGCGGGGGATAAAATCACAATGCTTGAACAGGCAAAACGCACTACCTATGATGCTACCATTGCGCCAGATGGGAAATTATATCTTTTGGGTAACAACCGATCAATTGATGTATTAGATCCACAAAGCGGTGAAGTTAACGAATGGATTAAACTTAAGGCAGGTAAAGTGGTAAAATACGGTGATTTTGACAAGAATGGGTATTTATATACTGGAGGCCGGGGTACCGGACTGGTTACTGTAGCTCCAGATATTACGCCTAACTATACCACTTTATATGAAAAAGATGAAATCACCGGAGTTCGCGTTTTTGGCAACTATGTCTATGTGACACTGATTTGCACCAAACCAGACTCGGTTAATCCGGCTTTGGCAATCTGGCGTAATCCGATTGATGATAGCGGCAATCCGGGCGAAAAAGAACTAGTGCTAGATTTGACTGCCTATAAAAATTATTCTGCTGACGCTCTAAATAGTTTTTCCCTTTCATCCGACGGCAAATTATTTCTGGGCACTAACGCGCAGACTTCTCTTGTTGTTATTGATCAGGATACTAAGAGCGCCGATTATTTTTATCTGGGTATTATAGCCCCCTATTGTAAATCTTTTAGCTGGGGGAGGGGAAATTACCTATATATGATTTGTGGTGATACGGCTCTTGGGGCAGTATGGACGCTCTATCGCATTGATATGGGAGTTACTAGCGCTCGGGAATAATCTGTCTGTCACTCGATTAAAGACAAGCGGCCGGCTTTTTGACCGGCCGTTTTGTTTTGATGAAGAATTAAATTAGAATCGAACAGTCTGGGCTTTGCCATAATATTTGATGATTTTATCCGGTCGCGGGGTAATTTCGATTCCGACGCCATGATTGGGTGCAACAAGCACTATTTGAAATTGGCGTTCGGTCAACATACCCGGAAAAGAACCGTTACGGTCTCCAATCGTCAACTTATTTCTAGTATCATCCCAATCAAAATTAATGGTCGCATAGATACCTTTTTCATAATTGTAATTATCGTTTTCATCCTCGTAGAGAGTAAAACTGCCGTCGGCTCCCCGATAAATTCGCACTTCGAGCGGATCGGCCGGTTTTTCGGTGGAATATTGGAGGAATGGTCCCATCGGCACAATAGAACCGGCTTTGATTAACAATGGAATTTTGTCAATCGGAGCGTCGGCAACAATGGTCTGACCGCCTGAATAGGTCGTTCCGGTCCAGAAGTCAATCCACTGTGTTTCGGCTGGTAAATAAACGTCGCGGGTTTGAGGTCGCGTCTCGACTATTTTTTCTTTGGCGAAAATCTCTGGCGTTTTCCAGTTTAACTGCATTTTGGCGGCACCGGTCGAGCGATTTTGCATTTCGAGGCGAAAATCATATTCCTGTCCGGCATTCAGATTGATCAAATCGGTATATTGCTCGACGCTGGTATAAACTATCGGCAACTCCTGGCCATTGATAAAAATGCGTTTGGCGTCGTAGCTTTTCAAGTGAAATTGATGCGGGCCGGTTTGACTGGGGGTCAATTTCCCTTCCCAGCGTACTGAAAAAGCGGAATCGGTCATATAATCCGGTCGGCCGGTATACCACAGATGATTAATGTCAGGCTCGATTTGTTCGTGAGTTAGGATTTTAAAATCCGGATCACGAAAATATTGAACTGTTAAACCCGCTTTTCCATCATTAGTTTTAAAGTGGTCACCGGTAATTAAAACGCTTTTTCCAGGTGGACGATGTAACATATACTCCGTCACCGGACAGACCATAATAGCCGGGCCGAACATATATTGGTCGCCAAGCGCATAAGTCTTGGAATCGTTCGGAAAATCCATCGGCAAACCGCGCATCATAGTGTAATCATCATTGGTTACCCGCCAGGCTAAGGAGTAAATATAAGGCATAAGCCGGTAGCGGAGCTGGTCAAATTTTATCAGGTACGGACTGAATTCACCAAAGCACCAGATTTCTCGGGGTGTTTCACTCCCGTGCGCCCGGAAAATTGGGCAGAAAGTTCCAAATTGAAACATACGCGTGTAAAGTTCTTGATAAGCCGGCTCCTGACCGCCATTAATGAATACTCCACCGTAAGCGCCGATGACGAAACCGCCGATATCAAAAGTCCAATAAGGAACACCGGCCATACAAAGATTCAGACCGGCACTAATTTGATTTTTGTAAATCTCCCAGCTGGCGCCAATGTCGCCGGACCAGGTGGTTGCACCGGTTCTCTGCTGACCGGCAAGGACTGACCGAGTCAGCATATACACTCGTTTGCGGTCGCTATCCTGACGCTGATTCTGATAGAGTTTGTCCATCATTACCAAAGAATAAGCGTTCAGATAACGTGCCCAACTGCCGAGGTAATTCCGGCCTACCTTTTTCATTTCGTATTCTTCGGATTCTTTGGTGGTGGCGTTGACGATATCCGGTTCAGTGGAATCAATCCAGAGCGCATCGATGCCGACCGAGATTAAACCATTTTTTATATATTTCCAGTAAAGATCATTAGCGGCTGGATTGAAAGCGTCGAAATATTTGAAATTTGCCCATCCGACGGTATTGTAGAGGAACCCATTTTGTTCCATTTCTTGATAAATAGCGGTATTCGGTCCAAGCCCCGGCCAGATTGAAATCATGATATGAAAATTCTGATCGTGGATTTGTCGGATCATTTCCTCAGGTTGGGGATATTTGTGCGGATCAAAGAACATTTGACTCCAATTTTCATTGCCGTCCCAATAATTCCAGTCCTGGATAATATTATCAATCGGTATGCGACGCCGACGATATTCATTCACAATGCTTAATAATTCATCGCGGTTTTTATAATGCTCCTTGCTTTGCCAATAGCCGTAAGCCCATTTTCCGTACAAAGGCGCCTTTCCAGTCAGATAACGATACCCGCTAATGACGGAGTCCATTGTCCCACCATAGATCAAATAATAATCGAGGTTGTCACCCACTTCCGACCAAAACGACATCGTCTCAGCCGTATCCTGGAAAATAGTCTTGGAGTAATTATCCCACAGGATACCCCACCCGCGGGTCGAAATCAAGAAAGGCGTTACCGCATCAGTATTGGTTTGAACGATTTTGACAGTTTGCCCACGGTAATTCATATATCCGTCCTGGTGTTGGCCAAGTCCGTAGAGTCCTTCGTCCGGAGTCAATTTGAAATTTTGCTGAAGGTTGAAAGCTTGTTCATACGGAAGCGTTACCGGAGTTAGAACGGCTTTTTGATCTTCTTTTAAAATGCTTGTACCGCTGGTCGTAAAATATTCGAGATGGCCGTCTTTCTTCGCCAGATGGATGGTCATTCGATCCGATTTTAGGATTACGTTGTCGCCATTTTCCTCGACTGTAATGGCTAAATCTGGCAGACTATCCTGAATGACCATCAGACTTAGCTTTTCGGCTGAAGATTCCGGTCGCCACTTAATCACTCGGGCGATATTGTCAGCGTAAAATTGGACGCGCACGTTACAATCACGAGCCTTTAAGTCAACCCCATTCTGAATGAGTTTAACTTTTCCAGTCTGACCGCATTGTGATACCGCCAGCGCTAAAATTATTAACAAACAAGTAATTCGTGCTTTCATTGATTCCCCTCTTTAGTTAGGTTTGTTAAAAGACCACCAGCCGTAATTTTTATAATGACTGCCTGGATTGATTCTCATTTGACCAAACTTGATGTCGGCTCTGCTTTAAAAACCTGTCGCAATATCAATGGAATTATTTTAGTCAATCTACGTTACGAAAACAAGCCTTTTGAAGGATAGAAAAGTCGCCGATTAAATCAATGATGTCGAAAATTATTGATTGGGACACGCCCGCCTGACTGCTAACGCATTCATTCAGGCAGGGAGACACACGAAGTCTTTTAAGTTCTTTTAAGCATTTTTAAGTGCCTTTAAGAAATTAAAATATTCTTGCGATTTATTGATGTTCTAACCAGTTATAAATTAGTGCCTCAATCCAAAAACATAACAACAAATTTTTTATCAGAACTTAAAAGGACTTAATAGCACTTAATAGAACTTATTAGCACTTTCATGCAATCATGCATCCATGCACTCATGAATTCACGCTTTTAACTTACCTTGAAACACACGTTTTCTTATTAAACTTAAACGCACTTACCAGCACTTTAATGCACTTGATAAATTAGGCTTGTCTCATTGCGGGAGTAATATTAATTTGATTCGGCAATGAACAACTTCAAACGCAAGATTACTCGCACAGTGTATGTCGGGAATGTTCCCATCGGCGGCGGTTTTCCAATTCCGGTGCAATCAATGACCACCGCTAAGACTCACGACCTAAATGCGATTCTGCCGCAAATTGAAAAGCTAGAAGCCGCCGGTTGTCAGATCATCCGCGTTGCTGTTCCCGATGAACAAGCTCTCCAAGCCTTACCGGAAATTAAAAAGCGGATGAGAGTACCCTTAGTTGCCGATATTCATTTTGATTATCGCCTGGCGCTAGGCGCGATCGATGCCGGTGCCGATAAAATCCGGATTAACCCAGGTAATATTGGCGGTGCCGAGCGAGTGAAAGCCGTTCTGGCAAAAGCCCGAGCGGCGCACGTTCCTATTCGCATCGGCGTCAATTCCGGTTCGCTGGAAAAAGACTTGCGGGCGAAGTATGGTGGGGCGACGCCTGAAGCAATGCTGGAAAGTGCTCGTCGCCATTTAGAAATTTGCGAGGAAAATGATTTCCGTGATGTAATTGTGGCTCTCAAATCCAGCGAAGTTAGTCTGATGATCGCCGCCAATCGGCTTTTTTCCGAGAAATATGATTATCCCCTTCACCTCGGTGTTACCGAAGCCGGTCCGGCCTGGTCGGGCACGATTAAATCGGCCATTGGGATTGGAACACTTTTAGCCGAAGGAATCGGTGATACTTTACGCGTGTCTCTGACAGCTGATCCGGTCGAAGAAGTGCACGCCGGTTTTGAAATACTCAAAGATCTGGATTTGACCAAAAGCGGTATACGGCTGGTTTCGTGTCCCACCTGCGGCCGCACTTCCGTTAATCTAATTGAAATAGTGAATGAAGTTGAGAGTAAAATCCGCGATATACCTAAAAACTTAACCATTGCCGTTATGGGCTGTGAAGTCAATGGTCCTGGCGAAGCCCGATCGGCTGATCTGGGAATTGCTTTCGGCAAAGGAGTTGCTCTATTATTCAAACACGGTCAGGTCGTCGCACGTCTGAAACCGGAAGAAGCGGTAGCGCGCTTGATAGCGGAAATCGAAAATTGGAACCCAACACAATAGGAGTTTCCATAATGAATAAAATCACACTCTTGATTGGATGCGTTTTGTTATTTAGTAGTCTGTTAGCTCAAGAACCAGTTTTGCCGGCAGCTGTGATTCAGGAAAATGATACGGCTGAAGTCGCCCTGCCGGATTCAGTTGCCGAAGCGATGACTCAGGTTGAAACCCCAGCAGAACCGGTAACGCCGGTTCCATTACCTCCGGAAATTTTTACTCCGGAGTCAACCCAGCAGGAACCTGCCCAGCCGGTTTCCGCTCCGAGAAGACCAGTTCCGGAAGCACTGCAACCGCCGGAGGAAGTTCTCCCTGTTTTGGTTGCATCCCAAAAAGCCAAAATGAAGCCGTCTGAAATCACTCACTTCGGTCAAATGATTTACTGGAAATCGTTGACTCCTTCCGAGAAAAAAGTTTTTCTATATGCCTATCTCTACCATACCTACGAAATATCGGAACAGGTAAAGCAAGATAAAAACCTCAAATCCTGCGCCAAACAATTCCAGAAGCAAATTGCCGATCCGGTTTTCGATGTCTTCGCTCAATTGAACGAAAGCCAAAAAGACGACTTGATTTTCTGGATTGATAAATTTTACCGGATTGATTCTAACAAAGATCAGCCTTTTGGCGAAGCCCTCCGCTACGCCAGCGAGAAGATGAAAGCAGGCTCTTAATCATTATAGCAACTTTTGAAAGAAAACTCCTAATGAATCCAAAGATCAACCAGCTTATTACATCCAGTGATGAATGTTAATAGAATTTCACTGCGTTTTGTTGTTGAGTATTGGCTGTTAAAACTCATTCGTCGCATTCTGCGATCTTTGTCATTGTCTGAACGCCGAATGCTGGCAGATATTACCGGCAATTTGGTGTATTTTTTCCTACCCTATCGTCGGGGAACGATGCGTGATAATTTGCAGCGGGCTTTTCCGGAAACCACTGCCCGCTGGCGACGCCGAATTATTCGGAAGTGTTATGTTCATTTTGCGCGGGTGTATTTCGATTTCTTTCCGCTTTATGAGGCTTCCGACACTCAATTAGATGCCATCGTAGAATATCCCGACTTAGATGTGTTACACAATGCCTTAGCGCGTCGCCGCGGTGTTGTGCTGGTGTCTTTTCATTTTGGCAACTGGGAAGTCTGTGGCGATTGGTTCAGGCGTCACGGTTACCAGATTGCCGCTGTTGCTAAAAAGATGAAAAATCACCTCGTTGACGAAGTGATTTTAGCCGCCAGAGGACAGCAGGATATGCCGATTTTTTACAAATCGAAGGCTAATTCACCCCGTATCTGGAAATATCTGCGCGATGAAAATATTCTCTATTTACTGGCTGATCAGGATGCCCGCCGGGATGGGATTTTCGTTAAATTTTTCGGTCAATGGGCGTCCAGTCACCGCGGACCAGCCTTATTTGCCCTGCGTCAGAAAGCGCCGCTAATAGCCGCCAGTTGTTTGATGAATACTAAAGGCAAATACGTAATTAGGCTGAAAGAATTGAATACAGAGGTTCCGCCCGAGAATAAGAATGATCCGGTTACCTGGTTGACTCAACAAATCGCGCTCTATTTTGAAGCGCAAATTCGACAATATCCCGAACAATACTACTGGTTTCACCGTCGCTGGAAAACTAAACCACCTGCATCTTTTATCGAACAAAATGCCTGAAATAATTTCACTCGCTAAAGCAACTAATGTTGACTACCAAAAAGTGCTTACCACTTTGCAAAGCGGCGCAATTATCGCTTATCCGACCGATACAATTTACGGTCTTGGTGTGGATGCTTTCCAGCCGCAGGCAGTCCGAAAATTATTGCAATTGAAAGGACGAACATCTGGAAAACCGGTCAGTGTGCTGTATGCCGACGTTACGTCGCTATTGAGCGATTTTAAATACCTGAATGACTATCAGCAGAGAGTTGTTAGAACCTTATTACCTGGGAAAATTACCCTGATTTTACCGATTGGACCAGATAGCTTTTTCCCTGAAGAAATTACTATTGACGGTACTGTCGGCGTAAGGGTTATTACTCTCGAACCGATGAATCGCATTTTGCGACAATATCCGCACCCCATAACGACCACCAGCGTGAATCCGGCTGACGCGCCGCCGGCCCGTTCTATCGCAGAAATAATAAGTTACTTTGATGACCAAATTTCGCTAATTTTAGAGTATGAAATCGCAACAGATTCTCTACCATCAACGCTGGTCAAAGTCGGTGAAAGTAAATTGGAAATAATTCGGTTTGGTGCCGTTAGCCCGGCCGAAATAGAAGAAAAGATGAGAAAATTATGAATGTTTTCTGGCGGGTTGTAAAATTAGTTAAGCCATATTGGGCGGCGCTGACAGTCAGCATAATTACCTCTTTGATTTACGTAGCCTTCAATAGTTCCTCAATTTGGCTAACGGCTTCATTCACCAAAGTGCTTTTTCCAGGAAAACCGGATACCGAAATCAGCCAGGTTATGCCCATCGTTCCCGAGAAAGGCAAAGGTGGACTCAACGAAACCTTAAAGAATTATACCAACCGACTGATTCTGAGAGATACACCACTGGGTTCTTTGAAATCTCTTTGCCTGTTAATTTTCCTAACTTTTCTACTGAAAAATGTTTTTCTATATATCAAGAATGTCACGATTGGTTTTGTCCAACTGCGGATGATTAATGACGTGCGCAATAAACTTTACGAGCATTTACATGACCTTTCATTATCCTTTTTCAACCGCAAACGGAGCGGCGAAATCACTTCCATAATAATGAACGATGTCACTGCTATGCGTAATTCCTTTACGGTCAGTTTTGATAAACTACTGGTCGAGCCGATCAATATTCTGACTTTTATGGTTTTGCTTTTCATTATATCCTGGCAATTAGCATTGCTGGCGGTGGTCATTTTGCCAGTCAGCGGCTTTATTATTTCCAAAATTGGCAAAAGCATTCGACGCAAATCCCTGCGATCTTCCCGTCAAATCGCCGGCATTATGGCGATTCTGGATGAAACTCTCCAAGGGATGCGCGTGGTAAAAGCTTTTGCTATGGAAAAATTCGAGATCGCTCGTTTTCATACTGAAAATCGTAAGTACTTTAACCTTATTTTTCGTCGCAAGAAGTTACGCGAATTTTCGTCACCTATTAATGAGGTTTTTGGTGTGCTGATCGGGGTTCTTTTACTCTGGTTCGGTGGTAGTCTGGTTTTGACCGGGAGAGGTATTGACGCCGAAGATTTTGTCCGGTTCGCTGTGATGTTATTTGCCATTATGACCCCGATCAAAAGTCTGACGAATGTTTCCATGGAAATGCAGGAAGGCCTGGCGTCAGCCCAGCGCGTCTTTTCCTTACTCGACGAAAAACCCGACATAGTGGAAAAACCGAATGCGATCGAGATTAAGGGCTTTAACGACAAAATAATCTATGACAACGTTTCTTTTAAATATGAAACTTCGCGAACTGAAGTCCTCAGCGGTATAAATTTGGAAATCAAGAAGGGTGAGATCGTGGCCATCGTCGGCCATAGCGGCGCCGGTAAATCCACACTCGTTGACCTTCTACCGCGTTTTTACGATCCAACGAGCGGCCGGATTCTGATTGACAGTTATGATATTCGCGACTTGACTTTTGCCAGCCTTCGTTCGCTAATGGGAATTGTTACCCAGCATACGATTTTATTTAACGATACAATTTTCAATAACATCGCTTATGGTATGAAGGATTTCGATCCGGAAAAAGTGCGCGCCGCTGCCGAAGCCGCCAACGCCCTGGAATTTATTGATGAATTCCCCGATAAATTTGAAACTATGATCGGCGATAAAGGCTTACGACTTTCCGGTGGTCAACGCCAGCGTTTAGCAATTGCCCGGGCGCTTCTGAAAAATCCACCGATCTTAATTCTCGACGAAGCCACTTCATCACTCGATTCTGAATCCGAGCAGAAAGTTCAAGCCGCAATCGAACGCCTGATGCAAAATCGTACCGTTCTGGTAATTGCCCACCGGCTTTCCACTATTCAGAATGCCGATAAAATTGTTGTTTTAGAGCGTGGGCAAATCGTCGAGACTGGCACGCACAGCGAACTATTGAATAGGGAAGATAGCGTTTATCGCACTTTCTATGAAACGCAATTTGCGAAAAATGAATAAGGTCAAAAATCCGTGGCAGGTAGAAAAAACATTCAGAATACTCTAACTCACCTGCCGTCGGTCCAAAAAGTCCTCGATCGTCTGGCGCAATTGGCGCCGCCAATTAAATCCGCTATCCTGACAACGCTTGTCCGTCAGGAACTTAGCGAACTGCGTTTGGCTATCCGTACCGGAAATTTCATTCCGCCGGAAAACAACGATCTGATTGAAGCCGTGGCTGAAAAAGTTGTCGCTCGGGTTAACGCACTGACTAAAGGTCAATTAAAAAAGGTAATCAATGCCACTGGAATTGTCCTGCATACCGGACTGGGACGTGCACCTTTCGGAAATGAAATTTTACTAAAGATGGCTGAATTACTCTCCGGATATGTAAATCTGGAATTCGATCTGGATACCGGCGAACGCGGAGAGCGGCTCGATATTACCAATGAAAAAATTTGTTTGCTGACCGGTGCCGAATCCTCGGCGGTAGTCAATAACAACGCCGCGGCTGTCTGGTTGGCTTTGAATTCGCTGGCAGAAGGTCGGGAAGTCATCGTATCGCGTGGCGAACTAATCGAGATCGGCGGCAGCTTTCGTTTGCCGGATATAATGGCTAAAAGTGGCGCCCGAATGGTGGAAGTCGGCACGACTAACCGCACTTATCTCCAGGATTACCAAAAGGCTCGCACGCGGAAAACCGGCGCGATTTTGTTGGCACATTCCTCCAATTATCGCATTGAAGGCTTTACCACCAAGCCGACGACATCGGAAATTACCAACTGGGCACATTCTCAAAACCTGTCGGTCATTTTCGACCTGGGCAGTGGCGCGCTTTTTCCTATGGAAAATGTCGAATTGCCCTACGAGCCGGTCGTAGCCGAAACAATCAAACAAGGGTTCGATCTGGTTACTTTTAGCGGCGATAAATTGCTGGGCGGACCGCAAGCGGGAATAATCGTTGGTCGAGAAAAATATATCAGTCGCCTTCGCCAAAATCCGCTGATGCGCATTTTACGTTGCGATAAAACGACATTTTACCTACTCGATTATATTCTGGGTCAATATTTGCTTGACAAACCGTTTCCGGAAATCGAAACCTATCGTTTACTAACTACCAAGCCCGCTCAACTCAAAGCCAAAGCTATCCAGATTCTAAATTCTATTGAGCCGGAAATTATTAAAGTTCTCGGTCTAACGGTGCGCGAAATACCGACCGAAGCCGGGAGCGGCGCTATGCCGACCGCCCAAATTCCCAGCGTTGCGATTGTGGCAATTCCTCAGCATATTTCCGAAGCCCAATTAGCGCAAAAATTTCGCAGTTACGCACCGCCGATTATCGGTTATTGTCAGAATGGAGAATTTCGTCTGGATTTGAAAGCCGTTCAACCTGATGATTTGCCGATTATTCAATCCGCCTTGCAGGCGATCGGTCGTTCCTTGCTAAGTTAATTACAAAGAAAATGCAAGCGCTTATTATCGGCACCGCCGGACATATTGATCACGGGAAATCGGCGCTGGTCAAAGCCCTTACCGGTACCGATCCTGATCGCCTAGCCGAAGAACAGGAACGCGGTATGACCATTGACATCGGCTTCGCCTTTTTAAATGAAAATATTGCGTTTATTGATGTGCCCGGCCATGAACGTTTTATCAAAAATATGGTGACTGGCGCTAGTACCATTGATGTCGCTATGCTTGTAATTGCCGCCGATGATGGCATAATGCCGCAAACCCGCGAGCATTTTGAAATTCTCAAACTGCTGGGAATTCAGCACGGGATCGTCGTCGTGAACAAAATTGACCTCGTGAAGCCTGATTGGCTGGAAATGGTCGTAGAAGATGTTCGACAATTAGTCAAAGGTTCTTTTCTGGAAAATGCGCCGCTTTTTAAAACTTCGACGGTTAGCGGTGCCGGAATTGCGGAATTGCGCCGGTTTTTGATTGAATTGCCAAACCAAATTCCCGAAGTGCATTCCACCGGTTTGTTTCGCCTGCCGGTAGATCGCGTTTTTTCGATCAAAGGCTACGGCACAGTTGTCACGGGGACGGTACTCTCTGGTGAAATTAAAGTTGGCGAAGAAATTGAGATTATGCCGTCCGGTCAACGCTCAAAAATTCGCAGTGTGCAATCGCATAATCAACCTCTTGATTCCGTTGCCCGCGGTCAACGTGCGGCGCTTAATCTGGTTGGAGTAAGTAAAGAACAAATCGAACGTGGAATGATTATCGCAACGCCCGGTGCTTTCGTGAAAACGAATTTGCTGACGGTTTATATAGAATCTTTACCATCGGCGCCGCCGATTGAATACCATGATCAGTTGCGATTGCATCTCGGCACTGGTGAGTATATTGTGCGTATCAGATTGATTGGTCGTGATCGCCTCTTCCCGGGAAAGCAAGGAGTCGCGCAAATAGTTCTCGATCAGCCGATTAGCGCCGGATTTCGTGATCATTTTATTCTCCGCTCGTATTCACCTTTGGTAACGATTGGCGGTGGAATTGTGCTGGAAAATTCTCCAGAACCATTACGCAAGAAGAACAAAGAGACTGCCGCAGAACTTGAACGGTTGGTTTTTGCCGCTAATGAGGAATGGTTGAAGTGGTTAATATTTCGCCGTGGTGAAAAACTAACTACAATCGAAAAACTGGCGCAAGTTCTGACTGCTACTGTGGCTGAAATTTCACCGCTATTGGCGAAATTGGTTAAGGAAAATGTCATTCGAGAGCGCGAGGGCAAAATTATTGCCGCCGAACGATTTGCCGAATGCACTGAAAAAATTACCACGACTTTAGCTGAATTTCACCGGCAGAATCCGCTCTTGCCCGGTCTGGAGAAAGCCACATTGTTCGGCAATTTGCATCTCGATGAAACGTTGGGCGATTGGTTGATTGAGGAATTGGTTAAGACTGGAAAAATCCAGGTTATCGGAGATAAATTGGCTATTGCCAGTTTTACTCCGCAATTGAACGAGCGTCAAATTTCCCGGCAAGAACAGATTCTGGCCGAAATTACTGAATCCGGTTTGACGCCGCCTACTTTAGCCGAATTGGCTGAGAAATTACAAGCGACGCCCGCAGAAGTGCGTCAACTGATAAACCTCCTGGTCAATCAACAAAAAGTAATTTTAATTGATAGGATATATCCGTTCAGTGCGGCAGCAGTTGCTGAGGCTGATACAAAGTTGACAGAATTCCTGCGTGGAAAAAACGGTGCTACCGTTAGCGAGTTAAAAGAAGCGCTCGGCATATCGCGCAAATTTGCCTTACCGTTATTGAATTATTTCGACTGGAAAGGGGTGACGGTGCGAGTTGGCGATATGCGCCGGCTGGGGAAGGAGGAATAATGAATAGCTTCGATAAAATACTTGCCCAAAATGAAGGCAAAACTCTTGAGTTTAAAGAAAATCTTTCCTCACCTGAAAAGATTTTGAAAACTGCCGTTGCATTTGCAAATACCGCCGGTGGGAAAATTGTTATTGGTATAAAAAATCACCCAAAAATGATCATTGGTCTGGTTAATGTTCAACACCAAGAAGAACGTCTGGTGAATCTAATTTCTGACAGCATTTCACCGCAATTAATTCCAGATATTCAAATTATTCCCTGGCGTAAGGTTTATTTGATTATGGTTGAAATTCATTTCAGTCCTCAACCTTTCTATTTAAAGAGCGAAGGGCCAGAAAACGGTGTCTATATCCGGCATGGTTCTACAAATCGTAAGGCAACTCCGGAGCTGATCAAAGAAATTAAACTGTTGGTTAATAATAGCAGTTTCGATGAACAACCCTGTTTAGCGGCGAACTCGGAAGCTGTTGACTTCAGAGTAGCTTCCGAGTTGTTTGCCCAAGCGGAGAAAAAACTTGATCATCATAAATTAAAAATGTTAAAGTTGCTGGTTAATTATCAGGGGAAAGAATATCCTAGTAACGGTTCGATTTTAATTTTTGGTATTAACCGAACAGATTATTTTCCAAATGCTGTCATTCGTTGTGCCAGATTTAAGGGAACAACGCGTCTAAAAATAATTGATCAGTCTGAGATTACTACTTATTTGCCAATCGCTGTAGAGCAAGCCATATCTTTTATTGAACGAAATACGCGAGAACAAATTGCTATTGGACGTATCTCTCACAGAAAAATTCCTGAATATCCGACGGAAGTGATTCGTGAAGCTGTAATTAATGCTATAGTACATGCTGATTATGTAATAAATAATTTTACAATTCAAATAGCCATTTTTGACGATCGGATAGAAATAACTAATCCTGGTGAATTACCTTTCGGATTAACACTTGAAGATGCCATTGGCGGAATATCTATTCTAAGAAATCAGGTAATTGGTCGTGTATTTAAAGAATTGAACTTGATTGAACAATGGGGTTCTGGACTAGCTCGTATGATAGAGATATGTAATGAGGCAGAATTGCACCCGCCGGAATTCAAAGAAATGTCTGGCTGTTTTCGCGTTACGATATATAATGAACAAATAGTTGCTATTCCGGAAGTAAGGTGGGTAGCCGAAATAAAGAAATATATCAGATTGCATGATAAAATAACTACTAAAGAAGCCAGCGCTCTTTGGAGTATTTCTGATCGCGCTGCTCGTACCAGAATTAGAAAATTAGTTGATGAAGAAATATTAGAAGAAATTGGTAAGGGACCTAATGACCCCAAACGTTATTATGTGTTAAAAAATAAATAATTGAATTTTGTTTACGAATTTTAAAGGATAATATGTTACAGATTCGGATCAAAAAAGGCCGCGAAAAGTCGCTTCTGCGCCATCATCCTTGGCTCTTTTCAGGCGCGATAGAAAAAATCGAGGGCGAACCGCAATCCGGTGAAACAGTTGAATTGCGAGCGCAGGATGGTCGTTTTCTGGGACGAGGTGCATGGTCACCAAAGTCTCAAATCGCTGTGCGCATCTCGAGTTTCAATCCGGATGAGGAAATCAACGCTGACTTTTTCCGACGTCAATTGAGTTTGGCGGTCAAACGGCGCGAGTTGCTTTTTAAGCCGGTCAAAACCGACGCGGTCCGCCTGGTCAATGCCGAATCCGACGGTTTACCAGGACTGATCGTTGATCGTTATAACGATTATCTGGTAGTTCAATTCCTTTCAGCCGGAGCCGAGTTCTGGCGCGAGACGATCATCGCGGCGCTGGCCGAAATCAGCCCGGTTACCGGAATTTATGAGCGCTCGGATGTGGAAGTGCGCGAGAAAGAAGGTTTGGAATTACGCAAAGGGTTATTGTTAGGAATCGAACCGCCGGAATTAATCGAAATTTGTGAGAACTCGCGGCGTTTTTTAATTGATATTCGTAATGGTCACAAGACCGGCTTTTATCTCGATCAGCGCGACAACCGGCAAAAAATTACCGAATTTTCGGCCAATCGCGAAGTGCTGAATTGTTTCGCTTATACCGGCGGATTCGCGATTGCAGCATTGTCAGCCGGCGCGGCCAGAGTAACGAATGTCGAAACTTCCGCCGATGCGCTGGAATTGCTGAACCGCAACATTATTTTAAACGGTTTCAATCCGGCCGGGGTTGAGAACCTGGCTGAAGATGTTTTTCAAGTTCTGCGAAAGTTTCGTGATCAAGGACGGTCATTCGACTTGATTGTGCTTGATCCGCCCAAATTTGCTGAGTCGAAAAGTCAAATTGAACGTGCCAGTCGCGGTTACAAGGACATTAACCTGCTGGCGTTTAAACTTTTGCGGCCAGGCGGTATACTTTTTACCTTTTCCTGCTCGGGTCAGATAATGCCGGAACTTTTCCAGAAAATCGTGGCCGATTCAGCCCTCGATGCCGGAAAGTCGGCCCAAATTCTGGCCTGGCTCAATCAGTCGGCCGATCATCCGACGGCGTTAAATTTTCCGGAAGGTCATTATCTCAAGGGATTAGTCTGCGATGTCGGTTGATAGATGTGAATCTACGTTCCAATATTAAGATAAAGAGTAGCACCACCAGTTAGCGAGTAAATTGAGTTTTATCCTAGTTCGGATTATAATCGAGATTTTTTGCAGATAACAAACGGTGTATGTTATCCTTTAATCATCGTGAGTAACATCTTGAACTGTTTGACGGCTTTCACGGCGTGCGGCTGATTGGCGGGCATAATAATCATTTCGTCGGCTTTGACGCTGAATGGCTGACCGGCGATCGTGATTTCGGCTTCGCCGTCGAGAATGTGTACCAGCGCATCAAACGGCGCAGTATGTTCGCTCAGCCGCTGACCTTCGTCAAAGGCAAAGAATGTTACATTTCCGGCCGGCTTATCAATCAATGTTCGACTAACGATTGCTCCGGTCTGATAATTACCCAGATCGGTCGTTTTTAATGTTCGAGAACGATATTGTTCTTGTTCGGAATTTTTTCCTTCGGTTTTCATTTTCTCTATCCTTATAATTTTTTAAAGATTACGATAATATAATTAAAATTTGCGATCAATTTCCGAGGAAATTTAGCGGAACCTTAATCAGATTCATTACCTTGGCTTAATTTCATTTTTTGCGCGATTTCAGGATAATATTTTTCGAGACAATCCGGACAAATACTATGCGAAAAGTCGGCTTCGGAATGTTCGTGAATGTATTCCTCAACGGCATGCCAGTAACCTTTATCATCGCGTATTTTTTTACAATGAGCACAGATTGGTAAGAGACCGCTGAGAGTTTTAATTTGGCTCATAGCATTTTGTAGGTCACGGATTAATTTTTCACGCTCATTCTCGTTTTTCTTTTTTTCCGTGATATCGCGCAGCAGAAGGCTTTTGCCAATTATTTGAGAGGAGTTATCTCGCAAAATAGATAGCCGTAATTCAAAAATGCGATCCGGTTGGATTTTACCCAGGTCTATTTCGATCTGGCTATGATTTTCGGAAAGCAACAAATTCTTTAAATCAACTGATTGGGGAAGAAAACGAGTTATTTTCTGGCCGATCATTTGCCCGGGTCGTTTATGAAAGATATTGGCAGACGCTGGATTTATATCTACGACTACATTATTAGTATCCAGAATAATCAACCCGTCGAGCATTTGATCTACTAAGACTGAATAAGCGATTGGCCTAAGTTTGAATAACTTTAATCTCAGAATTGCCCAGGTGATTACAATTCCCGATAGAGCGAACCCAACCGGAGCCCAGTCTAATCCAGGTACGGGATTAGGACCGAAAACATATATTATGTTACCGATAATCGGTATCAAAGCACCTATAATTATTGCCAGATTGTGAGGTGTATAGAAAGAACTGGATTTAAACGCCATTTTTAGTAGGAAATACATTCCAATAATGATAAGAGCATATTCGTAAGCGTAAGTAATCCACCATACGATTCCATGAGAATAGAACGCTATATTAGTATCCGGATTGATAGTAATGTTTGGCCAGAGCAAATTGTGTAAGGGATTAGTGAATGCCAAAATTATTATAGAAACTGGAATAATTATAAGGAACGTTAGTACGATTTTAGAAATCTGTAATCGTCCTCGATAATATTCAACTGTAAAAAGAAAAAAGAAAAGTGGAACAGAACAAGTACCTATATAAGCGATTGCCGACCATAATTCTTTCAATCGGTGAGTAGTGGCGGCTGATTCGAATAAAATGCCAAATGCCCATTCCGCCGCGGCAATTTCAAGTAAGATCATCCATAGTACGCCTTTGAAATTACGACGAGGCCAGAGTGCTATAGCAGTGACTGTCGCAATGACAACGGTTGCCAGTAAGGCGAGACTATATGATTGAAATGAGTAAGTATGCATTTTAGTAGCTCCAAAAAGTTGCTGATAAACCTAAATCATCTATTTCATTTTACAAAGGAAATTGAAATTTAAGTTTGTCAATTCGCATAGAAACAAGGGCTACATTTAGATACGGTGTCTAACGAAGATTACTGTAGGGAAAGTACCGATTTGCCTTCCGGTACTGTCAGATGAGAATACATTATTCCAAAATAAATCCTGGAATATTTCATAGATGAAGACCTCTTTTCGTATGATCATCGCTCTGGATCATCCGACTTCGAAAAACTGCTTGACGTTCATAAACTATTTCGAATAGGTCGGATTTCTTCTCTGCCGCAGTAATTTCATTGCGTAATTCGCCAAAATGAAAAATGTCGAAGATTACTTTCGCTGGTTCAATCACGATGAAAATTTTAGAAACCAAACTGCGGTGACTGCGATCGAGTCCATCAGCTATCCTGAGCAAAGCCGCCAGCTTACAGACTATTGAGCGCGAATTTGAATCAAGTTTGGCGTAATAGGGGTGACTTTCTGAAGGCAGTGATTTGCGGTGATAGCGGGCGACATTGGCGATGACTTCTGTTTCGGTCGGATTGAAGCCCGGCAAGGCTGGGGTGCCGGCTTCCAGAATTATACGTAAGCTATTTTTATGATGGCCGCCGGCATTCTGCAGTGCATATCCGATGTCGTGCAGGAGAGCCGAAGCCTCAAGTAAAAGCCGTTCGGAGGAAGAAAGTTTATGGAGAGGAATAAGTTCATCGAACAATTGCAGGGACAATTTGGCAACCTGGTTGGAATGAAGTGGCTCCGGATCGTATTTCATCTGGAGGTTTTTAATGAAGGATAACCGATCATCAGAATTCATAATATTAATTCCGGTTAGGATTTTTTGGTATCTGGATAAAAGCTGAAATGCACTCGCTTAATAACTATTTGAGAAAAACTCATTATCATATAATCAAAATGGTTGCTCTCACAAATAACAACAAATTAGTATATTATGCAAAAGAATTTTTCAGAGGAAAATCAATTTATGCCAAAGATGAAAATGTCTGAGCCGTTCGAACGAATCAAACTTGTCTCCGGTGACATCACTCGCGAAAAATGCGATGCTATTGTTAACGCCGCCAATCGTTCGCTTTTTGGTGGTGGAGGAGTTGATGGTGCTATTCATCGTGCGGCTGGCTCGCGCCTTTTGGAAGAGTGTCGGCGAATTCGGGAGCAATTATTGCCGGATGGGTTACCGACTGGTGAAGCGATTTTGACGGCGGGCTACGACTTACCGGCTCGCTTCGTGATTCACACTGTCGGTCCGGTGTGGCATAATGGCGAACAGGGCGAAAGTGAACTCTTAGCCGCCTGTTACCGCAATGTTTTGCGCATTGCGGCTGAGAGAAAATTCGATACCATCGCTATTCCTGCCATCAGTACCGGCGCATACCGATTCCCTTTAGAAAAAGCGGCTAAAATTGCGCTAGAAGTTATTGCACAGCATCTAGCTAATAACGAATTTCCGCGAACTGTGCGCTGTGTTCTTATCGGCGCTAACTACCGGATTTATGAACAATTGCTTAATCAAATGCGTTCGCAAAGCGTAAGGTAGTTCCTCGAATACAATTTTGGTATTTTTGGGGAGAATTATTGGAATCGGGTAATTTATTTTGTAATCTTTGGCGTTTAATGACAGGAGAATATTAAAATGCTACCTTCAGTCAATCCGACTACCACTTCCGCCTGGCAAAAGCTGTTAGCCCATTATCAGGAAATAAAAAAAACATCACTAAAAAATTTATTCAAAGAAGACCCGGAGCGGTTTCAGCGTTTTTCAATTGATTTAGTTCTCGATGAAGCGACTCGTGACGAAATTCTACTCGATTATAGTAAAAATCTGATTACGCCTGAAACCCTGCGACTTTTACTCGAACTGGCGCGAGAATGCGGCGTTGCCGAAGCGATCGAATTGATGTTCACCGGTGCGGCGATCAACGTTACCGAAAATCGCGCTGTCCTGCATACGGCTTTGCGAAATCTCGCTGACCGTCCGGTTTACGTCAATGGTCAGGACGTAATGCCACAGGTAAAAGCTGTCCAGGAGCAGATGCGTGAATTCAGCGCCAAAGTTATCAATGGCAAGTGGCGTGGTTATGATAGTCAGCCGATCAAAGATGTGGTCAATATCGGAATTGGCGGCAGTGATCTGGGACCGGCGATGGTGACCGAAGCCTTAAAACCATATCACATTCCGCATATAAAATTGCACTTCGTTTCCAATGTAGATGGCACCGACATCTGGGAAACTTTGAAAAATTTGAATCCAGCGACTACGCTTTTTATCATTGCCTCAAAAACTTTTACGACGCAGGAAACAATGACTAATGCCCAGACGGCGCGCAATTGGTTTCTGGCCATAGCCCGCGAGCCTGACTTTATCAAATCGCATTTTGTGGCGGTTTCGACCAATCGGGCGAAAGTAGTCGAATTTGGAATTGACCCGGAAAATATGTTCATGTTCTGGGACTGGGTTGGCGGTCGCTATTCGCTCTGGTCGGCAATCGGTTTATCAATTGCGCTGGCGATCGGATTTGATAATTTTAGGGAATTGCTGGCTGGTGCGTGTGCTATGGATAACCACTTTCGTTGGACGCCTTTTGAAAAAAACATTCCGGTGATTCTGGCTTTGCTTGGAATCTGGTATAACAATTTTTACGGAGTGGAAACGCTGGCTATTTTGCCGTATGATCAATATTTGAGGCGTCTGCCGGCTTATTTACAGCAGGCGGATATGGAAAGCAACGGCAAGCGAGTTGATCGCAACGGCAAAGTTGTCAATTATCAGACCGGGCCAATTGTCTGGGGTGAACCCGGCACAAATGGGCAACACGCTTTTTATCAATTAATTCATCAAGGAACGAAGCTTGTTCCTTGCGATTTTCTGGTGCCAGCTATTTCGCACAATCCGGTCGGAGAACATCATAACATTCTTTTATCGAATTTTTTCGCTCAGACCGAAGCCTTGATGAGCGGCAAAAGCGAAGAAGAAATTGCACAGGAATTGAAATCTAAAGGTCTAAGCGAAGCCGAAATTCAGCGTCAGTTGCCTTATCGTGTTTTTCCCGGAAATAAGCCCAGTAATTCAATCCTTTTTAAGAAATTGACTCCGCGAACGCTGGGTGCTCTGATCGCGATGTATGAGCATAAGATTTTCACCCAGGGAATTATCTGGAATATTTACAGCTTCGATCAATGGGGCGTTGAACTCGGCAAACAATTGGCGGGACGGATTCTGCCGGAACTTGCGGATGATCAGCCGGTTACCAGCCACGATAGTTCTACTAACGGATTAATTAATACCTGGAAAAGACTTCGTAAGTAATTGCCTCAGGGAGGATAATTATGCAATGCTTTAGTGAAATCAGTCCTGTTTTTCAGGCGTTTCTGGCTACCTGTTTTACTTGGTTGGTGACAGCGGCCGGCGCCGGGGTGGTGATTTTTTTCAAAGAAGTCAGCCAGCGCTCGTTGAATGCCGCACTGGGTTTTGCCGCCGGAGTGATGATTGCCGCTAGCTTTTGGTCACTGTTAGCCCCGGCGATAGAAATGGCGGGTGCATCAAAAACTCCGGCCTGGATTCCAGCGGCAGTTGGATTTTTGTTAGGTGGCGCTTTTTTGAAACTGGTGGATCGGTTGCTTCCTCATTTGCATTTAGGATTGCCGCTTGATCAGGCGGAGGGTATCAAAACTCACTGGCAAAGGACGGTGCTGTTAGTTCTGGCAGTCACGATTCATAACATTCCAGAGGGTCTGGCAGTGGGAGTGGCTTTCGGCGCGGCGGGAGCCGGCTTGCCCTCGGCTTCATTGGCTGGCGCAGTTGCCCTGGCTCTGGGCATTGGCATTCAAAATTTTCCGGAAGGTACGGCGGTTACGGTACCACTGCGGCGAGAGGGACTTTCAATCGGCAAGAGTTTTTTCTACGGTCAGCTGTCGGGTTTTGTAGAAGTCATTTCCGGAGTTATTGGGGCTTACCTGGTGCTGACGGTTCAGGCTTTGTTGCCTTACGCGTTGTCGTTCGCGGCGGGCGCGATGATTTATGTTGTGGTCGAAGAATTAATTCCCGAATCGCAGAAAGACATTAGCACTGATGTTGCGACTTTGGGAGCTATGCTGGGCTTTACCATTATGATGATTTTAGATGTAGCTCTGGGCTAAAATCTACAAGACGGCAAAATTTAAATACCTTAAATAAATTAATGATTAATTGTGGGTTAATTCGACTATGCGATAAACCTATTGCATTGATAATTTTATGAAATTTATAGGATTGCAAAATAGGAAATCATCCGATTAACGAGGGCCTGGACGAGAATGTCGCTAAAGTTGAGATATTTTAACGTTTAAATGGTTCGGTTTTATTCACGTCCCATCCGCGCGGCTTTTTCGCGAATTTGGGGGATGGCTTCTAGCATAATGCTTTTTACGTCGGCGTAACGGAAAGTCCGTTCCTCAAACGAGCGCGTCTCCAGAGCTTTCAGGAAACGATTCTGGAATTCGTCAAAATAAGAACCGTAGAGGTGATAGCTATCCGCTTGATGAACATAGCGACCGATGTTGATTTTTTCACCGATTGATTGCTCAATTCGATTGGCGATTTCGACCTGGAGCTGAGTCAGTGCGAACATATTCATAAAGGCGGCTTTGTAAGCGTCGTTAGAGCGGAAGCGGACGTTGGTATTGAGAGTCAATCTCGAATTATCGTCTTTTAGCAAACGGCACCAGACACTTTGCAAGCAGGGCGGATCATAGCAATCGTTGTCTTCCCATACTTTCCAGGTGATGGCCTGGGCTCGGCGAGTATATGGGACTTTGATTAATTTTTCGACCATTATCGCAATCTGATCGTAAACTTTCTCGGAACCAGGCACCTGATAATTGAACAATCGCTGATGATAGGTATATTCCCAGCGCGCATCAGCAGGATTCTCAACCGACCGAATGCAGTGATCTTTAATTCCTTCCAGTACCTCCAGAACATACTCTTGCAGGTCAATCAGTCCGCCGGGGAAATCACAGTGAATCATTGGTTCGGATAGAGGATTCTGGACGACAATAATCATCGTACAATCTTTACTGGGCGGATCGCTGGGTTTATCGTATTCGGTTTTGATATCGCAACCCTTTTGGTAAAGTTCGACTAATGATTTTTCCCAGGCGGCGGCGAGTGATTCGCCGTTAACCATAAGCACGGGAATTTGACCGTTCATAGATTCTTAACCTCATTTTGATGATTTTTATAATGCAGTACGTTTGGGAAAAAGGCATTGACATTGTTTTGAAAATTAAAAAGCCGAAATGAATATAAAGAAAAAATCGGAGTTATCATATTCCGAATCCGTTAAAAATCAAGCCCAACATTGATCTGGGAAATGATAATTTATTTGGGAGACCGGGTTTAGTTTCTATTATAAGGCTGTTTCAGATATTGCTCAGCCAAACCAACGGCCGCTGTGCGATTATTCAGTTGGACGGTTTTACGGTAGCAGGCGATAGCTTCGGATCGGCGTTTTTGTAAATCATAAACATTGCCTAATCTCACGAGGGCATTGCCAAGGTCATAATCCAGTTCGTAATCGTAGAATTGGATGTATTCTTTCAAGTTCGATTCGGCTTCGTCGAGTCGCCCTTGGGCAAGTGCCAAGCTGCCATAGAGAAGGCGAAGTGTACCTTGATAGTCCTTTTGGGTTTTGGGAGGTAGGGTTGGCAGTAAAGCCTCAATCCGTTTGAGGTAATAATTTGCCTGATCGAGTTGGCCAATCTGGATCGCGGCGTCGGCAGCTTGGGCGGCATAATAGGGATTTTTAGGAAAATCTTCCGCCATTTTGCTGGCATATTCATAAGCGCCGCTATAATTCGACTCAAAATAGAAGTAGAGATAAGCCAGAAGCGATCGAGCTTCATAACGCCCATAATTGCCGTAATCGGCGTCAGCTTTGATGGCTTGGAGGCCTTCAGTGCGCGAGCCAGATTCGTTCATTATCCGGCTGGCGATTTTCATATAAGGGGCGGAGATGCTGACATAATAATTAAATAGACCGACCGGTAATTGAAAATCCGGTTCGTCGGGGTAGAGTTTTTCGGTCTTTTTTATAAATCGGACAGCATTATAACCGCTGGTTAGGACGCCGAAGTAATTTTTTTCAGCCAATTGAATCCGGGCTCGCAAGCCCATAACAGTTCCATAGTAAAAGAAATATTCCGATTGTGACGGGTTTTGTTTGATCTGTTCGGAGTAGAGTCGCAAAGCCTGCTCGATATCCACAAGAAATTGCTGATTGCGTTGATGGTAGCCGATTAACCCTTCATTTTGATAATATTGGACCGCTAAAGCTCCCAGTGGGCCCATTGGATGGAAAGGAGTGGAATTTAATACCTCTTGGAAAAGATTAGCGGCGAGTTCATATTCCCGATTATACATGGCTTTAAGGGCGGTCTGGACTTTTTGTTCCTGTTGTTCAAAAGTAGCGGATTTTAAATTGGTGAATCCAGCGCATAATAGAGTGATGGCTAAGGTCTTGGTGAGTTTCATAAAAATAGCGTATTTAGGTTAGGAAATATTGATGAACTAATTGGTAATAAAAAAGCCCCAGCGCGGGGCTTTTGAGGTATTTACTAAAACTATCATTCGACAAAATCGGTATCCATAAAATCTTGGAGATTGAAGCGCCCTTCTTTTTCGAGTTCGCGCAATTTATCCACAATTTTTTTCTGGGCGGCTTCAACTTTGCGTCGTGGTTGTGGCCCTTCTAATAATTTGATTTCATCTTCGAGGATGATCTGGGAACGCTGAGGTAGGGCACTTTTAAAGAGGTCGCGGATCTCATCCGGCTGACCTTTTAAGGCATAAGCTATTTCAGAAACCTCGACCGATTTAAGTACTTCGGATAGAATATTTGGCGGTAATTTGGGAAGGTCTTCAAAGCTGAAGTAGTAGCGCTTTACCTGTTCGACCAATTCGGGCGCTTCTTTCGATAAGAACTCCAGAAAGCGTTTTTCATCGCGGGGTAGTAATTTACTTAAAATACCGGCTACATCTTCGCCACCGCCGCGTCTAAATTCGGAAGCCCGCGGAATGAAAGCCGATTTGTCTTTGAGATTATTGGCAATATTGACCACGCCTTCCAGTGGAATTTCCGTGAGATGTCCCATTTCAGTTAATACTTTTGGTTGTACAGTTGGGTCGAGTTTTTGTAAGACATTGACCTGGCGATCAACTGGCAACTGGGCGATTGCCAGGGCCATTATGATTGGAGGCTCGGTGGAAATCAAGTAGGCAATTTGCTCGTCGGTCAGTTTCAGCATAAACTCAAATGGCTTTTTAGTCTCTTCCTCGGCTGGAGTAAATTTTTCAGAAACAAAACTGAAATAGAATTCCTCAAGGACAGCTTTTTTGACATCGAACGGAATATTGGTGATTTTGGCCATATTCTCACGGATTTTTTGCATCTGGCTACGACTTAGTCCCTTGAAAAGCTGGACAGATAAGTCGGGACCAAGGGCTTTAAACAGGATAGTGGTTTTGTCCAGTCCACTTAAGTTTTTAGGGTCTATCATACTTTTACTCCTTTAACTCTCGGTTTCGGATTCACCTGGTTGAATATCCTGACTGATCCAGGCATTGATAATCCGTAACGCTGTTTCAGGTTGACCAACTGACATCGAAATTACCGATTGCCGCATACTTTTCATTTCTTCTTTCTGAGCTTCCAAATTAACCTGGGGCGTAGCCGGCGCCGCCGGTGCGGCGGGTTGGATAGGTTGAGGCGCTTCAGCCGGTGCAATCGGTGGGGGTGCTACGGGTTGGGTAACTGGTGTTACCGGTGGTTGTGGCTTGGGAGTTTCTTCCGGTTGACGCGTCAAAATTGGCTGAGTTGGACGTGGACCCATTGGAATTTTGGAGCCATATCCCCATTCTAGTTCCTGTCTTTTGACCTGCTTGTGATGATTGACTAATAAGACAATTACAAGAATTATTAATAGGATTACCGCGGCGATAATCGCATACCACATACCATAATTGCGGATTCCAAACATACTCGGGGGGGTGGTTTCGAGCGAACTTAGTTCCAGTTCTTGCAGGCGGCGGTTGCTTTCGCGCAATTGCTCGCGCAGGTTTTCCAGTTCGGTTTCGCGGGCGGTAGCTTGTCGTTCGGTGACCTGACGCTGATCTTCCGTTATTTGAGGGGTTTGCAACTGCGCCTGAAGTTCAGCTATTTGCTTTTTAAGTTCATCAATTTTCAGCGAATCCCGGATGATGGATTGGCGTTCGAGTTGCTTTTGCTGTTCGAGGCGGGCGTTATATTCGGCGGTTGTTTGACGGCGTTCGATGTCGTCAATTTTTTCAGCTATGTTTTTTAAAATAACGGTCTCGGTTGCGTCTTTACCGGGGCTCTTTTTGAAGGTGGCAGTCATGATACTGATGACATCGCCGCGAGCTCGATCATAATGGGCGGCAACTGCTACGACCTGTCGGACATTTTCAATAATTTCAGGCGAGACGCCATCTTCGAGAATGACACTGATTTCCTGACGTTTTATAACTGGAATGGATGGGGCGGCTTTTTTTCCAGTGGCGGAAGTGGACTTAGCCGCACCTGTAGCTTGCGGTAAAGCCTCGAGCTGAGTTTGGGACGGCGTTCGTTGCTGGGATTGAATTACGGAAGGTGGAATATCAAAACCTGGTAGGGGTAAGACGTATTCGGGTGCTTTCGGGCGAGGTTCCTGGGAGGTGGGTCCTGAAGGTGGGGTTTCGATTATTGGTTTAGCGGTTTCGGTCGGCTCAGCCTGTTCAACAGGAGTGAAGTCAATTTCGGCTTTGACATCCACGACGAATTTGACATCGTCGAGTAATTTTTCCAGGACTTCGTTGATTCGATCTCTGATGTTATTTTCGAGTGACATTTTCTGAGAGAGATAGGATAATTGATTCTCTTGAGCATTTAATATGGTAAATAAGCCGAGGCTAAAGATTACAATCAACTTTTTTACTTTTAAATGTGACATAATAAAATCCTCTTTTTAACCAATGGTTAAGAAAATTATTTCGACTCGACGATTTTGGGCTCTCTGCTCTTCGGTTTGGTTAGCTTCTTCAATCGTTTTTCCGCTGGCTCGTGGACGGGTATCGGCATATCCAATTGCCCGAAAACGATCGGCTGGTAGACCAAGTCCGATGAAATAGCGGACAACCTGAGTGGATCTGGCGGATGATAACTCCCAATTGGATGGAAAAACCTCGGATTTAATGGGAACATTGTCAGTATGTCCTTCGATCGCAATTGGAAAATTGGATTGCGCAATCATTGGAGCTAATTTATTCAGAATCGGGAAAATGCCTGGATTCAAATCTGCTTTGCCAGAGGCGAAAGAAATCTCAGTTGGGATTTTGATTGAAACTCCGCGAACACTGGTTTCGACCTCGATAACTCCTTTTAATTGTTCTTGTTCAACGACGTCAACGACTTTATCATAGATTTCTTTAATTGAAAAGTGCTGGGTGGCTTTGGGTTTGGCGCCTCCCAGGGCTTTCTCGACAGAATTGCCAATTTGTTCCAGTTTGACCGGGTCAATGCTGGAAATGGAAAATAATAAGATGAAAAAAGTTAACAATAATGACATCATATCCGAGTAAGTTACCAGCCATGGTTCTTCGTCACCAGTGTCCTGGTTAGAGAATATTTTGTGTCTTGGTTTCGTCTCGTCAGCCATTATTATTTAGTCTCTTCCGGCTTTTGCCAATCGCGTGGTCGCAGGTAAGAATTGAGTTTTTCCCGGACAATGAGGGGGTGTTTGCGAGCATGCAATAGTAATACTCCTTCGATTAACATCGTTTGGAGAATATTTTGCTTTTGGATGCGGGATTCAAATTTAACTGCCATAGGGTTAAAGATTAAATTGGCCAATATTACACCATAAAAAGTAGTAACTATCGCGGCGCCCATACCTTTACCGAGTACTTCCATCGGATCGAGTCCAGCGGTACTAATCTGAGCCATTCCATAGAGCATAACAATCAACCCGATCAAGGTTCCGAGCATTCCGTAAGCCGGTGAATATTTTCCCATTGTGCGTAAGACGTTGGCTTCGCCTCGCTCCCGTGAAGCCCGATTTTCGATTCTGGTTTCCAGAATCTCACGGATTTCCTGGGGATTATAGCCATCTACGACCATTTGGAGGCCATCTCGTAAAAACGGATTTTTGACATCGGGGAGTGCTTTTTCTAAATCTTGCATACTCTTACGAGCAACGCTGGCCAATCCAACAATTTCTTCAACTTCGTCTGTCATCTTGATTTTTTCTTTTTTAAATACGGCGATAACTGAACCGATTAAACTTAAGACCTCTTTAACCGAATAGCTGATCATCGTTGAGGCAAAAGAACCACCGACCACGATAAAGATACTGGAGACATTCCAGAACATTTTAAAATCTGTAGTCAATCCGGCGATTCCCATTATGATAAGAGCTGTTCCGGCGATAATTCCAAATATAGTGGCAATATCCATACTGGTTTTTACTCCTTTTGTTCTCCACCAACACTGCGTAATCTATTTTCGCTCATTGCGCGCAAGATATTACGGACATCATCATATTCCGGGTCAATTTTAAGAGCGATATTCCAGTTAATTGAAGCTCGTTCAATGTCGCCCATCTTGTAGTAAATCGAACCGCGTCTGGCATAAGCTAGAGCCAGGTTGGGATTCAATTCGATGGCGGCATCTACTTCTTTTAAGGCTTGCTGATAATCGCCTGAATAAAAATAGCTCAAAGAATTCGACAGGTGCTTTAAGGCTAGATTAATATTCCGTTCCATAGCATATTTAGCAAGCTTAGCCGAACGAACCGAATCCTCGAGAACGGCACTTTTTTGCTTCAGCTGGGCAACTTGACTGTTAAGGTACTTGATTTGGGATTCATACACCCGGAGTGAATCACGTAATTTGGCTATTTCGAAGTCGGCGGCTTTAAGGGTTGAATCCAACTTGGCGGCGAATTGTTCTTCCACATCGAGAATAGCCTTTGTGTCGGCATTAACCATTCCTTCGAGAGTCCGCCGTTTTATATTTTCCGGTTTGATACGCGGTATGGTGAAATCGAGACTAAGACTGAGACTGGGATGTCTATTCTGAGCAGTAGTGCTGTAATTTTTACTGCCGAAATTATAGAGATAGGCGGCATTATTGAGGCCAATACTTAGATTATAATCCTGGGTCAGCGGAATGCGTGAGCCAATATTGAGGCCACCCCCATCGAATTCGACAATGAAAGCCACTCCACCTTGATCTTTTCTGATATTGGTATGAACCAATATCCCGGCAAATACACCCATATTGGTGGTGGAATCGGCTCCAAAAGTTGACGCCAGACTGCCTGTACCAAACCCCATATAGGTATGAAGAGTACTATTGGTAAATTGTTTTTCATTGCTCAGCAGGGCGAAAAGTGATAGCGTTTCCGTACCAATATTGAGATTTTTTTCGCCTTGTCGGACAACCATATCATGAATACCAGCCGCGAAGCTAATATCACCGTAACTAAAAATTCGTTTTTGAAGATGGAGACCAAATTCCACCGGACGGGTGCCGGCAATGCCCTGGACAGTAGTTAATCCAACCTTAAAGGTATTGGTAAGATCTGCTTCGAAGAATATTCCTTTGGCAATTAATGTGTCGGAGAATCCGTAGGTATCACTGGCAAAACCAGTGCGAAATACATACGGCGTGCGATAAACACTGCTGACCGGAATTCTCATCATATTGCCAGGATGGGAAAAGGAAAGACGCGTCACCGACTCGCCTTGCAAGAAGGTTATAGTTAGCAGTAAAAATAGTGAAATTTTTAGATGAGGTCTGGTCATTGAGCCAAGCTCCATTTAGTGTTCAATCAGTACCTTTTAGCCGTTTTAATTCTAAGTCAGCTAGTTTGGCCAGATTTCCATCAGGAAATCTTTTGAGAAGTCGAATGAAGAAAATTTCAGCCATATGAGGATTGCCTAACTTTTGATAGGTGATTCCCGTCAGGAAAAGCGCATCATCTAGCTTCTCTGATAATGGGTATTCTGCCACTTTCTTCAGATATTCAATAGCTAAATATTCATCTTGCAGTTGAATATAGCAATAGCCAATCCAGAAGTATGTATCACCAATGGTTGCATCGGGCATATTGCTGGCTAATACTTTTAGAAAATAGTCAATTGCAACGGGATAATTCTTTGCCTGATAAGCAGATTGACCTTTTTGCCAAAAACGTTCCCCTTCGTGGCGTGAGTAGATTTGAACAGGAACCGTGAGGTTCGCAAATGGCGAGAGAAAAATGCGTTTCGAGAGATCATCAACTTTTTTTTGAAGAGAATCATTAGCCTGATCCAGGAGCCTAATTTGATGATTCATCGTCGAAAAAGCCGAGAAGAGGGAGTCTATTTGGTTCTGGATAGAAACCAAATTTGGATTAGCAACGCCTTTTGGAAGGGGGGCAGACTCCCTCGCCGGCTCTATAGATATCCCAAGATCATACATTATATTGGGTGTACCAACTGCTCGGGACGAATCAAATGTCTGGGCAGAGAGCAGAATTGGTAAGGTTATCATAATTATAATTTTTCTCACTTTAAAATTTTTCTTGGGAAATAAGATATTGGTAAGCTTTGGGGACGAGGTCACTCTTGGGATAATAATTGATTAAATCGTTAAAAGCCGTGCGAGCTTCCGCTTTTTTGTCCAATTTTAGATAACTTAAACCGATCTTAAAGAGCGCGGCATCGGCTTTATTGCCGTCGCCCAATGCTTTTACCATTTGAAAAGCCGCAACTGCTTCTTCGTATTTTTCTTGTGAATAGAGACACTCACCCAGCCAGTATTGGCAATTATCGGATAAGGGATGATCCTGACGCAATTCCAATAGATTTTTAAAATTTTTTTGACTGGCGGTCAGATTGCCGTCGAAATATTGATTCAAAGCTTCATTATATCGTTCCCGAAATGTGGCGTCGTCGCTTAGATCGTGCGATTTGAGTGTAACTTCGGTCGGTTTGGTGGTGGATTGAATTTCTTCGACGATTCCCTGATTAAGACGTCGGTCTTCTTCGATAGTCTGGTGATAGATACGTAAATTATAATTTTCGTTTGAATTTTTTTCAGAAGTGTTTTCAAGAAGAGTTTGTTTAGATTCCATTGAATCACGTAAGGAGGTATTTTTATATTGCAATTCTCTCAATTCTTTTTTGAGATATTCGAGTTCTTCCTTTAGATTGTAAATTTCGATGTCTTTTTGATCAATCAATTTTTTAGTATCATCTACCTGACCTTCAGGTGTAATACTCTTAACCTGGCCTAAGCAGATTCCGGTCACTATCAAAGTTGTCACAAGAGAAAGGGCCAATGATCGGGGCATTATTTATAAACCTCCCAATCAATATTGTAAGAATAGCCGATAAACTGCCCAAAATCCTTAGGAATGATCATCTCAAAAGTCCCGCTAGCACCGGGTAATAATGAATTGTTACTGGTAATGCCGGAACCTTCAAAAGTGACATAAGAGCCTTCCACAAAAGCTGTTCGGGTTTCCGTATCGCCGCTCCAATTTTTGCGGAAAACGAAATTGATTTTGACAAAGTCAGCCCTGCGACCTCCAATATTTTTTATCTCTCCGGAGAGAATGGTGTTGCCGCTGAGGTCTTTACGTTCTTTGATGTTACCGACCAGTACACAATTGGGAACACGGCTGATCGGCTCGCTAATCTGGGAGGGCTCGCTGGTTTTTGAAATGTAGGGCGCTTGGATGGTTATTGGCGCAGTGTCCTTAACGTCGGTAGCAACTTCTTGCGGTACGAATTGCTCCTCTCGTTTTTCGACAATATTAGTTACGACTCTCACGACCTGATTTTTATCAATAACGAGATAACCGATTAAAGTTTCGACCTTAATTATTTTATCGTCTTGATAAATGATTTTGCCATAGATAGAAGTTCCGTTTATCAGGATAATTTCTTTTTCGTAGATGGAAAGAGGATTATCCCACATCTGGCTCTTTGCCTGTAATTCTTTCAAGGCTGATTGGAGGTGTTTAACCTCGGCAGATAATTTTTTTACTTCGAAGGTAAGTTCGTTGATGACATACTCCTGGTCCGCGGCAGTGGCTTTGACCGGTGCTGTGGCTATTTTGGGCTGAGATGCTGGTAAAGTAGATTGGGAACCTGGCTTTATAGCTGGTTTTTTAGCTTCTCCTGATTGGGCTTTGGTAGTTTTTTCGACGGTTTTTTCTGGTTTAGGCCGAGAAGTACCACAAGTACTAAGACTTAGCGCCAGAACGATAAATACGTAAAAAATTTTGGCTTTCATAATCCCACACCTTCAGATAAACAGTGCCTATTTTTTCTAATTTGACACTATAGCGTTGCATCCCATTAGAATATATATTTTAAAATAGTAAAATGTCAAGTAAAAAATTGATGTAAATAAGTGAGTTAGCCAAAATTATTTAAATTTTTAATTGAAATTGGCTATTCAAATGCTTTCCGAATGATTTTTTCTCAGGCAAAAAACGATTTACCAAATCACTTTAACCACCGATCGAGAACCGTAAAGTAGCCGCAATCCCGGCATAATCATTCATATTACTGCCTACGAATTGGAGATCAACTCCCTGTTTCAAAGCCCGGTGAACCAGATGTTCCACCAGATCATTGGTTCTTTCTAATTTTCCACATCCAATTGGACAGGTGTTGAGCGTTTTTAAGCTAAGGTAGCCACAATTGCGGCAAAACGAACCCTTTTGAAAAAAATGCTCTTGAATGATAAGCTTCTCTACCCAGTTGTCCTGGATTTTGTCCAGAACGGCTTGAATGCCGTCCACAGCCTGACCAGCTGACTTTTTATCAAGTAAACTTTTCAAGAGTACTTGTTCGTAATCCTGACGTGCTTTTTCTTCGGTTTTTTCTACTTTTTTCAGGACTTCTGGCAACGGTGCGGTCGGTTCGACTTCGATCTGACCGGCAATTCGTGAATTAATATAAGGGTGTAAATATTTTGAAAATTCGGACAATGCTTCTTTTCTCCCACCCAGGATTATCCAATTGAAATCGTATTTTTGATGGAGATCGAAAATTTGCTGAGATACTTCTTTGTAATGCTGGATAACGCCCTCATGGATATTGCGTTCGACTTTACGTTCCTGGCGTCCCTTAAAACCGCCAACCTTGACGGATTCAGGAGCGTTATCCTCGATATGAAAAAGTTCCTTGAATTCACCAAGCCGTGACTCAAATATTTTGGCTTTAGAACGATCAATCAAAACCAGGGCATAATTGCGATAGCGACTAAAAAGCATTGTATAAGGGCGAATATAGGGATAAGGTTGAATCACGAGAATATTTTGAGGCAGGGGTCTTTTAAAATTTAGCGTGCGCCAGAAATTTGCACCGCTGGACGAGAAACAGATTGAGCTGATGCTTTCAGCGGGATCTAATTCTTCTCCGTACCAGTGCAAAATCCGATCGAAATCGGATAATACGGACTCTTGTTCTTCAGCGCTCAATTGCCGGAAATACGTTTTTTCCTTTTTATAGCGAATTTGTTTTTTGAGTTCAACGATATGACTCTTTCGGTTACCAGCAATATTATCGAGCGTAAAGTAGGCACTGGTCACTGGGAATTTGTTCTGCGGGAGGTGAACCAAATCTTTTAAAATCTGTTCTCTGATCATATTGACTCCTTTGGTTAAGAATTATATTTATGGGGGTTAAAAGTTGCATTCATTAATCAATTACGCACCGCTTGTCGTCGGCATTTTTCTTCTTTTCGTTTTCAGATATGCAGGTATCAGTGACCAATTCAGCGAGACTTAGAAATCTTAATCTCACACTAATTAATAAGGAATATTTTTGATATTAGCAATAGATATTTGCTTTAATCGTAGGAAAAATATTTTTCAGATTAACCAGCGTGGCAAATGTGGACTGCTCAAGATCATTTCGTACGGATCAGCATTTGCCAAACCGCTACAATCAACGACCAGACAACGAGCTGTTTTCCCCTCTTCCAGACTGCCAACCTCCTTATGAAATCCAATGGCGTAGGCTCCATTCAACGTGGCGAATTTCAGCGCGAGCTCCGGAGTTACACCATAGGCATCAACACATTCGATCATTTCTTTGCGAATATCGAGGTCGGGAACCAAAGCCCGGCTTTCTGTACCGAGGCATAGGTTAATACCTTTTTCTAGTAATGAATCAACCGGCGTCTTGACTTCGGATAAGATTTTGCTACTGCGTGGGCAAAGACAGACATTAACTTTTGCCCCAAATTCCTTGATGAAATCAATTTCATCGGCGGTAACGCAATTCATATGGGTCAAAATATTGTGGCGAGCGTAAAAATGATTAGCAAAAAAATAACGAATAGCCGTTAAGCCTGGCACCTGCCAGGAATAGTCAAAGTCTTCATTGGCAAGCAAAAATTGGCGTAACAAGCCGCTACCATTAAGGGTAAATTCATTCTCTTCCGGGATAATATCAATATGGATAGCAATATGCCGTTCAGAGAATACGATTTCGTGTAATAATTGGGGTGAAGTCGCCCAAATATAAGATGGGGCGAGATGTTTAGTAATTTTTTTCTCAGGAGTTTGATCCTGAATTAGCTCGCGAAAGGTTCGGATTATCTCGGAAGCCTGGTAGTTTTTGAAACCGGTCACTTCATAGAACTGGCGAGCGAAAACTTGATTGTCCATTAAGGCTGAGTATGAAGCTCCTTTGGTGGTCAAATCGGCTAGAGCAATTGTACCGAAGTTGATATTTTCTGTCAAATTGGCGGCCGCGTATTCCGCCTTAGTGATTTCATCGGTCCGAGTAAAATCACGGACAAACTGCATATACTTAAGAAAATTAGCCGGCGTTTCGGCCAGGGGTGGATGTTCAAGATGAGTGTGGGCATTGATAAATCCCGGAAATATGACGCTATCCCCGAGATCAATTAGAGGAGTTTCGAGGTCAGTTTGTAAATTTTCAGCGCTTTCAACCTCAATGATCTGTTGGCCTTTAACTATTATTACTCCCTTTTCAATAGGCGGCTGGGAAACTGGAACGATCCAGCGTGCGGTATAGCCTTTCAAGGTCTCCGAATTTTCCGGCTGATTGTTCGCCATATTTATGATTACTCCATTTTCTAATTTTGATTATTCCACCAGAACAATTTTATTGAATAGTGCCCTAAAAACCAAACCTATATGAAAATAAATTCACCAGCGCGTAATCCAATATTTGTGACCGTCGGAATGAACGATAAATGCGCGGCTCAGGTCAGTTCGGTGAATTTCTGTGCCGAATGCTTCGTAACGGGTGATGGTCCCAGCGGACGGGTGCTTGAATTTATTATTTTTCCCGACAGATATAACGGCCAGGTCTGGAGCTATCTGTTCGATAAATGCCTGACTCGAAGAAGTCGAACTGCCGTGATGCGGAACTTTCAATATTTCGGACTGCAAAGTCGAACGCCATAGATTTAAGTAATTTTCAGATAACTTTTCGACATCGCCACAAAAGAGAAAATCGGTTTGGCGATAACTTATTTTTAAGACATTAGAATAGTCATTGAATCCGGGCGGATGCAATTCCAGGAACGCTTTTGACGGGTGCAGAACGAAAACATTCAAGGATTCGGCTAAAGGGAAACAATCTCCGGCATAAAGGTGTCTGATTGGAATTTGTAAAGAATCGGCCAGGGTATGAATTTCACGATAAATCTGAGAACTGGCAGAAATATCCGGTTCCCAGATTGCGCCAATTTGAAAATTGCGCATAAGATAAGGAGCTCCGCCGATATGGTCATTGTGCGGGTGACTCAAAGCCAGATAATCAATTCGCCGGATGCCTTTGCGCTTGAGGAATGGCGCGATCGTGGATTCACCGTAATCGCGTCGGAAAGTCCGGTCGCCCGTATCAATCAACATTGTTTCGCGGTTGGGGAATTCTAAAAGAATCGCATCGCCTTGGCCGACATCCAGAAACGTTACTTTAAGAACCGGTTTGGATAGATTTTTCGTCCAGATTAGAAAATTAATGCCGATGAGGAAGCTGAATAAGGCTAATTTTTGAACCGGTTTTTTATTGAGGTTTAGCAGAATTAATAGAATTAAATATCCAAGATAAACTCCTCCAAGCTTTATCGCTGGTATGGTCAGATAAGCAAATGGTACCCGCCCTGAGATTTTAACGATCCAGGTCAATAAGCTGATTAAAACCATTTGAACTTCACCGAAAGTCAGATTGAAACCGCTCCATAAAAATCCGAGAATTACCTGACCGAATCCCAAACCACCGATAAGCCCGACCAGCGGGACAACTGCTAAATTGGTCACCAGTGAAATGAGCGGAATCCGCTGGAAGTAAAAAACCGTAATCGGTATGGTGCCCAATAAAGCCGAAAGCGAAACGAGAAAGAGTTGCCAGATTTCACGCAATCGGCGATTCTTGACGTTGGAAATTTTAAGTGGCAGAGGTAATAAATATTCCAATTGTCGGTAAACATAGACGATCGAAATTACCGCCATAAATGAGAGCTGAAAACCCATATCGAAAATCTGGAGCGGATCGAACAGGGATTGAATCAAAGCTGCTGCGGCGATCGTATTATAGATGTTGGAGCGCTTTTCCCAACCCTGCGCAATCAATGTTAAAATAGCCATTATGACGGCTCGATTAACAGACGGTCGCAGGCCGACCATCAAGGCGTAAAATCCCAGCCCAAGAATCGCCAGAACCATTTTCGGCTTTTTAGGAATAGGCAAAAAGCCGAGAATCAGCATAATTACCATCGTCACATAAACTACGTGCATGCCGGAAACCGAGAGAACATGGACAACGCCGGTATCAACAAAGGCCTGGTTGGTTTCGTCGCTGATTTCACCACGCACCCCGACGATCAAAGCTTTCAAAATGGCATTTTGTTCGCCGGACATAGATTTGTCGAGGAGCTCTTCGACTTTGATGCGCGAGTAATTGGCGGCTCTGCGCAGGGAGCCGCTTCGGCCGATTATAGTCGGACTCTGTCCGGCATCCAGGTAAGCTGTGGCATAAATGTGATGATTAGCCAGATAACGCCGGTAGTCAAATTCGCCGGGATTGCGCGCTGGCGCCGGCTGATTAAGCCGGGCGTTGAAAGCAATCCAATCGCCGTAAATAACATTGTTGGTAGGTTGCTTGACGGTCAGAATTAGTTTGCCGTTCCATTCCTGCCAATCGGGATGTTTTATGCGTAAATTCTTCAAGCGAACTTTTAATTTATCCTCGCCGCTAAATTCAGCTTGTTCCACCATCGCAATTACGCTGTCTGGTTCATCTGAAAAATAAAATTGGCTTAAGTGATCAGGGCCGGTGACGGTCCGCAAAGAATGATTAATTCCGCCGAGACCAAACAATGCTATTCCAATCAATAAAAGCGACCGAGATTTCGACGAGAAAACAATTCCCAAAAGGAAGCTGATTAGCAAAATAATGAACCAAACTTCCGGCAATAAATGCGAGGTATGGTCGGTGATAATCCCGCCTAAGTAAACTACACAAATACCAACGAGTGGCATTCGTTCAAGAATGTTCTTGATCACAACCTTCCTTTTTTATGACAAACGGCGCTTTAAGTTAAAACGCCGGAATCTTGACGATCACGCTCAAGTATAACCAATTATAAGCGCTGGTAGCCATGATAATGGCCAGTGTGAAAAGCCAGAAATGATAACGGCTATTGAAATTCAAAAGGTAGAAAATATAGGACATCGCCAGCGTAACTATTGCGGAAATTACTAAGGTTCCAAAAGTTACCGCTAACCCCACCGACCTGTCAGTTTTTAAAATCTGGAAAAATACCGTAGCAAAAAAGAGAGTAACGGTAAAAATAATTATGTACCAGAGAACATTTCCGAGACAATTGTTGCCTCGTAAGAACTGGCAGAGAACTCCCCAGAAAAAGCAAAGTATCGCCGAAATGGTACAGACGGCAAACCAGGTCAAATAGTAAATATTGAAAGTTTGGGACGGAATCCAACTGCGATACTGGCGGAGGACATTCGGTTCGATAGAAACCAAGAGTAGTCCGAATAAAGCAATGCCGATCGTAATCAGATAACGATAAATGTGCCGTGCCAGATTGATTTCTTCAAATTCGGTATGGTCGTTCATCGTATCTTCTCCGGGAATGTAGGATTTATTTTTGGATGAGCGCACGTCGCGCTTCGTTTAGCCAAAAATCGGACTGTTCAATCTGTCCCTTCTGGCGAGCCAGGACAATGCGCAGTGCGGCTTCGATCTTGATTTTCTGGTTATATTTGTCTTTATAAAAAGTGTTCAGCAATTCAATCAATTGAGTAATATCTTCGATTTGCTTAGGTGGGAAATAGGCGCTAATCCGGCTACGCATTTGATTGACGTAGAAAGGAACGGTAAAGGTGAATTCGCGCTTTTCTTGCTCAGCAAGGCAAAATTGAATGATTTCATCGGATTTTTGCAATCCCTGTAGATAACCCAATAGCCAGTAATATTTATTATCGTATTTCATCCGCCGCCAGATGGTACCGTCAATGTCAGTTGGATTTTGAGCTAGAAGGGGGGAGGCGGTATGAAAAGCTATTCCGATACAAATTAACGTCAGCCAATAGCGAACTACTCGCATTGCTCTTCTCCCTTTTCTTCAAAATGGTTGATAATTGGATAACGCCGTCCCAGGCCGAAAGCTTTGCCGCTAATTTTTAGACCGGGTGCAGCCTGACGGCGCTTGAACTCGGCTGATTTAATGCGGCGAAAAATGTCATTTACCAGGTTTCTTGGATAACCCATCTGAACCAGTTCTGCCGGGGTTTTTTGCTCAATGATAATGTCATCTACCAGCGGGCTGACGATCGCGTAATCGAACGGGTCCACCTGACCGGGGGCCAATTCAGCCGTCGGGATTTTGCTGAAAACGCGTTCCGGAATGATTAGCCGCCCTGCCGTTTCGTTGAAATAGCTAGCGACTTTGTAAACGTCTAATTTGCTTAAATCGGAAATCACGGCCAGCGCGCCGCACATATCGCCATACATTGTGCAATAACCAAGCGCCAATTCAGTTTTATTGCCAGTAGTCAAAACGTAAGCGTGGTATTTATTGGCAAGCGCCATTAATAGATTGCCGCGAATGCGAGATTGGATATTTTCTTCGGTAACGTCCGGAGATGTCTCGCCGAAAACTGGTTTTAATTCCTGAAGATAAGACTGAAAAATTTTTTCGATCGGGATTTCGATTAGTTTGATATTTGTATTTTTAGCTAAAATAAAAGCGTCTTCTCGGCTTGTGGCGGAAGTATATTGCGACGGTAAAAATACTCCCAGAACGTTTTCAGCACCGAGGGCGGAAACGGCGATGCAAGCGACGAGTGCCGAATCAATTCCGCCGCTCAATCCGATGATCGCCTGTCGCCCGCCGGTTTTATAAAAATAATCGTGCACGCCGAGGGTCAAAGCCTGATAAATGCTGGCTTCGCGTTGAATTTTCGGCCAGGGCATTCCGCGACCGCATCCGCTAACTAAATCCAGCTCGAAAACGACTAGGTTTTCTTTGAACTCTTCGCCCCAGCCGATCGTTGAACCGGAGGCGTCCAGAGCGAAAGAATTGCCATCGAAAACCAACTCGTCACGGCCGCCAACTAAATTGACCAGTACGAATGGTCGCTTGAGTTTAATTACTTTGTCGAGTACTAATTGCCGACGGCGATCACGTTTATCATATTCGAAAGGCGAAGCCGATAAATTGATTACTAACTCGGCACCCTGAGCAACCAATTGATCGGTTACTTTAATATCGCTATTGCTATCCCACAAGTCTTCGCAGATTTCTACGCCGAGCCGAACAGAATGACCACCGATTGCGATTGTTACCGGCAGGTTTTCACTGGCTGGAGTGAAATAGCGGCATTCGTCAAAAACATCATAATTGGGCAGAAGTGTCTTGGAGCGCGTCGCGACCAGTTGACCGGATTTAATGACGGCGGCGGCGTTGTAAAGTTTGCCATTATCCCGAGCGACGAAGCCCAGAATAACGACCATCGCACTGTGGCAAGCGGTAGTTATTTTATTTAGCCATTGCAAATTACAATCAACGAAAGATTGTTCCAGCAATAAGTCCTGCGGCGAATAGCCGGTAATTGCCAGTTCCGGGAAAATCAGTAAGTCCACTCCCTGTTGTTCGGCGTCTTGAATAAAGTTGATAATTTTTTTAGCATTGCCGGGTAAATCGCCGAGAATGGGATTAATCTGTGCCAGTCCGATTTTAATTTCAGGTTTCAAAATCTAATCTCGAAACTTTTGTAGCCGACTAAGTCGGGCAATTTATTGACAATTACATTAGTAACGTGACTTAATGGTGGTCCGGCTTTGAGTTCGCTGATAAAGTCATTGATCATTCCTTCCTCACCCTCGACTTCGCAATAAACGTCGCCGTTGGGCAGATTTTTAACATAACCGGTCAAGCCATAGCGCAGAGCAATCCGGCGAACATACCAGCGGAAACCAACTCCCTGAACGACACCCTGAACAATAATCTCAACGCGTATCGCCATATACCTATTCTCCGAAAGCAAATGCTACGGCGGCTGAAGCGCTATCGAACTGGCGCAGATTGCTGATTTCCGGCCAGGAATTCAACCCGCAGACCGGTTTATTCAATTGCAAACAGTAGGCGATTTCTGACAAGGTTCCATATTTGCCACCGATGGCAATGGCGGCATCACAGGCGCGAGCGATAATAGCATTGCGGGCAACGCCGATTCCGGTTGGCAGAGCGATTTTTACCCACGGATTGGCATCATTTTTATCTGCGCCTGGCAGAAGGCCAATAGTCAACCCGCCGGCTGAGACGGCTCCCTTGCAAGCGGCTTCCATAACGCCAGTGCGTCCGCCGCAGAGTAAAATCGCACCTCGTTCGGCGATGGCGCGACCGACATCATAAGCCAATTGATAAATTCGTTCGTCGCATTCGCGGCCACCCAGAACGGCAATGATTTTTGGGGAAGAGTTCATTTCGGTCTTGGAATAAATAGATGATGAAAATGACATTTGCGTTTTTTCAGACTCATTAGTTTTTGAAATTTGTCTTTTTCCCTTTGCCATCATTGAAATTAACTGAGATTAATTTAGCGTAATTTTATTACCGAAGTCATTAAAATTATCAAACCAATATTTTCGCTGTGGTTCGGGAACGCTTGCAACGCCTCCCGAAGCAGGCATTAGCAGTAATTTGACATTGATAATCAAACCATTGTGAGGAAAATTGATGGGTGATTTGGTTAGCGGGTCTTCAAAGATACTTGAAAATCCATCTATTTTTCTTAAACCGTCGGTATGTTCAGTACCTTTCGGATCAACAAAAAGGATTAAGTATTTTTTACCTTTCTGTGCCCAAAATATGAAGTCCGGTTTAAAATCAGAAATTCGATCTTCCTTTGGATTATAATAGGGAATAGAAACTTCATCAACCGTTTGATCGAGTTTAGAAAATAACCACCAATCGAATTCCTTAAATTTGTTGTCGGGCTGTCTAAGATACTCTTCCATCTTTTCGATAAACTTAACCTCACTCTTAACATTTATGATATGTTCGAGATAAGCGCATTTCTCGGTTTCGGATAAAATCACTGGAAGATAATAGTGGTTAGCAATGTATTTGATTTTAGTTTTTTCATTTCCGTAAGAATATTCAATCTCACAGGCATATTTTGATTGTGCTTCCTCTATTTCCCTGACGAAGCGATTCGTATCTTTGTGTACATCGAAATCCAATTTCAACTGCTCAATGTACATGGCCTTATCTGGATAGTTTTGCACTTTTTGGATTGATTCTACAATTTTCTCATAATCGGCATTGAGCCTACACCTTATTTTCTTGAAATGAACGATTTCATTTCCTAACTCTTTAAAGGTGTCAAACTTTTTATTCTTTATGCTAAAGTGATTAATTATCTGACCAAGGATTATTTCCGGTTCGTAGAGAGAATTCTTGTTTTCAGGTTCAAAGTATTGTTCTGCATGGTCAAAACTTTCCCTAATTTTCTTTAAGACCTTGATATCACAATCATATTTAGCTACGATAACTTTATCTGGCAATAACTGATGTAATTGTTTGGTCAGTGCTAAATCATTTTCACTTACAGAAATTTTCTGGGGTTGACTTTCCTCGGCAAAAATTTTTTCAGAATCACGATAAACAGGAATAAGCAAGATTTTACCTGTACTTGCCGGATTAATTATAAATTTGCTTCCTAAATTTTTGCTTTCCTCTTCTCCTTTTAGAACAGCCATTATTTCCTTAAGGTTATTGGCATTAGTTCCGAAGATAAACAGGCTTTCGATCGGTAAGACCCATTTATTGATTTTTTGAAATAATTGCTCATTGATTACTCCGGCATTGAGCAAATTCTGTAAACGCTTCCGCTGGTATTTGATCGGTTCGATTCTGACTCCGCGACCTACCGACTGCAGGACAAACTTTTTTGCATCGCTTCCTATGCCGATATTCACAAATAAAACAATGTTCGGTCGGTTGGAATCCCAGCCTTCGTAGAAAGCTCGCGAGCCCATAAGAATATTAATGTCGGAGTCATCCTGATTTATTTTCCGGAAATAGCTTTCGTTTTCGAAACTTTCATTAATTTCATATCCCTCAAGTTTGTCTTTCAGCCAGCCGGAAATGTCCCCAATTTTAATTAAGGCAAAAGGCTTTTCGGCAGTCTTAAGCTTAAAAATCAATTCATTTTTATTGCTGGGGATTTTTAAAACCTCAATGTTGCCGGCAGTTTCAGCGTTCAAAACGTATTTTAAAATATCGTCGTAATTCAATTGGGAGATTAAATCGTTATCAATTACACAGTCCAATTCTTCGAACTCAAACTTTGAATTAGTATTGAAGTCCTGAATTAGTTCTTGTTTTGCCTGATCTAATAAATCATACCTAATTTCATTTTTAGCGACTTTTTCCAATTCCCTAAAAAATAACTCAAGATCAGATTCTTCTACATCTACCGAATTAACCAGAGTCAAAAGAAGTGGGCGGTGGTATAACGAGCTATCAACTTGTCTGATTTCTTCAAAATACTTATTGATATAAGTCAAAAGCACAAGGGTTTTCAAAACGACTTTTTGCTTTTCGACTGGTGAAAAATCGGTTTTATCGCGAAATGCGCTGATTTCGGTAGAAGATAGATAAATATGTTTGCCATATCCTTCTGTTACAAAACTTGAGAGGTTGAAGGCATATACACAGGTAGCGAAATCCCGCGGATCGGTAAAGGTCGCGGAAAAATTAAATAAGAACCCATTTCGGGAAAGAATAGAATATAGAATCTGACGCTTGCTGTCTTCTTTATCGCCTTTGTGCGCCTCGTCCAGGAGAATATACCATCTACCGTTATTATCGAAATTTCTAAAGTTGATGATTTTTTCTTTTTGGATATCGGAGATTAAATCGGAACGGTAATAAAAAACAGTTATTTCATTTTTAGAAAAAGGCAAAGCATTGTCACGCTTGGTGCTTTCATAATCTCTCAAGTTTATGGGAGTAATTTTTGTGTCAAAATTGAAACTGTTGAATTCTGCAATATGATTTTTGAATTGATCCAGAAGGTCATCACGATGGGCTAAATAAAGCAAATCTCCGGCCGGTAACTCTTTATCGGTAATCAGCTTGCCTAAAAATTCAATCAACTTGACAATAATCAGCGTCTTGCCGGAACCAGTCGCCATCCAAAAGCTCATCCGATTGATAAAATGCTCAAAAGAAATTTTATTTTCTAATGCAGGATAATCCCTGTCATATTCCAGAAGATATTTGGCTGTCTTTTTGCCCTCTCTCTTTTTTAAATCGTAGTCGAAATTTTCTGATAAATCGTTAGCTTTGTAGTGATTGAATAAATTCCTTTTTCGTAAGTGGGTGTTTGCGATTACATCGTCAGGCTTTTCCTGCCCCCCCTTCTCGAAAGGGTAATCAGAGGATGGATTGTTGCCTTTGAAATAGAGCCACAACCCTTTAAGCGCGTTTTGAAGCGCTTGCTTTTGAAAATCAAAAAGCGTTTTGTCTTTTGAAAACCGACCAAAATCAAATCCCTGCCACTTGATTGGTAAGTTTTGGAAATTATTATCTTTATTATCTTTTACGATGTTTTGAAGATATAATTTCATACTGTCAGTAAGTTTGTAATTAATCTAATAAATTTTTCTTTTTCATCGGGATTGCTTATCGCTATTAAAAGTGACAGTGCGGTTAGAGCATTATCGTTTATTTTCTTTTCACCGTTCGGCTTATAAAGATAATCGCTTTTATCCAGCAAATAAATAAACAGAAAAGAAGCAATCCGTTTATTGCCGTCCATAAAAGGATGATCTTTGATGATAAAATACAAAAGATGAGCGGCCTTTTCTTCCAGCGATGGGTATAATTCCCTTTTGTCAAATGTCTGATAAATGTTTCCTAAAATGGCTTTAAATTGGTCGCCATTTTCCTGGCCAAATAAATCGCTGGCTTCCTTTTTTATAATCAGCTCCTTTTTAATTTGGTCAGCCACTTTTCGCGCTTCTTCATAAGTTATGATAAACTGGCTTTTTGTTTTTTTGGCCAAAGTCAGTTTTCCCTTGTCGTATTGCTCCAGCAAGGTTAATGTTCTGGCATAGTTTGAAAGTAAAGCTAAAATTTCTCCTTCCTGTCCGGCAAGCAATTCGTGTTTTGATTTTTCTTGAAGCAGGGCAATTGTTTCCTGTAAATCCTGAAAGGAGTTTTTATACTGAAGGAGCCTTTTTTCGTTTAGGGTGTATCCTTTAACTAAATGTTCTTTTAGAGTATTAGTAGCCCAGATACGGAATTGCGTCCCACGAATAGACTTTACCCTATAGCCAACTGAAATAATCACATCGAGGTTATAAAAATTAGTTTCATAGTTTTTACCATCTTTAGCAGTTATCCGGAATTTCCGGATAACTGAATTTTCATTTAATTCTCCTTCGGAAAAAATGTTTTTTATATGCTCATTGATTGTTCTTACATCTTTATCCAGAAGTTCTGCCATTTGTTTTTGGGTAAGCCAGACTGTATCTTCTTTAAGCCGTACTTCTAATCTTGGGCCTTCTTTGGACGTATAAATAATTACTTCGCCTTTTTCGATGTTCTGATTTTTCACAAATAAATCATTCCCACCAAATCAATGGCTTTATTAGTTTATAGTCCAGGTCCTTGATATTGATCGGCTCATTCAAACCATTCAACCAAACTTTGTCCGCTTCAATTTTCTTGATCCACTTTCCAGTTAGATTAGATAGAGTTTCGGCAATATCTATATTGGGATAAAGTTTATCCAGATCAACCTTGACTTTATTGCTCTCGTAATCAATTTCCAGCGCTTTGAGCATTTTTTCGTCTTTCATAAAGACATATTCCTGATAGGGCGAACGCCCCTGAACGGTAAACAAATCGCCGTCATCGTGTTTGCAGTTAGCCAGCGCCTCCTCGTATTGCTCAAGTTCATAATATTTGAAAAAACCGCCGCCTTGCCAATCAATATCTTTTGATAAATGTGGTCGCCTTTCCAATTCTCCAAAATTTATATTTTTATCACCAGATAAAACTAACTTCATGCGTCCTTTAACACCCAATTTTTTCACGCCTTCGGAATAATAAATTTCTTCAAAATGAGATCCCATTTCTATACCAACCCATTTCCTATTTAACTTATGAGCAACCGCAGTTGTAGTGCCTATCCCTAAAAAGTAATCCAGCACAATGGATCTCGGTTCAGAAGATGATTGAATAATTCTTCGCAATAAATTTTCTGGTTTTTGTGAGGAGGTAAAACTAAAACTTTCACTAACTCTCATTTCGGATTGCGTAAATGAAAAAATATCATTCCATATATCACCAACAGGAAATACTTTTTCATCCACCTTTATTTCTTGCATCCCAAAAGTGCCGTTGATCCATTTTTCAATTTTAAAAATAAAGTCAGAAATTTTCTTCGGAGATGAAGTTTTTGGAAAAGCTATTAAATCCATCCAACCGATATTTAGATTTGTTTCATTCCTGTTCGGTTTCCACAATTTTCTAAATAGATAATCCTCATTTCGACAATAAAATAAAGTTTGATGTTTTAATTGAAAATTATCACCAAAACTTTTATAACCAAATAAATCAGCTTCTATATCTCTTGTGGCATTAGTATCAAAAATTACTTCGGTAATCTGTGAGAATTTTTCTTTTATTAGTTCTTTGGCAAAGACATTGGCATTATCATCCATATGTAACCAATAAGTGCCATCCTTTTTCAACAGTCCAAGTCCGGCATTTATTCTATCTTTCATTAAACTCAACCAGCTTGAATCTTGAAATCTATCAACATAAGGAAAATCATCGCCCGTATTAAACGGTGGATCAATATAGATTGTCTGCACCTTTTCTTTGAATTTCGGAAGGATGGTGTTGAGCGCCTGATAGTTTTCGCTTTTAATCAGCCAGCCGTCCAGGGAATTGTCCAGATCATCGAACCGACTTAAGATTTCAAGTTCTAAATCCTTGAAATACCTGGTGTCAATCGGTAAATGTTCATATTTTGTAGATAAGTGTTTGCCGGTTAAATCCGTTTCGAACACATCCTCTATCTTGAAATTTTCATTTACGATGCCAAGTTCCTGCCATTCTTTTATTTGCTGTTGAATATTGGGATGGTTTAATATTTTTTCTACCACATTCTCCTCCAACGGATTGGTATCCGAAGGACGCGGTGTATTCCCCTCTAATAGAGGGGTGTCAGACGTAGTCTGACGGGGTGTTGCCTCTTGCGCAGAATGGTCTTTATCGTAAATGGCATTATTAAACTCTTGTTTTAAAAATTCCATTACATCGTTTAGATTTTTCTTAATATCAATGTCGAAAATATGAATTACTTTTAAACCAAGTCCTCTAAGATACTGATCGCGTTCTTTGTCATAATCAATTTTGTCGTTATGGCTTTCTCCATCTATTTCGATAACAATTCCCAGATTTTTGCAATAAAAGTCAACAATGTAATTCCCAACAATTTTTTGTCTATCAAAATCTAATCCCAGGAATTGTTTGTTTTTAACTTGATTCCAAAATAAAACTTCAGATAAGTTTCCAGCTTTTCTAAGTTCTTTTGCTCTTTCTTTCAGCGATGGATTGTAGGGTAATTCATACCATTTGACTACCCCGTCAGGCTTCGCCTGCCACCCCTTCGCAGAAGGGGAATTATTCCAGATTCTATCCAAGGTAATCACATAGTTTGAGTTTTTGACAAACTTCGGCTTGTTCCAGATTTTTACCAGTTCATCTTCAAACTGAGCGATAAAGTCAATGATTTTGAAAGCGATGTCCTTCAGGATTTGTAGTTCATTAACTCTGTCGGTGCTCCATTCTTTAGCCCCTTCCCAGAAATACTGATAACTCCAGAGCTTAAACTGTTCCTGTAAAAATGCTTTGGCATTTTTGTTGATGAAGAAATCAACCTCGCTTTGCTTTTCAAAAACGCGAAAAGCCCGTTCTAATTGTTCTTCAGTAATAGCAATGCCATTTTTCATAATGGCTTTTAATATCTCGTCCTGTTTTGTTTTTGTGCCTTTTTCAGAATATAAAACATTAAAAACAATAGTTTGATCCTCTTTTACCTGAGCTAATTCAAAAACGAGTGAGCGTTTTTCGTTGGCTTTTTTGCTTTCTATTTTTGAGGCATCAAAATAAAATTTGAAGCCGTCCCTGCCCGCCGAAGCTTCAGCGTAGGCGGGAAACTCAACCGGCAAACTTCTGAAAATCCGGTCAGTTTTGACATAGTAGAGCATCTGCGTTTTCCAAAAGAGGATAACATCTTTTTCGTCGGTATAAACTTTTTCGTAGATATTGTTATGGAAGGGTGTTTGATTGAAATAGATAGAACCGCTTTCGGTAAAGTACCGGCTGAAAAAGGAATAGAGTTTATCAAATAGTTCGTCTCGAAAAGACGGGTAGTTTTTCAGGGCATTTTCAATATCTTTTTTCAGGAGGTCTTCTATCCTGCGATAATAATTGGATTTAATGCGCATCAGATTGACAAAACCGCCGACGCCTTCGATCTTGGCCCCGATGAAAACATCCTGGAGGGCTTGATAGAATTTTTGTTCTTTATTCATGATATTTTCCTTTTGAAATTAGGGATAATATCTTTTTAAAACCATTTTCCTGATCATGGCCTCAACCGATAAATCGTTCTAGGAAATGGTATCGTTTCCCGGATGTGTGGCACTCCGGCAATCCAGGTGATCAATCTTTCCAGGCCGACGCCAAAGCCGCTGTGCGGTACCGAGCCGTATTTACGTAGGTCGAGAAACCACTGATATTCGTCGAGTGGCATTTTCTCAGCAATCATACGCTGGAGCAGTAAATCGTAGTCGTCCTCCCTTTGCGAGCCACCGATAATTTCGCCGTAACCTTCCGGAGCGATGAGGTCGTCGCCGAGTACAATGTCAGGATTTTCCGGATCGCGTTTCATATAAAAAGCTTTGATTTCCTTAGGCCACTTTTCGACGAAAATCGGCACATCCGATCCTTCGGTCAGTAAGGTTTCATCCTGGGCACCCAAATCTTCCGTTTCGGTCATTGATGAGCCCTTGCTACGTAAATATTCGACTGCTTGGCGATGAGTCATTTTTTTGAATGGGGCATCGGCTTTTCGCAATTGTTCGACATTTCTTTCCAATATTTCGAGTTCCGGTTGACACTCTGCCAGAATTTTACGGATTACGAAGCGAATGAGCTCTTCCTGAATGCGCATATTTTCTTCATGTTCGACGAAGGCGGCTTCGGCGTCCATCATCCAGAATTCGGTGAGATGTTTGCGGGTTTTAGATTTTTCAGCGCGAAAAACTGGTCCGAAGTCATAAACCCGATTCAGACTCATTATACCGGTTTCCAGATAAAGCTGACCGGATTGCGAAAGGTAAGCTTTGCCGAGATCGAAATAAGGCACTTCGAAGAGCGTAGTAGTACCTTCACAGGCATTGGGTGTCAGAATCGGCGAGTCGAAACGGATAAATCCGTTTTCATTCAAATACTGAGTAATTCCATAGTAAACCGCGTGGCGAAGGCGCAGAATCGCCCACTGTTTGCGCGAACGGAGCCACAGGTGGCGGTTATCCATCAAAAATTCAATGCCGTGTTCCTTAAGGGTAATCGGATAATCTTTAGCAATTTGATAAACTTGAATATCTTTGACGATGATTTCAAAACCGCCTGGCGCGCGTTTATCTTCGTGGATGAGACCGCTGACGCTAATGGACGATTCCTGAGTCAGGATTTCCTTGTAATTGAAAATTTTTTCGGAAACATCGTTGCGTGATACGATGCCCTGAATCAAGCCGGTGCCGTCGCGCAAGAGTAAAAACCAGATTTTACCGCTGGAACGCAGATTATAAACCCAGCCTTTTAAGGTTACTTCTTGATTGTTGTAATTCTGAATGTCTTTAACGAAAACCGCTTGCATTTTTTGCCCCTTTCGAGTCCGATCAGATTCTATTTAATTTTTATAACTGATAAAATACTCACCAATCCGCCAGAATTGTGTTCATAATATCTTCTGTAATTTGATTAATTGCTTCGCTTAGAGCCACCTCGCGCGTTTTGGACGTGGCGCCGGTCGGGTCGTATTCACTATAGCCGATGAACTGTTTTTTGAAAACTGTGCGGTCATTGACTTTATCGTACCACTCGATCTCGATCTTGATTGTTACCCGATATTCGGTAACGGATTCGCCGACGTTTTCATCTTCGTCATAAACCAGAGGTTTGTCATCAATGCTCAAGATGGTTCCGTATAGGACTGAGTGAGCGTTATCCTCTTCGACAACTTTCAGTAAATTTTCTTTGATAAAACCAAGTCGGATCTTATCCGTTACTATCTGTTGAATATTAAACTCAGCCGTGCGGTCCTCAAAAAGCGGGATGGCGATGCTTTTGATGTCGGGCGGCAAGGTGCCTTTAAATGAATAAAGCCAGCAGGAGTTGATTATCAAACATAATAAAACCGCTGGAATAAATTTTATGATGGGAGCCAAACGCTTGAATAGCATTGCGATTACCTTGATTCTTCCAGTCCGTATTCGTTGATTTTACGGTAGAGAGTGCGTTCGCTAATCTGGAGAGCATTGGCGGCCTGGCGTTTGCGATAGTTGAATTTTTTGAGAGTGCGCTGGATTAGTTCTTTTTCGACTTCGGCGAGGGTTACTTTTCCCAGCATTTCGGGATTAATAATCTCGTTGCTAATGATTTCGGCGTTCCCCTGTTCCTCGATTTCTTTTTCTTCTACTTGAGGTCGAGGCAAACTGGGTGGGACTTCTATTTTGCGCATAGTTTCATATTTTAACGGAAGGGGATTAGTAGTCACAGCTTCATAAATTTCATGTAGTTCTTGCCGGAGAACCATAATTTGCTGGAGAATCAGCTCGCGCTCGGCTTGATCGACACTTTTGCTGACTTTCATTGGAAGATGAGGTGAAGGAATATGGCGTTGCTCGCCCAGCAAACGCTTCTCGATCATACTGCTGGTGATTACTTCGCCTTTTTCCAGAACGATCATACTCTCGACGAAATTTTTCAATTCCCGAATATTACCCGGCCAGGAATATTCGCGCAATAAATTCATAGCGGAGGGCGAAAAACCTTTAAAAGCGATCGAATTGCGATTGGCGAAATCGAGCGCAAATTTTTCAACTAAAAGCGGGATGTCTTCCGGATGCTTGCGTAAGGGTGGCATGTACAGGGTAATGGTCTTGATGCGATAATAAAGGTCTTTGCGGAAATTTCCGCGCTCGATCTCAACCCCAAGGTCTTTATTAGTCGCTGCGATGACCCTTATATCCACGTGGCGTACTTCGGAACCACCAACCGGTAGAAATTCGCCAAGTTCCAATACTCGTAAGAGCTTGACCTGCGTTTCCGGTGGCATCTCACCGATTTCGTCCAGAAAGATAGTGCCATGATTGGCGGTTTCGAAATAGCCTTTGCGGTCTTCGATGGCGCCGGTGAAAGAACCCTTGACATGCCCGAAGAGTTCGCTCTCCAGAATTCCGGCCGGAATCGCCCCGCAATTGACTTTGACGAAGGGCTGATGCTTGCGCAAGCTATGGCGATAAATGGCATTAGCGACGACTTCCTTGCCGGTGCCGCTTTCGCCACAAATCAGGATAGTAATGTCGGTGCGCGCTACCTGATCAATAGTTTCGACAATTTCCTTAATGTAATCGGATTCGCCCAGAATGCCGAAACTTTGTTGTAATTTATTAATGCGTTCGTTGTCCATTTTTCTTCTCGCCTTAAGTTTTAATGGATGAATTACTGCGGCGTAATCCTTTCTGGCCAATGTCATGGCGGTAGTAGGCACCATCAAAGGTGATTTCAGCGACCCGTTTGTAGGCTTTGGTAATGGCTTCCTCGAGATTATCGGCTAGGGCAGTCACCGCCAATACCCGACCGCCGTTGGTTAAAAAGTGGGTATTACTGCGGATTGTCCCCGCCTGAAATACGATCGTGTCTGGTTCGGAATTTTCATCTTGTAAGCCATAGATGACTTTGCCTTTTTCATAATTACCAGGATAACCGGCGGAAGCCATAACGACGCAAACCGCCGCCTTGTGGGATAATTTCAACATCGAGGCATCTAACTTTCCTTCCACTGCAGTGAGTAAAATAAGTCCTAGATCGGATTCAATTAATGGTAAAACCACCTGAGTCTCAGGATCGCCGAAACGAGCATTGAATTCTACCACATAAGGCTGAGTTCCATCAATCATCAAGCCGCAGTAAAGCACGCCGGTGTATGGGATTCCCTCGGCGCGCAAGCCATTTAAAGTTGGAATGATAATTTGTTTTTCGATGTTGTGCATTACCTGCGGAGTGCCAAGCGGCGCCGGAGCGTAGGCTCCCATACCGCCGGTATTAGGGCCGGTATCGTTGTCTCCGATGCGCTTGTGATCCTGAGCCGGTGGCAAAATGAGGTATCTTTCACCGTCAGTGATGACGAATACCGAGAGTTCTTCGCCTGGTAGAAAATCTTCTACCACAACTTTATTTCCGGCAGGGCCGAAACGCTTCTCATCCCAGATTGTCACAAATGCGTCTTTTAAATCATCGTCGTTGTGGATTATCAGTGCGCCTTTACCAGCCGCTAATCCGTCAACTTTGATAACATAGGGAAAAGTCTTGAAACGGGTTGCGGATTCCAATGCGGTGCGTGAATCGCAGATTTGGTAGGCAGCGGTCGGAATCTGGTGGTGACTCATAAATTGCTTGGCAAACACTTTACTGCCTTCCAGTTGGGCGGCTGCAGCCGTTGGACCGAAAATCTTTAAACCTTCAGCGCGGAATTTATCCACAATGCCATTTACTAGTGGGATTTCCGGGCCGACTACCGTTAAATCAATAGAATTCTCCAGTGCGAATTTTAGCAGACCGTCCAGATCGTTATCTTTGAGCGGGATATTTTCTGCCAAAAGGTCAGTTCCGGCATTACCGGGCGCACAGTAGATTTTAGCAATATTTGGTGACTTTGAAAGCTTCCAAACCAAGGCATGCTCTCTGCCACCACTTCCGACGATCAGAACTTTCATTTGTTTCATATTATAATTTTGTTGGAACAGAGAAATTAATCATTTTAAAGTCAGTCAAATTGTCGTAATAATCTACCGAGTTTTCCTTATTGAAACAAGAAAAAGGTTACATAACAAAAACATCTCAAAGATTGTGGCAAAAGATAAAAAGCGGCTCACCTTCCTGTCTTCCCCGCCTGTCCTGTCGGCCGACAGGGCGGATAGGTCAGATGAAATTTATCGAGAATAATCTGAGCATTTGGAAAATATTGGTGAACGATTTTCAAATATGGTTTCCATCCAGCCTGCTCCCGAAGGGCTGGCAGGAAATCCACACTAACCCACTTGATTTTTAATCGAGCTTTACGTTTGATCCTCTTCAATACTATAGCTATATTTTGATATGATCTCCCTTCCCGCCTGCTGCCTGCAGGGCGGACAGGCAATAATCTCAACAATCTGACTGTTCTCATAATCGCTAATGATCGTGAAATAATGATGGTCTTTCTGATAGGATACCTCGTCAATACAAAGAGTCTTTATGTACTTCCACTTGGGACGATTTAAACCTGTAGTGAGTAAAACGAATCTATGGGTTTCTAAGTATTGTTGGTCTATTCGTTGAACACTATTCTTCCGCAGGAATTCCTCTGGAACAGTGTAAACCAGTCATTTCCGATACCTCTTTGACCGTTGAGATCGCACATAAATGATGAATAAAAAATGTATAAAACGATTCGTGTAACACTGACCTGCCTGTCCTGCGTCAGCAGGCGGGCATATCTTCAATTAATCGTCTACTAGAATCGTAGCCGGAAAAGATCTGCTGCCTACAACAGGGGCAGCAATATGTAAACTCTTTCTTCTCACATTCAAACACAACATGTTCTGTAGTAATTGAGACATTTTTAACTGAATAGTTTTGTCCCAGCAGGGACTCCTGATGGAGCATTTCCAATATTTGCTCGATAATTTCCGTTGACATCTTTTTCAAATCATTTCTTTATCTACCCACACTTTTCTGTGATGAACCATAAAAACTTGATAAACGGCTTTATAATCGATAAATTGCATTTGAAAAAGGGAAACGTTGAGAAAATGCGATGGTTAGATAAGTAATGAATCTATTGAAATTCAGGGTTTTCAGTGGAATATAGGCAATGCTTGTCGATAATGTATTTTTTCTAAATATTCTGAATTTTTAAAACAGGATTAGAATGGTGTAATAGGTTTTTTGGGAAGGAAAGCCGATGAAAACCGACAGAAATGAAAATTGGAAAAGGGCAGATTTCCCAAAGCACTGTCAATCGACATTCTTCAAAAACTATAAAATTTCTGTTGAATGCTGGACACTTCGGTATGCAATAATATTTCTTCTCTGGTTGCCACTATTCATTTTTGCCCAGACCTTCAATATCCAGGGTATAATCTCCACCACAGATCAAATACCCGTTAAATATGCTTCAGTGACTTTCATTAATCAGAAAGACACTACTCAAAAATATTCAACTATTACCGATACCTCCGGATACTATCGGTTGACCGTGCTGACTGGGATCGATCACTTTGATTACAAGTTGCCTGACAATATTGAATTGGCTCAGAACTATCCCAATCCCTTTTCAGCATCAACTTCTATCCAGTATAAACTCAATATTAAATCCGATGTAAAAATTACGATTTACGATCTGCTGGGAAGAGAAGTAAGGAACTTGATTTCAGAAAATAAATCACCTGGGGTATATAGTGTTATATGGGATGGTAAAAACGAACTGGGCTATAGGGTATCTACCGGAGTTTATATCTATAAATTTCAAGCCGGAGATGAAATCCACATAAAGAAAATGATGGTTTTCGAAGGGGCTACTTCAATTAATGTGCAAGTTCCTATCAATAATATTGTTAAGTCGGAAAAACTGGAGAAAAATATCGTGCAAAAATCAACTCAAATATTTTCGGAGACATATACTGTTGAAATTACCAATTCCGACAGCATACAACCTTTTATATTTCCGATTCAATATGAAGACGTTGAAATTAGTGGTGATACAACGCTCAATTTTAATGTAAACAATTATGGCAGTTGGAGAAAACTTGATATAATATGTACCCAAGAATTAATAGATATTGTTTTTATAGATGATCAGAATGGCTGGGCTGTGGGCGACAGCGGGACGATTCTGCATACAGTTGATGGTGGTGATACATGGCAACAACAGGCATTTCCGTTTGAACAACTGCCGGGCTATGAAAATGATGAAAAGGATTTATATGCTGTGGAGTTTATTGATACCGTAACCGGCTTTATCGGTAGTAATAATTCAATATTCAAAACAACAGATGGCGGCGAAACCTGGGATGTTAAGTATAGCAAAGATCTTGATTTCGGGCGTTTTCATGACATTGAATTTTTAAATGGTGAGATCGGTTTCGCCGTTGGTGGTTTTTGGGCAGAAGGAACCAGTATCTTATTAAAAACCGTTGACGGGGGCGAAACCTGGGATGATATAACTCCCGTGCCATCTCCGACACTTACCTGTATTTCTATTATTGACCAATGTAAGATTTGGATCTGCGGAATTGGCAGTACACTTTTCTTCTCTGCTGATTCTGGAACAAACTGGACCAGGAAAGAATTAGGTAGTTCACTTTCAGCCTATTTTTCATCGATTCAATTCATAAGCGACAAGATCGGGTGGCTAGGAGGAGATCATAACAGCTCATATAGCAATAGGCTTCTCCGAACAATAGATGGCGGTGACACATGGATCCAGACGGATCGTGACGCTTGGTCACTTCATTTATATGGCGTAAATACCCTCTGTTTTACGGATTCTTTAAATGGATGGATTGGGACTTTTTTGTTGGGAAGTTATGCCATAGCACAAACTATAGATGGCGGGCAGACATGGGAGTTTTTGCCTGACTCAATGGTAAGAAGAAATGATCTGGAATATGTCCACCATATACTCAAGATATATTTTATTAATAAGAATTTAGGATGGGCGGTTGGCTCAGTTCCTATTAATGCTAAATCTCGCGGAATTGTCTTGCGTTTTGAAAGAAGCAAATAAATAATCAAGTTGGAGGTGTTATGAAGTTTACTACAAATCATTTGGTTTTATTTTCTTTCTTTATCGCATTAGTGAGGAGTGGAAGGTCTAATATTTTATTAGCAGATGATATAGGAACAATTGGACAGGTATCTACCCAGATTTCGGAAGAAGAATTATGTAAAATGCCTACGAAGCAACTCATTACGGAATATATTAACAGTTTTGTTAGTGGCTATTGGTTTGTTTATGACAATATGGAAGAAGCCTTTAATCAAGCAAGAAAGGATTTCAATGGATTAGATGAATTGATCGAAAGAGATGATGCCCCTAAAGAATTAATAGAATTCTATCAAGAGATGAATCCGACTGCCTATAGTGAGGATTGGGATTTATTAAGCAAAGGCTCTTATGCCTTTTCGTACATCTATCTTTGAAGCCTTGATTGCACAGGATTGCATCAGGAATAAAATGACGTCTTCACAGATAGATATTGTTCTTAAAGAGTTGTTGAATAAGTATAAATTTAAATGCCAGCAAAAAAACATGTATTCGCTATACTGCAAGCAATTTAATGTATATGCTTGTGCAAAATATCTGGAATTAAAGGAAGAGAGTAATGAAACGGTAGAAAAAATGTACCAGAAGGTTGATTTAGATATTTTCTTAAAAACCGGCAGGTTGCCCAATATGAATATTTTAACACATATGTGATTAATGCAGCAGAGGATTATTTAAAGGAGAATGAAATCATCGACAATGATTGGACACTGGGAGATAATTCATTAGTAAAGCAAGCATCTACTAAAGGATCAATTTCAGTCGATTTATATACACCGGAAGGAATGTTTACCCAGGGCAATACGAGTCCTGTTGATATGTTCTATACTCAGGATTCATTAGAATTCATAAGAATTGCCCAATTATGGATTGATATTTGGGAGTTAAATGCAGAGATGATTCTAGGACCCTCTTTTAAGTATAATTGTTATGGATATGTACTCTGGACCAGTGAAGGCAATGATAAAGTAAGAGTTGCTGATCTTTCTGAAATAGACAATTTTTATACAGATAACTCCTATTCGAATGATAATCAACCTTCATATGTTAGTGCGAGTGAGGCAGAAGCAACCCATGCAGTATATACAGATAAGTATCATGCCGTAAGAAAAATCCAAAATTCCTATCCCATATCTGTACAAGAAGGAAGGGATTATATTTCTAAATGGGGTGATATGGGATTGTATCAACATGCAAAGGATAATGATATATAATATATCATGAGGGAAATATTGGTGATACAGAATATAAGATACTTAAAACCAATCATTCCGGAACCCTCTCGAATTATCCCAAAACCTGGGTTGGCGCCGGTGGAATAAGGCATACAATTTCAAGTACTGTAACAGTTCCATCTGGAGTCTCATTAAAAATTAAATCAGGTACAACTGTAGAATTTGCTCAAGGGACCAATCTGATTGTCAATGGCACATTAACAGTAGAATCAGATGTGAATTTTAATCTACCAAGTGGGAACCAATTGGTAATTAACGGAACACTTAATACAGGCTCGAATATTACAATTCTTTCTGGAGCAATTTTAATAGCAAACTCTGGTTCCCAATTAAATTTTAGTAATGGAAAGTCTATATTAATAAATGGTACATTATCAGCGAATGGCTCCTCGGGTTCGTTGATCACCTTTGATTTCACCTCTCCCAGCAGTACCTATCAGAATGGGATCAAATTCAACAGCGGTTCCAGCGGTACGCTTTCTTACTGTAACATCAAAAATGCCTATCAGGGAGTTAAATGTTATAGCAGTCTGCCAACGATTCAGTACTGTAACATTTTTAATAACGGTACTGGGATTTATATTTACAGTGCCGGTTCTAGATCTAGTCTAATCTGCAACAATAATAATATTTATATTATAGTAACTCGACTAATGGTATTTTCATATATAATTCAACTGTTGTTAATTTACATAATAACACTATCACAAATAATGGCGAGTGCGGAATCTACTGTACCAGTAATGGGAAACCCTATTTATGGGAAAACATTATCAGTAATAATGGTCAGGCTGGGGTATATTGTATTATCAATAGTCCAGCTCTTTTTGGTGACCGTTATCGTCATCCCGGATATAATCTGATTACTTAAAATTATACCGGAGTAACCTGTGGTTTAGAAAGTGATGTAAGAATCGGCGCCACAGATCTTGCAGGTTATAACAGCATTCATGATAATACTGGTTATGAAGTCTCAGTAACTTATGATAGTGAGGTGATGGCTGAGTATAACTGGTGGAACAGAGAACCTCCAACCTATCCGAATTACTATTATTCTGGAGATTTTTATACTTTTATGGGTGGCACGATTGATTACATACCAGCATTGACTAACGATCCTGTAGGTGAAGGAATGGCAAAAGCCGTTGTGTATGAATCAGATGAGGCTAGATTAGATCCACAAACTGGCTCAATCAGTAGTGAGTTTTTGGATTCTGAACTTAGAGAAGCTCTGGATAACCTTTTAGACGGCAAATATGATGAAGCTATCACTAAGTACATTAGAAGATTAAATAACGAAACGAACACAAGAAAGCAAAAATACATTTTGTCTCGCATTGCGGAATGCTATGAGCTTTCCGGAAAAGAAGGCTTTATTGATTTTCTGAATAATAATGTGCGCAAAAACTTATCTAGGAAGGATGAACTCTATGCCAAGACCCTGGAACTGGAGAACTATGTGCTGATGAGAGAGGGGAAATTTCAGGAAGTCATTGACAATTATCTCATCATGAAAAATGAGTTCGCGGATATTGAAGCTATTCACAGGAACGCTCTTTTCAATCTTGGTTATCTCCATTATATGGCGCTTGATAACCGCACTCAAGGTAAAACCTATTTCGATGAGTTTATCGAAAAATATCCCGACGATGATTTGAACCTAATAATCTATGAGACTATGGGTGAGCCTGAAAAATGGATATTAGCTAAGAAAAATATTCCTTCCATAGATGATAAAGCTTCTGCTACTTTATCTTCTGAGTATCGGTTACTAAACAATTACCCTAATCCCTTTAACCCCACGACAACAATTATTTATGATCTACCGGAAGAATCAAACATAAACCTAACGATTTATGATATACTGGGGCGTGAAATAATCAGATTGGTTGATGAGAGACAGCCAGCTGGAACGCAAAAAATCACCTGGGATAGTAAGGATAGATATGGTCAGTTAGTTCCCAGTGGTATATATTTATATTCCTTGAAAACCACTTCGGGATATAATGTTACTAGGAAAATGGTCTTTATGCGATAATAGACAGATTGCCGGAGAATGCACCAACGTTGTTGGTGCACTCCAATAAACTCGAAAATATATTCGATCTTATCTTGCAAGCCAGCCGCCGTCAACTGCCACGGTATAGCCGGTCATATAATCGGATGCTGACGAAGCCAGGAAAACTGCCACGCCTTGTAAGTCAGCCGGTTCACCCCAACGTCCGATGGGAATACGCTCGAGGATGGATTGAGCTCTGGCCGGATCGGCCCGCAGAGGCGCGGTGTTGTCGGTCGCCATATAGCCGGGTGCAATGGCATTGACGTTGATGTGATGCGGAGCGAGTTCATTAGCCATCGCGCGGGTCAGTCCCATAACAGCGCTCTTGGAAGCCGTGTATGATGGCACCAGAATTCCGCCCTGAAACGACAACAGCGAAGCGATATTGATAATCTTACCGCCTTCTCCTTGCGCAATCATCAACTTAGCCACCGCCTGACTGAGGAAAAAGACCGCGTTCTGATTGAGGTTAATGACTTCGTACCAATCCTTTTCGGAAAATTCAGTCAACGGTGCACGCCGAATAATCCCGGCATTATTGACCAGAATATCAATTCGGCCGAATTTTTTCATTGTGGCATCAACTACCGGCGCAATATTGGCTTTTTCCATCAAATTAGCGGTAAGGCTAAGCGCCCGGCGACCATAGCCAACAACTATTTTTTGGGTTTCTTCAGTTGGTAAAATGTCCACCAAACTAACGTCAGCTCCAGCTGAAGCCAGAGCTGTGGCAATCGCCTGACCCAGCCCCCGTGCGGCACCGGTAACCAGTGCGACTTTACCATCTAATTTGAATAAATCTAAAACGCTTTTCTGTTCCATATCTTCCTCTTTAATTATCTTGATATTTATTTCTTCCATGGCGGAATCGCTGGCAGAAATGACTCAAATTCACTAATCAGAGAACTTTCCTTTTCCTCCGAATATTGTCCGTTGAGGAAGTCATCCAGGTATTTTTTGAAAAAATTCTCCCAGGAGTCTTCCTCGTGTCCCGGATTTATAGGAAAGAAGCGAGCCGAATTACCGCGGGCGGCTTTGAGATCGCCGAGCGCATCGCCGATCATTAGAATTCTCTGCGGTTCATATCCACCGCCAGCCGCTTGCTCGATCTGTTCCTTTTTACTGCCGATTTCCTGCCCGGCAATCGCCCGAACATAGCGCGCAATGTCGTGTTCCTCCCATTCACGCCGCAGGGCTTCCGTGGGTGTCGCCGAGCAAACTATTACATCAGCCACTTCTGTGAGACGCTGTAACGATTCTCTGACATAGGTAAACGGAGGTACATCGTGAACCATACGAGCGACATCCGCGTTGACGGCTTCGCTCCAGGACAGAGCTTGTTGTAAAACCGCATCGCCTGTGCGTTCGATTTCGGCTTTGAGAGCCGGATTGCCGAGTTTGGTTTCGCGGGCGATCCAATCCCGCAAGGACTGAGCTCTGGGAATGGTTACGCCCCGCCGTTGCACTTCCGGCCAATCAATCAATAAGTCAAAAGTCATCGTCAAAGCCGGAAAGCGGTTGATCCCCCGCCATTTGGAATAGAGATTGACGAATTCAGCCGCGGCGCGGGCATATTTTGAAACGGCTTGTAAATTCCAATAATAGATAATATTGGGAATAAAGCATTCCTTGTGTTTGATTTCCATCGTATCGAAAGCACAGCCGTCCGAATCTATCGCGACCAGAAAGTCGTGCTTTTTCTCAAATTTTAGCGAATCTGCCAGCGTCATCGTTCTGTCTCCTTCGTGGAAATGAATCAGACCGTATAAGTCGTGGAAGATGTCTCTCCACCACGTCCGGTCCAGTTAGTATGAAAGAATTCTCCACGCGGCTTGTCAATCCGCTCGTAAGTATGTGCACCGAAATAATCACGCTGAGCTTGCAGAAGATTAGCCGGCAGGCGACTGTTACGGAATCCATCGAAGTAATTCAAAGCGGAAGCCAGCGCTGGAACCCAGATGCCATTAGTAACGGCGGTAGCAATTACCCGACGCCAGGCATTCTGCGACGATTCGATTTTTTCCTTGAAAAATGGGTCGAGGAGTAGATTGCTCAGGTTGGGATTTTGATCGAACGCCTCTTTGATTTTTCCCAGAAATACGGAACGAATGATACAGCCGCCGCGCCACATTAAGGCGATACCGCCGTAATTCAAATGCCAGCCGAAATCCTTAGCCGCCATACGCATCAGAACGTAGCCCTGGGCATAGGAAACGATTTTAGCCGCATATAAGGCTTGACCGAGGTCGGCAATGAACTGTTGCTTGTCACCTTTGAATTCCGGTTGCGGTCCTTTCAAAACTTTAGAAGCCGCGACGCGCTCATCTTTCATCGCCGAGAGCATCCGGGCATAAACGGCTTCACCAATCATCGTTAGCGGTGCGCCGGCATCCAGTGAAGCCACCACTGTCCATTTGCCAGTACCTTTTTGGCCGGCAGTATCCAGAATTTTCTCGACCAGAGGCTGTCCGTCTTCATCTTTATAAGCCAGAATATCGCGGGTAATCTCAATCAGGTAGCTTTTTAGATCACCCTCATTCCAATCGGCGAAAACCTGATGCATTTCGGGGTAACTCAAACCGAGCAGGTCTTTCATAATTTGGTAGGCTTCGCAAATCAATTGCATATCACCATATTCAATGCCGTTGTGAACCATTTTGACAAAATGACCAGCGCCGTTTTCACCAACCCAGTCGCAACACGGTGTGCCGTCCTCGACTTTAGCCGCAATCGCCTGAAAAATCGGCTTGACGTGCGGCCAAGCCTCCGGTGAACCACCCGGCATAATTGACGGACCATTTAACGCGCCTTCTTCTCCGCCGGAAACCCCGGTGCCGATATACAGAAAACCCTTCTCCTCCAGATATTTTGTGCGGCGAATCGTATCCGGAAAATGCGAATTGCCGCCGTCAATAATTATATCGCCTTTTTCTAAATGCGGAATTAGTAATTCGATAAAATCATCCACCGGTTGGCCAGCTTTTACCATCAGCATAATCTTGCGTGGTTTTTTTAACGAGGCAATAAATTCCGGAATCGAGTGAGTGCCGATGATATTTTTGCCCTTGCCACGCCCGGCCAGAAATTTGTCCACTTTTTCGACGGTGCGATTGAAAACCGCCACCGTGAAGCCGTGCCGCTCCATATTCAGCACCAGATTTTCGCCCATAACGGCCAATCCAATTAAACCTATGTCGGCTTTATTCATTTTTTAATCCTCCTGAAATTATAATTCAATTATCAAACCTTTCCCTGGTTGCCCAGAGTCCTAGCGCCGGATTCGAGATGTAAAATATCTCTTCGCCGTCCGGTAGAACATTGAAACCATCCTGTAATTTTTCCGGATTATAACGTGCTAACATTGACGCCAGTTCGCTATATTGGAAATTGACGCTTTCGATTTCTTCCCGACTGATATAGCCGGGGCAATATATTACCGTAAAGCGGTTTTCCGACGAGCCGTGAATCAGATGCGCGGCCGCACTGAGATTATTCCGTAAATCGGCATTTTCCTTGACGAATTGCATAACTTCCGGCGTAGTGCGATAGCCGTATTTGCGAATCAGTCGGTCAATTTCCGGATCCTCGCCAAATTCGCGTAAACCCGGCGCCAGCACGATCAATTCACCACCGTCAGCAATCGCCATCCGCGTCCGATAAATGCTTTTATTGCCGAGCCAGGTACTCTTGAATTCCTGCGGATCGAGGTAAACAACTACTTTCCTCAGCGGTTTATCCAGCAGATCGAAATTAACGGTCAGCGATAGTTCGCTCGCCAGCCGGAAACACTCGTAATCGTCGCCAATAAATAAGCCTTTCATCGCCAACTGACCGTCGCTATTTTTGCCAATTACCGTCAGGATATAGATAATGGGCATTTGCCGGGCGAAATTATCCGAAGCATAATTCAGCACGCGGCGCACCGGCGTGTCGGCGCGTCCCATAATGCGTTCCATTCCGTAAACCGCACCTAAAAAATGGCTTTTATTAATGCCTTCTCGGCCGCCGGTTCCGACGAAAATATTCTTGTTGTAGTTCGCCATACCGATTACTTCGTGCGGTACAACCTGCCCGATGGATAAAATCAGATCGAAGCCACCTTCGACCAACAATTTATTAACCTGCGCCGGCCAGCTATAATCCAGTTTTCCTTCGGAAACTTCAGATACGAATTCGCCGGGCACTTCGCCGAGAGTAATTATGTCTTCCTTCCAGTGATGAATGCGGAAAAGATGACGCGGCAAATCACCAAACATCGTCTGGATTTCGGCTTCGGTCATCGGGTAATGTGTGCCGAGCGCTGGTAAAATTGCCTGCAGATTCGCTCCGTAATATTGAAATGCCAGACGCGTCAGTTTGCCCGCCTGAGAATGGAAACGAGTAAAATCCGGCGGAACGGCAATCACCTTACGGCGCGTTCCTAATTTTTCAAGAGCAGAAAAAAAACCTTCCCGGATTGCGGTCTCCGTTAGTCCGTAATCAGCTGAACTTTTAGCGTAATACAACATTGCGGATTGACCTAAAACAGCTTAGCGCTGGATGCGGGCCGAGCCGCCTTTGATAAAATTTTCCACTTCGGCTAAAGTTGCCATCGTCGTATCGCCCGGATAAGTTGTTACGAGAGCGCCGTGAGCCCAGCCGAGTTTGACGGCTTCTTCCGGCGGAACATTCTTCAACAAACCATAGAAGAAACCGGACGCAAAGCCGTCGCCGCCACCGACGCGATCATAAACATCCAGTTCCGCCGTCGGCGCCTGGAAAGTTTTGCCATTGATCCAGGCCACGGCGCTCCAGCTGTGGCGATTGGTCGAGTGAACTTCTCGCAGGGTTGTTGCCACAACCTTTATCTGGGGATATTTTTTGACCACGTCACTGATCATCGCAATAAATGCCGACGGATCGAGCTTTGACTTAGCCGTCACTTCCGGGCCGGGAATTCCCAAACCTTTCTGCAAATCCTCCTCGTTGCCGACCAGCACATCCACGTACTTTACAATTTCATTAATGACTTCCGCCGCTTTCTTTTCACCACCCCACAAATTCCAGAGTTTGGCGCGGAAATTCAAGTCGAAACTGGTAATGGCGCCAGCCGCTTTGGCGGCTTGCATAGCCTCGATGATCACCTGCCCGGTAGTTTCCGAAAGTGCCGCAAAAATGCCACCGCTGTGGAACCAGCGAACGCCTTCGGAGAAAATTACCTTCCAGTCAAAATCACCGGGTTTTAACAAAGCGGCGGCTTCGTTCGAGCGATTGTAGAAAACCACCGGCGCCCGAACACCATATCCGCGATCACTGTAAACGGTGGCCATATTCGGACCATTCACCCCATTATGGGCAAAATGCTTGTAAAACGGCTTGACGCCCATCGCCCGCACGCGCTCAGCAATCAAATCGCCGATCGGATAATCCGCCATAGCGGTCGCAATGCCGGTATTCATCCGAAAGCAATCCGCCAGATTGGCGGCTACATTATATTCTCCGCCGCTGACGTGAATTTTACATTCGGTAGCTTTGCGGAACGGCACCGTGCCCGGGTCTAACCGATGCACCAGTGCCCCAAGTGATAATAGATCGAGACTACCAGTCGGTTTAAGGTTTAGTCCATAATTCATTTTACGAATCCTCTCATTTTAATAATTGAAAAATTCAAACTCCGCTATACGCATTAAAACCGCCATCCACCGGAATAATTACGCCGGTTACGAATTGAGAACTGTCCGAAATTAAATAAAACAGCGTCCCAATCAATTCTTCCGGTTCACCAAAGCGCCCCATCGGCGTAGCGGCGATGATTTTGCGCCCTCGTTCCGTCAGTGCGCCGGTCTCTTTGTCCGTCAACAGGAAGCGATTCTGGTCGGTAAGAAAAAAACCCGGCGCAATTGCATTGACCCGGATATTCGGAGAATATTCTTGCGCCATGTGGACTGCCAACCATTGCGTAAAATTGCTGACGGCGGCTTTGGCGGCTGAATAAGCCGGAATGCGCGTCAGCGGGCGAAAAGCATTCATAGAACTAATATTGATAATATTGCCGGACTTCTGTTCCGCCATAATTTTGCCGAAAACCTGACTGGTGAGAATTGTGCCGAGCAGATTCAAATCCATCGTAAAGCGTAAAGCCTCAGCCGGCAAATCGAAAAACGAACATTCCGGCGAAGTCGTGGCGTCCGGGCGGTTACCACCGGCGCCGTTTATCAAAACATCAACCCGGCCAAACTCCGCCGTAACTTTAGCGGCGGCATTTTGCAGGCTGTCTTTCTTTAAAACATCAGTCGGGATAAATAGTAGGCGATTACCGCTTTTACCCGGCGAGGCTGGAAGAGCATCTGTCGGCGGTTCACGCAAATCGAGCACGGCCACATTCGCTCCGGCTTTAAATAGCTCGGAAACCATCACTCGTCCTAAAATGCCGGAACCGCCAGTGATGACTACTGTTTTGTCATTTAAATCAGTTTTCATTAATTCCTTCTCCATTCAATTAATATCCAAATAAACGTGGCAAAAAGAGACTAATCTGCGGAAAATAAGTCACCAACATCAGAGCTATGATCATAGCCGCATAAAACGGTAAAATTGACTTAACTATCTTAGGAATTGTCGTATTAGCAATCCCACAGCCGATAAATAAAACCGACCCAACCGGCGGTGAGCACAAACCGATACACAGATTCAGTATCATGATTATTCCGAAGTGAATCGGATGTATGCCCAGAGCGGTGACGATCGGCAGGAAAATCGGCGTAAAAATCAATACCGCTGGCGTCATATCCATAAAGGTGCCTACAAACAGCAGAATCAAGTTGATTATCAGTAGAATGATGATTTTACTACTCGATAAAGCAATTAGAGAAGCGGTGATAGTTTGAGGAATATTGGCGTAAGACATGATCCAGGACATACCCATCGAAGTCCCAATCAACAGCATCACAATAGCTGTTGTCGTGACAGTCTCCAGCAGTACCTGCGGCAACTCCTTCCATTTGACTTCATGATAAATCAATACCGACAGAATAAATGTATAAAGCACTGCGATCGCCGAACCTTCCGTTGCCGTAAAAAATCCAGCAATAATTCCGCCGATAACGATGATAATCAGCAGCAGACTCGGCAGAGCATCCAGAAAACGCATCACACCCTGTTTGAAAGTATAGCGCTCGTTGCTTCCTCGATATCCCTTTTTCACGGCAATAATACCAGCCACTACCATTAGTAACAAACCAACCAGAATTCCTGGCAGGTAACCGGCAATAAAAAGAGCGGCGATAGAAACTCCGCCACTCGCCAGACTATAAACGATCAAAATATTACTCGGAGGAATCAATAATCCGGTTGTAGCCGACGTTATATTGACTGACGCAGAATAATTGGTATCATAACCCTCTTTGTCCATCAACGGTGTCATAAAACCGCCGATTGCTGCTGCTGCCGCCGCCGCCGAACCGGAAATTGCGCCGAAAAACATCGCCGCCAGGATATTGACGTAAGCCAGCCCACCCGGCCAGCGTCCCACCAACACTTTGGCAAAATCAATCAGGCGCCGGGCAATCCCACCCCGGCTCATCAATAAGCCAGATAAAATAAAGAACGGGATTGCCAGCAAAGCAAAACTGTCTATGCCGGTCGCCATCCGTTGGGCAACAGTCGTCAGAGCCGGCATCGTATCAATACTGAGCAACATAGTGCCTAGAGTAGCGATACCAATACTGAAGGAAATCGGCACCCCGGTTAACAACAGAAAAACAAAACTTATAACGAGTACTATTACTTCAGTCCACTCCATTGTATCCCGTCCTTTTTTCAGATAGGTTAGTTGTCTCGTCAGGCCGAAATAGTTGGCCAAATAAACTAATAATATCCATAATCGAATAAACGGCGATTAATATCCCACTGATGGGCAAAACCATATAAACATAGGCAAGTTTGACCTGCAGAGCCGCCGATACTTGATTCAATGTCAGGGTAATGGCTACCAGGCGCAAACCGCCGATAACCATTACCGAGGTTGCAAAAAACAGAACGCAAATCTGGATGAATATCTGTAGTCGAATTGCATTGTTTTTTTTCATCTTGGCACTGAACAGGTCAATTGCTAGGTGTAGTTTATGCCCGGAGGCATACGCGGCGCCTAGTAAGCCAACCCAGATTAGCAGATAGCGCGCCAACTCTTCCGTATAGGAGCTCGGATTATGAAGGATAAAGCGCGTGAACACCTGCCAGAGCACATTGAACACCGAAAGAGCCATTAAAATTACGACCATCCATTTTAAAATATTATCGAGTATTTTGCGTACTTTTAACATTATTGCACCGCCTTAATTCTTTGGATTAAATCATAAATTTCAGGTTCGTTTCGATAACTTTCGTAAACGCCTTTGACTTTTTCCTGAAATAGACGTTTGTCGGGATAACTCACAACCACGCCCGCTTTTTGAACTTCCTCCAGCGCCTCCTCCGTGGCAATTTTCCACAGTTCGCGCTGGTAAATCGCGGCTTCGTCCGCTGCGGACTGCAACCACTCCTGAACCTGAGGCGGGAGATCGTTCCATACCTTCGTGCTAATCAGTAATATATCCGGTACGGCCGTATGTTCATCCAGAGTAAGATATTTAGCAACTTCGTGATGATGCGATAGATAAAAGGATGGTGGATTATTTTCCGCAGCGTCCACAATGCCCTGCTGCAGAGCCGTATAAAGTTCGCCCCAGGCAATAGGCGTAGCCGAACCACCCATAGCCTGAATCATCTGAATGGAAGTCGTACTCTCCTGCGTCCGAACCTTTAAGCCTCGTAAATCTTCCGGGGTATTAATCGGTTTTTTAACCGAATAAAAACTGCGACAGCCAGCATCCAGATAACAAAGCCCGCGAATCCAGTATTTTTCTCCTGCTAAAAGTAGTTCGCGACCAATCTCGCCTTCCAGAACTTTAAACCGATGCTCGTCATCGCGGAAAAGATAGGGCATACTGAAAACTTTCATTTTATTCACAAAACCTTCCAGCACACTGCAGGAAACCTTGGTCATTCCCAGACTGCCGATCTGGAGCAATTCCACATACTCACGTTCCGAACCCAGTTGACCGCTGGGATAGATATCAATGCGATATTTTCCACCGGATTTTTCCGCAAAGCGCTCGCTCATATAGACCAGAGATTTGTGAACGGGATGCGAGGTATCCAGAGCATGCGCCAGTTTGATGGTTTTAGTATGTGATTCTGAATCACAACCATTCAGGAATAGGCTGACCATCATTATTCCGGTAATCACTCCGATTTTTGTTAAAAATTTAGTTCTCATAAAATTTCTCGGTTTTTTAAAGTTTATAGGTTTTTTTAGCTAAATCGTAAGTTAGCGCCTTGATTAAAACATGCGCTTCGTCTATATCAATAATGTGGCGGACAACCAAACCGGCCAGGAAATTAGCATCTACCCGACGACAAAGATCGTGCCGCGCCGGTATTGACGGAAAGGAACGTGTATCATCGGTAAATCCCACAGTATTATAAAAACCGGCGGTCTCGGTAACCATTTCCCGGAAGCGAATCATACCTTGAATACTGTCATGAAACCACCAGGCCGCACCCAGTTTCATCGCTGGATAATAACCGGCCAGTGGTGCCAGTTCCCGGGAATAGGTTGATTCATCCAGAGTAAAAACCACCAATGTCAAACGGCTATCGGTACCGTATTCATTTAGCAGTTCTTGCAGATTGACCGTAAACTCCGAACGCACCGGAATATCGGCTCCAGTATCAGGCCCAAATCGCTGAAAATTCCGCAAATTATGATTCCGCAGAGATCCAACATGAATCTGCATCACCAATCCATCGGCAATACTCATACGCGCCATTTCCATTAACATATTAGCGATAAATAGTCGCGCGTCCTCGGGGCTGGCTTTTCCCCTACGCGCCCTTTGAAAAATTTCTTCAGCGGCTTGAGCACTCAAGCGGTGAGTATAGGCGCTTTCAATCCCTTGATCGGTTGAAACGGCGCCCATTGTCTTGAAAAATTCGCGCCGATTTTCGATGGCGTCAATGAATCTAGAATAAGTGTTGACTTCATAGCCGACAACGTCCCCCAGTTTCTCGATTTCCTGACGCCAACCGTTTGCATTTATATTGAAAAGAGCGTCCGGTCGGAAGCAAGGAACGATTCTGCCTTTCCATCCGGATTCCCTTATCTGACGATGATATTCCAGGCTATCGGTTGCCCCATCGGTAGAAGTCAAAACCTCGATGTTAAATCGCTCGTATAAAGCCCGCGGGCGAAATTCCGGTTTCCGAAGTTGATTTTGCAAATGATCATAAATCGCCATCGCATTGGCGCTATTGAGCTTTTCGGTCACTCCAAAAACTTCACTAAATTCATAAGCCAGCCATAAACTGGTTGGCGTTCCGGCAAACAGATAATAATTATCAGCAAAAATTTGCCAGATTTTGCGATGATCCGTCTCGACCGGTGTGCCGTCAAGAGACGGGATTCCCAGCGATTCCAGCGGAATTCCTCGAGAATACAGAAGACGATAAATGTAATGATCAGGCACAATGAAAAGAGCCGTCGGATCCGGAAATGGCTGATCCTCGGCTAAAATTTTGGCATTGATATGCCCGTGGGGCGAGATTATCGGCATGTCCTTGACTTGCTGGTAAAGTTCGCGTGCCAGCGATCGGATCGCCGGGTCAGAATCAAAAAAACGGTCAGAATGTAAAATCATAACTCCTCAAAATTGTATTGTAGTACTTTTCGACAGGTTTCACCAATTACGAGCCGTGATGGTATGATAATATGTTGTTCGCTACGTTTTTCCGGCAAATGCAATTCATCCAATAGCAGATTAAAGGCTTTCTCACCGATAGCGCTGGCCGGTTGATCCATAAAAGTCAATGCCGGTGACAGATAACGATTAAATTGACCACCTCCAAAACAAACTATGTCAATATCGCCGGGAATTTTCAGCCCAAGTTCGCTAGCGGCTTCGAAAACACCGAGCGCTACCGGAAAGGTTACGGCGAATATCAATTCCGGCAAATCTTTAGTCTCAGCTATTTTCTTTAAAGCTTCATATCCGGCTTGCTCACCAAAACCACCTTCGATAATCCAATCTTCGCGAATCGGCAGATTATTCTCGGACAACGCCTGCCGAAAACCGGCCTGGCGTTCGTATCCAATATTGGTGTGACTGTAACCGGCGAAATGGGCAATTTTGCGATATCCGGCTTTGATGACATAATTTGTCAGGCGCGCCGCCGCCGCGCGGTCATCGGTTACAACGTAATTACCTTCCAAACCAGATGGTATCCGGTCGAAAAATACGATCGGCACACCGCGCTGTTTAATATCTTGAAAAATACTGACGTCAGTCGTGTTCTCGGTGACCGAAACTAATAAGCCCTCAACTCGCATTGCCAATAAAGTCTGGATGTGTTTGAGTTCATATTCCGGATTTTCCTGTGATACGGTCATAATTATGTCGTACTGACTGGCATTGGCGGCATTGTAAATTGATTCGATACAGGTGGCAAAAAAGTAATGTGCCAGCTTAGGTACGACCAAACCGATTGTCCGTGAACTTCTAGCCGAAAGATTGCGGGCGATGAAATTCGGCACATAACCCAATTTAGTGGCCAGCGCCTGAACCTCGCGCTTAGTGGCTAATCCAATATCCGGGTGATCCCGCAAAGCCTTAGAAACAGTGACCTTGGACACCTTCAATTGGCGAGCAATGTCATCCAGGGTAACGTTTGGCGATTTTTTCGGCGGTTTATTCACTATTTTTCCATCATATACTTAACCGTTAACTTTATCGGTTAAGTAAAATGCAAATATTTTTCCAAATTGTCAAGTTATTTTTTTTGTGATTTTTTCAATATTTACTGATTTTATATGATAAGTTGTTAATAATCCATGTAATATTGTACTGAACAAACTTTGTGTGGATTGCCATTCCGCCGTTACGTGACACGTTCTGGAAGGAAATCCCGCCGAATCAATGACATGTTACACGCCCGCCTGACTGGCGTAAGACAGGCAGGTTAAAACGGTTATTCATTTATAACTTTTATTCCCCGAATACTCCGAAGGCTCCGGAGGTCTCTGGTGAGAGAGTCCCTACCGGAGAATTCGTGGGCAATTCTGAACCTGAAGCCTGTTTCCCGTCTGAATTATTTATTCGCTGGCGAAGCTATCGAAATATCCCTGAATGTGCACCACTGGCGTGCCTTTATCACCGCTTCCGGAAGTTAGGTCGCACAACGAACCAATTAGATCGGTCAACCGACGCGGCGTCGTCCCCTGAGATTCCATAGAGCCCACCAGATTCTCTTTCTTATTACGGATTTGTTTGGCAATAGCTTCGTCTAAAGCCTGACCAGCAAGGCCGGCGAATTGATTATCGGCGAGATATTTCAGTTTTAATTCATTGGGAGTGCCTCTCAAGCCGGCGGTGTAGGCCGGAGAAACTACAGGATCCGCTAATTCCCATATTTTCCCAACCGGGTCTTTGAAAGCGCCGTCGCCGTAGATCAATACTTCCACCGTTTTCTCAGTTTTCTCTTTAAAGATTTGTTGAATGCGATCTACCACCGGTTGGCAATTACGGGGAAATAACTTCACTGTTTCTTCGGTGGCTTTGTTCGAACCGAGCAATCCATATTCCGGATTATAACCACTGCCGTTCACAGGTTTTGATAAAATTTCATCGAGGCTATAGACTTTCTCGGCACCAGCGGCAATTAATTGTCGTTTGGTTCGCGCTCGGGTGTGAATGTCGGAAGCCAGAACCTTTTTCGTATATGACAGAATTGTTTTAGGCTGATTGGAAAAAATTATGGTGCATTCGGCTTTTTCTCCCTCGATCAATGACCGATAATAAGAAATGTAATCTATACCGGTGAAAGGATGACAGCATTGACCGAACAATTGTTGGAACTGAGCTTCGGTAAAATTATCGCTCCACAGATTAACGTTGTTTTTATCAATTAAGTCCGGATCCATCAATTGATTGCCGACTTCATCGCAAGGATAACTGAGTTGCAGAACGATATGTTTGGCACTACGGGCAATGCCTTTGAGTAAAATAGCATAGCGGTTACGACTAAGTATCGGAAATACAACTCCCAGGCAGTCACCGCCGAATTTTGCCTTCAAATCGGTTGCGATGGCATCTACCGAAACATAATTGCCCTGGGCGCGCGCGACGACCGATTCGGTAATTCCCACTACATCCCGATCGCGAATGGAAAATTTCTCGGCGTCCGCAGCCTGGAGAACGCTCGCTACCACCATTTCTTCGATCGCATCACCCTGGCGCACAACCGGCATGCGAATTCCTCTAACTACAGTTCCAACATAACGTTTCATCTGATCGGTCTCCTCATTAAATTGACATAAATTTATTATTTAGAGAATGTGTACGTAAAATTTGTCCCAGCTTGGGATCGGTTTACATTTCCCTTATTTCGGTAAAAAATTCACAATTTCACAGGTTCTGGCTTTTTATTGCCAGAGTGATTTTAGGTAATTTTTGGTTGTTAAATCAATAAAAAAATGTAAAAATTGATATTCCATCTAAAAAATCAAAGGGGTAAAGGCATTTGTGAGTAATCTCCAGTTCGTAATCCTTGATTACTTTTTACCGGATTTCAGAAATTTCAGCAGATTAGGAAATAATTGATTAATTTTCAGTAAATAGCGCTTAATTTTCTTATTGAGTTTGGTTCGTTTACAAATAATTCAAAATAATCAGGAGTGAAAGATGCAATATCGAGAATTAGGACGTACTGGCTGGAAAGTTTCAGCGGTCAGCTTTGGAACATGGGCAATTGGTGGAACGTGGGGCACCGTCAGGGATCAAGAATCACTGGCGGCTCTACACCGGGCGCTCGACCTTGGAGTAAATTTTTTCGACACAGCTGATGTCTATGGCGATGGACATAGCGAGCGCTTGCTGGCGCGCCTGCGTCGTGAAAGAAGTGAGCCGTTTTATATTGCCACTAAAGCCGGTCGGCGACTCGATCCGCATATTGCCGGCGGCTATAATCGTAAAAACCTCACCAGTTTCGTTGAACGAAGTTTGAAAAATCTCGAGACGGAAACGATTGATCTTTTGCAATTACACTGTCCGCCGACCGAAGTTTATTATATGCCGGAAGTGTTCGACATCCTGGACGATTTGGTCAAAGCCGGCAAAATTCGATATTACGGCGTGAGTGTGGAAAAAGTCGAGGAGGCTCTCAAGGCGATCGAATTTCCCGGCGTACAAAGTGTGCAAATAATCTTCAATATTTTACGGCAAAGACCAGCCGAATTGTTCTTTAAGGAAGCCAAGCGCAAACAGGTCGGAATTCTGGCGCGCGTGCCGCTGGCGTCTGGACTGCTGACCGGTAAATTTTCACCGAACAGTACCTTTGAATCCGACGATCACCGTTCTTTCAATCGCCATGGCGAAGCCTTTGACCGCGGTGAAACTTTCTCCGGCCTGGAGTTCAATGCCGGATTGCAAGTTATCGAGAAACTACGCCCGCTGGTTCCGGAAGGTTTTACGATGACGCAAATGGCTCTACGCTGGATTCTGATGTTCCCGGAAGTTACCTGCGCCATTCCCGGCGCAAAACGTCCGGAACAGGTCACGGAAAACGCCCTGGCGGCTGACCTGCCGCCGTTACCCGACTCTACGATGCAAAAAATCCGGGAAATTTACGAGCGCGATGTGCGCCCACACGTGCATCAATATTGGTAAAAAGCTATCGTGACAACAGTACAGATTGGATGCTCATAGAAGGGTTCTTCCACAGGAGGGATGAAAAAAAATATTTAAAGCAAGACTGAATGAGAGGAAGAAGCAAAGATAGTAAAAAGATTTTGAATGTGTTGGCAATTTGTTCGTAGTTAAAAATAAACTAAATTTTTTATAGTGAACAACAATCCATCAAATGGCTTTATTCCACCTCACGGTGGTTATCAAAAGTTAATGTCATATCAAATGGCTGAGATTGTTTACGATGCCACGGTACATTTTTGCGATAAATACATAAACATTCGTTCCCGCACTCATGACCAGATGGTACAGGCAGCCCGAAGCGGCAAACAAAACATTGCGGAAGGATGCATGGCCTCAGGCATTTCAAAGGAAACTGAAATAAAACTGATTGGTGTTGCAAGGGCCAGTCTTGAGGAACTGCTGATTGATTATCAGGATTTCCTTCGGGTGAGAGGGTTAAAACTATGGGATAAAAATGACCCGAGGGCACTGGTGATAAGAGAAATTGGAAAAAGAAAGGATAGGTCGTATAAGTCATATTCGACTTATTTGAAAAACTCTTCAGAAGAGGTTGTAGCCAATACGATTGTTTGCATTGTTCACCAGACTAACTACCTGCTTGATCAGCAATTAAGGAGATTGGAAGAGCAATTTATCAAAGAAGGCGGAATACGGGAAAGAATGTTTAAGGCAAGGGCAAATGAAAGAAACCGGCAAAAATAACTTATGTTCTTCTACTTAACCGAATCATGCTCTGGTTCCAAAAATTCCAAAAAAATTCAGGAAGTATTTTATTGACAAAAATAGGGGGTAATAAAGTCACTTTTTATTGACAACCGGTTAATAAGAGAATTATAATTTGTTGTAATGTATAGAGATATATTAACAATAATGGAGGGTAAAAAAATTGATTTATATTGGCAAAGAAAAAAAGAGAGAGGTCGCTTCCATTTCTGTATCTGAAATCAATAGTTAATAAGATAAAATCGCTAGTTGATACAATCCTTTCTGCGAAAAAGGATAATCCGAAGGCAGGTAACAGCGATCTCTAGAGAGATAAATAAATTGGTGTATGAGTTACAGTGGTCAAATGAGAAAAAAATAGGAATAATTGAGTACAAAATTGATAATACTTAAAATAATTCTTTGTGTATGCTACTATATTTAGTATCTTTTAGAGGTTTTAATGTCAAAAATTGAAAAAAGAGTTGAAAAGTGGCGAACTGGAAATCAACCAGTTCCCAAAGAAGAACTTGAAAGTGTCCTTAATCGTTATTTTCCTGGCTGTTGGTCCCTAAGTGGAAAAGGTGGTTCACATATATTTAAAATCTCCCATCCTGTGATCGCGCAGATGGCTGATAGTAATCCCGATGGTGATTTAACTATACCGGTATCAAGTGGTCAAAAAGTTAAACCTATATATACAAAAAAGTTAGTAAAAGCAATTGATCTAATTAAACAATCAGGAGAAAAGAAGTGAAAAAGGATCTTGATTATTATATGTCCCTCAACTACCCAATTGAGATTATAAAAATTCCTGAAGAAGAAGGCGGTGGTTATATGGCAACAATTCCACAATTGGGCAGAAATGTATTTGTAGGTGATGGTGAAACTATAGAAGAAGCAATAAAAATGCTGGATTTCGTAAAGGAGGAATGGTTTAAAACCTATCTTGAACGAGGGCGAGAGATTCCTTTACCTGAAAAACCATGTGATAAAGAATACAGCGGAAAATTCATTGTTCGGGTTTCACCTAATTTACATCGTCAATTAGCTGAAGCCGCTAAGAAATCTAATCAGAGCCTGAATCAGTATTTGGTGGAAATATTAAGCAGTGCATCAATATCAGATGAAATTAAATTGCATCTTGATAAACGTTTAAATGAACTATGTTATAAAATAGAAGCCAGTAATAACGTTATGTCAAATTGGGTTTATGAATTCTCATCGAGCCTAAAAGAGCTAGTTAAACCTGATTTTAGGCCTTATGCAGAAACAGGTGAAAGCTTAATAATAAGGAATTAAGATGGAAAAATTTAAACTAAGTGTAAACGAATATAAAAATATTCTTAAGTCAATTCAGTTACAGGAAATTAGTCTAAAAAGTTTGAACGCCAATAAATCAGAAGAATTTATTGATAACAAATTAGAATTAAGTTATAAAGAACATGCGAGACATATTTCTGATGAAAAATATATTGTTTTTGATTATAAATTTTCTTTAGTTGCAAAATCTTCGGTAAAAGAAAAAGCGGCCATTAAGATAGTTGTTGAGTTTGCTATTAAGTATTCCAATCCAGAGAACATTAATATTGATCCAGAATTCTATGAAATTTTCCCTAATGCTTCTTTAAAGTATATGGTTTGGCCTTATTTCCGAGAAATTGTTCAAAGTATAATTTCTAGAATGAATTTGCCTCCTTTGACTCTGCCTGCTATAATGTCTTAAGCATTATTTAAAAACAAATATCGTGTCGAATCCGTTCGTTTGCAGTGATATGATTATTCCCAATCACAATTGTTGCCCACAATCGGCAATGTTTATTCGGAAAAATTGTTGGTTGTGAATTGAATCCAGCGACTATCTGGATCGAGATGACCGGAAAAGGACATAGTGAATGTTACAAGCTTGGGTTGATTAGGGCTTCATAATTTGCCGTTTTGGGTTCGAATTGGTTTATTAAATAATCCATCGAATATCCCTCGAATCAGTTTGTGATAAATATCGCTCTAACTATATGGTTTATATCTAATAAAGTAAGAGATAAGTATCTGTCATCAAAGTATATTAGATAATTTATCAGGAACTCTTGATCAGTTTTAAGCCGAGTTCTTGCAATTGTTGTTCTTCGACCCGTGCCGGGCTACCATCCATCAGGGAAGCCCCGCTGGTGGTTTTCGGAAAAGCAATCACTTCGCGTAGATTATCAGCACCAGCCAATAGCATAACCAGCCGATCAAAACCCAGAGCAATGCCGCCGTGGGGCGGCGCGCCGTAGCTCAGCGCCTCTAGCAGAAAGCCAAATTTTTCCTGCGCCGTTTCTGGATTGATTTGCAAGACATCAAACATCCGCTTCTGCATTTCCACGGTATGATTGCGGATACTGCCGCCACCGATTTCGTGACCATTGATTACAATGTCATAAGCCCGAGCATGCACCCGCGCTGGATCAGTTGCTAAAAGATCAGCTTCTTCCGGCACAGCGGCAGTGAACGGATGATGCATTGCTACCAGGCGATTCTCTTCCGTACTCCATTCCAGTAACGGGAAGCGCGTCACCCAAACCGGCTTGAAAACATTGGCCGGAATCAATTGCAAACGCTTGGCGATTTCCAGTCGAAGAATACCAAGCGCTGGATAGGTTTTTTCTTGAGTATCGGCAATGAAAAAGATTATATCTCCATTGTGGGCGTTGAATTCGGTTAAAATTTCGCCGGTCACCGGCTCCAGGAAACGAGCAATTCCACCCTCCAAACCGGTCGCCGTCACTCTGGTAAAAGCCAATCCCTGAACCCCCATTTTCTTTACCTGCTCGGTCAATTCATCAATTATCTTGCGTGTAATCGAAGCTCCCTGAGGAAAACAAATGCCGGCGACTGTTCCACCTGAGGCGTGTGCTTTTTTAAAAACTTCGAATTCACTGCGTCCGGCAATTTCATCTAAAGTATGAATTTCGTGACCGAAGCGCAGATCCGGTTTGTCGCTTCCATAGCGCCGCATAGCCTCATCATAGGGAATGCGCAGAAAAGGCGATTCAAGGTCAATTCCCGCCACTTCGCAGAAAACGCGAATCAGCATTGCTTCCGTTGACTGTAATACGTCTTCTTCATCCACGAATGACATCTCGACGTCAATCTGGGTAAATTCCGGTTGACGGTCGGCACGCAAATCTTCATCTCGGAAACAGCGGACAATTTGAAAATAGCGATCGAATCCCGCTACCATTAGAATCTGCTTATATTGCTGAGGCGATTGCGGCAGAGCGTAGAAATGACCCGGGCAGAGGCGACTTGGCACCAGAAAATCACGCGCTCCTTCAGGTGTACTGCGAGTCAAAAAAGGAGTCTCAATCTCGTAGAAATTATGTTCATAGTAAAAATTGCGCACGCTTTGATAAGTTTTATGCCGGATGGCAATATTACGCTGAAGCTCGCGAGTCCGTAAATCGAGATAGCGATATTTAAGGCGCAGATCTTCCAGCCCTGTTTTGCGGTCAGTTACCAGAAAAGGTTGCGGGCGTGCTTCGTTTAAAATTTCCAGCTCAATCGCTAACAGTTCAACGGTACCGGTAGCCATTTCACGATTAACGGCATTTTCTGGACGGCGTCTAATCTTGCCCCGCACGGCAATAACGTCTTCCAGACCAAGTTTACGAGCTGCAGCCATTAAATCCTCGCCCGATTGTGGATCAAATACCACCTGAGTCAATCCATAACGATCGCGTAAATCTACAAAGATTAATCCACCGTGATCGCGCCGACGATTGACCCAGCCATTGAGCACCACGATTTGATCAACCTGTTCCAGGCGCGGGTCGCCGCAGGTCAGAGTACGTTTTAACATTGCTTATCCATTATTTAAATAATCTTTCAAACGGGCAAAATTAATGATTCCATATAGTTTTAACCAGTAGAAAAATGACTTCAAGCGACGCAATGTGGCTTCGGCTATTAATCATAGAAAAAATATCCAGAGTAGAAGAGACGCAACCAGCTGGTTTACAACCGTCGGATAATCCCAGTTTTCGCGGCCTATGGACATTAAACTGGCATTGATCAGACTGAATAATTTCATCATATATCATTTAGTTTAATTATTGGTAGTGAACTTCGATCAATTAAAATAAATAGTTTTCGGTAGCCTAAAGATTTAATAATTGAAAATGTAAACTAGATCGAATCATACAAACGCCAGACGTAGCCAACGGACGGAGGGGAGGTAATTTTATTGTAATAGGTTATTGTCATCGGCTGGTGATTGAGCTGGATTTGGAGATTTGGCTTCCAGTGGATAAGGGAAGTGCATTTCACAGCGTCCTTCGAAGACCGCGCCGTCTTCGATTACGATCTGGGCGGCTTTGATGTCGCCGCGCAAAAAGGAACGGTCGCCAAGGGTAACTTTTCCGGTGACATTGACATTCCCTTCCACGTGGCCGCCGATATTGAGGTTGGCGCCTTGAAGTTTTCCCTTGATTTCCGAGCCGGGGAAAATAGTAATAGTGCCATCGGTTTCGATGTCGCCGCTAATTTTCCCATAGATGATAATGTCGCCCTCCAGCAATAGGTTGCCGGTGATGACGGTTTTCTCACCGATAATAGTATTGATGGATGGTTCTTTCTTCTTGATAACGGCTGACATATTAGTAGCCTCCTTCGTTCTTGAGGGAAATATCGGTTTTTTTATAGGAATAAATCAATTCCTGGGGATTGATCGGGACGCCTTCGCGCCAAATTTCAAGGTGGAGGTGTGGCCCCTGGCTTTTTCCGGTATTGCCAAGATAACCGATCACCTCGCCGCGTTTGATGTATTGGTGTTCGATTACGCTATTGCGCTGGTTATGGCCATAGATGCTGAAATATCCATCGGAATGGTAGAGAATGACGGTATAGCCGAGATCATAAGTCCAGTTGGAAAAAACCACGACCCCGGCGGCTGCGGCTTTGATGGGAGTTCCTTCGGGGGCGGCGACATCCACGCCATAATGATTCTCACTCGTCATAACTTTATCATCAATGAAACCACGCGTGATATAACCGTCAACCGGTGGGTAAATCGGTATGTTTTCCAGAAAACTGATTTGAACTAAGCGGTTTTTGTCAGGATTGTTCTTCAAAAAATTCGCTGCCTTACCGGGAGTAGAATCGCTGGGTGTCAGAACAAGATCAGTTCCCAGAACAGAACGAATATATTGGTCCATCTGACGAATCTCGTTATAATCGCTTAGTATTTGAGAAACTTTGAGGCGATCCTGAACCAGTTGGGCATTTTCCAGTGTAACCTGCCGATATTTGATTGCTTTGGGTAGCGTAATCAGAATAGTGACTATCAGAAGAGTCAGAAAAGCCAGCGAACCGATAATAATCAACCGAGCCGTTGTATGACTAAAAGTCCAGATGATAGGTTTTTCGCGGCTCTCCGAAAGCAAATGGAGCGTATATTTTTTATTCATCACGTTTTGTCCTCGATACATTCGAACATTTCCAGCAGACGGGCAAGGTCTTCGCGAGAATAAAATTCGATTGTGAGCTGACCTTTGTTTTCGTCTCCCTTGATTTTTACCTTAGTGCCAAGAATATGCATTAATCTATCCTCGATGGCTTTGGTAGTAGAGGGCTTGATTGGCGACAAGTGTTTTTCTTTGAGTGGAACATTTTGAACTTTCTTGGAGAGTTTCTCGACTTCCCGAACACTTAAACCCTCCCGCTTAATTTTTTGCCAGAGATTAATTTGTTGTTGCGGATTAATAATGGATAATAGCGGTCGGGCGTGGCCGGCGCTGAGTTCGCCAGCCCTCAAATCGGTCAGAATGGCATCCGGTAGATTGAGCAGACGTAGGGAATTGGTGATCGTCGGTCGTTCTTTGCCGACCTTGCGGGCAATTTCTTCGTGGGACAGGTCAAACGTGCTGGCTAGAATTTGATAAGCGCGGGCTTCATCAACCGGATTGAGGTCTTCGCGCTGGACATTTTCAATCAAAGCCAGTTCCAGCATTTCTGCCTCGCTGGATACCGGCATAATATAGGCTGGGATAGTCGGCTTCCCGAGTTCTTGACAGGCTCGCAAACGCCGCTCACCGGCGATTAACTCGAAGCCGTCATTGACCTGGCGCACTGTAATCGGCTGAATCACTCCTTTTTCCCTAATTGACATAATCAATTCAGTCATCGCCTGGGCGCCGAATTCCTGACGCGGCTGGTGCGGATTGAACTTGATTTGAGCCACTTCGATCTCAGCCATCGTATAGATTTGCTCTATTCCTTCCGGAAATTCAGGAATGAGCGCGTTAATTCCTTTACCTAATCGTTTGCTTGTCGCCATTGAGTAGTTCTCCTACCAGATTCATATAATCCTGGGCGCCAGCCGAAGTAGCGTCATAAAGGATGATCGGCTTGCCAAAACTGGGCGATTCACCCAGGCGAACATTGCGCCGCACCACAGTTTTATAGACTTTTCCTTTGAAATGACTGCGCACCTGTTCCGAAACTTCCTGAGAAAGGCGCAGGCGGCTGTCATACATCGTAATCAGCACGCCCTCAATTTGCAAGTTGCGATTTAAACTGCGCTGAACCAGGCGAATCGTATTCAGTAATTGCCCGAGTCCTTCCATCGCATAATATTCACATTGAATTGGAATTAGCACCGAATCGGAAGCGGCCAGGCTATTGATGGTTAAAAGTCCCAGCGAAGGGGGGCAGTCAATAATTACGTACTTATAATCGCGAGTCAGAACCTCGAGCGCTTTCTTTAAAATTAATTCCCGACCGATCAGCGAAACCAGCTCGATTTCAGCGCCGACTAAGCGAGTCGAAGCCGGTAAAATATCAAGATAGGGAATTTCAGTGGTCATAATTGCCGTATTTAGGTCAATTCCATCGATTAAGACCTCATAGACCGTGTTTTCCAGCTTACGATAATCTAGGCCGCATCCGATTGTGGCATTCGATTGCGGATCCATATCAATCAAAAGGGTAGGTATTTCGGAAACCGCCAGTCCGGCGGCGACATTAACCGCCGTTGTGGTTTTCCCGACGCCACCTTTTTGATTTGCGACCGTGATTATCTTTGACATATAGCTTTTATTAATTTCTGTATTTTCAATATATTTTAAGTATTAAAAAATTATTAAAAAACCAAGCAAATTTAAATCCTTGCTACTTTAAAAAACAAGTTAAAAGCCTGTCGGTGGGAAGTAAGGCTTTTCTCGATTCCGGCTTAACGAGCCCGTTGCCAGAAAGCAGGAAGGAATACAATTAAAATTGAATAGAATTCCAATCGTCCCAATAACATACTGGCCATTAAAATTAATTTATTCAGGACGGAGAGAGCGGCAAAACTTTCTATCGGCCCAAACAAACCGACGCCCGGGCCAACGCCACCCAGGGTTGTAGCCACTGCCACGAGCGCCGATTCCGGGGCAACGCCGCCCAAGGCAACGACCATACTCGCAACTAACCAGAAACATAGATATATTCCGATATAAACAATTGCATTATGGATTGTTTTTTCATCAATGGGGCGTCTATTCAACTGGATTGTCGTGACTACTCGTGGATGAATTATCTGGATAATCTCGCGATACATACTTTTAAAAAGCAAGATGAGCCGTGAATTCTTTATGGCTCCACACGTCGAACCCGGGCAAGCACCAATTAGCATTAAAATTAGTAAAATGATGTGCGTTACCGGTTGCCAGATATCCCAATCCGCCGTGACGAACCCCGTCGTTGTATTTATTGAAACTACCTGAAAAATTCCATAGCGAATCGCTTCAAACCAGGAATCGTAAGTATGCAAACGCAAATTGACTACTACGATCAAAGAAGCGACAGCGATAATCGCAAAATAGATATAGACCATTTCTGAATAATCCCGCCAGTGTTTCCGTGACTGGAACATTCGGGGATAGAGCGTAAAGTTTAGGCCGGATAATATCATAAAAATAACGACCACGATTTCAACGTAAACATTATTATAGGCAGCGATGCTGGCATTTTTCGGGGAAAAACCGCCAGTGGCAACCGTGGCCATAGCTGTTAAAGCCGCATCAAAGAAGGGCAAGCCCAGAATCATTAAAAGGACGGTCTCCGAAGCTGTCAGGATAAAATACACCGTCCATAACAAACGCGCGGTATCTTTGATCTTTGGCGTGATCTGTTCATTGGCAAGCGAAGAGGATTCGAAATTGTATAAGTTGCGCCCGCTGATATTGATCGCTGGTAACACAACTAGCGCCAGAATAATAACTCCCATACCGCCGATCCAGTGTGTCAAATTACGCCAGACCAGCAGGCTAATCGGTAGGCTTTCGATATCATTCAAAATCGAAGAGCCGGTGGTGGTAAAGCCTGAAACTGACTCGAATAGGGCATCAATAAAACTATTGAAATAGCCGCTGAAGAAAAATGGTAAAGCGCCGATCACGGATACCCCAAGCCAACCAATAACCACAATTACCATTGCTTCTCGACGTTGAATGTTGAAATTGCGCGGCTTGCGAATCTGCATTAGCAAGCCGACGCCGGTCGCAACTGCAATGCTGAATAGAAATGCCAGAGTGGCTGGATCGTGATTGAACAGACTAATCGTTAACGGTAGAATCAGGAATAACCCTAAAATGGTGAAAAGATTACCTAAAACCGCGATAATGTTGCGAATTTTCACAATTGCCCCCGACTACCCGATTATTAGTATCTTATTTACCTTCGTAGAACATAATTGCTAATATTTTACTTCTTTTATAATTAGGATGCAAATTTCTTAGGCTTATTTTTGTTAGCAAATTTAAAAAAATCCATTGTAAAAGGCGATGAAAATTCCCAGATTTGGGTTGTGAATCAAAAGAATCGTAGCATTAAAAAATGAAAAACCTAGTTTATATTGGTCGCTGGATGGTCGGACTGGCTTATTTTCTCCTGCTGGGAATGACTCTCTTGATTGGGCTGATTTTCTGGAAACCCTCTGAAATTTATATATTGGCGCAACAAATTTGCCGCGCCGCTCTGCGAACAATTGGCGTCCGCATAAAAGTCCGCGGTCTGGAGCGTTTTGATCATCACCAACCCTATTTAATTATCTGTAACCATGAAAGTCTCTTAGACGCCTTTATTTGCCCGGCTTATATTCCGGTGTTTTTTACAACCGTCGAACTGGCTGACCATTTCAAGTGGCCGCTCTGGGGCTGGATGATCCGCAAGTGGGGGCATATCCCTCTCAAGCGGGGTAATCTCAAATCCTCCTTGGCAAGTTTGGACCAGGCGGCTACTTTACTAAAGAATGGCACTTCGATTCTGATTTTTCCTGAGGGCACTCGCACTACCGATGGCAAATTGCTGTCGTTTAAGAAAGGCGCTTTTTATCTGGCGTACCGCGCCAAGGCGGATATTTTACCATTGGCTATTAACGGACTCTGGCGGGCAAAAACCCGCGGCGATTGGCGTCTGCGTTCTGCCAATGTCAGTCTGAATTTCGGTGAGCCTATTCGCTATTCTACCTATCAGCACCTTTCGCCTGATGAACTCCGCAATCTCTGTTTTGAAACGATCCAGCAATTGAAATCCGCTCCGGCGGCAAATGGATTGCCGTCTTGTAAGCCGCAAATACTGACTTGAGATTAACTTAAAGTTTCTTATATTACCGCTATGAGAAAAACTGACTTTTCCCCATTACCTGAACGTAAACAATTGCTTTACGAACAGATGGCGCGTAGTTATCGAACTCAGGAACGGCCGAAAAATACTCCCTGGGCTCCTTTTGAGAAACGATTAATCGAAAGTAAAATCGCCGTTATTTCGATTGCTGGCGCTTACCTCAGTGACCAGAAGCCATTTACCAATCGGGAAACTGAGAACGATTACCGATGCCGCGAGATTCCTCTCAATTTCAATCGCGATGACCTGCGCTTTTTCGCGACCGACTGGGAACCCAGTGAGGCTATGGCTGATTATAATGTCGTCTTGCCTATTGACCGGTTGGTGCTTCTACAAAAAGAAGGTATGATAGGCAAAATTCATGAGCCCATTATCAGTATCGCGGGCTTTACCAAAAGTGTAAAAATGTTTGGAAAATTCCTGACTAAAACCTACGATACTCTGATGAAAGGCGAGGTTGATGGTGTCTTAATTCTACCTTGTTCAGCCCAGACGGCGGCGGCCGCTTGCCAGGTAGCTAATTATCTGGAAAAAAAAGGAATCCCGACGGTTATATTAACCACTTTTTACGAACAGGCATTGGCGCTCGCACCTCCGCGTTGTGCTTTTATCAATTTCCCTTTTGGACGCCCATTCGGCAAAGCTAACCACGTCACCTTGCACACGGCGATATTGCGAGATACTCTGCGTCTTTTCGAAAAAGCTAAAATGCCAGGTGAAGTAGTCTGTCTCAGCTACGTCTGGTCGTTTGGTGCAATACCAAATTGGTAATAAATCGGGAGATTTTATATGAATTTACTGGACAATTTAATTTGGCTAGGACATTCATCTTTTCGGATTAGTGGACAGAAGGTTATTTATATAGACCCTTTTCAGATCGAAGTCGGGACACCGGCTGACCTTATTCTCATTACACACGATCATTATGATCATTTTGACAAAAATTCCATTGCCAAAATCAAAAAAAACGACACCGTGATCGTTGCGCCTGCTGGTGTTTGCCGACAAATCAGCGGTGATACTCGACCAGTCCGACCGGGGGATCAAATGAACTTTGACTTGGTTACTATTAAAGCTGTCCCGGCTTATAACATTGGCAAAAAATTTCACCCACGTGAAAATCAGTACGTCGGCTATCTGATACAAGCCAATGACCTAACTTATTATCATGCGGGAGATACCGACTTAATTCCGGAAATGAAAGATATTCACACCGATGTTGCTCTTCTGCCGATCGGTGGAACTTATACGATGAATGCCGTCGAAGCCGCCCAAGCCACTAAAGAAATCCACCCGCAGGTCGCCGTACCAATGCACTGGGGTACCCTCAGCGGCAGCCGCGCCGATGCCGAAAAATTTGCCCAACTAGCCGATTGCCAAGTAGTTATTTTAAATAAAGGAAAGTAGTACAATTATGTTTAAAAAAGGTCTGGTTTTATTAGTTCTGGTCAGCGCCGTTTTTGCTCAATCCAATCCACCCTCGATTCGCCCGGATAGTGTTGGGATTTACTTCAATATGAGCATTCAAGCTTACAGTGAACAGCAATACGATCGCTATCTCGAGTACACTCAGAAAATTCTCCAGGTTTATCCAGATGATTTTACCCTCCAGTATAATCTTGCCAGCGCCTACGCCTTGAATAAAGATACTATCAATGCTATTAAAACCCTGAATTCATTAGTAGATAAAGGTTTGGGATTGGTAGCCGAAGATGATCCCGATTTTGCCGATTTGAAAAACACACCGGAGTTCCGCGCTCTGGTCAAGAAAATTGAAAAGGTAAAAAAACCGGTGAAATCGAGTAAAAAAGCCTTTACTGTAACCGAAAAAGACCTCTTCCCGCGCGGAATTTCCTACGACCCGGCCGCCAATAATATTTATTTAAGCAGTCTTTATAAATCGAAAATCGTCCGAATTGACCGCAATGGTAAAGTCACCGATTTTACGCCCGAAGGACAGGATGGCCTCGGTCCGGTAACTGCCATTTGGGTTGATCCCCAGCGTCGGATTTTATGGGCGCTGAGTTCTTTTGGAATACCCAATGAAAAAACGCCTCGTGAATTAGCCGGAACCGCGGCTGTTTATAAATACAATCTGGACAAAGGTCAGCTGATCAAGAGATACGATTTGCCACGACCTCATCGGCATTTTCTGACTAATTTGGTTGACGACCGGGACGGTAATCTTTATGTCGCCGATTCCGGCTGGCGGACCATTTTCCGTCTCGACGCCCAAAAAGATACCCTGGAAAAATTCCTCGAATTGTACAAATATCCGCAATTGACCGGTTTGACTATTACGCCGGATGGTAAAAACCTATTCGTTTCGTATGCTAGCGGTATCCTGAATATCGAGGTTGCCAACGGCAAAATCACACCGCTTACCAGTCCCGAGCATATTTTACTGGTAGGCTGTGATGGTCTATATTTTCATAACAACTCATTGATTGCTATTCAAACCTTTTTAAATCGCATTGTACGATTTGAATTAAGTCCGGATTTCAGCAGGGTTACTAATTATAAAATCATCGAATCCAATAATCCCGATTTTAATATCCCGTCCGGTGGGGCAATTGACGGGAAGTATTTTTATTACGTTGCCAATAGTCAGATCAATATCCTCGATCGTTCGGGCAAAGTAATGACACCCGAGCAGTTGAAGGACATCCTGATTTTCAAAGCCAAACTATAACCGGCTAATCCCTTATTCGTTATGGAGGAACTTGTCAGTTTGGTTGAATCGGCCGCCCAAGCCGCCGGTGCAATCCTGCGGGATTACTTTCAGCAAAAATATACAATCACTCATAAAAGTACTGACAATCCAGTCACGACCGCCGATACCGAAGCCGACGCCTTCCTAAAAGAAAAATTACTCAGCGCTTATCCGGATTACGGCTGGTTGTCCGAAGAAAGCGCCGATTCTGCCGCACGCTTAACGAAATCGCGAGTCTGGATCGTTGACCCGCTGGATGGAACCAAGGAATTCATTGCCGGGCGACCGGAATTCATGGTTTCGATTGGATTGGCTGAAAACGGACAACCAGTGCTGGGAGTTTTGTATAATCCGATTACCGACGAACTTTTTTCGGCAATTAAAGGACAAGGTGCTTTTCTAAACGGCAGTCGGATTTTTTGCACTCAGATTAATACTCTTAGCGAGGCGCATTTAATCGTCAGTCGCTCTGAACTAACCGAAAATCTCTGGCAACCTTATCGTCATTTTTTCAAAACCCTACAACCGTGCGGTAGCGTTGCCTATAAACTGGTAAAGGTCGCCAGCGGGAAAGCCGATTTGCATATCAGCCTGAAACCGAAAAACGAGTGGGACATCTGCGCCGCCCATTGCCTGCTCACCGAAGCCGGTGCCGTATTGGTGACTCGGGATGGCGCGCCAATTCTCTACAATCGTAAAGATCCGACTATCCCGGCCGGGGTAATTGCTGGGAATGAAAAGCTTGTTTTAGAATGGCAAAAAATTACACAGCTTCAGGTTTGGAATTAATGTCCGGTTGTTCTATATTTGCCGGTTATTTATGATAGACATCGAAAAATCAGATAAAATTATGTCCTCTAAAACCGATAAGGTAAATTTCATCAAAAATCTCTCACGCCACGAGAAGGAGATGGGCATCCAGATTTCCGAGATGGAAAAGTACAAATGGTTCTGCAGTCAGGATCAGGGGTATGATGTCGGTAAAACGGCTTATTTCGAATGGACTCAAAAATATAGCCGCAAAGTGCGCGAATGGCTGGAATCTCTATCGGATGAAGAAATTGACAGGCTTTTTGCCGGTATATCCGATCAGGTCAAAAATTACATTGAGGAAAAATCGCATTAGCCGATCTCTATGATCGCGTCGCAATCCACATACACTTAATTTTTAAAATAGCGGGGGAATAATGGAGTTAAAAGATTCGACTGTTACCAAATTACCGGAAAATGCTTATCGTCCACTTAAGCCGGGTGAAGAATATATACCGGTTATTCCCGATGGAAAAATAGTTCCGGAAGTTACTTCCTACTCACTCGGATGGGGACTATTCTACGCCGTTTTATTTTCAATGGCGGCGGCTTATCTGGGACTAAAAATCGGTCAGGTGTTCGAGGCGGCAATTCCGATTGCCATTCTGGCGGCTGGAATGTCGGTTCTGTTAAAACGTAAAAATGCCCTGCAGGAAAACGTCATTATTCAATCAATAGGTTCCAGTTCGGGAGTAATCGTGGCAGGCGCAATTTTCACAATTCCGGGGCTTTATATACTTGGCCTGGATGCCAGTTACCTGCAAATTTTCTTAGCGTCCTTACTGGGTGGTTTTCTGGGAATTCTATTTCTAATTCCTTTCCGCAAATATTTCGTCAAGGATATGCACGGCGAATTTCCCTTTCCGGAGGCGACGGCGACGACTGAAGTTCTGATTGCCGGTGAGGGCGGTGGCGCTCAGGCTAAAGTGCTGGTTTCCGCGGCGATTGTCGGTGGACTATATGACTTTTGCGTGGCTGGGTTCGGTTTCTGGAAAGAGGTGGTCTCGACTTCAGTTTTTCGCTGGGGTGCTTTTTTATCTGATAAATTAAAATGGGTTTTAAAGATTAATATCGGTGCGGCGGTAACCGGTCTGGGTTATATTGTTGGTCTGCGGTATTCGGCAATCATCGCCAGCGGTTCCTTTTTAGCCTGGTGGGTAATCGTACCGGTGGTTAGTTATGTCGCCGGACTTGGCGCTCAAACTCCGGATGCGATATTCCTCAGTTTTGTGAGACCGATTGGCATTGGCGCGATTGCAGCCGCCGGTATTATTGGCATTCTAAAATCTTCTAAAATAATCGGCGGCGCTTTCAAATTAGCTGGTAAGGAACTTTTCGGCGGCTCTAAAAGCGGCAGTGTCGAAGAAACCGCACGCACTCAGAAAGACATCCCGATGAAGTGGGTAACAATCCTTTTGATTCTGACACTGATTGTCATCTTTTTCTTCTTTCTGTTCGGTATTCGGGTTACGATCAAACAAGCAGTCGTCGGCTTATTAATCGTGGCGGTGATTTCATTTCTATTCACCACGGTTGCCGCCCGGGCGATCGCTATTGTCGGCACCAACCCGGTTTCCGGAATGACCCTTATGACGCTTTTGCTGTCGTCATTCATCTTGGTAAAGGTTGGACTCGTTGGTAATCACGGTATGCTGGCGGCGCTCTTGATCGGCGGGGTAGTTTGCACGGCTTTATCAATGGCAGGCGGCTTTATCACCGACCTGAAGACCGGTTACTGGCTTGGCACTACGCCAATCAAACAGGAAAGTTACAAATTCCTCGGTACGCTTTTTTCGGCGGCTTCGGTCGGGTTGGTAATTTTACTACTGAATAAAACTTTTGGGTTTGGCGGTGATTCGCCACTTCAAGCTCCCCAGGCTTCCGCTATGGCGGCGGTCATTAAACCGCTGATGACCGGGGAACAGGCACCCTGGATTCTTTACTTGGCCGGTGTATTTTTAGCAATTATCCTGGAAATCATTCATGTGCCGTCGTTAGCCTTTGCTCTCGGAATTTATTTGCCGATCCAACTTAACACGCCGCTACTATTCGGCGGCTTGATTGCTCATTTCGTTTCCAAAAGCACAAAGAATGAAACCCTCTCTAAGGCGCGCAGTGACCGCGGCACTTTAATTGCCTCCGGATTCATTGCCGGGGGCGCCATAATGGGAGTCGTTTCAGCTTTTATCATTTTCATCGGGCAGAAATTTTTCGGCGACGGCTGGACGCTGGCGCAGGGGATCGGCACTGCGCACTGGGCGGAATCGGCCGGAGGTGAGATTCTCGGATTCGTAATGTTCGTTCTACTGTTAGTCTATCTCTACTGGGATTCCTTGCGGGTCAAAGACAAATCCTGAGAAATATTAATCAATTTTCTCGTCAATAAATAAAAAAATAGCCCGACCAAAAATCGGGCTATTTCGTTTTATAATTCAGGTTATTATTATTTCATCAAGACCATTTTCTTTACTTGATGAAATTCACCGGCTTGAATCCGATAGAAATAGATGCCGGAGCCGACCTCACTGGCGTTCCAGGTTATGGAATAGCATCCAGCCGGTTGAGTCTCATTCACCAATCGGGTGACCTCACGGCCATTGATATCAAAAACTGATAAAGTCACACGCGAATCTTTCGGCAGTTCATACCGCAAGGTAGTGGTTGGATTGAAAGGGTTGGGATAGTTGTTATACAGCCGGTACTCTGTGAGAATGGGTCGTTGGTGATCAAGAGAAACTGTAACGATTGTGAAAGACCATGGATTAATGTTACTACCCGAAGCCCAAACCGTATCGCGATTACTATAAGCACAAACTTTCCAGTAGTATTTTCCTGGAGCTAAGGTATCAAAGGCTACCGCGGTATCCGCAATAGCATTAATCAAAGTATCCAGAATTGCAAAACTGCTGTCGCGACTCAAAGAAAAATCATAAACTAATGTATCTTCACGATCCGGATCGCTACTCATACCCCAGCGAAATATGCAAGCGGCCGACTCTCCTGACCAGCCGTTCTCTGGACTGACCAGTTCGAATGCCGTCGGTGGGTCATTAACCGGCGTCACGGTCAGTTGCACGGTGTCGGTAACAGTTAACGCATCTATAGTGGCGTGGAGATAAATGTGTCCTACACCATTCCAGTTTTCTGCCAGACTAACCCAAACCACATGGGATTCATTCAACGTAACGCTAATGGCACTGGTATCGCTGGCAACTGAAAAGGTAACGGTTTTACCCTGCGGCGGCTGACTGAAAACTGTATCCAGATCGGCTAGCTGAAAATCCGGTGTGTCTTCGGCAACTTCCAAATCGGCTACCGGTTTGACGACTTTTATCTCAACCGGACTGATTTGAAAAGACCAGGGCGTTACATTACTTCCCGATCCCCAAACCGTATCTTTACGAGTATTGTAAGCTGCTACTTTCCAGTAATGCTTGCCACCGGCAAATCGGGTAACCACTGCGCTGGTATCACTTCCCGTATGAATAGTGGTATCCAACACCGAGAAAGCATTATCAAGTCCAATTATTAGAGTATATTGAATAGCTCCAATCCGATCGGGATCATAACTGCGTGTCCAGCGAAAATTGGTAATATCCGCCTGGGAAATCGTTGCATTCTGTTCCGGATTTAGCAAAGTAAATGCCGTCGGTGGGTCATTAACCGGCGTCACCGTCAATTGCACGGTGTCGGTAACAGTTAATGCATCCATAGTGGCATGCAGATAAATGTGTCCTACACCATTCCAGTTTTCTGCCAGACTAACCCAAACCACATGGGATTCATTCAACGTAACGCTAATGGCACTGGTATCGCTGGCAACTGAAAAGGTAACGGTTTTACCCTGCGGCGGCTGACTGAAAACTGTATCCAGATCGGCTAGCTGAAAATCCGGTGTGTCTTCGGCAACTTCCAAATCGGCTACCGGTTTGACGACTTTTATCTCAACCGGACTGATTTGAAAAGACCAGGGCGTTACATTACTTCCCGATCCCCAAACCGTATCTTTACGAGTATTGTAAGCTGCTACTTTCCAGTAATGCTTGCCACCGGCAAATCGGGTAACCACTGCGCTGGTATCACTTCCCGTATGAATAGTGGTATCCAACACCGAGAAAGCATTATCAAGTCCAATTATTAGAGTATATTGAATAGCTCCAATCCGATCGGGATCATAACTGCGTGTCCAGCGAAAATTGGTAATATCCGCCTGGGAAATCGTTGCATTCTGTTCCGGATTTAGCAAAGTGAATGCCGTCGGTGGGTCATTGACCGGCGTCACGGTCAGTTGCACGGTGTCGGTAACAGTTAACGCATCCATAGTGGCGTGGAGATAAATTTGTCCCACACCATTCCAGTTTTCTGCCAGATTAACCCAAACCACATGAGATTCATTCAGTGTAACGCTAATGGCATTGGTATCGCTGGCAACTGAAAAGGTAACGGTTTTACCCTGCGGCGGCTGACTGAAAACATTATCCAGATCAGCTAGCTGAAAATCCAGCGCGTCTTCGGCAACCATTAAATCTGGCACCGGCGCGATAATTTGAATCGTTGGCGCTGCGCTACTACCGTGGATTTCCAGAACAGCGGTTCCCTGAGAACTGAAGACCGCATCTCCTTGGGTATAAACAGTATTGATATTGGTGATTTCAGTCTGAGTCGAATAATCCCACAGGCGGTAGCTGATAGGATTGCCAGGCGTAAAGCCGTCTTTCTCCGGTGTAGTGGGATCATCGGTAGCCGCAACCATAGCTAGATATTGGCCAATCGGTTCGGTAAGAGTCTTTGCGCCGACGCAAATATCGCCGTCGAATATGCCGATTTCATCGCCGACTACCACCTCGAGCCCATCAATAGTAACCGCAGTAAGGTAAATATTCATCGCGAGGTAGGGATTGCCAATATAAACCGGCTGGAAGTGCGTCGGATAGATTCCTTGAGAAATACCATGAATTTCCAGAACAGCGGTTCCCTGAGAACTGAAGACCGCATCTCCTTGGGTATAAACAGTATTGATATTGGTGATTTCAGTCTGAGTCGAATAATCCCACAGGCGGTAGCTGATAGGATTGCCAGGCGTAAAGCCGTCTTTCTCCGGTGTAGTGGGATCATCGGTAGCCGCAACCATAGCTAGATATTGGCCAATCGGTTCGGTAAGAGTCTTTGCGCCGACGCAAATATCGCCGTCGAATATGCCGATTTCATCGCCGACTACCACCTCGAGCCCATCAATAGTAACCGCAGTAAGGTAAATATTCATCGCCAGATACGGATTTCCAATATAAACTGGCTGAAAGTGCGTCGGATTGGTTTCCGGCGCCGCTATTATAAATTGAATAATACCGACAAGTAATATTAGTAAACATCTTCGTATTTTCTTCATAATGACCTCAGGCGGGCTTATTTCATCAGGATGGCTTTACGGGTTTTACTATATGATCCGGTATTGAGCTGATAGAAATAGATTCCACTCGGAACCGGAACGCCATGGCTGTCACAGCCATTCCAGACTACAGAATATTTACCAACTTCCTGATATTCGGATACCAGCTGATTGACCAATCTTCCCTGGAGATCGAAAATACGGATTTCTACTTTTCCCGGTTTGGGTAAATCGTAGCGCAGAGTTGTGGTCGGATTGAAAGGATTAGGATAATTCTGATGTAAACTATATTCTTTAGGAATACGCTGGGCTTCCAGTTCGACGACGATTGTCCCGTGAGCATTGAATTTGAGAATCCCGGCATTATCCTCATACTTCACAGCCTTTGCCGATACCAGCAATTCCTCGTTACCATCCCAGATTTTGAAGGAGATGGGATCGTTTTCGTTGAATCCTTCGATCTCTTCGCTAAGTGGATCGTCCGCGCCAATAATTAACGGCAGATAGGCATTTTCGGTATTCAGAGGATAAGGCAAAGCCGCAGCTGTGATACACTGATTCTGATGGTAGATGGCGATCTCGGCACCGGTTTTCAGTGGCTCACCTTCTACATTAGCCGACATTACATAAACGTTCATCGGTAAATAAGGATTGGTTTCGGTTATTGGTAAATAATGACTGGGTGACACTGCCAATGGAGCCATCTGAGATTTTGCCAGAGGGGCTTTGGCAGGTTGGTTTACAGTTACAGAAGCTGTGCTGTTGACTTTGATGTAATAGCCTTCACCCGGTTCGAAATTACCGATGTTATTGACCCAGCCAATGACCGGTAATTTTTCAATAGCATTACCAACTTCATCCTGGACTTTTTGTAACTTGTTGTTATCTATCAAAGACTGAATGACGTTCAAGGCGTTCTGAGCTGATGTAGCCGGGTAGCTCATAATATTCCAGCCGGTATTAAGAGGTATCTCCAGTGGTAGTGTTACTCCATTGCCTTCAATAGTCAATGTTTGATTTGAAGCCACTTTTACATAATAGCCTTCTGTGGCAGCCATATTGCCGATATTATTGACCCAGCCGATAGCTCCCAATTTTTCAACTGCGTTACCGGTTTCATTCTGGATTTTTATCAAGCTATTATTACTAACTAGATTTTGAAAAATATTGAGCATATCGGGGTTAGCGGGTATACTGTAAAAGGATACAATATTCCACCCTAAATCCAGGGCAATAGTCTGAGATACACTGTGACTGCCAGCCAGACTGACTACGGCTGTTCCCTGAGATGAGAAAATTCCCACCCCTTGAGTATAGGTCGCCTGGACACTGGTGATCTCAAGACATTGATCCCTATTCCAGAGCCGGTAACTGATCGTATGTCCCGACGTAAAACCGTCCTTCTCAGGCGTAGTCGGGTCGTCAGTAGCGGCAACTAATGGCAGATAAGGAGCGATAGATCCGGTTACTACTCCGGCGCCCACACAAAGTTCTCCGTCAAAAATACCAATCTCATCACCAACGCCTAAAGTAACACCGTCTATTGTGGCATCCGTAATGTAGATATTCATCGCCAGGTAAGGATTACCAGTGTAAACCGGAGCGAAATGAGAAAGTACCGGAATTTCACCACCAAGATCAACTGCCACCGCTGCATCGGCATTAACCCGCAAGTCAGCCAAATTGTCCCCGGCGAGTAATGCGAAAACTGCGGTAATACTACCATTTACCGGGATAGTATAAGGTCCGGTCCCCAGCACGTTTCGAATATCTCCTGCAGAGGAAGGCAGGTCAGAAAATTGGGTCATTGCCCGATATAGAAATACATCGGCATTTTCATCCTCGCCCGAATTAGCCAACCAGGTTCTATAACCGGATACATTACCGGTTAAGGCCGTCATCCCAAAATAAGGAGTTTCATCATTTAAAAATGCATAACTAAGTCGTTTCTCAGCATCATACCCAGCATAATTTTGGGTTGCGTTGCTACCAACATCCCAATCCATTCCTAAACCAATATACAGATCCGTTAGCTGTCTTCCAGACTTGTTATAAATTTCATATTCCACTAAAACATAATTCTGATCAGGATTGGTAGATTTGGAATGAGTTCTTTGGACAACTTCGACACCAATAGGATTTAATTTCCGTGTATCATTAAAACGACTTTCAAAAGCTTGATCAAAGCCTGTCAACAAACTTCCTACAGAATGAACCTGCTCCAGAGTACCAAACTCGTTGTTGTATAATTTTCCAGAAACCTGATTCGCACTCTGAGCAATAATAAGACTACCAATGAACAGTCCGTTTGTACCATTATATTGAAAGCCGTTACCGTTAAGATCGGGTAAAGTATTACCGACGAATCCGTTATTGTAAACACTCAGTAATACATTATTATTGTTGTGAGTATCTGTGCTTACTCGTATCGAATCTACCCAGATATGGTAGTTCCCCTGAGTTACACCGGCTGAATTCCTCGCCTCCAGAACAAACCAGTAGTGTCCGGCAGTAGTAGGTGTCCAGTATACCCATTCACCGTTTATTATTAAACCACGGGGACCAGTGACGAGCGTCAAGGTTGGTTTAGGCCATCCTGAACAGAGTGGACGATATGAAAAATTCACATTCGCCACACCGAAGAGTTCTTGAGCTTGAAATTCAGGAGCAATTTCCGGTTCAACCGATGGGGCATAAGCCGAAACAATCCGGGCTCCATTCTGCATCAAAAGATCATTATGGTTAGCAGTTTTGTCCACACAGACCGGATAGGAACCATTTACTTCAACGTCTTGATCAAGAGGCCAATATCCGACCAGACCGACTTCATCACCTACGAGCTGCTGGTTCATTACATTCTGAATTTCCTCCTGACTGCGGCTAACATTCCAGAGTCGTACTTCATCTATAACACCGTCAAAATAATTATTCCAGGTGCCTCCTAGATAAAATCCCGCATCTCCAGGTCCGATATTGGCAGTAAAAGGTCCTTGGCTGACAAGTTCACCGTTAACATAGAGCCGTAGATTGCTACCATCATAAGTTCCAGCCAAATGGGTCCACTCCCCGATCGTTATCGGATTTGTACTGATGACTCCGTTATGAGCACCGCCAGGATTTCCATCGCTAACAACGAAATCGAAGCGCGGCTCATCGGACGGACCGAGATTGTTGATGCGGAGTTCATAAGCGTACCAGGGCTCAGCATTCCAATAAGGACGCGAAACCAGCACGGCTGAATTACCATTTTCGGGTAAATTCAGCGGGAAAACCCAGGCTTCGACTGTTATGGCTTTACCGGTGATAATATAGGCACTGGGATTAGCTGCTGGATTGATTGGACTACTGTCGGTTACACGTAGTCTGGCTTTCTGGCCATTTAAATAAACCGAAGCGTTTAGAGCAGGACCATATCCATTAAAAATATCAACGGCCAGCGTTTGTCTGGGTGAACTATCGTCAATCTCAAAACTCCGATTACCTTCAAAACCTTCCCAAACCCAGACCGTACCGGCAGGAAGTGTAATAAGACCTGTATATTTATACCCAACAGTTTTGCCAGTCCCAGACGGAAATAATACATCCACTGTATAGATACCATCACTATCGGAATCGTCCATCGGCAATGAGCCAGGCACCCAATTCAATGGTACAGCATCACCTTGCAGGGATACTGCGCTAAAAATGCCTTCATAGCCAGACATATCAACTGTAAATGTGACAGTAACATCCTGCGTAATGGGATTACCACGATAATAAATGACCGGTTTGATTGGTTCCAGGACAATATTTGCTCCTCTAATTACTAATTCCCGATTTTCCACGCTTTCCCAACCATTATTAGTCCATTTCGAATCAGGAAATAATCTGAATTTCCAACCGACGATATCACCGGGATTACCAGTTACAACGGTTGTAAAGAGGTAAATATTCGGATTGCTCTCACTGGGCAACATTTTCTGATGAGAATCCCAGCCATTGAAATCACCATTTACGACAATAGAATCAGCAGGATTTGCAGGATCAAACCAACCATTTGCGATGAAGTCAGTCAGGTCGGCCTGGAAAGTTATCGTAAACTCGCTGACAGGACTCCCGGGTTCGGTCTGCAATTGATCAAAAAGGGTCGTTCCCCTAACAAAATCACCCATAGTTGTGTTTTCAGTTTGTATGACGATTTGCCAGCCGACGATTCGATCTTTGTCCAATATACCGTTATTATTTACTCCATTCCAACCTACTGCACTAAAACCCTGATCATTCGGAAACTCGGCACCACGATCTACCAGCGGCATCCGAATCTGATTCCAGCCGGGTTGCATATCAAACACGCCCGATTTCCAATATAGCCATTGCTCAGTGCTGTTGGGAGTCCCATCATAGACGGCATCACCACCGACATCCAGAAGATTAAATTCAAAAAAAGTTTTTTCACTCTGCGAAGCTGGGATCGTATTATAAAACCATATTGTCAAATAATCAGCCCTGGAAACATCAAAATATTCTCCGACCGGAGCGGTTTTTTTATACTCAATCGAGGCTTTTCCACCCCAATCATCACCATGATTGATTGTCCATTCGACTTGAAGCGCCGCACGACCTTCTTTAACTATGGAGTAATTATCCGATAGATTAATTTGACCCGATCCGGTTGCCCAACTTGAAACCAGTGGATCACCGGTGGTATTGTCAAAAGAATAACTCAAAGCCGCTGTACCACCACCGCCACCTTGTGTCATAGCCATAGCATAATTAGAGTAATCTGAATAACCGTAAACGTTATAAGCCTGTACGCGGTAAAAATACTGGGTTGAGGCGGCCAAGCCCTGATCCTGATAAGTAGTCGTATTGGCTCTAACATTCGTAATTTGCATAAAAGTTTTGCCACCGTCCATACTGCGCTCAATTATAAATCCCTCTTCATTATCGGAATTGTCATTCCAGCTTAGATCAATTTGTGAAGCAGAGACAGCCATTGCTCGAAGGGGATAAGGTGCGGAAGGCACTTCACTGCTGCCGCCACCCTTTTCTACTTGCAATTGGTCAAAAAGAGTCGTTCCACTAACAATATCACCCAAAGAGGTATTTTCAGTCTGAATATTGATTTGCCAGCCGACGATTCTGTCCTTGTCCAAAATACCATTATTAGCTACTCCGTTCCAGCCCGGCGCGCTAAAGCCCTGATCATTCGGATTTGCTATCCCGCGATCCACCAGCGGCATCCGTATCTGATTCCAGCCGGCTTGCAGATCAAATACTCCCGATTTTCGGTAGAGCCATTGCTCTGCGCTATTGGTAGTCCCATCATAGGCGGCATCTCCACCGGCTTCCAGAAGATGGAATTCGAATAAAGTTCTCTCACTTTGCGAAGCCGGCACTGAGTTATATACCCATAGCGTCAGATAATCCGCACCCGAAACATCAAAATATTCACCAACCGGAGCAGTCTTCTTATACTCAATTCCACTATTGCCACCCCAATCATCCCCGTGATTGATTGTCCATTCAGATTGAAGCGCTGCATGACCTTCTTTAACTATGGAGTAATTATCCGATAGACCAATTTTACCCGATCCGGTTGCCCAACTTGAAACCAGTGGATCAGCGGTGGTATTGTCAAAAGAATAACTCAAAGCCGCTGTACCACCACCGCCACCTTGTGTCATAGCCATAGCATAATTAGAGTAATCTGAATAACCGTAAACGTTATAAGCCTGTACGCGGTAAAAATACTGGGTTGAGGCGGCCAAGCCCTGATCCTGATAAGTAGTCGTATTGGCTCTAACATTCGTAATTTGCATAAAAGTTATGCCGCCGTCCATACTGCGCTCAATTATAAATCCCTCTTCATTATCGGAATTGTCAATCCAGCTTAGATCAATTTGTGATGCAGAGACAGCCATTGCTCGAAGGGCAAAAGGTGCGGAAGGCACTTCACTGCTGCCGCCCTTTTCTACTTGCAACTGATCGAAAAGAGTCGTTCCACTAACAAAATCACCCATAGTTGTGTTTTCAGTTTGTATGACGATTTGCCAGCCGACGATTCGATCTTTGTCCAATATACCGTTATTATTTACTCCATTCCAACCTACTGCACTAAAACCCTGATCATTCGGAAACTCGGCACCACGATCTACCAGCGGCATCCGAATCTGATTCCAGCCGGGTTGCAGATCAAATACTCCCGATTTTCGGAAATACCAGTACTCTGCACTATTGCAAGTACCATCATAAGCGACATCTCCACCGGCTTCCAAAAGATGAAATTCGAATAAAGTTCTCCCACTTTGCGAAGCTGGCACTGAGTTATATACCCATAGCGTCAGATAATCCGCACCCGAAACATCAAAATATTCACCAACCGGTGCGGTTTTCGTATAATTAATTGTACCATTGCCGCCCCATTCGTTTTCATGGACTATCTGCCATTCGACTTGAAGCGCCGCGCGACCTTCTTTAACTATGGAGTAATTATCCGATAGATTAATTTGACCCGATCCGGTTGCCCAACTTGAAACCAGTGGATCACCGGTGGTATTGTCAAAAGAATAACTCAAAGCCGCTGTACCACCACCGCCACCTTGTGTCATAGCCATAGCATAATTAGAGTAATCTGAATAACCGTAAACGTTATAAGCCTGTACGCGGTAAAAATACTGGGTTGAGGCGGCCAAGCCCTGATCCTGATAAGTAGTCGTATTGGCTCTAACATTCGTAATTTGCATAAAAGTTATGCCGCCGTCCATACTGCGCTCAATTATAAATCCCTCTTCATTATCGGAATTGTCAATCCAGCTTAGATCAATTTGTGATGCAGAGACAGCCATTGCTCGAAGGGCAAAAGGTGCGGAAGGCACTTCACTGCTGCCGCCGCCCTTTTCTACTTGCAATTGGTCAAAAAGAGTCGTTCCACTAACAATATCACCCAAAGAGGTATTTTCAGTCTGAATATTGATTTGCCAGCCGACGATTCTGTCCTTGTCCAAAATACCATTATTAGCTACTCCGTTCCAGCCCGGTGCGCTAAAGCCCTGATCATTCGGATTTGCTATCCCGCGATTCACCAGCGGCATCCGAATCTGATTCCAGCCGGGTTGCATATCAAACACGCCCGATTTCCAATATAGCCATTGCTCAGTGCTGTTGGGAGTCCCATCATAGACGGCATCACCACCGACATCCAGAAGATTAAATTCAAAAAAAGTTTTTTCACTCTGCGAAGCTGGGATCGTATTATAAAACCATATTGTCAAATAATCAGCCCTGGAAACATCAAAATATTCTCCGACCGGAGCGGTTTTTTTATACTCAATCGAGGCTTTTCCACCCCAATCATCCCCGTGATTGATTGTCCATTCAGATTGAAGCGCCGCATGACCTTCTTTAAATATGGAGTAGTTATCTGATATGTTAATCTGACCTGATCCGGTAGTCCATGTCGAGACCAGCGGATCACCGGTGGTATTGTCAAAAGAATAACTCAAAGCCGCTGTACCACCATCTTGTCCCCTAACATTGGTTAAGCCGATCGCAATGACCACCACTAAAAAAAGATTACGAGTCAATTGTTGAAATTTCATCTCGTCTTCCTCCTTATTTAAGTTTGAATGTTAATAAACAGCAGTTGGTCAATGATGGCCGTTTCCAGCGACAGATAAAAATCGTATCGAGATTATTTTTAATTTTTTACCAATATTCATCAATCACCAACAATCGTTAGAAAATACGTAGGTTTTTTATCGATTCCAAATAAATATTTGCAGAAAATTAGCGGTTTTAAAATAGGCGTTGGAATGCTATAACTTATTAGTAATAAAACATGTATCATATTTGAATTAATGGCTTATTATGTGATTAGTATCACATTAAGCGCCAATAAATTGCGCACGCCGTTACGTCATTTAGATTTTGATTCTTTTTAATGATAAAGCTCCAGCCCATTGCTTCAGTTTCTGCATCAGTGGCCAATGGCTATGACTGACTATCCAAACCAATTTCCGCCCCGCCCCAAGCGGGGCTAAATTGGTTTCGGCGTATTTAAAGAAAACCCAGCTCAATTATCCTTAGCACCCAGATTGATCCAATCCTCGATCAATTTGATTTCCACTGAGCTTAAATAAAAAGGACCGCCGAAAGGCATGCGTTCACCTCTGGAAGGTGTCGGTTGAGATATTTTTTCATATAAAAAACTATGGTCGGCGTCGCCCGGTATCACTACCTTGCCATTATCACTGCCGGACATTAAACCTGCGTAGGTCGTCAGATCAAGGTGCGGCGAAGTATCGCCGGCATGGCATCCTATACAGTTATATTTAGCGCTTCTGAAAATGGGATCAATGTCTAAAATGTAGCTGGGTTGCGTGGCTTCGTCACCTTCACAACCGATTAGTCCGAGGCTTAATAAGACGACGCACATTATTCCAAGTAAGATTATCGTTATTTTTCGCATAATGCACCTCTTTATAGGTTCTGGGCAATGCTAAAGGCAAAAACATTGCCGGCATGTCCGAGACTGTACCAGGTCAGGTCAATTTGTAAACGATTAATTACCAAGCCGCCGCCCAGCGAAGAAGAGTTGAAAAAGTTGGTAATGGTCTGCTGAGTGTTGATTTCAAAACGCCGACTGGATGTTCCCCAGCGCAGGAAATAATTTTGTCCGAGAATGAATTCGCCGCCGATCTTTATGATATTTTCTCCGGATGAATAATGCATAAAGTCAGCCGCAATCACCATTGGCAAATGTTCGAGTTTCTTGGAAATGCCAGCCATTAGCGCCGGTTGAATTTTCTCATCATCGTTGATATATCCAGAAAGCATTTTCCCGAAATTCGTATAAGCCAGACCAACTGAGAACGTCGAAACCGAATCATAATACAATAAACCCGCCGAACCCAGCCAAGCCTTCGAATTATAATTAGCTAAGTCGGAATTCACGAAGGTTGCCGTTAAGCCGGCGCTGAATTTGCGAGTAACAGGAACCCCATAAGCCAGTCGCAGATTCAAATCGCCGACGTGGAATTCGCCGAGCTCATTACCATCATTATCACTCTCGGTAAAATTCCCATAGTCCAGATAGCCGCCCAATGCCGCCAATTTACCACGCCCTGGCGCCTGCCAGACAAACAGGGCGTTGGTTGATTGAATGTCCAGTACGTAACGAGTATAATTTACCTGCCATTTGTTCGGCACGAGTGCCAGAATTGCCGGATTATACGCCACGCCGGACGAATTGCGCGTCTGAGCAACCATCGCCGAACCCATACCCCAGCCGCGAGCATCAATCGGTTGGTAAAGTCCCTGATAAAGGGCTTGCGCCGACACTCCGCTCGCTAACGCCATTCCGACTAATATCAATCTAAATTTGCTGTTCATCGCTACTTTCATTGATTTCTTCAACATTCCACTGCTCGAGAGTCACTTTGTTCCGTCGCCGAATACTCCAATAAGCCAAAAATGCTATCAACGGTATAATTAACCACAAAATATTCTGAATGTCCAGAAGAAAAATCCAATTGTACTTTTTTTCGATATAGGTTTGCCACCGGTTTATCAAATCGTCATACTCGCAATTAGTTACTTTTAGGACAGCTCGTTCGAAATTTTCACCGTCCCGCATCCTTTCCAAAATCGCAACAGCGGTTCCGTCGCCGTAAACATTTTCGATAAATTCAATTATCGAAGCGCTTTCGGCATAAGCCAAATCAGCCTGCGGTTGATTGAATTGTAAAATTCGTTCTAATTTTGCCAGTGGAATCAGCTGATCTCGGACTAATGCCTTCGAAATGACAACTCGCTCACGTAAATCGAATTCGCCGGCATAATAAAGCGCCAGACCTTCGTTGAACCAGACCGGCGTCAGATTCGACGGCACAAATTGGCCCTGCAATAGATGAATAAGTTCGTGAACGACAGTCTTGCGATATTCCCGCATAGTACTGCGACTTATGTCAGGCGATCGGACTACCATTAAATCCTGTGGGAAAAGAGTGACTGCCCCAACCCATTGCGGCAAATCGCTGCCGACAACTTCCTCGAAATCGGCTGAGCGCGCTACGATCTGGATGCGAATGGTATCGGCTGTCGTTTGCCAGATGGCGGGCACATTCGGTAGAGTATTCAAAATCGAGGTACGCGTAAATTCCGCTAGCTTTTCATAACCGTCCGGATGAATAATTTTTATCTGAGGCGCAGCCACCAGGATTTGGCAAGTCATTATTAATCCGATAAAAATGCGGCGTGACATCACAGTAGATCGAGTGGATCAATATCAATTGTGATCCGAGCTTGCCGACTTAGTTCTCGATACTCCCGGGAATTCAAAAAATTGCTCAATAGCTGGTGGAGGATTCTTCCGTTAGGGTCTTTTTCACGACGGGATTTCAAGATTATTTGATAGCGGTAGCGATTTAACAAGCGGGCTAAAGGCGCCACCGCTGGTCCCAGCAATTCAATTTTACCACGGCGAGCATTCAGGAAGTCAGCAACAGCTCCCGCGGTCGTGGCGGCGCGTTGATTATTCAAATCGGAAACCTGGATGAGAGCCATTCGGCTAAAAGGCGGGTAATTGAGCGGATTGCGCTCATTAAGTTCAAAATTGGAAAAGCCAGCTAAATTCTGCTGAAGTGCGCACCGAATCGTAAAATCCTGCGGATTGTAGGTCTGGATGATTATTTCGCCCTGAATGTCGCCCCGACCGGCCCGCCCCGAAACCTGATAAAGCAATTGAAAAACTCGCTCGCGCGCCCGGAAGTCTGGCAGGTAAAGCCCAAGATCGGCATTGATTACCCCTACCAGCGTCACATTAGGGAAATCCAGCCCTTTGGCAATCATCTGAGTCCCGATCAAAAGCTGAATTTGACCTTCCTCAAATTGCTTTAAAACCCGGGGCGCTCGCTCTCTAATTCGACTGGCATCTAAATCCAACCGTTCATAACGGCAGTCCGGAAAAGCCGTTTTTAGATAATATTCGACTTTCTGAGTGCCTACGCCGGGATAGAGAAAGTTACTACCTTTACAGCGCGGACAAACTGCTGGCGGCGTTTCATGCAAATTACAATAATGGCAAATTAACGTCGCGGATTTTTTATGATAGGTCATAGCTATATCACAATTACGACATTCCGGAACCCAGCCGCAATCCGGACACAACAAGACCGGTGAATAACCCCGCCGATTCTGGAGCAGAAGCACTTGCTGACCGTTCGCCAGTCGGTCATTAATCTTGGCTGTCAGCAAACGTGAAAATGGATTCTGGACATCACCGGTTTCCTGAATTTCCGCTTTCATATCAACCACTTGGATTACAGCAGTCGGAGCCTTGGAATAGCGGCGGGGCAAAGTCAGTTTGTTCAATTTACCGGTAATGGCATTGTATTGACTTTCGAGGCTGGGAGTAGCCGAACCCAGCACGATAGTCGCCTGGCTTTCTACCCCGCGCAACAAAGCCGCATCGCGAGCATGATAGCGCGGTTCGGGACTTTTTTGCTTAAATGAATTATCTTGCTCTTCATCAACGATAATCAGCCCAAGATTGGGCAGAGGCATAAAAATGGCACTGCGCGCGCCAATAACTATTGGAAATTCGCCGCGCAAAACCGCACCCCAGATCGCACTGCGCTGAGCTTGAGTCAGTCGGCTGTGCCAGATTGCAATCTGATCCTGGAATTCCCCGCGAAAACGGGCGGCAAGGTGCGTTGTCAAAGTTATTTCCGGTACCAAAACCAAAGCCGTGCGCCCTTGAGCTAAGGTTTCCCGAATTGCCTCCAGGTAGATTTCGGTCTTACCGCTACCGGTTACGCCTTCCAGTAAAAAGGCGTTATATTTAACACTTTTGATCGAATCGGAGATTTTCTGAAAAACTTGGTACTGATCTTCGGTGAGAGTAATCGTCTTACGCCGCTCACCGAATTCATTCCACAAATCCGACAGAGTTCGGTCGGTGGTATCAATCGCAATTAGTTCTTTGCGGGCTAAGGCATTCAAAGCCGCTGGTGAAAAATGCCGCAAATCCCCGCTTTTCAGTGGTTCCCCGGCGGTCTGCAAAGCGTTCAGGATTTCCGCTTGCCGCGGGGCTTTACGTGCAATCGCGCTCCAGGTTTCTTCGTCAGTGTTCAATAATCTTACACTTTTTTCGATATGTCCCTGGTATTTTAAGGGCTTAAATTCCGCCAGTTCGGAGATAAAACCTTCTTTTTTTAACGCCATCAATCCTTTTTGCAGATAAGTTGTCTCGAATTTGCGTTTGAGCTGGCTGTATTTTACCTCACGCCGTTCAGCGATATAAGTAAAAAGATCGGCATATTTAGTCGGCTCGGTACCTTCAAAGCTACTTGCTCTTAATGTGCGGGTTTTAATAAAGCGATATTCCGGGGGAATAGCCGTCGCTAGAACCCGACCGAAAGGGGTGAGGTAATAGTCGGCTATTTTCTTCAAAAAGGTCAGCAATTCCGGGGGAAAAATCGGCTGTTGGTCAATGATTTCCTGAATTTCGCGAATCTTCAAATTGGCGGGCACTACCGGGTTCAGATTAATTATAAAACCGATCGCCGAGCTGGATTTAAGTGGTGCTACCACCCGCTGACCGGGAGCGAGGGTTCCGTCATATTCGCTTGGCACTGCATAAGTGAAACTCTTCTCGAGAGTGGCTGGAAAAATGACATCAACATATTGAACTTTGGCAGACATAATTTTTAGGCTAAAGGTTATCCAAAAGAAATATAAAAGACAAGACTAAACCGAAGCGGTTCGGTCTTTGAAGTAAAAAATATTTGAAAAATATATCAGGCTTTGATCACCCAGAGCTTGACCTTAGCGGTCACATCCTGGAAGATTTTGATAGGAATATCGAAAATGCCAAGAGCTTTGATCGGCTCTTCGAGTTGAATATCTCTCTTGTCAATTTCATAGCCCTTTTCCTGCAATTGCTCGGCAATCATCTGGGAAGTGACGGCGCCGAAGACTCGATCTTCTTCGCCGACCTGAACCGGAATCGTAAGCGACAGGGAGTTGAGTTTCTCCGCCAGCTCGCGGGCTTTCTGGAGAGCTTTATTTTGGCGTAATTCTTTGAGGCGGAGTTGTTCCTGCATTTGTTTCAAACCGGCGCTATTAGCAACCAGTGCAATGCCTTGCGGAATGAGGTAATTGCGGGCGTAGCCGTTTTTAACTTCAACGGTATCCCCGATCTTGCCCAGATTTTCATGATCTTTGATTAAAATAACGCGCACGAATGCCTCCTATTACTCGAAATTATTTATAATTTTGGGTTACATCGTAGGTATAGGGCAGTAAAGCGATATTGCGCGCTCGTTTAATCGCTTTCGTCAATTCACGCTGATGCCGGGCACAGGTGCCAGTGATACGACTGGGAATAATTTTCCCCTGCTCGGTTACGAACCTTCTCAATACCTTGTAATTTTTATAGTCAATCTTCTCTTCGGGATTTTCGCAAAATTTGCAGATTTTGCGTTTGCTCAATAATACCATATGTTTTTTCCTTTCTTTTTAAAACATCCAGCCGTCACTCATTAATAGTTTCGCTCACCGGCTGGTCAGTCGGTTGAGTGGTTTTAGGACTTGGTTTTTCGTCCAGTCCAACTGTCATAAAAGCCAGAATGCCCTGATTCAAACGGAACCAGCTTTCCAGCTCCTTGACTAGCTCAACGTTTTCGGTTTCAAATTGAACCAGCACATACGAACCGTAACGATGTTTCTGGATGGGATAAGCCAGACGACGCTTGCCCCAATCTTCCAGATTTAAAATATTACCACTTAAACGCTCGATTTCGGCTTTGACAGTCTGGATCAATTGCGTGAATTTTTCCTGTTCGATATTGGGATTTACGATAAATAAATTTTCATAGTACCTCAAGTCCGAACTCCTTATGTTAATATGATTGGTTTGTTAATTGCATTGGTTTGAATTACCTCTTGCGGGCGAGCAGCGCGCAAATCGCGGCGGTTGAAATGTTCCATTGCTGGTCGGATGCCACTTTCCAGAACGATCAAGATGCACTCGTAGCTCTCTGCCAGAACAGCTTCAACCAGTTCTTTCTCCGCAGGACGGAAATCAGTCAGGACAAAATCCTCTGACGGGACGCCTTCATCTTGCGGACCGATTCCCAGTCGCAGGCGGGCAAATTGGTTGGTGGCGAGGGTCTCGATAATAGAACGCATCCCGCGGTGGCCACCGGCTGAGCCTTTCTCGCGCAATCGGATTTTACCAAGCGGTAAATCAATGTCGTCATAAACTATCAGAATTTCATCAGTCTGCAGATTGAATTGGTTCAGAATCTGCCGAACAGCCAGCCCGCTGTTATTCATAAAAGTAGTGTTTTTGCAAAGATAGACTGTCCGGTCAGGGATTGAAGTCGTAGCGAATGAAAAAGCACTTTTGTCTCGACCTGGTTTAAATGTCAAGTTAAATCGCTCGGCAATATAATCAAGACCCATGTGGCCAAAATTATGACGGTTGTGCTGATATTTTTTCCCGGGATTTCCCAAACCGATGACTGCCCTGATCATTTTAAGCTGTTTATTGAATTGGTCATTATTTCTCAGCTTTACCTTTGGTTTCTTTGACTTCCTTAGTTTCAGCTGTTTCCTCGGCTTCAGCTTCTTCGGCACCTTCCTCTTTAACGGCTTCCTCTTCGACTTTCGTACCGGTCGGCAGAACTACTGAGACGATCGAAGTTGTCGCCGGAGTCAGGATTTCAACACCCTCAATTTTAATACTACTGACGTTGATCGAATCTCCAAGGTTCAAATTGGTTACTTCAACCGTAATTTTATCGGGGATTTGAGAAGCTTTACATTTAACCTCCAATTCCCATAGATGTTGCTCCAAAATTCCACCGAAAGTTTTTACACCGACGGCAATACCGGCGACGTTAATCGGGATGCTGACGGTCACCATCTCCTCCAGGCTGACGCCCATAAAATCGGCATGAATGATCTCTTCACTGATTGGATCAAATTGAACATCGCGTACAATACATTTGTGGCTTTTTTTATTGATGTCAAGGTCATAAATACGAGCGCTGGAACGGAGAGCCGCCTTTAGTTCTTTCAAATTCAGAGAAAGGGAAACTGGTTTTTCAGTGTGATGGTAATAAACTGCCGGAACCAGACCTGCCCGACGCAAGCGTTTGGTAGCGCCTTTCTGTAAATCGGTGCGCAACTCTGCATTCAATTTGTAATAGTCAACCATCTAAAAACTCCTATATTTATAATTCAAAAAGGGAACTAATTGATTCTTCGTTATGAATTCTCTTGATTGCTTCGGCCAGCATCGGCGCGGCAGACAGAATTTGCAATTTCGCAAAATGTTTTTCTTCCGGAATCGCTACCGAATCGGTGACAATGACGCGATCAATAGGTGAGTCACTCAAGCGTTTGACGCAATCGCCGGAAAAAAGACCATGCGTAGCAACGATGGTGATTGTTTCCGTTTTATGCTCTTTAAGTAACGCGGCGGCTTCGGTGACACTGCCTCCGGTATCAATCATATCGTCAATTATTAACGCATGCTTCATATCGCTTTTACCGATTACATTCATAACTTCCGACATATTCGGTTTTGGGCGGCGCTTATCAATGATAGTTAGAGGCAAACCGAGGATTTTGGCATAAGAACGGGCGACTTTAATCCCGCCTACATCAGGAGTGACGATCGAAAAATCACGTTTGCCGACCAGCTTCCGTAAGGGCTCGAGGAAAATTGGCTTGGCATACAGATGATCGAAGGGAATATTGACAAAACCTTGAATCTGGGTCGAATGTAAATCCATAGCCATAATCCGGTTAGCTCCGGCGGCGACGATCGTATCCAAAATCAAACGCGCCGAAATCGGTACCCGCGGCTGGTCCTTGCGATCCTGCCGGGCATAACCATAATAGGGTAAAACAACCGTTATTCGTCCGGCAGAAGCGCGGCGGGCGGCGTCAATAATCAGTAGAAGTTCCAAAATATTTTCAGCTGGTGGGTTAGTAGATTGAATGATGAAAACATCTTTCCCACGGACATTGTCTTCTAACTTGACGGTGATTTCACCGTCGCTGAAATTGCCAATTTTAATTGCGCCAGGGTTTAACCCGAGAATTTCATTGATTCGGCGACCCAATTGGGGATTGGACCTTCCCCAAAAAATAATTGCATCATTTTTCATTTTCATGCTCTTAAAAAACTTGCTCGGGGACCAGGATTCGAACCTAGATTAACGACTCCAAAGGCCGTGGTCCTGCCATTGGACGATCCCCGAATGGTTTAGGTTGTTTTTCAAGTGGGAGGAGTGAACTATCTGTGCGTGGTAATTTACCGACATTATATTGCGGCGGCCACTATCTCTGTTGGCAAAGATTCCATACACAGTCGAGCGTTCCCGACGAGCCGATTACACTTCAGCTCCCGGATATGCTGGAAAAACAACAGATTCTCTAATTATTTCAAACAGCCAACATCTTATTTCAAAAGAGGAATGAATTTAGATAATTGTATTCTTTTTAGCAAAAAAATTGTCGGGAAAATCAATAACAAAAAACCTTCAGAAGGTTTTATACATTATTTTCTCCTATTCGCAGTGCTTCGATTTAACCTTCTGAAGGTTTAGAACTATGTTCAATTGAACATAGCTTACCCCGTATATTAGCGACATCTAATATACGGGGTTTTTAAATAAATCTATTCATAATCTACTCCCTATTTTAAATATACCAATTTCCTGGTTTGTATCAACTTTGGAACCTTGTTCGAAGCAGAACTCAGATTATAGAAATATATTCCACTCGAAACGGGTTGATGATACTGATCAGTACCATCCCATTCTACCAAGTGATAGCCGGATGTTTGTTTTTCATTCGCCAATATTTTAATTTCCTAACCTACCACGTTATGAATAGAGAGACTGATATAAGCATCAAAAGGTAAATAGTACTTTATTTGAGTATGAGCATTGAATGGATTGGGATAGTTCTGGTACAGTTTGAAGTCTTCTATGGTAGTTTTAGGTTCCGAAGTAATATCCTGCCATTCCCCAAAAGTATATAAACATACTTTTCCTCTACCATTTAACCCCGGTCCCCCTATTAGTAATTCTTGTTGACCATCATTATTAATATCTCCGATACTGGCTATTGAGTGTCCAAGAAAATAATTAGAAGGACTTTGAATTAGATAATCGGCAACTGTGTCAATTTCGTTTCCTCCAAAATAGATTAAAGCACCAGATCCTGATAATCCTATAATAATATCATTAACTGAATCATTATTTATATCAACTGGATTGGAAATGCAACAGATTGCCCTATTATATCTAATAAATCCAAAAGGTAACAATTCTTCAATGTTTCTATCTGAAAATATTCTTATATATTCAGGTGATAGAACGGCATATTCATTAATTGTATCTCCCGTAATATCCCCAAGATTTCCAACGTAACGCCCAAAATCAGTTGTCGTTGTGTCAAACTCATATATTGTCTCGAAATTAGTACCGATAGAATCGCCTCCATACATCAAATATGTTTTCCCGTATGTTTCGTATGTACTTTGATAATCAGTGCCTATAAGCATATCATCATAACCGTCAGAATTAATATCTCCAATTCCACAAATGGCTTTACCGATAAAATCAGCTATTCCTCCTATTAGTGCCACATCATCCTCAGCATCTATATTCTGCCCACCATAGTATATAACGACAAAACCCCTTGTCGTATGCTCAGCTGGGGCTCCTACCACTAAATCATCCACTCCATCACCATTTACATCACCACCATTTACAACCTTCCAACCAAAAAAATACCTATAGCCTTTGCAATCAATTATCAAATCAGGGGTAGTATCAAAATCTTTTCCACCCCAGAAAAGGTAAACGCTGCCTGCAACATATTCGTATTCGGAATTACAATAGTCAGCAACTACCAGATCAGAAATACCATCATTATTAAAATCACCTGAAGTAATGGAATTGCCAAATCCACAGGAATTCTCAACAGTTATATGATAATCCGGAATTGTATCTATTATTTCACCCCCTAAATATATATCTACATAACAGCCTGCTACTAAGTCTCCACTAGCCCCAATGGCAAAGTCTTTATAACCATCGTCATTTATATCACCGATTCCTTGAACTTCCATATAAGAGTCGTGGTCATTAAGACCAGTCATTGTGCCAATCAGGTGAAAACCGACCTCTGCCTGTGCTATAATTGTAAGAGTTAAAAGAATTACAAAAGATTTAATAAATCTGGATTGCATAATTCTCCCTATTTTTTCGGTTCAAATAGTACTACCCTCCGTTTACTTCCACATTTGATCCATCTAGTCTAAGGAAATAAATTAAAATAACTCGCTCTGCAATTACTTTATCCATCGTAAACCAATCCCGTTTCTGACATAATTTATACGATGGGGGGGTAAAGTCAATATAAATATTCAAAAATTTTGCAAAGTATCAGAGCTTAGTATCCACTAGCGATAGCCTGAATATCTGCACAAAAACCTTCAGAAGGTTTTATACATTATTTTCTCCTATTCGCAGTTCTCTGAACTAACCTTCTGAAGGTTGATATTTATGATTTCTATCTGTTTGCAGTTCTCCGAATCAACCTTCAGAAGGTTGAGAGATTATTTTTCGATATGTTTTGAGTTGTATTAAAACTTAAATTATCTCCATATTGTCTGTACTTTATAAGAAATATGAAAAAAATGATAGAAAAACTACTCTATATAAGCCTCATCGGTTGCCTTTTAATCAAGACCGGATTGAATGGCGCCGAACTTGCGCTAAAATTGCCACCGCCTAATCCGGTTACGCAACCACTGCAATACCTGCAATATTATCCACCCCATTACTGGAACGGTTGGCAGAAAACTCTGGATTGGAAACCCAATGCGCCGCTTTTTTTCGCCGGGGCAATTTTAATACCGATGTCCTTTTTAGGCGATCAACCGATTCAGGAAAATGTAGGCGAGCATAATTTTTTACCTGAGGATATTTCAAGAATCGGCAATATTTATGGTCATCGCTGGGGCAATTACGCCGCCGCCGTGGCTGTGGGAATCAATGGCGTTATCCGTCATCAGCCCTGGAATAAAACTTTTTCGCAAATCGAATTGTTAGCCACCAGCACTATAACTACGGCTCTCGTTACCGAAGCGATTAAGTTAGCGACGCATCGGGAGCGTCCGAACGCAGAAAATTATAAATCATTTCCCTCGGGACATTCCTCCAATTCCTTCGCTCTGGCGGCCGGTCTGAACGGCATTTACGGTTACAAGATGGGCATTCCGGCTTACTTAATGGCATTTTTTGTAGCGTCCACCCGAATTAATGATAATAAACATTATCTCTCCGATGTGGTTACCGGTGCATTGATCGGAACCTGGATAGGAACGAGTTTTAGTCGGCAATATCAGATCGAGTGGCAAATTTCAGATGCAGGATCACCGGCAATTTCTATTAACATACCATTCTAAGGGCACGTTTTATGTCTTTTATTTCTGCTATTCAACAAGCAAGATTTTTGATACTGGACGGAGCTCTCGGCACGGAACTGGCTCGACGCGGAATCGCTATTGAATTGCCACTCTGGTCAGCCAATGCCATTCTATATAATCCACAGGCTATTGTCGCAATTCATTCGGATTATATTCGCGCCGGAGCGGATATCATCACGACCGCTACTTTTCGCACCGATTCGCTGACCTTTTCCCAAGTCGGACTGAGCGAAAGACAAGCCGAAGAAGCCACTTTTCGGGCGGTCGAACTAGCTCGAGAAGCCATTGCTGATATTCACCCGTCACGTCAAATCTGGATAGCCGGTTCGATAGCGCCTCTGGCCGATTGTTATGAGCCGGAATCCGCCCCCGATTTTAATACGGCACTCCGAATTCACCGCCAGAAAGCCCAGTGGTTGGCGGACGCTGGGGTTGATTTTGCTCTGCTGGAAACGATGAATAATCTCAGCGAAGCCAGAGCGGCGTCTATCGCCGCCCTCGAAACCGGATTGCCGGTCTTTACGAGCTTCATTCTTGATGAAAGCGGCGCTTTATTGAGCGGAGAAAATATTTGGTCAGCGATGAACGAAATCAAGACACTCGGAGTCAGCGGACTGGGAATTAACTGCACTCATCATAGCCTGATCTCGAATTTTCTTGAAAAATACGAGCCGAAACTCGACTTGCCGTTAATCTTATACGCCAATGCTGGGATCTATTCTCGGAGAAATGGTTGGCGCAAAGACCCAAATTTTACGCCGCAGAATTACGCCCGGATTGCGGCAAATTGGTTGAAATCCGGCGCTAAAATCATTGGCGGCTGTTGTGGTACGACTCCCGACTTTATCAAGGCTTTAGCTGATTTAAGAAAAAGTCCAGTGTGATGGGGAATCACGCTGGACCGGAGGGTAGTGAGGTTTGGGGATTTCAAAAAATTCTAGCGTAATTTAACCAAATAGCCGAGCTGGATTTATGCCACACGTCACAATTTTTCCGAGCAAAAATACCATTTTTAAGACCTCGCCTATTTTTTCTATCCCAACCAATTTCCGCCACGTTGCAAGCGGGGCTAAATTGGTTTCGGCGTATCTAGTAGCTGATTATTTTTAGACAAGATTGACTCCGAAGGAGTCTCTGGTGAGACAAGATTTCCTTTTTTAAGCATTTCAAAAAACCAATTTTCAACGAAACGAAGTGGAGCCAAATTGGTTTTATCATTATAGGAAGATTTTTTAGACAAGATTAACTCCGAAGGCTCCGGAGGAGTCTCAGAAGAGAGAGTCCCGCTCGGCGGGACAAGATTTTTCCTTTTTTCGGATACTAAATAGTAGTCGAAGTATTGTAGTAAAAATGAAACCGCAGAAAAGTTATTCCTTGGAGAAGATAAAGACTTTATCGCACTTAGCAGAGATCAGTGTTTTATCTTGTCCTCGACGGCACGCTTTTTCTGGCGCAGGTTGGAGAGTTGAATTACCAGCGTGGTGCTGTCTTGGCCTTTTTTCTCAGCGGCTTTGATTTTCTCTCGCACGGCGGCGATTTCAGCGTCAATATCCCGTGTCAGTAAAACTGCGATACAATCGCAGGTTAGTTTGTGGAGAACATTCGTATCTTCTACATATTGGAGTGGGTCAGCCTCCAGAACCAAACGTGATAAATAAAGACGTTGCTCCTCATTCCATTCAGTATTGAAAAGTTCGTCAGCCGCGGCCAGTTTTCCAGAATTCAGGTCGCTCAGTAATTTTTCGGCGATCGGATGCAAAACCGGGTGGCGGAAATCGGCGGCGGTAAGAAAATTTTTGATCATCGTTTGCAAATTTTTATGGCGGGTCAAAATCATTTTCAGAAGTTCGTATTCGGCTTTTTCGTCAGCAGTACGCAGACGCAAACTTTTAGGGCTTTCAGTACTCCTGCCACCCCGATTCTGGTTGGTGCGCCGCCGGGCAATATAGCGAATTTGAGCCTGAATATGTTCTTCTTTGACATTAACCCGCTCCGCGACTTCGCCGATGATCAGGTCGAGAATGACCGGATTCTTAATCTCGATCAGCTCTTCGGCAATGCGCTCCACGAACTGAGTCTTGGCGGCGGAAGAATTGAGTTCATCGCTATGGCTATCAATATAATAAGTCATAAAATCTTTAGCCGAATCGTAAAGCTTGCGAAATTCCTCAGGATTATGATCGCGCAGGTAGGAATCCGGGTCGTCGCTTTCCGGCAAACGAATCACGCGAACGTCCAATCCTTCGCGCATCAGCAGGAATCCAGCGCGTTCGGTAGCTTTCTGACCGGCTTCGTCGCCGTCGTAACAAAGTGTCACCTTTTTTGTGAAACGGTGAATTAAACGAGCGTGATGTAAAGTCAATGCCGTTCCCGAACCGGCTACAGCGTTGGGAAAACCGCTAGTATAAACTCGTAAAAAATCGGTGTAGCCTTCGACGATGATTGCGTCGCCGGCTTTCTGAATAGCGTCTTTGGAGAAATTCAGCCCAAAGAAGATGCCGCTCTTGAAATAAATCGGCGTTTCCGGCGAGTTCAAATACTTGGCTTCCTCATTCGGATCAAGCGCTCGCCCGCCGAACGCAACGACTCGTCCAGCTAAGTTTATTATCGGAAACATAATCCGATTACGGAAACGGTCGTAAAATTTATTCTCTTCCTTCCGAATAAAAAGACCGGATTTTTCGAGAATCGCCGGCGTAAAACGGTTCAAATCAATCTGCCGGAAAAGACTCTCCCATTCATCCGGCGCATAGCCGAGCCGAAACTGTTCGATTGTTTTGCGGTCGAAACCGCGTTTCTCGATATATTCCAGCGCCGAGCGACCCCGTTCCGCCAGTAATTGCTTAAGATAAAAATCGGCAGCGATTTCGTGTAATTCATAAATCAAGGCGACCTCGCCTTTCTGCGAATCTTCGATGCCTTCCCAATCAATCGTAATGGAATAGCGCTCGGCTAATCTTTTCAAAGCCTCAACGTAGTCAATTTTTTCGTATTCCATAACAAAAGTCACCGCATTGCCGCCTTTACCGCAACCGAAGCAGTGGAAAATGCCAAGGCTGGGATTGACGCTGAATGACGGGGTCTTCTCCTCGTGAAAAGGACATAACCCGAAGTAATTGCGCCCCCGCTGTTTCAATTGCACGACATCTGAAACGATCTCGAGAATATCGGCTCGCGCTTTGATCTGCTCGATAGTATTAGATGAAATCTTCGGCATAACACCGTTAATTTAAGCTTTCAAATCTATTTCAGATAGAAAGATGTTTTAGAAAACCACCTAATAAAAGAGCACAGTATCCACCTTCTAGAAATAAAAAGGTTAGAAATAAACAGGATTAGGGCGGAGCAGTTTTTTGAGATGCAAAGGTCTGTTGAGAGTAGCGGAATAAGCCTTGGAACAATTTTTAATTACCACAAAGACACAAATGCACGAAAAAGAGGTTAAGGTTAAGGTCAAGACTGAGAGGATACAGCCTGCCTGACTGCGCAAGCAGGCAGGGTAACAGGTTTCGGGTTACCGGTTAAGAATAGCCCACGAGTTATTCGCAATCTCCGGAGGAGGCTCTGGTGAGAGGTCTCGCAAGGGTGAAATTTTCGCGGGTTCGTTTAAATGTTCTAAATTTAGCTAGGTTTGTATATTTTACAGTAGATTCACAAAGTCTTGATCAATTTGAATATTATTTGGAAATAAATAGAGACTTTGACCTGAAATAACACAATTGACTTTGCGCTGGTTTATGACAAAGCTAAACAATAAAGGCGTTCGCCCTGATAATCCCCAATCGGGCAGAGGATTTTTCCCGCCAATTAAACTATCATGGAAGCTGGCACTTTTCACCGGCCTTTTGATCCTGTTCGTCACTGCCGCTATCACTTATCCGATTTATTGGCAAACGCGGCAGGCGCTCGAAAACCAGCTGACCAATCATCTCCAACAAAACATTCGATTAATCCGGGCTCAAATTGATACTTCCCTCGTAAATCTTCTGGCTAATTACCAAGAATTAAATTCCGTACGGGATTCACTAGAGACTGAGCTTAACCGGCGAGCTGGCGAATTTTCAGCTCAAGCCATTTACCTGATAGATGCCAACGGTCACTTGCTGGTAATCGCTGGTAATGAGGAAAGCGCCTTGCAATCAGCCACTTTGCACTCGGTCGCAATTGCCAACGCTCGAAACGGTCAGGTAGCTTCTTCGCCCCTGTTTGCTGATCGTACCGGTCAATATTACAAATCTATTTTTATAAAAATTACAGGAAACAATGGCCAACCGGTCGTGCTTGGACTGGATGCCAGTGCTGATTTTCTGGAAATCACCAGCAAACTACGCAATCAAATTCTGAGCTTAACCGCCGTCATATTGATAGTCAGTATTGGTCTGGTTTTACTTCTGGCGCGGACGATGACTAAACCGCTCGAAAACCTGACTAAATATGCGGCGGCAATCGGTCAGGGTCGCCGCGATCTTCCGGTTCTGAGCCACAGACGAGATGAGATTGGGTTCCTGAGCCGAACAATGCAAACAATGTATGGCGAAATAAGTCAGCGTGAGAAGGAAAACAAACAGTTTTTAGCATCGGTCGCACATGAAATTCGCAACCCGTTAGGGGGTATGAAAATTAACGCTGAACTGCTTCTAGAAGAAACCGATAATTCGACTAACGCAACCAAATACGCCACCGCAATCGCTCGTGAAGTTGACCGACTGGCACTGATCGTTGACTCTTTTCTGGCGTATGCCCGTCCCATCGAAACCAACCTGATTACCTGCGATTTGAATGAATTGTTAAAAGAAGTTATCATCGAACTGCAACGCGATTTCCCGTCGGCTAAAATCACCGTCAGTGGGCAGGCGCAGGTAAAAGTCAATCCCGGTAAAATCCGGCTTTGTCTATTAAACCTGATTCGCAACGGCCTGGAAGCCGTTTCGGAAGCACCCGAAGTGAAAATCAATATTACGAATAAGCCGGGTCAGACTGAAATGCGCTTTTTCAATGCCGGCGTGCCGATTCCGCCTGAAATCCAGTCTCAGATTTTCGAGGCTTTCTTCAGTACTAAACCGGATGGCATCGGTCTGGGATTAGCCATCACCAAATCTCTCGTCGAGCAACACGGTGGCCAGATCTATCTGGATCATTCCGATGCCAGCGGCACGGAATTTGTCTTGATTTTACCGGAGTAAAATATGAATTCGCCGAAATCCAATTACACCATCTTAATTGTCGAAGACAACCAATCTATGCGCGAAGGACTGCTGGCTTCCCTCCAGAAAGAAGGTTATACTGTGACCGTTGTAGCCGACGGACAAGAAGCCTGGAGTTTGCTCCAGAACCAGCGATTCGACCTAATTATCACCGATATTAAAATGCCCGGTCTCGATGGCCTGACTCTTATGAAAAAGGTCAAAAACCTGGCACCGACGACCGACATTATCCTGATCACAGCTTTTCCAACGGTTGATATTGCTGTGGATGCTATGAAATGCGGCGCGCAGGATTTTATCACGAAACCATTTGCGCTGGCGGAATTACGGCAAAAAGTAGAGGCACTCTATCGGCGCAAGTTCGACAAAACCCAAGCCAGCCCGGGCGAGTCGGAATTCCAGGAATTGATTGGCAATTCACCCGCTATCCGACAGATTCGCCAGTTGATTGCTAAAATTGCGCCGGGCGATAGTCCGATTTTAATTACCGGCGAAAGCGGCGTAGGGAAGGAATTGGTCGCCCGACTCATTCATCGAACCAGCCGCCAGAAAAACGGACCGTTTCTCGCCGTCAACTGCGGGGCTTTAACTGAAACACTTCTGGAAAGCGAACTTTTTGGCCACGAAAAAGGCGCTTTCACCGGCGCTCATAAAACCCATATCGGAAAATTTGAACAAAGCAACGGTGGCACTCTCTTTCTCGATGAAATCGGTGATATGTCCACCGCCTTGCAGGTCAAACTCCTGCGCGTGTTGCAAACCAAACAATTTCAGCGCGTCGGGGGCGAGAAGTTCATCACCAGCGACTTTCGGTTGATTTGCGCCACTAATAAAAACCTCGAACAAAAGATCAAAGACGGCGAATTTCGTTCAGACCTTTATTATCGCATCAATGTCATCCCTCTGACGATTCCACCTCTGCGCGAACGCCCCTCGGATATTCCGTTGCTTGTTGACTATCTGCTTCGGCTTAAAGCTGACCGGCTTGGTCGCCAAATACCACGAATTGAGCCCAGCGTTATGGCTCGTCTAATGGCTTATTCCTGGCCGGGCAATGTGCGGGAATTGGAAAACTTCATCGAACGGGCTTTAGTATTTATCGAGGAAGACGTTTTCTCGGAAACGCTATTTAATTTCGGCGACCTGCCGGAAAATACTAGTTTATTGAACCAAACCGACGCGCCGGCGGCTCGTGACCTTACTGCCCAGGTTGGCAAAATCGAACGTGAAATGATTATTAAAGCCCTGCGCGATCAGCACGGTGTCAAGCAACGTGCCGCCGAACAATTGCGGATCAAGCCCAGCACTTTGTATTACAAATTGGACAAGTATGGTATTAAGCCTGAGGAATATGAATAAAAATTTTACTTCAAGAATCGCAATTTGCGTGACATTGGCCCTAATCCTACTGCTGGCGAAAAATATTCAATCAGCGTCCATAGACAGCCTGGCTTATTATCAGACGCAATATAACCAGCAATTAACCAAACTACACACGCTCGAAAAGAATTATAATAAACTCCTTAACGACATCAACGCTATTGATGCCCAAATAATCAAAATCAACAATGCCAGCAACCTCAATTGGAGCGACGAAAGGAAACTTTCCCGCCTAACCGCTCGAAAGGCTGAAATCAATGGCAAGATGATCTCGGTTTATACCGAACTGGCCGATCAAAGGACAACTCTGAATATTACGTTTAATCGCTATTATGATTTTCTTTCGAAAAGTATAGACTCGACTATCAACCAATATAGTCGCATGGGTGACTCGCGCCAGCGCCAAAATTTGAGTAAAACCCTGTTTGAATTAATTGACCGGCGCGGGCAATTACTGGCAAGCCAGCGCCAATTCAGCGATCAGAATGAATTCCCGTTACCGGAAAAGGAAGACCTGGTGGCACTAATTGCCAAATACGATTTTAATGACGCGATTCGCCGGGATATTAGCCATATTCTTGACGCGAAAATCCGGCAGATTGATTTGATGATCGCTGCCGCCAGCACCGAGAAAGAATTACGCCAGAGACTTAATCAATTGAATCTGGAAATGAATGTCCTGGCTGGTGAATCTTATCCATATCAAGGTGGCGACTACGAGAACTGGGGACCTTCTGCGACTTCGGGAAAAACTACCTATCGTGACCTGACCAGCAATGCGGCTCTTCCAACTACGACTCAGCCTGTGACCACCGCCGACTATCTCCCTCTTTTTCAGAATATACCGACGAATGATTTGTCACTGTATATTTCCCAGCTCGACTCGCTCCGCCGGTATTACCAGAAACAATTACAGGAAATCAACGGAAATAAGTAAATTGCCGTTGAATGTTGGCGCTCTACTTTCGTAATCTTACACTAATCCTATTTATTGTCGTTCTGTTATTATCCGGATTACTCCATGCCGATCAGAAGTTAAGTGGTTATTGCAAAACCGAAGCCGGAATGGAAACCAATATCCTCGAGTCAGACTCTACCTCCAGGAACAGTTTTACGACACCGGTCCTGGCTAACCTCCATTTTTACCTGAACAAACGACAATTGAGCTTCAATGTCAATACGACCGGCGGATTACTTGCCTATGATTATCGTCCCGAAAACAAAGCCACATTTAATATATCCGCCCGGGCCAATTATACGATCAGCCGTAAATTTTTTCTGGCTTCGACTGTCAGTTCTTTTCAAAAATGGTGGCTGGAACAGGATTACGCTTATCATAATTCCGACTGGCTCATCGGCGGAGGTTTGAGTTTTAATCGTTGGAACCCATCGCTATACCTCGTTCTATCCCAAAATTCATTCCGGCACAGAAATAGTCTCGATAATCACCAGATCGGCGGACTGGGGGAAATTTCCGAGCAAATCAATCCCAGCCTAACATTTTCGGCGCAAAGTGGCTATTTCCAAATTGATTATCCCCGTCGGCCGCTATTTTCCATCGGGAACTCCGTTTTGGATACTACAGCCCGGCAGAAAGATCAACTGCTTTTTGGTCAGATCGGACTAGAACGTCGTCGCCAGGCTCTCAGCGGTGTGCGCTTGAAATTTATTAACGTCATCTCCAATAATGATTTCTCGGAATATTATGGTATCGGTCTGAATTATTACCTATCCGGAAAAATCGGGCGCGGCTATTTCCAGGTCATCGCAGATGTTTTATTGAAAAAATATCGGGCGGATCTAAGCCAATATTTCCTTTATTACAATCCCGATCCGGAGCAGAATATTCAGAATCAACTGCTCGTTGGCTGGGAATGGCCGTTCTGGAAGAATTTAGCCCTCACCGGTCGAGCCGCTGTTATGCGCAACGAAACCCATTACAGCGGCATATATTACAATAAATGGTTTGTTAGCGGTGGCTTGATCTACCGCAAAGACTAAGCACCTACTCAGTCTCAGATTTTCCACATTAGTCTCAGAAAGCTGATACTCTTATCATTATTAGTTCATTTTCCCCGTCGGAAGGTTTTGGAATGGTATTTGTCATAGATGAACTGTTGCTATCAGACATTATGAAAAATAAAACATTTGAGGTGGTTATGTTAAAAATCAGAATCATAGTCCTATCCGTGCTTTTCTTGCTTGCTCTAAATCGTTGTCCCGAGAAAATCACCGGCAATGATGTCTCCAGACCGCTACGCGAGCTGAGCGCTATCGAAAAAAAGGTGACCGAAGCCGACAATAATTTCGGCCTGAAATTATTCCGGCAAATTGCACAAACAGAAGGTAACAAAAATATTTTCATTTCACCGTTGAGTGTTTCGATGGCGCTCGGAATGGCTTACAATGGTGCCGACGGCGAGACGCGCCGGGAAATGCATTCTATGCTGGAATTCGGCGACCTGACGGTCGAAGAAGTCAATCAGTCTTATCGTAGTTTGATGGATTTGCTTACGACTGCTGATCCCAAAGTCACTTTCGAAATCGCCAATTCTATTTGGTATAGAACCGGATTTTCGGTACTGAGCGAGTTTTTACAATTAAATGCCAACTACTTCGACGCCGTTATCCGGGCGCTGGACTTCAGCCGGAGCGATGCGGCTGACATTATCAATGCCTGGGTAAATGAAAAAACGCACGAGAAAATCCCAACTATCGTAGAGTCGCCAATTGATCCAAGAATAGTGATGTATCTCATTAACGCGATTTATTTCAAAGGCACCTGGACTTATGAATTTGACCCCGAAAAAACTAAGGAAGCGACCTTCTTTCTGGGCGACAATAGTCAAACAACTTGCAAAATGATGAGTCATAAAGCCCGCCATGGATATTTTGCCGACGATCAATTTCAGATAGCCGACTTGACTTACGGCGAAATCGGTTTTAGTATGACTGTGATTCTGCCAAATGAAGGAGTAAATGTTGATTCCATAGCAACAATAATGACCGCTGAAAGTTGGGCTGAATGGACGAGCCGTCTGGTTGAAACCGATCTCAATGTTTTTCTGCCTAAGTTTAAAACTGAATACGAGATTGGTTTAATTCCAGTTTTGCGAGCTCTGGGAATGATTCAGGCTTTTACTACCCAGGCTAATTTCACAAAAATTAATCCGGATGGTAACCTGCTTATCAGCGAAGTCAAACACAAGACTTTTGTAGATGTCAATGAAGAAGGCACCGAAGCCGCCGCGGTAACTGTGATAGGTTTTGGACGTACCTCGGCTGGACCACAGGAAATTTATTTCTTGGTTAACCGACCGTTTATTTTCGTTTTGCGAGAGAACAATACCGGCACGATTCTGTTCGTCGGGAAAATCGTAAATCCAAATATCTGAAGGAGCAAATATGCAAATCACTCGAATTTTTAAATGGACAATGGGTCTATTTTTACTGGCCGGGATAGGAAAAGCAACGGTTCCCGTTCCGGTCACTCGCCAGCCTGCGATTCCGTATTTGATGGAGCCGATAGGTTTCCGCACGATGCAAATGGCGATTTTTGCGCCGGAAGTCAGCGGTATGTTGCCGGATAAGTTCAGCGATTTGAGCTGGAATCCAGCCTATATTCTGCGTGAAAAACAAAGGACATTTTATATTGATTTCAATCTCCAAAACAATATCGAATATTCCTTTAGTCCCCTTTCGACTGGCATCCTGAGCGAGAGTTCTTACCTCGCACCTTCCTGGTACAATAATACCATCGTTCAGAGTATCAACATCGCGCCGCTTTATAATTTAGCGCTAATCCTACCGCTCGGTCAGCGGATGACTCTGGGTATCGTCAATCGTTCAGTCTTCGACTATGGCCCTTACCGGAACTCGATCTGGTGGACGAGCGGCGGTTGGTTCGATAAAGCCATCGCATCTAACTCTACCATTCGATATGCCAATTTTGAACCACAACGTCTCGAAACCGACGAAAACCAGCAGACAGTCATTGCCAACCAGTCCGAAATCACTCTCGGCTACCGGCTTTCGACTAAAACCGATCTCGGCTTGCACCTGGGCCATTATATTTTTCACCGCGACGGTTACCTATTAGATTCGCAATGGGCAACTCATCCGCATTCCTCATACGGAATTCTGAACGACGAAGATCTGGAAATTAACGGCCGCCATTATGATTTAGGTGCCGGTTTTTTGCACCATCCTAATGAAAAAACAACCTACGGGATTAGCGTCGGAGCATTTTTCGGTTCCGGCAAAGAATCTGAAATTGCACAGGACACCTCGGACTCGTTCTCGGAAACGGCTACCAACACCGCTTATTATAGCCTTAGTGAACACACTATGAATACCGATTTTACCTATAAAACTTCTGGATTAAAACCGTACCTAACCCTGATTTTGGAAAAGAAATTAAATAAAAATCTTGTTCTACGCTCCTTTTTTTCATTGACCAGTAAAAATCAGGACGTTACTACTCGATACACTACCGACGATACCACTTTCAGCGACCTAACCTACAATCACTGGATTACCGATACTACTTATGCTTTCCGACGTTGTACGGCTAATAGTGCCGCGGAATTCAATCTGAGCGGTTCCGGTGAAGAGGCAATCAATCAATGGAAATTTATGACTGCGCTGATTTATACTCTCGAAAATGATTGGGCGCTTTTCGGTGGAGTGCAGATTTCACGAAAATGGTCGCAGATAGATTTCGACGAAAGATCGAATTACTACTCCAATTCCTTCACCGAGTATTCGCTTTATAATGCCAGCACTTACCGAAATCTAAACACTTACACCAAAAAATATTCCTACTCGCAGGAAACCAAAGCCTGGAATTTGATTGTGCCGATTGGAGTCAAAGCCCATATTGCTAAAGGATTCTTTGCTTTACTCGGAACGGATATTAATCTTACTCTGTACGAGGAAAAAAGTCACGGCGATCTACTTTATCCGAATATCGTTTCGAAATATTGGATAAATGATGCTCTAGCCGCTGACGATCCGGAAACTAATCGCTACGAAAAATATGACTCCAATCCGCCCAAAACTCTTACCCGCACCAATGCCGTCCGCTTTGGGATGGTTTATGAGCATTCATCTGGCGCAAAGCTTTTCATTCGCTCCGGTGGCGATATTATGAATACCGATGGCTGGACGCTGGGATTCGAGATGAGCTGGTGATCTTGACAATGAATTTTCAGGGCACTAAAGTAGTAGAGAGAGTAATCGGGGCGTAATATGAAAAAAAAGTTGCCATCGGGCTGATTCTGCTAACAAATGTGTTATTCTGCCAGGAAAAAGGTTGGCTAACTGCGGTTGTTCAGCACGACACCGTTACAATCAGTCATATCCAGACCGAACGGAATTGCGCGGCGCGCTTTGTTTTAGAAGCTGAAATTGCTGGCACTGATATTTTAGTCATCGAACGAGATACTTCTAATACTTCCGCCTAAAGTTTCGATATTAATCGAAACTCTTTTACCTTTTATCAAATTTTCCGTAAACTCAATTCGATTTTATGTTTAAGCTGATTTTAAAGATTGTTTTATTCATAATTTTGATTCCGGTAGTAATTCTCGTTGGATTATATATTGCGGCGCCGGACGGTTCGGAATTTGTCCGTAAAAATCCAGAAACCACCGCCTTGATTCGCCAGCGTACGGCCGAGTATCAGAAAGCCGGTAAAAAAGTTCCACTTCAATGGCAGTGGGTTCCTCTTAGTAAAATTTCACCGAATATTATTCACGCCGTAATTCTGGCTGAAGACGCTCGATTTTATGAGCATATTGGTTTCGACGTAGAAGCCATCAAATTTGCACTCGAAAAAAATATTAAGCGCAAAAAAAATGCGGTTGGCGGTTCGACGATCACCCAGCAATTAGCAAAAAATTTGTACCTTTCGACTAAAAAGTCTATCCCCCGAAAAGTTCAGGAGCTGATTATTGCCTTTAAAATGGAACGTCGTCTATCCAAACGGCGTATTCTCGAGTTATACCTGAATGTCATCGAATTTGGGCACGGAATTTACGGCGTGGAAGCCGCCTGCCAGCACTATTTCGGCAAATCGGCGGCTGATGTCAGCATTGATGAAGCCAGTCGTTTGATTGCAATTATGCCCAGTCCCCGTCGCCATTCGCCCTATGATAAATCCAACTTTACCGAACGACGGCGTAAAAGGCTATTGAATTGGCTACATAAAACTGGTCACATTGACTCGCTCAATTATGTCATCCTCTATGAAGGCAAAGCAGACAATCTGCTGGATTTGGTTGATTCTACCGGAATAGATCAATTTATGCAGGAAAATATAGATGATTCTTTAAAATCTGATTTAGAAAACGTATCTCGATTTCTCCCTCTCGAAGGCAAAATTGAACAAAGCGATACTATAAAATAATACTGACAATCACTACTGTCCCGTTAAGAAAGTTAGCAAGGGATATTTCTGGTTGAAAATCAAACAATTAGAGAATGTTGAACGGTTTTTCGATTTGGACTTCTAAGTTCTATTTGATTAAAAATTTTATCCTATTGAAGAGTTGATACCATTCGAATCAAGAATGGACAGTATTTCCTCAAATAAACGATTTTTTGCCCAATTATCCTATCGGGTGAATTACTGTCCGCCGTCAGGTAAGTTTCGAGATATAGACTCTTGTCCTAAATCGCGGAAAGCGAAACTATATCACATAAGAGTCAACAACGGTTCGATTAAGTGACTGAAATATCTTATATCAGCCTCTTTCCGCCATATAAATGTACTCACGTTCCGGAGTAACATTTTTATACGCTGGTCGAATAATGCGACGTGACTGTGGATTGAGTTCTTCCAGACGGTGGGCGCACCAGCCAGCCAGTCGGCTGACGGCAAAAATCGGGGTGTATAGTTCCGGCTGAATTCCGATACAAGAATAGACGAATCCCGAGTAAAAGTCAACATTAGCGCAGACGATCTTAGATTTCTCACGTCCCTTGAAATCGGCGAAAACCTGAGGCGCAATTTCTTCGACTAAATTATAGAGGTGGAATTCTTCGAGACGATTTTTCTCCGTAGCCAGTTCCGCGGCTTTGCTTTTCAAAATCTTCACTCGCGGATCGGAAAGAGTATAAACGGCATGCCCAAATCCATAGATTTTGCCGTTGCGATCCCCGATTTCTTTTTTCAATATCTTCATCAGATAATCAGCAACTGCATTCCGGTCATCCCAGTTTTTCAAATTTTTCTTAATATCGGTCATCATTTCCATCACCTTACGATTTGCGCCGCCGTGATAAGGTCCCTTCAGCGAACCAATAGCCGCCGCAATTGCCGAGTAGGTATCGGTTCCGGTCGAACTAGTTACTCGCAAGGTAAAGGTCGAGTTGTTGCCACCACCGTGTTCGGCGTGGGTCACTAAAGCTAAATCGAGCATATCCGCTTCCAATTTGGTATAGCGATCACCTTTAAGCATATACAAGAAATTCTCGGCTATGCTTAATTCTTTGTGCGGGTGACGAATAGATAAGGTTTTTTGTTGATAGGTATGCCGGTAAGCATTATACGAATGAGCCACTATAGTCGGGAATTTGGCGATTAAGCTTAACGATTGACTTATAAGATTTTCTTCACTGCGATCCTCCGGTTGAGGATCATCGGTATACAGGGCCAGAACCGCTCGGGCGAGCATATTCATCATATCACTACTGACCAAATTAAGTAGCATTTGGTTGGTAAAATTTTCTGGCAATTCGCGCTGTTGGGCTAAGTAATCGGAAAAATATTGCAATTCGGAATGATTCGGAAGTTCGCCTGCCAGAAGCAGATAACAGATTTCTTCAAAACCGTGCCGATTTTCAGCCTGAAAACCTTTGACCAGATCATCCAGTTGATAGCCACGATAGAGCAATTGCCCCTCGATAGGAATTATCTGACCATTTTCGGAACGATAACCAACTACATCTCCGATGCGGGTTAGCCCAACCAGTACTCCGGTATGATCTTCGTTACGCAGACCTCTTTTGACATTATATTTTACATATAATTCCGGATCAATTTGACTGGCTTTTTGCATTTTTTGACAAATGGATTGTAACATCGAATTTGACATATAAATTTCCTTCTATTTGCTATTTTATATTTGTTTTAAGGATTTCCGCTTCTAATAATTCGACGAATTCGGTAGTGCCCACGCAACGGGCACCGTTAACATTACCGAAAATATCTACGGTACCAATCTGGCGAATAAATAAGTTTGCCATAGCCTTTTGCAAAAGGTTGGCAGCTTCTGACCACCCCATATATTCCAGCATCATTACTCCCGACATAATCAGTGAGGATGGATTGGCGATGTCGTGACCGGCAATATCAGGGGCTGTGCCGTGAGTTGATTCAAAAATGGCGCGGCCGGTTTCAAAATTGATATTCGCACCCGGCGCCAGACCGATTCCACCGACCATTGCCGCCGCCAGATCGGAGATATAATCACCATTCAAATTCAGAGTAGCTATTACCGAATAACGAGCCGGATTGAGCAGAATATCTTGGAAAAAAGCGTCCGTGATCATATCCTTAATCAGAACTTTGTCGCCGGATCCTGAAGTTAATGATCCAGCTGGAGCGCCACTCTTAGCCGTGATGCAAGATTCCGCAAATTCACGTTCAGCCAGCTCATATCCCCAATTGCGAAAGCCACCTTCCGTATATTTCATTATATTGCCTTTATGAACCAGCGTAACCGATGGCAATTTATATTTAATGGCAAAGTTAATCGCCGCTCGAATAAGCCGCTCCGAACCGGGTTTAGAAACCGGTTTGACTCCTAAAGAATTTTCGCCAGGGAAGCGAGGCTCCGGCGCTTTCAATTTACCAATCAGGAAATCTTCCAGCAGGCCAGCTTCCAGCGAGCCGCGCATAAATTCGATTCCGGTATAGAGGTCTTCCGTGTTTTCTCGAAAAATAACGACGTTCAAGAGCTCCGGTCGTCTGACTGGCGTAGGCACACCCGGGAACCAATGCAGAGGTCGAACGCAGGCATAAAGATCAAGAGTTTGCCGTAAAATAACGTTCAAAGAGCGGCGCCCTTCAGCAACTGGCGTCCGTAAAGGACCTTTCAAGCCGATAACATATTGATTCAAATCCTGAAGGGTTGCGGCCGGTAATGCTTCACCATTTTGGTTTAAAGATTTATCGCCTGCTAAGACTTCGCGCCAGATTATACGCCGATCAGAGCCATAAGCGCGGTTAACGGCTGTGTCAATTAACCGCAGGGTTGGTCGGCAAATTTCGGCCCCGATTCCATCACCTTCAATAAAGGGAATCAGCGGAAAATCTGGCACCTGAAGCGAACCATTAGCGAAAATTATTTGTTCATTAGACATATTAAGCCTCCCTAAAATCAGAGCTTCTGTGGATTGTTTAATCTAAGATAGTTCAAGGCACTGCCAGCCCAAAACCATTCTATTTGTAACTGGCTGTAGCTATGCTGTAATTGGATTGTTTCACTTTCTCCATTCTTATGCCGGATAATCAAATCCAGCGGACGGCCGGGAGCAAATTCTTCAAGGCCCTTGATACTGAATTCATCATCTTCCTGAATACGTTCATAATCTTCAGCTTGCGTAAATGTCAAGGCCAGGACTCCCTGCTTCTTCAAATTGGTTTCGTGGATGCGGGCAAAAGAGCGCGCTATCACCGCCACTACTCCCAAATAACGCGGTTCCATCGCGGCATGTTCGCGCGATGAGCCTTCGCCATAATTTTCATCGGCGACTATTACCGCTAATTTCCGGTGGGATTGGTAACTGCGCGCCACGGTAGCCACTTTGGCATATTCGCCGGTCAATTGGTTAAGGGTTTCGCCCAATTTTCCGGTAAAGGCATTACGGGCGCCTAGCAGAAGATTATCGGAGATTTTGTCCAGATTGCCGCGGTACTTCAACCATTCGCCGGCTGGAGAAATATGATCGGTAGTGCATTTACCTTTGACTTTCATTAAAAGTAACAAATTCTGGAAAGACTGACTGTTCGGAGCTGGAAATGGTTCTAACAAACGTAGCCTCTGAGAGCGCGGATCAATTTTAATAGTAATATCCGGTTTATGGATAATTCTGGCCTCAGCGTGGCTGATCTTGATTTTCCCGGCCGGCAGTTCCTCACCTTTAGGCGGTTCAAGCTGGTAACACTTGCCATCTTCGCTGATTAGAAAGTCAGTCGAAGGATTAAAGTTTAAATCGCCGGCTAAGGTTAGAGCCAGCACGATTTCCGGCGAAGCCAGAAAGGTGTGAGTTTGTTGGTTACCGTCGTTGCGCCCGGCAAAATTGCGATTAAAACTGGTGATAATGGAGTTTTTTATCCCCGGCTTGAAATCATCCCGCTCCCATTGACCAATGCACGGCCCACAGGCATTCGCCAGAATTTGAGCTTTTAACTTTCTGAATTCATTCAAAAAACCAGCTTTTTCGCAGAGCGACTTGACCCATTGTGAACCCGGATTGACAATTAATTTTGCTCGGGTAGCGATTTTATGGTTATTGGCTTGACGGGCAACGTCGGCTGCTCGGGACAAATCCTCATAGGAAGAATTGGTGCAAGAACCGATTAAGCCGGCTGATAATTGAGCCGGGTAGCCATTTTTCTTAAGGTAATCACTTAACTGTGAAAGCGGTACCGCCGCATCGGGTGAGAAAGGTCCATTGACATACGGTTCCAGATTATCCAGGTCTATTTCGATCACCCGATCGAAGTACTTTTGCGGAGTTTGATAGACTTCCGGATCAGCACATAGAATAGAGCCGAAAGCTGTAGCCTGTTTTGCGATCTCCGCCCGTCCGGTGAGATTCAAATATTCCGCCATTTTAGCATCATAAGGAAATATTGAAGCCGTCGCGCCGCATTCCGCTCCCATATTGCAAATCGTGGCTTTGCCAGTACAGGAGAGATTAGCCGTACCGTTGCCAAAATATTCGATAACCATACCGGTAGCACCTTTGGTGCCCAGCATGCCGACTAATTTCAAGATCACATCTTTAGGTGAAGCCCAGCCATTCAACCGCCCAGTTAATTCGACACCGATCAAGCCGGGCATTTTTAATTCCCACGGCAAACCAGCCATCACATCCACAGCGTCTGCTCCACCAACTCCAATACCGAGCATTCCTAAACCACCGGCATTGGGCGTATGCGAGTCGGCTCCAATCATCAAACCACCCGGAAAGGCATAATTTTCCAGTATAATTTGATGGATTATACCCGCGCCAGGCGGCCAGAAACCGATACCAAATTTGTATGTGGCTGTTTGCAAAAAATCATAGACCTCCCGGTTTTCCCGACGCGCTCTCTTTAAATCAGTAACTGCGCCGTCTTTGGCTACAATTAGATGGTCACAGTGAATAGTAGTCGGAACGGCTACCTGCCGGCGACCGGCATTGATGAACTGCAATAACGCCATTTGAGCGGTCGCATCTTGCATAGCGACCCGATCCGGTCTCAGGTTTATATACGATTCACGGAGTTTCGATTCCGATAAAAGTTGTTCGGAAAACAAGTGTCCATATATAATTTTTTCCGCAAAGCTTAACGCCCGACCAAGTTCGTTTCTGGCCTGGGCAACTCGTTCCGAAAATTCGCGGTAAAAAATATTTATAAAATCAACATCCAATTAAAATTTACTCCTGGTTCTAATAACAATCACTTAATGAATGTCTCGCTATAATTATAAATATGCTTATTGCGGATTAATTTTCTTCAATAATTCGGCCACGATGCGGTCGCCCATTTCAGCTGTGCCGATTTTACGACAACCTGTCTGCCAGATATCAGCTGTGCGATAGCCGGCTTGCAGAACATCGGAAACCGCCTGCTCGATCGCTATTGCGGCTTCATTCATTCCAAAAGAATAGGTCAGCATCATTGCCGCACTCAAAATCTGGGCAATGGGATTAGCAATATTTTGTCCGGCAATGTCCGGCGCCGAACCGCCGCCCGGTTCATACATCCCAAAAAGGTTTTCCGCCAGGCTGGCGCTGGGCAACATTCCCAGACTTCCGGCAATCGCCGCGGCTTCATCGGAAAGAATGTCGCCGAACATATTTCCACAAAGCATAACATCAAACCTAGCAGGATTCTTGACCAATTGCATAGAAGCATTATCAACATACATTGATTCCCAGGTAACATCCGGATACTGTTGGGCGACTTCTGTGACGACTTCTCGCCAGAAAACCATCGTCGTCAATACATTGGCTTTATCAATGCTGGTAACGTGTCGTCGCCGCTGACGCGCGGCTTTGAAAGCCACCTGCGCAATCCGCTCAATTTCGCGGCGGGAGTAGATCATAGTATCGAAAGCTACTTCCTCGGCACCACTGCCGCGGCGACCTTTCGGCTGGCCAAAATAAATCCCACCGGTCAGTTCGCGTACCACCAATATATCGAATCCCTTTTCGGCAATGTCCTGGCGGAGAGGTGAGGCAAAAACCAGCGCCGGGAAAAGTTTAGCCGGACGCAAGTTGGCATATAAATCGAAGGTTTTGCGCAAACCGAGAAGGGCATTGACTTCCACGCCGCGCCATTTCGGGCTGAACTGTTCCTCTACCGGCCCGCCGACGGCGCCGAACAGAATCGCATCGCTATCGCGGCAAATCTGGAGAGTTTCTTCCGGTAAATGTTGACCAAACTTCTCCCAGGCCGCACCGCCAACTAATGCTTCCCGAAACTCAAATCGAACTGCGCTTTTCTGTTGAATAGCGTTCAGAACTTTCAGTGCCTCATTCATTATTTCCGGACCGATGCCGTCGCCGGCCAACACGGCAATTTTCTTAACTTCCATCTAAGCCAGTTCCTTTTTAATCTGTTCCATAAGCCCTCCCGCCTCGATAATTTTTCGAGCGAAATCGGGGAAGGGTTGAAATTGGTAAGTCTGTTTTTTCGTGAGATTGACAATTTTGCCACCGACTAAATCAATTTCCAGACGGTCGCCATCCGAAATTTTATGTACCGCGCCCGGGCATTCAATCGCTAAAAAACCATTATTGATACAGTTCCGGTAAAAAATACGGGCAAATGAATTGGCAATCACCGCCTTAATTCCGGCGCCGCGCAATGCCCAAACTGCATGTTCGCGCGAACTGCCACAGCCAAAATCGTCGCCGCTGACAATAAAGTCGCCAGGTTTGACTTTTTTTATGAAATTGGCGTCAATGTCTTCCATAGCGTGCTCGGCTAACTCAGCTTCTCGGTCAATATTCAGATAGCGCGCCGGGATAATTTCATCGGTATTGATGTGATCTCTTGCATAAACGTGAGCGGTTCCTTGCATAATCAACTCCTACAAATATGGCCGCGGGTCAGTGATTTTTCCAGCAATCGCCGAAGCCGCTACCGTTGCTGGACTGGCTAAATAAACTTCGGATTTCGGGCTGCCCATCCGTCCCACAAAATTGCGGTTGGTCGAGCTGATACAGCGTTCGCCGGCCGCCAGAATTCCCATATATCCGCCGAGACAGGCACCACAAGTCGGCGTGCTAACTGTAGCTCCGGCTGACATGAAAATATCAAGCAATCCTTCGCGGTTAGCCTGTTTCCAGATTTCGGTGGTAGCCGGCACAACGATCATCCGTGTGCCACGCGCAACAGTCAGATTCTTTAAAATTTGAGCGGCAATCCGCAAATCCTCGATCCGACCGTTGGTACAACTGCCGAGATAAGCTTGATCAACCGGAATATCGGACACTTCGCGTACGGGTTTGACATTGCTGGGCAAATGCGGTAAAGCCACCAGAGGTTCTAAATCGGAAACCTCAATTTCGATTGTGCGATAATAGGCGGCGTCGCTGTCACTCCGATAAACAGTAAATTCGTCGGTAGTGCGGGTGCGGACGTATTCCAGCGTTTTAGCATCGGGATTAATGACGCCGGACTTTCCGCCGGCTTCGATCGCCATATTGCAGATCGTCATCCGTCCTTCGACCGAAAGTTCATCAATTACTTCGCCGCAGAATTCCATAGCACGATATAGCGCACCATCAACGCCAATTTGTCCAATAATTTTCAGGATAATGTCTTTGGCGTAAACGCCTTCCGCCAGGCGTCCTGAAACAACAAACCGCATAGATTCCGGCACTTTGAACCAGAGTTTACCGGTCGCTAAAGTTGCCGCCAGGTCGGTGCTTCCAATACCGGTAGCGAAAGCGCCCAGCGCGCCGTGCGTGCAAGTATGACTATCGCCGCACACAATTGTTTTTCCGGGCGTCACAAAACCCTGTTCTGGCAGAAGGGCGTGGCAAACGCCATGACACCCAATATCGAAAAATTGAGTAATGCCCTGTGACTGTGCCCAGCGGCGGATTCGAGCCACCATTTCCGCCGACTTGATGTCTTTATTAGGTACGAAGTGATCGGGCATAATGACAATGCGCGCCGGATCGAAGACTTTGGGAATGGCGTATTTTTCCAGCAGATCTATTGCTGGTGTGGTAGTAACATCGTGACACATTACTGTATCAATTGTACAATCCACCAATTCCCCTGGCTTAACTCGATCCCGGCCGCTATGCACCGCCAAAATTTTTTCAGTTATAGTTGCGCCCAATTTATTCTCCTGAAATTAATGAATTAGACCATATAGGGATGAATTTTCGGTTTACTGCTAAGCGCTTTGTTAATGCCTTTGACAATTCCCATTGCGCTGGCTTTGATGACATCTTCATCAACGGCGCGCGCCGCAAAAACATTTCCCTTTTGGTCAGCCAATTTAATCGAAACATCCGCCAGAGCATTCGTGCCGCCGGTAATGGCTTTCAGATTATATTCCACCAATTGTAAAGAGGGCCCGATCACGCTCCAGATAGCATTGCTAACGGCATCAATCGGGCCGTCGCCGGTCGCTGCGCCGATTTTCTTTTCGCCGTTAACGACTAAGCGCACCGAGGCGGTTGGGGTCAAGCCACTGCCGGTCGTAACAGTAAATTCTTCCAGCTGAATATGTTGCTCTTCTACCGGCAATTGCATAGTGACATCACGGGCAATAGCGAGAATATCCTCGGCGGCAACTTCTTTTTGTTTGTCAGCTAAATCTTTCACTTTACTGGTAATTTGATTGAGCTGGTCCGGATCAGGGCGATAGCCTTCCGCCTCCAGCAAAGCCGCCACGGCATGTTTGCCGGAATGTTTGCCAATCACCAGGTTTTCGCCTTCCCAACCGACTGTTTCCGGTGTCATAATTTCATAGGTCTGCCGACTGCTCAAAACGCCATGTTGGTGGATACCGGCTTCGTGCGAAAAAGCATTTTGTCCGACTATCGGCTTATTACGCGGAATACTCAGACCGGTCAAATTGGCTACCAAACGACTGGTCTTGAATATTTCGCGGGTATTTATCCCGGTCTCGGCATCGAAATAATCTTTGCGGGTAATAAGATTCATAACGACTTCTTCAATAGCGGCATTTCCGGCGCGTTCGCCGATCCCATTAATACAGCCTTCCACTTGAGTAGCACCGGCCCGGATTGCGGCGAGCGAATTAGCCACGGCATTACCCAGGTCATTATGACAGTGGACACTGATAACCGCTTGGCGAATCGCCGGCACTTTTTCAATCAAGTAGCGGATTCGTTCAGCGAATTCCTCCGGCTCCGCATAGCCGACAGTATCGGGAATGTTAATGGTTGTAGCGCCGGCTTCCAGGGCGGCTTGCACGATTTCACACATATATTCGAGGCTAGTTCGGGCACAATCTTCGGGTGAAAATTCAACATCGGCGCAATATTGCTTTGCGTGACGGATAGCTGAATAAGCCATTTCAATCACTTCCGCCCCGGTCTTATGCAATTTTTTTTCGAGGTGAATATTGGAAGTAGCGATGAAAGTATGTATGCGCGGTTTGGCGGCATATTTAACAGCTTCCCAGCAACGATCTACGTCAATTTCGTTAGTGCGCGCCAGACCGCAGATAATCGGACCTTCTACAGTTTGCGCTATCTGTTTAACGGCTTCGAAGTCGCCTTCGGAGGCAATTGGAAATCCGGCTTCGATGACGTCCACGCCGAGATTGGCTAACTGCCGGGCGATGATCAATTTCTCAGAAGCCGTCAAAGATGCGCCGGGACTCTGTTCGCCATCCCGCAGAGTCGTATCAAAAATTATAATGCGTTTAGCCATATTAAACCTCCGCCTATTTTGAATTCTTTTGACGCTTTTTCATTAAAAAATAAGAGATGCTTTCTGTCAGGGCTTGCCAGCTGGCTTCAATGATATTTTCCGAAACACCGACGGTGCCCCAGGTTTCACCATCGGAGGAAGATTCAATCAGCACGCGAACCTTGGCGGCTGTCGCTTGCTGGGGATTCAATACGCGCACTTTGTAATCCGACAATTTCATCTCGCTAATTTCGGGGTAGAATTTAGTCAGGGCTTTCCGGAGGGCATTATCGAGGGCGTTGACCGGACCATCGCCTTCAGCCGCAGTATGTTCGATGGTATTATTCACCTCCATACGGATCGTGGCTTCCGAGCGTTGTTCGCCATCCTCATTTTTCTCGAGAAGGATGCGGAATCCTTTCAGCTTAAAAAAATCGTGATATTCGGATTTAATTTTGCTGATTAAAAGTTCCAATGAACCTTCTGCGGCTTCGTACTGATAACCGAGATGCTCAAGTTCCTTTAATTTGGCAACAATTTCGGGAATTTTATCCTGATGCCGTTCGAGATCAATATTAAGTTCTTGCGCCTTGAAGATAATGTTGCTCTGGCCGGATAAATCCGAAACCAGCACGCGACGAGTATTGCCGACGCTTTCGGGCTCGATGTGTTCATAACTGCGCGGGTCTTTCATCACCGCACTGACGTGGACTCCCCCTTTATGGGCAAAAGCGCTTCTACCAGTGTAAGGCAAATCATTAGGGTGAGCCAGATTAGCGATTTCACTGACATATCGCGAAAGCGGAGTCAGCTGTTTCATATTTTCCGACGGAATACACTGATAACCGGCTTTCAACTGGAGATTCGGGATAATCGAACACAGGTCGGCGTTGCCGGTGCGTTCCCCATAGCCGTTGATTGTACCCTGGACCAGAACGCAACCGGCTTCGACAGCCGCTAAACTATTCGCCACTGCCAGACCACTATCATTATGAGTGTGAATGCCCAGAGGCGCGGTGATCTTCTGACGCACTTCGGAGATGATGCGACTTATTTCTGAAGGTAAAGTACCACCGTTCGTATCACACAAAGTGATTAAATCGGCGCCAGCCGATTGAGCGGTTTGCAAAGTTTGAATAGCATAATCGGCATTATCTTTATAACCGTCGAAAAAATGCTCAGCGTCGTAGATTACCTCTTTGCCCTTGCTTTTTAAATAAGCCACGCTTTCGCGGATCAACTCGAGATTTTCCGCCGGTGTAATACGCAGAGCCTTTTCGACATGCAGAATCCAGGTTTTACCAAAAATCGTAACTGCCGGAGTTTCCGCCTTAAGCAAATTGTGAATATTCTGATCATTTTCTATGGCATTACTGGCCCGTTTAGTCGAACCAAAAGCTACTAGGCGGGCGTGGCGAAATTCAGTCTCGCGAGCCAGTTTGAAAAATTCCATATCTTTGGGATTCGAGCCCGGCCAGCCGCCTTCGATATAATCAATTCCAAATTCATCCAGTCGCTTAGCGATATGCAACTTGTCGTCAGCAGAGAAACTGATAGTTTCAGCCTGGGTGCCGTCGCGCAGAGTTGTATCGTAAATCTGGATTTTACGGTTCATATTTTATCCTTTTTTCTTAAGCCAGGGCATCATCTCGCGCAGTTCCCGACCTACTTTTTCCAGTAATAATTCCTGATGTTCCTGACGGTAGGCATTGAGCGTGGGACGCCCAGCTTGATTTTCGAGAATCCAATCCTTGGCAAATGAGCCAGTCTGGATGGCACGCAGTAAAGTCTGCATCCGTTTCTTGGTTTCGCAATCAATGATGTACGGGCCGCGGGTCATTCCGCCATATTCCGCCGTATCACTGACGGAATAATACATACCAGCTAACCCGCCTTCATAAATTAAATCAACGATCAATTTAAGTTCATGACAACATTCGAAGTAAGCGATTTCGGGTTGGTAACCGGCATCCACCAGAGTCTGAAATCCGGCCTTGATCAATTCCGAAACGCCACCGCACAAGACCGCCTGCTCCCCGAAAAGATCAGTTTCGGTTTCTTCGCGAAAGGTTGTTTCGATTATTCCGGCTCTGCCGGCACCGATACCACAAGCATGTTCCATAGCTAGGTTCCTGGCTTGACCAGTAACATCCTGATAAACCGCAAATAGCGACGGTACGCCAGCACCAATCTCGTATTGACGGCGAACCAAATGACCGGGGCCTTTCGGGGCAACCATATAAACGTCCACATCGGCCGGCGGTACAATTTGTTTAAAGTGAATATTGAATCCGTGAGAAAAAACCAGAGCCTTACCCTTGGTGAGGTATTGTTTGATTTCCTGCTCATAAACGCGCTTCTGAACCTCGTCCGGCGTCAGAATTTGAATGACGTCAGCTTGTTGACTGGCTTCAGCCGCGCTGACGGGTTTGAAACCATGCTTAACGGCTAAGGCATAATTTGGCGAACCGGGCATTTCAGCAATAATAACTTTGTACCCGCTGTCGCGCAAGTTTTGGGCTTGAGCGTGTCCCTGACTGCCATAACCAATTATGGCGATGGTTTTCTTCTTCAGAACATCACTTTTAACATCTTTCTCATAAAACAATTTGACTGACATAGCTAACTCCTTTTTTATTAATTATATTCTGTCATAGCAAATTCACCACTGCGGACATATTCCTTGATTCCGAATGGTTTAAGCAGTTCGATAAACCGGTCAATTTTGCGAACGTGTCCTGCCAATTCCATAATCAAATGATCGGCGGCCAGGTCAATTGGCTTAGCGCCAAAAACCCGCATCAGATCCAGCACTTCCGCTCTAGTGCGAGGTGTAATCCCGACTTTCAAAATGATATATTCGCGTACGATGTAATTATCTTTATGCGAAATATCGGTCACCTTGATTGTATCGATCAGTTTATTGAGTTGTTTGGTAATTTGTTCGATATTCTCGCTGGTTTCTTTGACGACTAAAATGATTTTGTAAATATCCTTCTCTTCAGTCGGGGCAGCGATAGCACTTTCGATATTATAACCACGCTGAGCCAGTAGTCCGGTTATACGGGCTAAAATTCCAACCCGATTGGTGACGGTAACGATGATAGTATGTTTTTCGATCATAATTGCCTCCCAGGAATAACAGCCGAAAGCGGCTTGCCAGACGGGATCATCGGATAGACATTCTCGATACTTTTCACGACGAATTCCATAATGACCGGACCTGGCTCACTGAGTCCTTGTTTTAACACATCATCTACTTCACTTGGCTTGGTGGCGCGGTAACCGGGAATGCGATTGGCTTCGCCAATTTTGACAAAATCCGGGATATAAGGTGGACAGTTGTCATTAGGACCAGAACAATCTGGAGGACAACTTGCGGTGCGCCTCAGACAGGTTTGAGAATAACGGCCTTCCCAGAATAATTCTTGCCATTGACGCACCATACCCAGGTAGGAATTGTTTAAAATTACCACTTTGACCGGAATATCGTTGATGGCACAGGTAGCTAATTCCTGAATATTCATCTGGATACTGCCATCACCTGAAATGGTAATGACGGTATGCCCGGGCCGTCCCACCGCCGCACCCATTGCTCCCGGCAGTCCAAATCCCATCGTACCCAGTCCGCCGGATGATATAAACGAACGCGGTTTGCGATGCCGATAGTATTGAGCCGCCCACATTTGATGCTGACCGACATCCGTCACAATAATTGCATCAGGATCTGCCAAAGCGCTGATTCGATCAATTACATACTGAGGCAAAATAGATTCTTCTGCATTTTGATCGTAAGTCAATGGGTATTGATTCTTCCAGGCAAGGGTGCGTTCGTTCCACTCGTCTTTGGGACGAGGGCTAACTTTTTTCACCAACTCGCTGAGAATTTTCTTAGCGTCGCCGACGACCGGAATATGCGGCTTGATAACTTTACCAATTTCAGCCGGATCAATATCAATGTGGGCAACAGTTGCCTGCTTAGCAAATTGTTCGCGCTGTCCGGTAATGCGATCATCGAAGCGGACTCCAATTCCAATTAACAAATCGCATTCGTTCAAAGCCAGATTCGCGGCCATTGTGCCATGCATTCCGGGCATTCCGAGAAAAGTCGGATAATCGGCCGGAACCGAGCCCAGACCCATCAAAGTAATCACAATTGGGATATTAGTTTTATCAAGCAAAGCAAGTAGTTCCGGTTCGGCATTAGCCGAAATGATTCCGCCGCCGGTATAAAGTAAAGGTTTTTTGGCAGTTTTAATGGCTTGGGCCAATTTTTCGATTTGCTTCGGATTGCCGTTGGTCACGGGCTTGTACCCCGGCAGAGAAACCTCGGAGGGATATTGATAATTTTTTAGATTAGCGTTGGACACATTAACCGGTATGTCAATGGCTACCGGACCGGGTCGCCCAGTGCGGGCAATGTAGAAAGCCTCTTTAAGAACGATCGGCAATTCCTCAACACTTTTTACTAAATAATTATGCTTGCTAATGGAACGGGTCAGGCCGATCATATCAGTTTCTTGAAAAGCGTCTGTCCCAATATTGGCGGTATCTACCTGACCGCTGATGATCACAATCGGGATGCTATCCATTCGCGCATTAGCAATACCAGTAATTGTATTGGTGGCGCCCGGACCGGAAGTTACCAGACAGACACCGACTTTGCCGGTGGCGCGAGCATAACCATCCGCGGCGTGGGTCGCGCCTTGTTCATGACGGGTCAGAATGAACCTGATTTTATCGGTGCGATACAGTACATCGAAAATCGGAATAACTACACCGCCCGGATAACCAAATACAGTATCAACCCCCTCATTAATTAAGGCATCAATTAAAATTTCGGCGCCCTTCATTATGACTTTTCTCCTTTTTTACGTGAGTTATATTTCAAGACCGCTCCCTGACTGGCAGAAGCCACCAACTCGGCGTAACGAGCCATTACTCCGTGAGTAATGCGGGGCGGACGCGCCTGCCATTGGGCGCGACGACTTTGCAATTCTGAATCAGATAGCAAAACCTCCAGTGATTTCTGGGGAATATCAATGCGAATGCGATCACCGTCTTTAAGTAAAGCGATTGGACCGCCGACTGCGGCTTCCGGAGCGACGTGACCTATGCAAGCTCCGCGCGTTCCACCGGAAAATCTGCCATCGGTAATCAAAGCTACGCTTTCGCCCAGCCCACGTCCCATAATATAGGAAGTCGGTGAGAGCATTTCCTGCATTCCGGGTCCACCGCGTGGCCCTTCATAGCGAATGACAACCACGTCACCAGTTTTGACTTTGCCGGATAGAATCCCTTCGCAAGCCTCCTCCTGGCTTTCAAAAATAACTGCCGGACCCTCGAATACCTTCATTTTGTCGGAGACGCCGGCATATTTGACGACACTACCTTCCGGCGCTAAATTGCCAGTCATTATCGCCAAACCGCCAGTCGGCGAATAGGGATTTTCCAGATGACGGATGACGGAATCATTTAAAATTCGCTTACCGGCGACGTTTTCCGCGATGGTTTTTCCGGTCACAGTTGGGCAGGCCTTATTGACAAACTCATTTTCCCGAAAAATTTCATTCAATAGAGCGCTCATTCCGCCCGCCGCTTCTACATCTTCAATATGATAAGGTGAAGAAGGCGCGACTTTACAAATCGTCGGCGTTTTCCGTGAAATTTCATCCATCCGATCAATCGAATAATCAATGCCAGCCTCATTCGCAACCGCCATTAAATGTAAAACTGTGTTCGATGAGCCGCCCATTGCCATATCCATTACGATCGCATTATCAATCGAAGCACGCGTGATTATTTGTGACGGACACAGGTTGGAGCGCACTAATTCCACAATTCTGGCCCCAGCCGCTTTATAAAGCTCAATCCGGCGTTCATCTTCAGCCAGAATAGTGCCGTTGCCGGGCAGAGCTATCCCAAGCGCTTCACACAAGCAATTCATCGAGTTAGCCGTGTAAAGACCTGAGCAACTACCCCAGCCGGGGCAGGCACAGCATTCGATTTCATAGAGCTCAGATTCACTAATTTTGCCTTCTTGATAAGCGCCGATGCCTTCAAAAACTGAAATCAGATCAAGAGCTCGCCCACTCGACAGGCGACCAGCTTTCATTGGACCGCCAGAAACGAAAATGGTAGGTAGATCGAGACGCACCGCCGCCATCAGCATTCCCGGGGTGATTTTATCACAGTTCGGAATGCAAACCAGACCGTCGAAACAATGCGCCTTTACCATAGTTTCGACTGAATCGGCGATTAGTTCACGACTTTGCAAGCTATAGCGCATTCCGGCGTGTCCCATAGCAATCCCATCGCAGACGCCAATCGTATTAAAAACGAATGGCACACCACCGGCTTTGATTACGGCATCTTTAACTATTTCACCAACGATATTTAATCTGGCATGCCCGGGAATAATGTCTGTATAAGAATTGGCAATACCGATGAACGGTTTATCAAAATCCTTTTCGGCTATACCGAGCGCTCGCAAAAGTGAACGATGAGGGGCTCGTTCGATTCCTTTTTTGATCTGATTGCTGCGCATTTTTAAATTCCTTTTTAATTTTGTTATAAAAAAACCCCTTCTCGATTTAGAAGGGGTTTTAGAAACTGTTTATTTTTTTCTACGTCTAAATTACCCCTTCATCTCCGGTTAGGATAATGATGCTCCACGGTAGTACGATGCAATGTATAGGTTTTAAGTAACTCATAGATAACAATTCATAATATAAAATATTTTTAGCTTGTAAGTCAACAATTTTATTTAATCAATGCTATAAAATTTTTAAAATATAAAATCTAACTTAAAAAAATCTAGTTTGTTATAAAGATAAAGTCGTCAATCCAGGTAATTAGCAAATTACCTTTATCCCTGTAATTTGGGTCATTGATAGTTTAAAATTATTTATGTAAAATATGATTGTGCGGCACTTCAAGTAAATTAAAAACTACCTAAAATGCAGTAATGTATCAATTAAACAAAGGGGGGGACAATGAATGAACTTAAAGTGTTGATAGCTGAGAGCAATCCTGAAACCATTAAAAATATTAGAGCCGTTGTTAATAATTTAGGCTATCAAGTAATTGAGATTGTGGATAATGGAACTTCCGCCGTAAAAAAGGCTATCGAACTCAAACCGGACTTAGCGCTCATTGGCTTATCACTCAAAGGCGAACTCGATGGAATCGAGACCTCCGCGCAGATTCGTCAGAATCTTGATATACCGACCGTTTTTATTATTAAGCAATCTGAACAATTAGACCTGGAAAAATTTAAACAAGCCAATGCCAACGGCTATCTTTTTGAACCATTCACCATAGAACAAGTACGTTTCGTTATCGAACTGGCACTTTCCAATCTCAAATCCGAACAAAATTCGATTAAAAGGCAGGCGCTCCTTTCTACAACGTTGAAAAGTATTGGCGACGCGGTCATCACTACGGATGAGAAAGGCTTGATTGCCTTTCTCAATCCAGTTGCCGAGAAGTTGACCGGCTGGTCATCACAGGAAGCCACTGGAAAACCGCTACTCGAAGTATTCAATATCATCAACGAGTCTACCGGGAAAAAGCCACCCAATCCGATCAAAAGAATTTTGGATAAAGGTCTGGTGATTGAATTAGCCAATCATACCGTTCTGATCTCGCGCAATGGGCAGAAAATACCGATTGACGACAGCGGCGCCCCAATTAAAGACGAATTTGGTAATATCTTAGGAGCGGTTCTAGTTTTTCGCGACATTACCGAACAGCGCAGAGCCAAAAAAGATCTCGAGTACGAAAAGTCACTGTTAGATGCACTGATGAATAATATCCCGGACAGTATCTACTTCAAAGACCGAAAATGCCGCTTACTCAGAATTAATCGCGGTATGATGAAATCGCTGAATATGACTCAGGAAAGTGAATATTATCTCAAGACTGACATCGACCTTTTTGGCGAAGAATTTGGTCGGGAAACCGTCAAAGCAGACCTCCATCTTATGGAAACCGGTGAACCAATTGTCGGTATGATAGAAAGCCGTAAATTAGCCGACGGCAGTCTGAATTGGACCTCAACTACTAAAGCTCCTATCTTGGATGCCAAGGATAATGTCATTGGATTAGTCGGCGTGACCAGAACAATCAATGACATTAAACGAGTTGAAGAAGCAATGCGCTATGAAAAGTCGTTGTTGGACGCCTTAATGAATAACATTCCGGACAGCATTTATTTTAAAGACCGCCAATGCCGTCTAATCCGGGTCAGTCGCAAAATGATGCAAGACCTTGGCTATAAGGATGTAAGTCAGATACTCGGTAAAACCGATGTAGATTTATTCGGTGAAGAATTTGGCCGCCAAACTATGGAAACCGATTTACAATTAATGGCTACCGGTAAACCAATAATCGGTTTAGTTGAAAGTAGAAAATTATCAGATGGAAAAACTAATTGGACTTTAACTACCAAAGTTCCTCTGCGCGATCAGGATAATCAAATCATCGGACTCGTCGGAATCACCCGCGAAATCAACGAGATCAAACAGGCGGAAGAACAACGCGAAAAAATCATTGCCGAGTTGCAAGAAGCGCTTGATAAAATTAAAACATTGAAAGGTTTAATCCCAATCTGTGCCAGCTGTAAGAAAATCAGAGATGACCAGGGTTATTGGAATAATGTCGAGTCCTATATTAAGGAACATGCCGAAGTAGAATTTACTCACGGCATTTGTCCCGATTGTATGAAAAAATTGTACCCCAATTATTATAAAGAAGGTAGTGACAATAAAGAAACTTGAGACAAAATTAGTCTAATTCATTAAAACTCAGAACTCCTCCCAATTTTTTGGGAAAGTGACTTTTTATAAAGCAATCTCAACTCAAGTCTTAGCATTTATTCAGTGTCTAAATTCCTTCTAAGGAGCCCCGCTCGGCGGGATAAAAAACCTAAAGGCACAGAAAATAAGCTCAAGGTTAAGGTCAAAGTCAAGAGAAGAAATGGTGACCGGTAACCGGTCGCGGGTCAACGCCGAAGCGGTGACCAGAGCTGAAATCTCAATCGCCGTCTTAACCTTATCCTCGGCCTTGACCTCAAAAGGCTCCAATTAAGTTGCCTACTGGGCTGAAGGAAATAAAAATAGACTAAGTCATGCACCATTTCAATAAGAAGGGCAGAACTCGATTGCTTAAAAATGTTCATAGCCATTTGTTTGGTATTATATTACAAGGATTATCAATGAATTAGCAAATAAACCCTAAAAATATTATAGAATATTTCAAAATTTACCTCATTGATGTTTTAAAATTATTTTTGTAAAATATGATAGTGGATACCATTAAAGAGCAAGTCAATGATTATCAAAACTGCCGTCAGGTATCAATTAAATCAAAAGGGGAAGGATATGGAAAGACTTAGAATTTTGTTGGTTGAGAGTAATGCTGAAACTGTTAAAATTATCAGCACCATCGTCAATAATTTAGGTTATCAATTAATTGAAACCGTAACGAATGGAACTGCGGCAGTCAAAAAGACTGTCGAACTCAAGCCCGACCTGGTGCTCATCAACTCATCACTTAAAGGAAAACTAAATGGAGTTGATACTCTCGCTCAGATTCGCCAGAATCTGGATATCCCGATCGTCTTTATAATTAGCCAATCGGAACGATTAGACCTTGAAAAACTAAAAAAAGCCGATGCCAACGGCTATCTTTTTGAACCGTTTACCCCAGAACAGGTGCATTGTATTATCGAATTGGCTCTTTCCAATCATAAATCCGAACAAAATTTAACTGAAAGGCAGGCGCTTCTTTCCACAACGCTGAAAAGTATTGGCGACGCTGTCATTACTACTGATCAAAAAGGCTTAATTACCTTTCTCAATCCGGTCGCCGAGAAATTAACCGGCTGGTCATCGCAGGAAGCCACTGGAAAACCGCTCCTGGAAGTATTCAATATCATCAATGAATCTACCGGTAAAAAGCCACCAAATCCGATCAAAAAAATTTTAGAAAAAGGTCTGGTTATTGAATTAGCTAATCATACCATTCTAATATCGCGAGATGGACAAAAGATACCAATCGATGACAGCGGCGCACCAATTAAGGATGAATATGGCAATATCTTAGGAGCAGTCCTGGTTTTTCGCGACATCACCGAACAACGCAAAGCCAAAAAAGAACTGGAATTCGAAAAAACTCTGATTGATGCTATGTTGAATACCTTCCCTGATTATATTTTTTTCAAGGACTTAAATAGCCACTTTTATTGCGTCAGTAAATCTCTGGCTACCGAGGTTTTCGGATTAAAGGACCCCAAAGATGCGATTGGAAAAAGCGATTTTGATTTTTTCCCTTCTGAGTTTGCTCAAAAAGATTATAATGATGAACAAGAACTCATCAAAACCGGCAAATCAATCATTGACAAAGTAGAAAGAAAAAACTGGACTAATGGAACTGTGTCCTGGTCATCTATTACTAAGATTCCACTTACTGACAAAGACGGTAACATAATCGGGACTTTCGGAGTTTCTAAAAATATTACCGAAAGTAAAAAACTGGAGGAAGCTCTCCGCAAATCCGAAGAAAAATACCGCAGGCAATTCGAGGAAAGTATTGATGCCATTTTCTTAGCCGATGCCGAAACCGGTATCTTAATCGATTGCAACAAAGCCGCCGCCAGGTTAGTTGGCCGAGAAAAATCAGAAATAATTGGCCAACATCAGAGTATCCTGCATCCTCCATCAGAAATCATTAATGGACAAAGCCGAACATTTCTCGAACATAAAAAAGCGAAACAAGGACAAACTCTCGAAAGCCAGGTCATTACCAAAAGCGGTGAAGTCCGGGATGTCGAAATCAAAGCCAGCGTTTTTGAAATTGAGGATCAAAAAGTAGTTTACGCTCTGTTTCATGACGTCACTGAACAGAAACGGATCGAAGCGGAACTCGCTAAAGAGCGAAACCTTCTGCGTGTTTTGTTAGACACCACTCCCGACCACATTTATTACAAGGACCGCGATAGCCGATTCATATTAATGAGCAAATCCCAGGCTGAGCGATTCGGACTCTCCGATCCTAAGGAAGCTATCGGCAAGACCGATTTCGATTTCTTTACAGAAGAACACGCTCGTCCTGCTTTTGAAGATGAACAGCGCATTATCCGTACTGGTAAGCCTATAATCGGAATCGAGGAAAAGGAAACCTGGCCGGGCGGAGGAATATCGTGGGTTTCGACAACCAAAATGCCATTATTGGATGAAAACGGCGAGATCATCGGCACTTTTGGAATTTCAAGAGACATCACTGATCGTAAACTGGCCGAGGAACAATTAATGAAGGCTATGGAGGAAATAAAAAACAGCGAAGATAAGTTAAAGAATATAATTAACGGTTCTGCAATCCCCCAATTCTTCATTGATAAAGATCATAAGGTCGTATATTGGAATACTGCTCTAACCGCCTTGACTGGAATCAAATCCGAAGAAATTGTCGGTACAACCAATCATTGGAAAGCTTTTTATGACAATCAAAGACCATGTCTAGCGGACTTGCTGGTAAATGGAAGTATCAAAAACCTGCCCAAATGGTATTCCGATAAATACCAGAAATCCAATTTTGTCGAGAACGGATTCGAAGCTACCGATTTTTTCCCCAATCTAGGCAAAGATGGTAAATGGATATTTTTTACGGCGGTAGCGATCAAGGATTCAAAAGGCGAAATTATCGGGGTTCTCGAAACTCTGGAAGATATCACCGAACGTAAGCGCGCCGAAGAAGCCCTTGCCCGGGAAAAAACCCTATTTAAAACTGTCATTGACAACATTCCGGATAAAATCTACGCTAAAGATACTGAAGGTCGCTTTATCGTTTGCAATAAAGCCGTTGTCGAACGGATGGGGAAATCCGATGAGAAAGAAATCATTAGCAAAACTGATTTCGACTTTATTGATAATAAATTAGCAAATCAATTTCGGACTAATGAACTGGAAATCATTAAAACAGGAATTCCACTAATCAATCACGAAGAGCCTCTGGATCAAGCGGAAGGTGGAATGCGCTGGAATTCCACCACCAAAGTACCGCTTAGGGATTTACAGGGTAACATAATCGGTATTGTAGGTGTCGGTCGCGATATTACCGAACGCAAACAGGCTGAAGAGCAACGTGAAAAATTCATCGCCGAGTTGCAGGAAGCACTTGATAAGATCAAAACCTTGAAAGGCTTAATCCCGATCTGCGCCTGCTGTAAGAAAATCAGAGACGACCAGGGTTATTGGAATAATGTCGAGTCCTATATTAAAGAACATGCCGAAGTGG